>NZ_CP029844.1 GCF_003268615.1 Blattabacterium clevelandi | reverse complement strand
GAATCTTTTTTATTGATATTTTTTTTATTATGTATGATATGAATTCAAATATATATAAATAATAATATTCACTCAATTTAAATTAAAAATATTTTTATAAATCTTAAAAATAACATACATAAAAAAATATATATAATTAGTATATTGTAATAATAAAAAAATAAATGTCATTTATATATTGAAAGAGCACAATCTTTTTTTATTACAAGGAAGTAATAAAGAAAATAGAAAAAAATATTTAGATGAATCTTTAGTTTTAATTTCCAAAAAAATTGGAAAAATTATTCAAAAATCTTCTTATTTTGAAAGTGAAGCATGGAGCATGAAAAAAGATACATATTCTTTTTACAATAGAGCTTTACATGTAAAAACATTTTATTCTCCTATTGAGATATTAGAAAAAATTTATGATATCGAATTTTTGATAAGAAAAAAATCTATAAAGAATAAAAAAGTAAAAAATCAATCATCCAAAAAAAATACAAAATTTTATAAAGATAGAGAAATTGATATAGATATTTTATTTTATGATCGAATTATAATACATAGTTCTATTTTAACTATTCCACATTCTTTATTACATCTTCGAAAATTTGTTTTAGTTCCTATGTGTGAAATTTCACCAAAAAAATATCATCCTATATTTAATACTACTCTTTTAGAAATATTAGGAGTATGTGAAGATCAATTAAAAATAAAAAAAATAGAATTTGAATAGATTATTTTTATATATCCTGATGTATATTATATGATCAAATTATATTACATATAATAATCATAAAAATAAAGTATATAATGAAAAAAAATATTATTATTAATCAATCTGATTAATTGAATTTTTTTTAAAAAACTTGATTAAGTTGTATACAAAAAAATGGATTTCTATATCCGCAATAATATTCTTTTTTTTTCTATATACTATTTTTAGTGATGCAGAGGAAGAAAAAAAAAAAGAAGAGCTAAAAACAATTGATGAATCTAAAATTGAACCCTCTTTAAATTTAAACAATATAACAAAATTAAAAAATATTGTTATAAAATATCGTTCAAATGTACAAGAACATCATATAGATGATGGAAAATCTTATTTAGATGGAAATGCATTTATAGAATATCTTGATACAAAAATTAAAGCAGATCGTATAGAATTTAATTGGAAAAATGGAGATTTATATGCTATAGGGAAAAAAGAAAATGTAATTATTATCCAAAAAGGAGATAATCAATATTATACATCTAGACGTTTTCACATAAATTTAGATAATAAAAAATGGAATGCTGATAATGTTTATATACAAGAAAAAGATTATGTTATTATAGCAAAGGATATAAAAAAGGAGAATGATTATAGTTTAATGAAAAAAGTGATTTATACAGCAGATCCATTTTTTATAGATAAAAAAGATAAAAATCCTGATTTTTATTTAAAAACAGATTTCTTAAAATATTTTCATAAAAAAAAATATTTTATTACCGGACCTGTATTTTTTTATTGGTATCAAGTTCCAATTCCTATAATTTTTCCATTTTTATATATTCCTTTGAAAAAGGACAATAGTATAATTTCTTCTTTTGGAATTACCTATCCTAGGTTGTTAATTCAAAATAAGAAGATATCTATAGAAAATCTAGGGGTCTATTTTCCTATTTCCGATTATTTTAATTTTTTAATTTCCAGTTCTATATATGGAGGTGAACAATGGAGATTAGAAACAGAAATGGAATATAAATTTAAATATTCGTATAATGGATCTATTCATTTTAATTATCAATATTTATCAAATAAAAAATTTGATTATCAATTTAAATGGAAGCATTATAAAGATGATAATTCAAATTCTGAAATAAAATTTAACGCAGATATAAACTATTATTTCGATAATTTTTCTCCAGTTATTTCCAGAAAAAATGAAGAAATGAATATTTCTAATATTAGTATAAAAAAAATTTTTCAAAATTATTTTTTGAATATGGAAGCATATATAATTCAAAAAAGAAATGAAGGAGTAACGCAATTAAGAATTCCAGAAATTAGTATTTCTATGCGAGAAAAACCTTTTTTTACAAAAAATCCGTTTTTTTATCCATTAATAATTGATTATCATATATTTGCACATAATTATATAGAATATTATTCAATTCTTCCTTTACTAAAAAAAATAAAACAAAAAATAGATATCCAAACAGGGATAAAACATACTATAAATATTTCTACCTTTATTCCTGTTTATCCTTATTTTAAAATTTATCCAAGAATTCATTATAAAGGATATTCTACTTGGAATTTGAATTCATGGACCTCAACCTTATTTCAAACGACAGATGCATTAACAGATATATTATTTTCCTCTTTAGAAGGTCATTTAGAATTAAATAATAAGGATTTTGTATTAAGACATCAAATATCTCCTATAGTTTCTTTAAGAATTAAATCTTATCTTCCTTTAAATCAAAATAATAAAAAAAATTTTCTTGAAAATAGAATCATTTTTATATTAAATAATAATTTGGAATTAAAAATAAAAAATAATAAAAATTTAAAAGATTTTACATATAAAAAAATAAAAATAATGGATCTTTTTCAGGTAAAAACTTTTCATTTTTTTGATAAAAATTCTTTTCATTTAGAAAAATTCTATTTTATGGGTTATACTAATTTTACGAAATATTTAAAAATGAAATATAAAGGGGGGATCAATTTATATGATAAACGGAAATACAATACTTTTTTATTTGATAGTAGAAAAGAAAAAAAAAGAATGTATTTTAATTTTTCCTTTTATGAAAATATTGAACATGAAATCAATTTTATTAATAATAAATATGAAAAAAAAGGAAAAAATCGTTATGAATACTTTTTATTTGATAAATATAATTATGCAATATATCCAATTCCATTGAATTTGAAAATTGATTTAAATTCAACTTATGAAAATTATTTTAATCAAAAAAAATTATTTAATGTTTTTTTAAGTATAAATGGATCTATAAATCTAACAAAATATTGGAATATAGGAATAAATACAGATTACAATTTATTGAAAAATAAAATAAGTTTTTTAAAGTTGGTTTTTTACAGAGATTTGAGAAGTTTTAAAATGAATTTTGATTGGGTACCTATAGGTGAAGATCACTATTGGTCTTTTTTTATTGGAATAAAAGATCCAAATTTAAGTAATTTATTACAATATAAAGAAATAAATTATTATTAATAAAATGAAAAAAAATCATTTTAAGAGTTTCATTTTATGGTCTATAAAATGGATAGAAAATTTTTTATTTATATATGGAAAAATTACCATTGATTCCAAAATTGAAAATTTAATTTCTAAAATAATAGAATGATAAAAATCTATAATTATTCTTTCATAAAAAAGTTTATGGATTACCCCAAAATTCAAATATAGAAATATCTTTAATAGTATACAGAAATTTCAAAAATGAAAATAATCCTTTCATGAATTACTTTACTGATGAATAAATGAGTAATAAATATTATTCTTTATTAATAATTTTATTATTTTTCCTTAATATTGACTATTCTTTTAACAAGAATCTTCAAAAATCGATAAAATTAATTCATGCCGATTTTATCCAAAAAGAAGATCATAATGATACTATTTTTTTAACAGGTCATGTTCATATTAAACATAATGAATATCAACTTTTTTGTGATAAAGCTATTTATAAAAAAAATAATAAGTTTTACGGATATGGAAATGTTCAATTCAAATCAGAAAAAAATAAAATTTTTTCTCAAAAAATAGAATATTCCGAAAATATGAATAACCTGAAAGCTTCCGGTAAAGTTATTTTAGTTCAAAAAAATATAAAATTAACAGCAAATATTATTAATTATAATTTTAGAAAAAAATTTTTTCAGGCAATCCAAAATGTAGTTTTATTATTAGATGAATTGAAATTATATACCAATATTTTAGAATACGATCTTAATTTTAATAAAATTTTTTATAAGAGAGGTAGCAACCTTTTTTATAAGGATTATAATATATATAGCAAAGAAGGAAGTTACTTTCCTTTAAAAAAAAAGGCAAAATTAAAATATGAAGTTAAATTAATTAGTAAAAATTATACGGTATATTCCAATTCAATAGAATATCTATTTCCAATAGATAAAATAAAATTTTATAGCCCTACCATAATAATAAATAATAATAAAATAGATAATTTTTTCTATGCTAAATCAGGTGATTTTTTTATAAAAAAAAATATTTTTTTATCCAAAGAATATTGTAGTCTTCATTATAATGATAAAATTATTCAAGGAAAATATTGGTTTTTCGATTATAATAAAAAAAGTGGATTTATCAAAAATATTTTTTTTGAAGATCAAAAAAAAGGATATTTTTTTATAGGAGATAATGGAAATTTTGATTTATACTCTGGATTAATTTTTTTAAAAAAAAATATAGTATTTATAAAAATAAAACCTAAAGAGGATTCTTTTTTTATTTATTCTGATTTTATCCGAATAAATTTAAAGAATGATTCTATATTATCAATTAAATTTTTTCCTGTTATAGGTTTTTTTTTAAATGAAGAACTTCAAATAAAAAGTGACTCCTTAATATATGAACCGTCAAATAAATCAATAAAATTTAATGGAAATCCCATTTTTTGGATCAAAAATCAACAAATAACTGGAGATTCCATTTTTATTCATCTTAAAAATGATTTTTTTTTAGATTATTTAAAAGTAATGAAAAATGCTTTTTATATAAAAAAAATCAATTCAAAAGAATTTAATCAGATACAAGGAGAAATTATGATAGGTTTTTTTGATAAAAAAAATGTTTTAGAAAAAATTTTGATTCAAGGTAATGCTAAAAGCATTATTTTTCATTATAATAATTCTTCATTGAAAAAAATAATCAATAAATCATCTTGTAACATGATATATGCAGATTTAGAAAAAGGGAAAAAAATAAAAAAAATTTTCTTTTTAGAAAAATCTAACTCAGAACTATTCCTGTTATCTAACAGTATATTTGAAAAAAATTTATTTCTTCCTAAATTTTCTTGGAAAGAAAAAGAAAAATATAAGAATCAAAAAGGCTTAATCTATGAAAAAATAAAAAAATATAAAAAAGAAAATTTAGAAGAAAAAAAAGAAATTGAAAAATTAAGAAAAAAAAATTAATATGTATGAATAAATTAGAGAAGGATTTTATTCGATATCAAACTCAAATAACATCTAACCCTATGAAAATTTCAGTCGATTATGCAGATGGAAATTATATTTACGATAAAGATGGAAAAAAATATTTAGATTTTGTCGCAGGGCTTTCTGTAAATACGTTAGGACATGGAAATAAAAAAATAAAAGAATCTATAAAAAATCAGGTAGAAAAATATTTACATACTATGGGCTATGGTCAATTTATACAGGAACCTTGTGTAACCCTTTGTAAAAAAATTGCAGAGATTACTCCATATCCATTAAATAAAACTTATTTGGTTAATTCTGGAACTGAAGCTGTAGAAGGAGCATTAAAATTAGCAAAATGTTATACAGGTAGGGAAGAAATTATTTCTTGCAAATTAGCTTATCATGGAAGTACACTTGGATCCATGAGTATTATGGGGTATGAAAAAAATAAAAGACCTTTTAGACCTCTAATCCCATTAGTGAAATTTATAACATTTAACCAAATAGATGAATTGATTTTCACTATTACAGATAAAACCGCTTGTGTTATTTTGGAAACAATACAAAGTTCTGCTGGAGTGGTATTGCCTAATAATTCTTTTTTAAAAGAAGTCAAAAAACAATGTAAAAAAAGAAATTCTTTAATGATACTGGATGAAATTCAAACAGGATTTGGAAGAACAGGAAAGTTTTTTGCTTTTGAACATTATGGAATTATACCTGATATTTTGATAATGGGAAAAGGAATGGGTGGAGGAATGCCAATTAGTGGTTTTATGTCCTCAGATGAAATTATGAAATCTTTTTCTGATGATGTTCCAATGGGTCATTTAACAACTTTTGGAGGAAATTCCGTAGCTGCTGCAGCTTCTTTAACTACATTAAATCAACTTATTCATTTTAATATTATTGAAAAAGTTTCTATCAAAGAAAAATGGATTAGAAAATATTTAGTTCATGATCAAATAAAAAAAATTCATGGAAAAGGACTCCTCTTATCTTTTGAATTAAAAAATAAGAATCACGTTGATGAAGTATTACAATCTTGTATAAAAAAAGGATTAATTATTTTTCGTTTTTTATTCCATAGTAAATCTTTACGGATTTCTCCTCCATTGACTATTACGAAAAAAGAAATTCAAAAAGGATGTTCTATTATTATAGAATGTTTGAATGACCTTAAAAAATAAAATATTATTTTATATTTTTCAAAAATAAAATGAGATTTTTCATTGAATTAGCTTATAATGGTAAGGATTATCATGGATGGCAAATCCAAAATAAAGTGAACTCTGTAGAAGAAAAATTAGAATTTTGTTTATCAATATTATTAAAAACTCCTATCAATATAGTAGGAGCTGGAAGAACAGATAAAGGGGTCCATGCAAAACAAATGTTTGCACATTTTGATATTGAAAAAAAAATCAGCAATAATTTAATTAAACAATTAAATATTTTTTTACCTAAATCTATTCATGTATTCAATATTTTCCCAGTAAAAAAAGATGTTCATGCTAGATTTAATGCAATAAGTAGAACCTATAAATATTATTTAACATATAAAAAAAATCCTTTTTTTCAAGATTTTTCTTGGTATTGTTTTTATCCATTAAATATGAAACTTATGAATGAGGCTACTAAAATTTTAATAAAATATAAAGATTTTAGTTCTTTTTCTAAAAGAAGAAATGAAAAAAAAAATAATATATGTGAAATATACTATGCCAATTGGTCCATAAAAAATACTCATTTTTGTTTTACTATTGAAGCCAATCGATTTTTAAGAAATATGGTAAGGTCTATAATTGGTACATTAGTTGATGTAGGAAGAGAAAAAATTAGTATAAATAGATTTATAGAAATTATAGAGTTAAAAAATAAGGATTACTGTAGTAAAACCATACTACCACCATGTGGTTTATTTCTTTATAAAATTCTTTATCCAGAGGATATTTTTTTATGAAAAAAAAATCTTCCTTGAAACAACTTTTAAGAATAAGTTTAAATCATAAACTTATTTTAATAACAATAATTATTATTTCTATATTCATATCTTTTATATCTGCTTATCGTCCTAAATTGATACAAAAAGCGATAGATGTTCATATAGTTTATAAAGATTTTTTTGGTCTTAAAAATATTTTAATATGGATTATTATACTTCTTATCTTAGAAAGTTTATTCCATTTTATTTTATTATATTTATCCAATATTCTTGCTCAAAAAGTTGTTGAAAAAATTCGAATTCTTTTATTTGAAAAATTGTTATCTTTTAAAACTTCTTTTTTTAACCAAACTCCAATTGGTAAACTGGTATCCTATTCTGTTTCGGATATAGAAACTATTATTGTAATATTTAACGATGGTATATTACTTTTATCTGGAGATATTTTAAGAATAATAATGATCGTAATTATGATGTATACAGTGCATAAAAAATTATCTATTATTATTTTTTTTACTATTCCATTTATGTATTTGATTACTCGTTATTTTCAAAAAAAATTAAAAAAAACTTTTCATGAAGAACGTATACAAACTTCACGTTTAAACAGTTTTTTACAAGAAAAAATCGTAGGTATGTCTATAATACAACTTTTCCATAAAGAAAAAGAAGAATATTTAAAATTCCAATCTATCAATCAAAGATTGATGAATGCTCATTTTAAAACTATTTTTTATTTCTCTATATTTTTTCCAATAGTTGAATTTATATCTGCTGCTACAATAAGCATTGTAATATTTTATGGAGGGTTTCATTCTTTTGAAAATAAAGGAGGGGATAATATAAAATCAGGACAAATTATTGCTTTTATTTTTTTTATTTACCTTATTTTTCGTCCAATGCGTCAAATAGCAGATAGATTTAATATTATACAAAGAGGTTTATCTGGTATAGAACGTATATTTTCTATATTAAATTCTGATAAAAAAATAATTATTAATAAAGGAAATATACGAATAAAAAAATTAAAAGGAAATATTATATTTCATAATGTCTATTTTTCCTATATCAATAATGAAGAAATGACTATTAAAGGAATTTCTTTTGAAATACTTCCTGGAGAAAATGTAGCTATAGTAGGGACAACTGGTTCTGGTAAATCTACCATTACACATTTAATTTCCAGATTATACGATATAAAAAAAGGAAAAATTTTGATTGATGGATATGAAATTAAAGATATTGAACTTATAAATTTAAGATCTCATATAAGAGTGGTTACACAGGATACATTTTTATTTAATGATTCTATTATTAATAATATAACTTTAGGAAACTCTTCAATTAGCCTAGAAAAAGTAGAAAAAATGGCAAAAAATATCGGAATACATAGCTTCATAAAATCTTTACCTAATGGATATAAATATATTGTACAAGAAAGGGGTGATCTTTTATCTATTGGAGAAAAACAGTTAATTGCTTTTTTAAGAGTACAAATACATCCTTATTCCATACTTATACTAGATGAAGCAACAGCATCTTTAAATCAAGAATTAGAAAAATTGATTTATCATGCTACATATCGTTTAACTAAAAATAAAACTTCTATTATTATCACTCATCGTCTATCTACATTAAAAAATGTAGATAAAATATTAGTTCTTAATAATGGAATTCTTGTAGAAAAAGGCCCCCATCAAGATCTAATTCAATTAAATGGATATTATACAGAATTATATTATAAAGAAACATTTAATAATCAAATAATATAATTTAATTTATGGACAAACCCTTTTTAAGTAAGTTTTTTTTAATTGAATTTTGACCCAATTTTTAATTTTTTCTTCTTGTTTAAGAATCTTTACCAAATTTTTTAATTCCGTATAATCTTTTTCAAAAGAGATTGGATGAGAAGGTATTTTTTCCAATAATTTAACAATAAAAAAAACTTCTTTTCCATTTAAAATTTCTTTATACGTATCAGAAATTTCTCCATTTTTTTTTAAATGAATTAAAGATTTTTTCATTTTTTTTGATAGATCTTTTTCTTCTATACAAATTTTTTTCCATATGTAAGAATTGACTATTTGATTATTTATAGGATTTTCATCTGGGATCGTTTCGAAAAATATTTCATTATTTATTAAACGATTTTTGATTAAATCTACAAATTTTTTTGTTTTGGTTAACTCTTCTTTTGTATATTTAGGTTTAATTAAAATATGCCTTATATCTATTTCATCACCTCTTTTTTCTTCTACTTTTACTAAGTGAAATCCTAAATTTGTTTCAAAAGGTTCAGATATTTGTTTTTCTTTTAGAGCATCAACTACACGTTCAAATTCTTTTGGTATATTTTTCTTTTTCAACCCCTTAATAATACCACCTTTCAATGCAGAAGAATAATCTTCTGATAATAAAATTGCTTTCGTAGAAAAATCTCTATCAGAATGAATTTCATTTTTTATTTTTTTTAAAAAATCCAAAATTTTATTACGGTGTTTTTCAATTAATTTTGGATAAAAAATCATATAAGAAATACATATTTTTTTTGGAATTATAGGTAATTTTTCCTTTTTTTTATTAAAAAAATATTTAATCTCTTCAGGAGATACTTCTATATCGTCTATTATTTTTTGATAAAATTTTTCTATATACTGATTATTTTTGATGGTTTCAGTTAGGTCTGCCAAAAATTCATCAGTATAGGAATTTTTATTTAATGTCTTTAAAAAATTTTCTTCTAATATGTTAGATACTTTTGTTTTTAATTCTTGATCATCAATTTGTAAATTGGGATCTTTTTTTGCATGATAAAGAATTAATTTGTGAATTAACAAATTTTTTAATCCTTGACATGGAGAAATATTTTTATTATAATCTAAATAATTTTTTATCTCGGAATCTAAAATTATTTCATCTCCTATGATAACAGAAATACCATTTACTTTTTCTAATTCTAGAGCAAAAGAAAAATTACAAAAAATTATCAAAAAAAAATTAAACTTAAATAAAATATTTTTGATCATATTACTAACATAAATAAATTTGCAATTTAACAATCAAATTTATTTATTAAAAATAAAAATTTTTATCATCATGGTTTTGATAGCGAAAAATATATACAAAAAATATAAAAAAAAAATGTTGTAACAAATGTTTCTTTTTGGTTAAATCAAGGAGAAATTGTTGGTTTAATTGGGCCAAATGGAGCAGGAAAAACAACTTCTTTTTATATAATTGTAGGACTTATTCGCCCGGATCAAGGACAAGTACTTCTTAATGAAGAAGATATTACTAACGATCCAATATATAAACGCTCTAGAAAAGGAATTGGATATTTAGCACAAGAACCATCTATATTTAGAAAATTATCTGTAGAAGATAATATTTTATGCATATTAGAAATGAAAAAAAATTCTTATAAAGAAAGGAAAAAAAAAACCGAACAACTTCTTGAAGAATTTGGATTACAACATATACGAAAAAATCGTGGAGATCTTCTATCTGGAGGAGAGCGTAGAAGAACTGAAATTGCTAGATGTCTAGCTTCAAATCCTAAATTTATTCTTTTAGATGAACCTTTTTCTGGAATAGATCCTATAGCTATAGAAGAATTACAAAAAATTATTCTTTCTTTAAAAGAGAAAAAAATTGGTATATTGATTACCGATCATAATGTACAAGAAACTTTTATAATTACGGATCGTCTTTATTTAATGTTTGAAGGAAAAATATTGAAACATGGACCTTCTAAAGAATTGATAGAAGATTCTATGGTAAAAAAAGTTTATTTAGGAAATCATTTTATAAAAAATCATAAAATCATAAAATAAAAATGTATCATCGATTTCAAGGTCCCGAAGTTGGATTATTTCTTAATGGTACCCCTCCTCATATTTATTTCAAAAAACATTTTTTTTACAAAAAAATATTTGCAGTTGACGGAGCCTTTTACTATTTAAAAAAAATGGGAGTACGAGTGGATTCTATTATTGGAGATTTTGATTCTTTTTTAAAAAAAAATTTTATAGAAAAAAAAAATAAATTTTTTGAAATTTTTGAAACCAAAGATCAAAATTACTCCGATTTTGATAAAGCTTTACGAATAATCCATTCTAAAGGATATTTTAATATAAATGTTTGGGGGGCTAGTGGGAAAGAACAAGATCATTTTTTAGGAAATCTATCTACTGCTTTAAAATATAAAAAAAAATTATCCATAATTTTTCATGATAATTATCATTATTATTTTTTTTCTGATAAAAAAAATTTTTTTTATCAGAAAAAAAATAAAAAGGTTTCTCTTTTCCCATTTCCAAAAGTAGAAGGATTATTCACTTATGGGTTAAAATATCCTATCAATGATGGATTATTAAAAATAGGTAAAAATATAGGAATAAGAAATGAATCAACTGAACTACTACAAAAAATCGAAATAAGTTATAAAAAAGGAGAATTATTAATTTTTTTAGAAAAATAAAAATATTTTTTATTGTATCCATTCATTAATCCTAAAAATAATTTTATCTGTATAATTTTCCAAATAACATGATTTTCCGTACATTTTTACCATATGGATGGAAATCTGAACATATCCATGATAAATCATATTACAAATATGAGCTGTTTGTTGAATAGGACGTAAGAATTCATCTATAGTAAAATTATTTTTTTCTCCTGCATGAAATGTTTTTTTTTCTGATCCTGTAGTAATAGATACCAATAAATGTTTTCCAGAAAGAGATTTTTTTTTATATAATTTTGTAAAAACTTTATCTTTCCACTCTTTTAAAAGAGATGGATAACTATACCAATAAAATGGAAATTGAAATACTATAAATTTTGTATTCAAAATAATCCTTATTTCTTCCTCTACCTTGATTTTAAAATCAGGATAAATATTATATAATTTTCGTATAATGATATTTTTTTTGTATTTATTATGATGAATATTCTGTATAATTTTTTTATTTAAAATAGAATTTTCTATATTAGGGTGAGCTACTAAAAATAAAATATTATTTTTCATGATTAAATCAAAATTTATATGATATTATTCAATTTTTTCATCATATTTTTTATATGATTAGCAGAATTTTTCAAAAGTAACATTTCTTCTTTGTTCAATTGTAATTCTATAATTTTTTCTATTCCATATTTTCCTAAAACTACTGGAACTCCTAAATACACATTTTTTAAATTATATTCTCCATTTAAAAAAACAGAACACGATAAAATTCGTTTAGAATTTTTAAGAATAGCTTTTACCATATTTACAACAGAAGCACTAGGAGCTATCCAAGCTGATGTCCCTAATAAATTTACAATTTCCCCACCTCCATTTTTAGTTTTTTCAATAATGATTTGATTTTTTTCCTTCGATAAAAATTCTATGATAGGAATTCCAGATATTGAAGTATATCTATATAAAGGTACCATAGTTTCTCCATGACCTCCTAGTAATAAAGTTTGTATATCATGAGGAGAACAATTTAATTCTTTTGATAAAAAAAAACGATATCTAGTTGAATCTAATATTCCGGCCATACCCATCACCCGAGAAGGATCTATTTTAGCTGTTTTATAACATACATAGGTCATCACATCCAATGGATTAGATACTATTATAAATTTTGCATTTGGAGAAAAATAAATAGATTTTTTAGTTACAGTATGAATAATTTTTGCATTTATATTTACTAAATCATCACGAATCATTCCTGGCTTTCTAGGAAAGCCACAAGTAATAATAATTATTTCGGAATTTTTTGATTTTGAATAATCATTAGTAGTACCAATAACATGAGTATTTGATCCAACAAGAGGTAACATCTGAGATATATCTAAACTTTTTCCTTCAGCTAATTTTTCTTTTATATCCAATAAAACAATTTCTTCTACTATATCTATTTTAGCTAATAAACTAGCACATGATGCTCCTATATTTCCTGCTCCAATAATAGTAATTTTCATTTTGAATTTTTTTATATTAATATATAAATTTTTTTAACGATCGTTCTTAACTATTTTTTTATGAAAAATTTATCTAAATTTCTCTAACTTTAATGAAGTTAAATACAATTTATATTTTTATGAATGAGAATTTTTTTATAAAAAAATTCTATTCCCGACATATAGGGCCTTCTTGTGAAGAAATTCACGAAATGTTGAAAATATTAAAATACAAATCCATAAAAGATTTAATAAATAATACTATTCCAAAAGAAATACGTTTAAAAAAAAGATTAAATCTACCAAATTCTATCTCTGAATATCAATATTTAAATCATATTTATAGAATCAGTAAAAAAAATAAAATTTATCGTTCTTATATTGGATTAGGGTATAAAAATACTATAACTCCATCTGTAATTCAAAGAAATATTTTAGAAAATCCAAGTTGGTATACCCCTTATACTCCATATCAATCCGAAATATCTCAAGGACGTTTAGAAGCTTTAATTAATTTTCAGACTATGGTTTCAGATATTACTGGAATGAAAATTAGTAATGCTTCGATGTTAGATGAAGGGACCGCTATAGCTGATGCTATGTTAATGATTTATAAGGAAAGTTTTAAAAAAAAAATAAAAAAAAACTTTTCCTATTTTTTTGTTTCAGATGAAGTTTTTCCACAAACATTTTCCATTTTAAAAACAAGATGTTATGGTTTAGGAATAAAATTGATTAAAGATTTTCATGGAAACTTAAATGAATATAAAAAAGAAAAAATATTCGGATTATTACTTTCTTATCCTTCTCCTTCAGGAGAAATATATGACTACCGTGAAACAGTAAAATATGCAAAAAAGAAAAATATATCAGTAATAGTATCCAGTGATTTACTCCCCCTAACTTTATTAAAACCTCCTGGAGAGTGGGGTGCTGATGTTGTTGTAGGATCTACTCAATCTTTTGGTATACCTCTGGGGTATGGAGGGCCTCATGCTGCTTTTTTATCTACTTGTGAGAGATATAAACGATTTATTCCAGGAAGAATTATTGGAGAATCTATGGATAGAAAAAATAAAAAAGCATTTCGTATGGCTTTACAAACAAGAGAACAACATATAAAAAGAGAAAAAGCTACTTCTAATATTTGTACATCACAAGTCTTACCTGCTATAATGGCTTCTATGTATGCTTTATATCATGGTCCAAATGGATTAAAAATAATAGCAAAAAATATTCATCAAAATACTAAAAAACTAGAATATTTATTAATGAATACTATTGGTGATCATATTCATCAAATGAATACATTTTATTTTGATACCCTTAGAATAAAAATCAAAAATTCAGATATTTTTTTCTTTGAAAAATTAAAAAAAATATCTGAACGTAGAAAAACTAATTTCAGATATGTAGATAAAAATTATTTAACAATTACTTTAGATGAAACAACTTGTAAAAAAGATATTGACCATATTGTTTCTATTTTTCATCAAGTGAGTAATAATAAAAAACCAAAAAAAAATTTTATAGAAAAAAAAAAATATAGAATTCCAAATTTTTTAAAAAGAACATCTAATTTTTTAGTACATCCAATTTTTCATAAGTTTCATTCAGAAAATGAACTAATGCGTTATATCAAAAGATTAGAAAAAAAAGATCTTTCTTTAACTCATTCTATGATCCCTTTAGGATCATGTACTATGAAATTAAATGCCTCTGCAGAATTATTATCTTTGAGCCAATATGAATGGAGAAATATTCATCCTTTTTCCCCTAAAAATCAGACAAAAGGATATCAATTTATTATTAAAAATTTGGAAAAATATTTGAAAGAAATAACTGGTTTTTCTGGAGTTTCTTTACAACCAAATTCGGGAGCTCAAGGAGAGTATGCTGGACTTATGGTAATCAAAGCTTATCATGAGTCATTACACGAATATAAAAGAAATATAGCCTTAATCCCTATTTCATCACATGGGACTAATCCTTCTTCAGCAAGTATAGCTGGAATGAAAGTCATTTTAATTTTGACTAAAAAAGACGGATCGATCGATCAAAATGATTTGTTAAAAAAAGTAAAAGAAAATAAAAATTTCATATCTGTATTAATGATAACTTATCCATCTACTCATGGAGTATATGAGTCCAATATAAAAAATATCATAGATCTTATTCATGAATATGGAGGATTAGTTTATATGGATGGAGCTAATATGAATGCACAAATAGGATTAATTAAACCAGCAGAAATTGGAATAGATATATGTCATATTAATCTACATAAAACGTTTGCTATACCTCATGGTGGAGGTGGTCCTGGAATGGGGCCAATTTGTGTTTCTAATCATTTAAAACCATTTCTTCCTAATCATCCTTTTCAAAAAAATTTAAAACAAAAAAAAGAATTAACCATTTCATCTTCTCCATATGGATCTTCTTTAATTTTAACAATTTCTTATGCCTATATTCGTATGTTGGGTCCAGATGGACTTAAAAAGTGTACTGAAATATCTATCTTAAATGCTAATTATATAAAAAATAAATTAAAAAATTATTATAAAATATTATATGTTGGGAATAAAAATACAGTAGCACATGAATTTATTATAGATTGTAGAGTTTTTAAAAGTATTGGAATAGAAGTGATAGATATAGCAAAAAGAATGATGGATTATGGATTTCATGCTCCTACTATATCCTTTCCTGTAGAAGGATGTATGATGATAGAACCTACAGAAAGTGAATCTAAAAAAGAATTAGACCGTTTTATTGAAACACTTATAAAAATACGTGAAGAAATCAACGAAATAGAAAAAGGTCTGTTTACGAAAAAAGAAAATGTATTAAAAAATGCACCTCATAGTTTAGATATATTAACAGGAAATAATTGGATATATCCTTATACTAGAGAAAAAGCTGCTTATCCATTAAATTGGGTTAAAGAAAGAAAATTTTGGCCATCAATAGATCGAATTAATGATGGATATGGAGATAGAAATTTCATTTGTAGATGTACTTAAAAATTTTTAGAATTTTTGAAATTTTGTATATGGAGTTACATTGATAGAATCAAAAAAATTTTTTTTGTATTTAAATAGTCCTGTAATAGCTATCATAGCTCCATTATCTATTGAATATTTTTTTTTTGGAATAAAAATTTCCAATTTTTTATTTTTTTTTGCAAAAAGAATAAAATTACGTCTAATTTCATTATTAGCGGAAACTCCTCCTGCTAAAACTATTCTAAAAATTCCAGTTTTTATAGTCGCTTTATGTATTTTTTCCAAAAGTATTTCTGATATAGTTTTTTGCACAGAAGCACATAAATCAGCTAAATTATTTTTAATAAAAAATGAATCTTTTTTTGATTTTTTTTTTATATATTGAAAAATATGGCTTTTAAATCCACTAAAACTAAAATCTAATTCATTAACATTTGGCTTTGAAAAATTAAATTTTTTTGAATATCCATTTTTAGAAAAATGATCTAATAAAGGGCCTCCAGGATAATCAATACCAAACATTCTAGCTATTTTATCAAATGCTTCTCCTACAGAATCATCTAAGGTAGATCCTAATATTTCCATTTTAAAAAAATCATTTACTTTTATTATTTGGGTATGTCCACCACTAATCATTAAACATAAAAAAGGAAATTTTGGAAAAGAATTATTGATATTCGCATTTTTTATAAAATGTACAAGGACATGTGCTTGTACATGATTTACAGTTAGTAAAGGTATTTTTAATCCAATTGAAAAAGATTTTGCAAAAGAAGCGCCTACTAATAAAGATCCGATTAATCCTGGTCCTAAAGGAAAAGATACAGCATCAATTTCATATTTATCTATCCTTGCTAAGGATATAGCTTTATTTACAGCTAAATAAAGATTTTTATCATGAAATCTTGAAGCTAATTCAGGAACTACCCCCCCATATTTTTTATGAATTTTTTGACGGATAATTACATTAGATAGAACTTTTCTATTATTAATAATAGAAACAGCGGTATCATCACATGTGGATTCTATACCAATAATAATAAGTTTTTTTTTCATAAAAAAAATAACAATATATTTAGAAGAATTAAGAAATGAATAATTGTTTTTTACAAAAATTTATTTTTCAAAATAAAAAAATATTTTTATTCTGTATAATAGTCCTTTTTTTTATAATAGGGATATTTTATACTATTTATTATCAAAAACATACAATAAAAGAAAAAATAGTTTCTTTTCTTTTGGAAAAAGTCAAGGACCATATTAGTGGTAAAATTTATGTAAAAAATATAACTTTTAATATTCTTAAAAAAGAATTTTCTTTTCATGATGTAAATATCATAGATCATCATAAATTTTCTTTTGTTCATTTTTCTAAATGTAAAATTTCTATTGAAAATTTATTTCAATATATTTTAATTAATTCAAAATATTTAAATATAGGAAATTTAATTATTGAGAATCCAAAGATATTTGTTAAAAAATATTTTAATGAAAAAGAAAACAATTTATTTTATCTATTAAAAGAATTTGTAATAAAAAAAAAATTGAGTAAAAATTCTATTGGAATTATTACTTGCTCTAATTTAAAAGTAAAAAATGCTTATTTAACATACGAAAATATAAATTTAAAAAAAAGTTATAGAATTAAAAATTTTTTCTGTCGTTTTACATATGATCCCTTAAAATTAAAAATTCATAATTTCTTTATAAAAACAAATAATAGTTTTTTAAAAGGAAAATTTATATTCTATAATAATGGATATGAAAAATCTTTTTTTTACGAAAAAAATAGGAATATACAAGGGGAGATTTTTGAAGGGTCTAAACTAGGAATAGATTTAATCAATCTATTTTTTTATACTAAAAAATGGTCTTCCAATTCTATGTTTTTTATTCAAGGTATTATAAATGGAAAATTTAATAAAAAACTTTCTTTTTCTAAAATTTTAATAAAAAATGTTTATGGAAATAAAATTTTTTCAGATAAAATTAATATTTTCTATTTTAATAACAAATGGAAAAAAATTCAATTTTTAAAAACCATTCTTCAAATTTCATCTCATGAAATACAAAAATTAACTTTATCAAATTTTGATTTAAAATTTAATTTTCTAAAAAATTATTCTAAAAATTTTATTTATAGAGGAAACTTGATTATAAAAAAAAGGTTAATTAACCTTAATGGAAATATTCAATATAATAATATTAGAGCAAATATATATAATACTTGTATTCGTATCAATGATAACAATATACAGTATACAGGTGAAATTTTAACAGAAAAAAATAATATATTAAAAATATCAAAAATACCATTTTTTAGTAGTTTCCCATCAGGTTTATGGATTTTTAAATTTAAAGGAATTTATAATAATTTTTTTTTTAAAAAAAAGGTTAAAAATGATTTTTACAACTTTTTTACTACTTTATTTTTTCCTAATTCTGAATCGAAAATAAACTTAAATAGAAAAAAAAATTCATATTTTCAAAAACTTTCTATAAATATAGCTAAATATAAAAATGAAAATCGATTTTTTATAAAAGTATTTTCATTTGAAAATAAATCATTAAAAAAACTTTCTATAAATATATCCGATATTATTATCGGTCATATTTATGGAAATTTTGAATGGAATAATTTATTAAAATCATTCAAAAATGAGATATATTGTTTAATTACAAAAAAAAAAATAGAAAATAATTTTTTAGAAAAACAATATGCTTACTTTAATTTATTCATTAAAAAATCTTTTTACAAATTTTTTAATCAACAAAAAAAAATGAAAATATTATCTGATAATATTCAATTATCAGGATTATTAAAAAATAGGAAAATAAAAATTCATTTTTTTACCAAAACAATTAAATTAAATGAAATTTTTATTAAAAATATTTCTATTAAGGTAAATTCTTTTTTAAAAGAAAAAATACAATTATCCATTGAAAAGATTTTTTTTAAAAATTTTATATTTAAATATATAGATCTATCTATTTTAGATAGAAAAAATTATCTATTGATTTATTCTCATTTTTTTTTCAATTTTCAAAAAAAAGAAGTTAAAAAACAAACCGTTAATCTAATTTTTAAAAAAATTAATGATCCATATAAAAAATATAAGGAAAATCATTCTCTTATTTTTTTTATTATTTTTTCTCAATTAAATATAAATGGATATGATTGGTTTATCATTAATCATATCAATAAAAATATTGGAAAAATCACAATAGACTTAATCAATCATAGGGGGAGCATTAATAATCTTATGTTATCTTCAACTTCAAAAGAAAAAAAACAAAAAACAATTGTAATAAATTACGATTTTATTGAAAATAATTGTAATAAATTTAGATTTATACTAAAAAATATAGAATTAAAAAGAATAATTCCAAAAAGAAATATAATGATAGATGGGATGACAAATGGTTTTTGTATTCTACAAATAAAAAAAAATAAAATTGAACTTAATAACATGAATATAAAAATTAATAATGTATTAATTGAAAAAAAAGTTATTGGAGATTTTTATATTCATTCTTTTCCATATAAAAAAAATTATAAAATTCATGGAATTTTAAAAAAAGGATCTTCTGAAATTTTATTTTTATCTGGAAATATTAATAATAATTTACAAAAAAAATCAAATATTGATTTAAATATCAATATTCAAAATTTAAATATGAGTGATTTTTCCTTTTTTTGGAAAAAAATTAATAGCGAAGCGAGAGGAATTGTTATAGGGAAGATTCAGATTAAAGGATCTTTAGATAATCCTCATTATTTTGGAAAAATAGAAATTAAAAAATTTGGAATAAAAATAAACTCTATCAATACAGATTATGAAATGATCAATACAACTTATATCTATCTTATTCATAATTATTTTATTTTAAATTCATCTCCTTTTATAGATACAAAATACCATACAAAAGGTTATATAAATGGATTTTTTTTACATAATAATTTTTTTAAATGGAATTTAAATTTATCTATAAATACAAATAAATTGCTTGTTTTAAATACCAAAAAAAAATATAATACTTTTTTCTTTGGAAGAATTTTTTCTAATGGAAAAATTAAAATAATAAAAAAAGATAAAGATTTAAAAATTTATATGAAAAAAGGAAATATTTTAAATTCTTCTCATTTATATATCAATCCAAAAGGATTAGAATATAAAAATAATAATTTTATTGACTTTATAAATCCTAATAAGACAAATTTCAATAAAAATGATATTCAAAAAAATGAAATAAAAAAAGTAGAAAATGAGAATAAAGAAAATAAATTTTCTTTAAATATAAAAACATATATAAATAAAAATACAAAAGTTTCAATATTATTAGATAATAATTTAGAAAATTTTATAGAATTAAGAGGCCAAGGGCCTTTATTTTTAAAAAAAAATATAGATACGAATATTCAAACCAGTGGTACCTATTTTGTCAAAGACGGATTTTATCATTTTTCAAATAAAGAAAAAATTCCAATTTTAAAATTAAAAAAGCAATTTAAAATCAAATCAGGTGGAATGATTACTTGGACAAATAATTTCAATCACTCAAATATTAATTTGACAGCATATTATACTAGATATGTATCTAATGTAATAGATTATTTAGATATCCAAAATTTTTCAAGTACTTATGATCCAATAATCATATATACAAAATTAAAAATGAGTATTTATGGAGATATAAAAAATCCCAAGATTAATCTTGATATTTTATTTCCAAATAGTAATGAAGAAATTAAAAAAAAATTATTCAAAAAATTAAATTCTTATGAGGAAAAAAATATTCAATTTTTTTCTATTTTAACCTTAGGAAAATTTTTGAAAAAAAATTTTCCAAAAAAGAATTTTTTATCCTCTCTTATTTATAACTTATGTTTGAAACATATAGAAAATATTATTTCAGAAATAAGTCCATCATTGAACGTTCATTTTGATTTTATCGAAAGAAAAAAAAATAAATATAGAAGTATACTTTCTTCAATATATTATGAAATTAATAATCGTATTTCTATAAGAAGTAATATAGAATTTTTTATAAAAAAAATGAAAAAAGAAAAAAGAAATCTATTTAGAATAAAAGAAATTCAATTAGATTTCAATCTCCATCGTACTAAAAATAGTCATTTAAAATTCATAATTTTTTCTCGTTTCAATAATAATTTGATTTTTTCTCATTCTAAAAATAAAAAAAATAAAACTAGAAATTATGATATTTATCCACTTTATGGAAATGAAATTATTTATAGAATTTCATCAGATTTTTTATGGAAAAAAATTTATGAATTTTTTTTCCATAAAAAAAAATTACATAAAACTAATAAAAAATATATTGAAAAATAAGAAAATATATCTTAAAAAGAAAGTTTTGTATCTTGTATTTTTATAATATTTTTATGTATAAGAATGATTTTAAGATATAATACAATAAAAATGAAATATGGAATAGATCATACTATGGTCAGAATATTGAATCTAAATACTAACTAAAAATTAAAAAATTTTATAATTATATTTTACTTTATTTATGGTAAATATAATTTTTTTGTCAAATTAATTATTGCTATAAATCCTTCATATGCTAGAAATATTATTTCGAAAATTGAATAAATTAAAGAAATGCTTAAAACATAATCTACTATTTTTTTTGAGAATAAATCCGATGAATATATTTCAAAAATATGAATATTCTTAATATTTAATATTTTTCAATTTTTTTTAAATTTTATAAGAAAATATTTATCCTTCCATAAAATTGAATAATTGTATAGTTTCAATTTTTTATTAAGGTAATATCTAAATGATTATTAAATATTGATTTATATAAAAACAGATAAGATTTTTATAATACTGATTTCTATCTTATCCTTGATCTTTTTTTTCCCAAAAAAAGATATTTTAAAATACAAATTTTATAAGAAAAAAACTTATTTTTATGAAGCCCCCTTTTATTCAATACTAAAAAAAAATAATAAAGATATTTATTTTATTATTCTAAAATTAAAAAATTGGAATAAAATTTATTGCAATAAAAATAATATTATAGATGAATATAAATTTCAAACATGTTCTTTTTTTAATAAAAAATATGAATTTAGAATATGGAATAAAAAAAAGTATTATGGTTTAATTATAGGATATTTTTTAATAATAAGTATAATATTGAAGATATTATTTTTATATCTTTTTTATTTCCAAAATAAAATATTTCAAAATAATAAAAAAATAAATTTTTTAATCATCAATATGTTATTGATATTCTTAATAACAATATTAACTATAATATATCATTCTAAAAAATTATATTTGATACCATTTTGTATTTTTCCTATAAGTATTCGTGCATTTTTTAATATAAATTTAAGTCTTCTTATCCATTTAATAACAATTTTATTATTATCCTTAATTACACCAAATAGCTCTGAATTTATTTTTCTTCAAGTGATTACAGGATTTCTAGTAATGCTAAAAAATAATTATAATATAATTAATTTATTTTTTTCAGTATGTAAAATAACTATTACTTATATAATTACTTTTTGTTCACTTACTCTAATTCGTCAAGGATCCTTAAAAAATATTTCCTTAGATACTTTTTATCTATTTTTTTTTAGTGGAATATTAACTTTATTTGTTCATCCATTAATATTTTTTTTAAAAAAATTATTCAATATTACTTCAGATATTTCATTATTAGAATTTTCTGATATAAATACTCCAATATTAAGATTACTATCTAAAAAAGCTCCAGGAACTTTACAACATGTTTTAACTGTAGCAAATATAGCCGAAGAAGCAGCTATTTCTATTGGAGCTGACTCATTATTAGCAAGAATCGGAGCTATTTATCATGATATTGGAAAAATTCCAAATTCTATATTCTTTACTGAAAATCAATATAATAATATACTTAATCCCCATGAAAATATAAGCCCAAAAGAAAGTGCTAAAATTATATTGCAACATGTTCCAATTGGAATTGAGTTAGCTAAAAAATATCATTTACCTGATCTCATTATGGATTTTATACGAACACATCATGGAAATCGTATTGTTCATTTTTTTTATGAAAAACAAAAAAAAATATATCCAAATATGATAGTAGATGAAAAACAATTTCAATATTATGGACCTAAACCATTTTCTAAAGAAATGGCTATTGTTATGATTTGTGATTCTGTAGAAGCTGCTTCCAAAAGTATCAAAAATCCATCTAACAAAAATTTAGAAAATATAGTAGAAAATATTATTAATAAACAAAACAAAGAAAATCAATTTTCTAATGCAAATATCACTTTTAAAGAAATAGAAAAAATAAAGAAAGTTCTTAAAAAAAAATTGATAAATATTTATCATACTAGAATTGAATACCCTATTTAATTTGTTTATTTAATAGATCTACTTTAGATTTGTATATAAGTAAGGATAAGGAGAATTGCCGGAGTGGTTAACGGAACAGTTTGCTAAACTGTCGGTAAAAAAATATCGCGTGGGTTCGAATCCCACATTCTCCGCTTTTTTTTTTTACGGGGTATAGCGTAGTTTGGTTATCGCGCCTGGTTTGGGACCAGGAGATCGTAGGTTCAAATCCTGCTACCCCGATTGTTTTATGGGTCACGTAGCTCAAATGGATAGAGCAACTGCCTTCTAAGCAGTAGGTCACAGGTTCGAATCCTGTCGTGATCATTTTTTTTATTATATTTTTTTTGCCTTTAGAACTTCGTCAATCATCCCATATTCTTTAGCCTCTTCAGAAGTCATCCAGTAATCTCTATCTGAATCTTTTTCGATTTTTTCAATTGATGATCCAGAATGTATAGAGATAATTTCATAAAGTTCTCTTTTTAATTTTAAAATTTCACGAACTGTAATTTCAATATCTGAAGCTTGCCCATGTGTCCCTCCTATAGGTTGATGAATCATAATTCTAGAATGTTTTAATCCAGATCTTTTATTTTTAACTCCAGAACAAAGTAAAACGGCCGCCATAGAAGCAGCAACTCCTGTACAAATAGTTGCTACATCTGGTTCAATAATCTGCATTGTATCATATATTCCTAATCCAGCATGAACATTTCCTCCAGGAGAATTAATATAGATTTGTATATCTTTTGAGGAATCTACCGATTGAAGAAATAAAAGTTGTGCCTGAACAATATTAGCTATTTGATCTTCTATAATAGTTCCTAAAAAAATAACACGATCCATCATTAAACGAGAAAAAACATCCATTTGTGCTATATTTAATTTACGTTCTTCAACAATATATGGAGTCATCATTTTAATATATTGATCTATCAATAAACTATTTATTCTTTGATTTTTTACAGCAAATTTCACAAATTCTTTGGAATTTTTTTTATGATAATTCATTTTTAGTTACTATAGATAATATTTTATCAAATTTAATCATAATTACTATCATCTATACATAGATTAAAAAAAATAATGTAGAACTTAGAAAGTCCTTTAATTTTGATAAAAAAGTTTTGAATTTGTGTATAAAAAATTATTGATTCAAACCATCATTTATTCTATAGGATTTCTTTTCCCAAAGATTATTAATTATGCTTTTCTAAAATTTTTTACTAAATATTTAAAAAGAGAAGAGTTTTCGCTTTATACAGATATGTATGCCTTATCCTTTTTAGTTATAGGGTTTCTTTCTTTTGGATTAGAAAATACTTATTTTAGATTTTTATCAAAAAAGAATCACAATAAGGATGTGATTTTTTCAACAATCGTGATTATACAATTTTTTATCACCTCTTTATTTTTAATACTTTCTGTAAATTCAATCAAATACTTAGTTTCTATTGCTGGATATAAAAATCATCCAGAATATTTTTTCATGTTTTTTATAATTATATTTTTTGATACTATTTGTATTCTTCCTATGGCTTGGATTCGTGCTAATGAAATGGCTTTAAAATATACTACTATAAATGTTATAAATATATTGGTACAATCTATTTTTATAATATATATGTTTTATTTTTATACATCATTAAAAATGATTCCCTTTATTCCAAAATATTATTCTTACATTTTTGAATTGATTAATTCTTTTACAGATAAAATAGGATACATATTTTTTGCAAATATGATTGCTTCTTTAAGCAATTTTCTTTTAATTATTCCTATTTTTTTAAGGAAAGTAAGTATAAAAAAGTTTAATAAGATTCTAGCTAAAGAAATGTTAAATTATGGAATTCCTATTATGCTTGGAACTATGGCATTTTCTATTAATGAAAATCTTGATAAGATATTGATTAAAAGATGGCTTTCCGATGAAATAAACGGGGCTTATTCCGCTTGTTATAAAATTGCTTCTTTTATGAGTTTATATATTCGTGCATTTCGATTGGGGATCGAACCTTTTTTTTTTAAAAAATCTGAAGATTCTGATGCAAAATATTATTACGAAGAGATTATTTATATATTTATTATACTAGGTTTAATATTTTACGTATTAATCTGTGGAAATATTACCATTCTCATAGATTTTTTAATCGATAAAAAATATCATATTGCAATATCTATTATCCCAATAGTAATGATGGGAAATTTATTTTTAGGAATTTATACAAATCTATCCATTTTTTATAAAATTATAGATAAACCTATTATTGGAACTTATATATCATTAATAGGTGTATCTATTACAATTTTATTCAATATAGCATTTATATTAATTCCTAATAGTAGTTTTATGATACCTGCTTGGGGAACTATAACTTCTTATGGAAGTATGGTATTAGTTTTATATTTTTGGGGTAAAAAAAATTTTCTTAAATTTTATACAAAAAAATGGAATATTATTCTTCATTTATTATTTGCTTTTTTCTTAGTTTCATATATAATTAATAATAAAAATCGGATAGAAATTCATTTTTTTTTACAATTTTTATATATAATTATTGTTTTTTTACTCGAAAAAAATAATTTTTTTTCTAAATTAAAATAGAAACATAAAAAAAAGGAATATTTTGTATACAAAAAGTGATCCATCAACATTTATTTTAAAAGCAAATATTCAAAATCCAGTTTCCATATCTTTTTTGGAAAGAAAGTTAATTTCAACGGGTTTTTATTTTAATTTTTATAAAAATTTTAAAAAAATTTTTTTTATCAAAAAAAAATTCATTGATACTGGGACCATTTGTATGATCCATATTTCAAATAAAAAAAAAAAATAGAAAAAAAATATTACCAATATTATAAAGAATTAAAAATAATTATAATAAATATCTCTTTAAAAAATATTTTAATTCAACCTAACGAAAAAATTTCCATTATAGATATTTATCCCAAAATAAAAATAAAATGGAAAAAATGTTCTATTTTAAATAAAAGTAAAAGAGGAAATAATAATTTTGGAAGTACCGGAATATAAAATTTTGGATATAAATTAAGTTTATGAAAATCATAATTCCTATGGCAGGAGAAGGATCACGTCTTCGTCCCCACACTCTAATAACCCCTAAACCTTTGATCCAAATATTAGGAAAACCAATATTGAAAAGATTACTTGAAAGCTTATTTAAATCTATTGAAATTCTTTCAATAAAAGAAATAGTTTTTATTATAGGAAAAGTAGAAAAAAAAATAGAAAAACAATTAATAAAAATATCTAATGATATAGGATTTCACAAAATTGTGATATACTATCAAGAAAAACCATTAGGAACTGCTGATGCCCTTCTTAAAGCAAAAAATTCTTTAATAGGACCCATAATTATTGCTTTTTCCGATACTTTATTTTACAATGATGATTTTGAAATCATAAAAAATACAAAAATAGAAAATATTATATGGACAAAAAAGGTTAAAAACCCCAATTTATTCGGAATTGTAGAAAGTGATTCATCAGGATTAATTACTCGTTTTATAGAAAAACCAAAAAATAACGTATCTAATTTTGCTATTATTGGTCTTTATTATTTCAAAAATAGTTCTCTATTAAAAAAAGAATTACAATATATCCTAGATCATAATATTAAAAATGATCAAGAATATCAATTAACTTCAGCATTAGAAAATATGAGAAAAAAAGGAATGAAATTTACTAGTAAACAAGTTCAGATATGGATGGACTTTGGAAATAAAAAAAGAACTATTTCCTCTAATTCAAAAATATTATCTATCGAATCCAAAAAATTCGAATTAATTCATGAAAAAACGATTATAAAAAATAGTTTTATTATAAAACCTTGTTTTATAGGAGAGAATACAATTATTGAAAATAGTGTTATTGGACCTTATGTTTCAATAGGAAAATTCACAAAAATAAAGAACAGTAACATTAAAAAATCTTTAATACAAGATTATACAATAATAAAAAATGTGAATATTTACAATTCTATGATTGGTAATTATACATCTTATATAGAAATGCCAAAAAAAGTAAATTTAGGAGATCATTCTATTTTAAATTTTTAATTTTTTATTTACATAAAAAACTAAAAATTTAAAAAATACTTTGAAGTAAAAATTTCATATTAAATGAAAAATTCATAATTTTTTTTATATTTGAGTAAAATTTCCATTCAATGGATTTATTTTTTATTTTTTTTATATTACTTGGAACATTCGGAACCACGGAAATTGTGGTTATTGTTATTCTTGCACTTTTACTTTTCGGTGGTAAAAAGATACCAGAATTAATGAGAGGATTAGGAACAGGGTTAAAAGAGTTCAAAAAAGCTTCTGAAAACGAAAATTCTACAGAAGAAAAATAGAAATTTCTTTCATTTTCTGTTTTTTTATTAGCACTTTTTTTTAACTAATAATTAATGAATGAAAAAGATAAGAAATATTATTTTTTTTATGCTCATATTAAAAAGCCTGATTATACAATCTGTATCAAAATCATTGATTGAACAGAAAAGTAAAATAAATTATAATAAAAGTATACCTATTCAAAAATTTGATATCAATCATATATATATAGATAATTTATGGAAAAAAATATTTGGAATTAAAAAAAAATATTTTTTTGGAAAAAAAAATTACTTACAAAATAAAAAAACTCTTATTATTACAAATATAGATGCAAATGAATTAAAATCTAGAATCAATAATCTAAATCAAAAATCTCAAATAAAAATACTTAAATATAATACCATTATACATGCATCTATAGAAAGCTATCTTCGTATGGGAAAATATATAGGAAAAATTATTTCCTTATCTAATTTTTATTTTCCTATGTTTGAGGAAAAATTAGAAAAATATCGTATACCAAAAGAATTAAAATATATAGCTATTATAGAATCTAATTTAAATCCTACCATTACATCTAAATCTGGAGCTCAAGGAATTTGGCAATTTATGCCTGAAACTGGAAAAATATACAATCTCCATATTAATAATATTTATGATGAAAGAAATGATCCATTTAAATCTACAGAAGCTGCTTGTCGATATTTTAAATATTTATATAAAAAAATAGGAAATTGGGAATTAGTTCTAGCTGCCTATAATGCTGGACCAAGTACCATAGATAAAATAATACGACTTCATAATAAAAAAGATTTTTGGAGTTTATGGAATTTTTTCCCGAAAGAAACCAAAAATTATATTCCAAAATTCATTGCTATTAATTATGTCATGAATTATTATAAAGAACATAATATCCAACAACCCTTATATTCTCATTTTCGTATTAAATTTAATGATACCGTATTAGTTCCAATAAAAGAAAAAATTTCTTTGAAGAGTTTTTCTTCCGAATTAAATATTTCCTATAAAGATTTAATGTTTTTAAATCCACAATATCTTGTAGATATTATTACTCCTGAAAATGGAGATAAATATTTTTTAAGATTACCAAAAGGTAAAATTTCTATTTTAAAAGAAAAATAAAATAATAATTAATAATGAAATGAATGGATAAACTTTTTATATCGAATACCATTTGACTTACAAGATTATGAACGAAAAATTTGAACAAAAAAAAAGATCTTTAAGACTTGTATTAGATAAAATGGATAAAATCTATGGTAAAGGTACAGTCATGCGGATGGGAGATACACATATAGAAAATTTAGAAATTATTTCTTCTGGATCTCTTAGTTTAGATATAGCATTAGGTATAAAAGGATTTCCTAAAGGTCGTATTATAGAAATATTTGGACCAGAATCTTCTGGAAAAACCACTTTAGCATTACATGCTATTAGTCAATCACAAAAAATAGGTGGATTTGCAGGATTTATCGATGCAGAACACGCTTTTGATTGTGTTTATGCTAAAAAAATTGGTGTAGATATCAAAGAATTAATTATTTCTCAACCAGATAATGGAGAACAAGCTCTTGAAATAGTGGATAATTTAATAAGATCAAAGATCATTGATATGATAGTAGTAGATTCAGTAGCAGCTTTAACTCCAAAAAGTGAAATTGAAGGAGAAATGGGAGAGTCTAAAATAGGACTACAAGCAAGATTGATGTCACAAGCTTTGAGAAAGCTAACTTCTAGTATAGGAAAATCGAAGAGTATACTTATATTTATTAATCAATTAAGAGAAAAAATTGGAGTTTATGGTAATCCTGAAGTAACTACAGGAGGTCATGCTTTAAAATTTTATTCTTCTATACGTTTGGATATTCGAAAAGGAAATCAAATTAAAAATGGAGAAAATATTTTAGGAAATAGAACAAAAGTAAAAGTGGTAAAAAATAAACTTTCTCCCCCTTTTAAAACCGCTGAATTTGATATTATGTATGGAGAAGGTATTTCAAAAATAGGAGAAATTCTGGATATAGGAGTTAATTTAGGGATTATTAAAAAAAATGGATCTTGGTTTAATTATGGAGATATGAAATTAGGTCAAGGAAGAGATTCCGTAAAAGAATTTTTAAAAGAAAAAAAAAATATTATAAATGAAATGCAAAAAAATATAATTAATCAGCATTTTAAATAATAAAAATAATATATGAAAATTACTTTTTTAGGAACTGGTACCTCACAGGGAGTTCCTATTATTGGATCCAAGCATCCAGTATGTTTATCAAATAATCGAAAAGATAAAAGACTTCGAAGTTCTATTCTTATTGAAAAGGATAACAAATCCTTTTTGATAGATTGTAGCCCTGATTTTCGTTATCAAATGTTAAGAAGTCATCATGAAAAACTGGATGCTATTTTTATTACCCATGAACATCATGATCATATAGGAGGATTAGACGAAATCAGACCTATTAATTTTAAAATGAAAAAAACAATTCCAGTTTATGGATTACATCGTGTATTAGAAAATTTAAAAAAAAGATTTTACTATATTTTTTCAAAAAATAAAAATTCAAATACTTCCAAAATTTCTATCTATGAATTGGATGATTATATGGATTCTTTCGTAATAGATTATTTGAAAATAATTCCTTTAGACATATGGCATGGAAAACTTCCTATTTTAGGATTTCGTATAGAAAATTTTGCCTATATAACAGATGCAAGTAGTATCCCTATTCATACCATGAAAAAATTAATGGGGTTGAATATTTTAGTTTTAAATATATTAAGAAAAAAAACAAAAAATCCATCTCATTTTACATTATCCGAATCATTGGAAATGATCCAAAAAATTGGACCTAAAAAAACTTATTTTACACATATAAGTCCCTTTTTTGGATTTCACGATAAAATTCAGATTCAATTACCTAAAAATGTTTATTTAGCTCATGATGAATTGAATATAACTATATAATTTTCAACAATCTTTCTTTTATACATCTATGATGTATATCTAATTTAGAGAAATCAAAGTTCAGACATTATAACTATATTATAATTTTTTTTTGACAAAAAATATTCAATAGATATCAGTATGCGAACGTTAAAAAATTTTCTTTTTTCCACAAAAATTACTTCTGTTTTATTTTTATTTTTAGCCCTTTCTATGGCAATAGCAACTTTCTTAGAAAAGAAATATTCTACAGATATAGCAAAGATATATATTTATGAATCTACTTGGTTTGAAACCATGATTATTCTCATTGTAATAAATTTAATAGGAAATATATGGAAATATAAACTTTGGAATAAAAAAAAATTTCCTTTATTAATTTTTCATATATCATTTGTATTTATTTTTATTGGAGGGATGATTTCTAGATACTATAGTTTTGAAGGAATGATGTCTTTAAGAGAAGGAGAAACTAATGGAAAAATTAGTTCTAGAAAAAATTATATAAAATTGAAAATACATAGAGGGATCAATACAATGGTTTATAATGATCCTTATATTTTATCTTCTTTTCATAATGGATATAAAGGAAATTTTTTTTTTGAAGGTAATTTATTGAAAATAAATATTATAAAATATATTCCATGTGCAAAAGTTTTTATTTCGAAAAGAAATACGGAAGAAAAAATTATAAAAATAGTTTCAAATAATAAACAAGGAAGAATGGAAAATTTCCTTAAAAACGGAAAAATAATAAAAATAAATGGATTTTTATTTTCTTTTAATAAGGATATTCCTTTTGGAATTCAAATTTTTGAAAAAAATGATAAACTTTATATAAAATCTTCTTTTTTCGGAAAAAGGATGAATATGATCAATAAAAAAATTACATTTTTATCCAAAAATACTACTACATCTCTAAAAATAAGAAGTTTTTATCAAATAGAAAATAAAAAAAACATAATTCAATGGGTAATTCCTGAAGGAATTGTAAAAGGAAAATTAGAATATATTAATTCTTGTAATGATGATAAAAAAAAGGATAATTTATTAGACGCTATTACGGCTAAAATATCGTTTCAAAATCAATATAAATTAGTCACTTTTTTAGGAGGAAAAAATAGAATGGAAATGAGTGACCCTATATTTTTTAATAATCACCAAATTTCTATTGGATATGGATCGATACTTTTGAATATTCCTTTTTTTTTAAGGTTAAATAAGTTTAAGGTCGAAAATTATCCAGGTTCTGAATTTCCATCTTTTTTTATTAGTCATATAACTTTAATAGATAAAGAAAAAAAGAAAAATTATTTGATTTATATGAACCATGTCCTGAATTATAAAGGATATAGATTTTTCCAATCTGGATATGATCCAGATAAAAAAGGGACTCATTTTTCTGTAAATAACGATTATTTAGGTACTAATTTTTCTTATTTTGGGTATTTTTTGATGAGTATAGGAATGTTTCTTACTTTATTTTGGAAAGGAACTAGATTTAGTTTCCTTAAAAGAAAATTAAAAAATTTATCTAAAATTTCTATATTTTTTATTTTTTTTTCATTAATTAACAGCAATTTTATTTTTGCTCATATTCATAAATTAAAAAAATTCAAAAAAATTTCTTTAAAAGAAATTTCCTATAATATTCATATTTCTAAAAAACATGGAGATAATTTTGGCCATTTATTAGTACAAGATAATAAAGGAAGAATAAAACCTATACATACTATGGCATTAGACCTTCTTCGGAAGATACATAAAAAAAGTAATTTAGGAATTTTAGATGCTAATCAATGGTTTATATCTATACATCATAATAATATTTTTTGGACAAAAATTCCTTTTATTAAAGTTGATAAAAGAGGAGGACCTGAATTTTTAATTCAAACAAAAGCTAATAAAGATGATTATGTATCTATGATAGATCTTTATACTGTAGATTCAAAAACATCAAAATTAAAATTTAATCTACAAAAAAATTATGAAAATGCTTTTTCTAAAAGTCCTATTCAAAGAACCGAATATGATAAAGCAGTTATTGCCCTTAGTGAACGTGTAGGAATTCTTCATGGAATTTTTCAAGGTAAATACTTACGTATTTTTCCTATTCCCAACGATATCAATCATACATGGTCTAGTTGGATAATTCCAGATACTAATAGTTTAAATCCAATTGGATTATTGATGTTAAATAATTATTTTAAATCTTTATTTTATGCACAAAAAAAACAAAATTGGAATATTTCTGATAACGAAATAAAAAAAATACAATTGTATCAATTTAAAAATTCTAAATCTATTTTACCTTCAAAGAGAAAAATAGATTTAGAAATTTTTTATAATCAATTAAATATTTTTTACTTTTTACCTTTTTTTTATTCCGTTATTGGAATAATAATTCTTATGATTACTTTTATAAAAATTTTTTTTGAAAGAAAATACATATTTTGGATCTATAAAATTTTAATTTCATTTTTATTCGTTCTATTTATTTTTGAATCTTTAGGTTTAATTTTAAGGTGGTATATTTCTGGTCATGCTCCATGGAGTAATGGGTATGAGTCTTCTATTTTTATTAGTTGGTGTTTGGTAGGTATAGGTTTAATCTTTTATAAAGATCAATTTGTTTCAGGAATGACCGCATTAATTTCCTCAATTTTATTGATTATAGCAGCACATAGTGATACTATGGATCCAGAAATTACTAACTTGGTTCCAGTTTTAAAATCTCATTGGTTGATAATACATGTAGCTATTATCACATCAAGCTATGGCTTTTTTTTCACAGGATCCTTTTTAGGATTTTTAGTTCTTCTTTTATATATTCTTTTAAAATATAATTCTCACAAAAAATATAAGAAAAAAATTCAAATACATATCAATAAATTAACTATTATTAATGAAATGAGCCTTACTATAGGACTTTTTCTATTAACTATAGGAACTTTTTTAGGATCTATTTGGGCTAATAGTAGTTGGGGGCGTTATTGGAGTTGGGATCCAAAAGAAACTTGGGCATTCATTAGCATAATGATATATGCTTTTGTATTACATATTCGTTTAATACCAGGAATTAAAGGATTATTTTTTTTTAATTTTTCCAGTATATTATCCATAAGTTCTATTATTATGACTTATTTTGGAGTGAATTATTATCTTTCTGGATTACATTCTTATGCTAGAGGAGAGCCTATTTCTATTCCTTATTGGATTTATTATAGTTTACTAATTTTAGGATTCATTTCTCTTTTATCATATTATTCATATTATTCGGATAAATTTAATGAAAAAATTACGGAAAAAAATAGATAAGTAATATTCCTTATTTTATATATTTTTTGTATAAAAAAAAAAAAAAAAATTGAAAAAAAAGGTGGGTACTCTATTTAGAGATGCGTTTGGAAATTTTCATTTCGTAAAACGTTTTTTAATTTTCACCTTTGGTTGTATTTCTTACAATCGATATAATGGATTTAATCAATTAAAATTAAAAGGAACAGAATATATTAAAGATCTTCCTGATAAAAAAGTTCTTTTTGTATCTAATCATCAAACATATTTTGCAGATGTTTTTGCTATGTTTCATGTTTTTTGTAGTGTAAAAAATGGATTTATAAATACGATTAAAAATCCTATTTATCTTTTAAATCCAAAAATTAATCTATACTATGTAGCTGCTAAAGAAACAATAAATAAAGGAATACTTACAAAATTATTTACTTATTCAGGAGCTATTACTGTAAAAAGAACATGGAGAGAGGGTAAAAAAAAAGTAAATAGATCAGTAGATCTATCTGAAATTTCTCGTATGGGAACTGCTTTAAATGACGGATGGCTCATTACTTTTCCTCAAGGAACTACTAAAGAATTTGCTCCTGGACGTAGAGGGATTGTTCATGTTATCAAAAAATTTAATCCTATTGTAGTCCCTATTGTGATAGATGGATTTCAAAAAGCCTATGATAAAAAAGGAATTAGAATTAAAAAAAAAGGAGTTTTACAAAAAATGATTTTTAAAGAACCTATTAAACTGGATTTCAAAAATGATACTACGAATATAATTATGGAAAAAATTATGGATTCTATAGAACAATCTCCTAAATATTACAAAAGAAAAAAAATTAAATTATGAAATATAAATATGTAAGAGATATTTTCCTTGATTTTTTTCAAAAAAAAAAACACAAAATAATTCCTTCTTTTCCTATTTATTTAAGAGACGATCCTACACTTTTTTTTATTAATGCCGGTATGAATCCTTTCAAAGATTACTTTCTAGGATATAAAAAACCTAAATTTCGAAGAATCGTTAATATTCAAAGATGTCTTAGAGTTTCCGGTAAACATAACGATTTAGAAAATGTAGGATATGATAATTATCATCATACTATGTTTGAAATGTTAGGAAACTGGTCTTTTGGAGATTATTCTAGAAAAGAAACTATAGAATGGGCTTGGGAATTATTAATACAAAAATATAACATTCCAAAAAAAAATATTTATATATCTATTTTTATTGGAGATGAAAAAGATGGATTATCCATGGATAAAGAAACATATCAATATTGGAACTCATTAACCAGTAAAAATAATATCCTTTTTTTTGGAAAAAAAGAAAATTTTTGGGAAATGGGTGCTACAGGACCTTGTGGCCCTTGTTCTGAAATTCATATTGATTTTCGTAATGAAGAAGAAAAAAATAGATTACCAGGAAAATACCTTATTAATAAAGGACATCCTAAGATGATAGAAATTTGGAATTTAGTTTTTATAGAATTTTTTAGAAAATTAGATGGATCCTTAGATAGTTTATCTACAAAACATGTAGATGCAGGTATGGGATTAGAAAGATTATGTATGGTTTTACAGGGAAAATCATCTAGTTATGATACGGATATATTTTTTCCAATAATTAGAGATATAAAAGATTCTTTAGGAAATATTTATAAAAAAGAATTTTATCAAGATGTATCTATACGTATTATAGCAGATCACTTAAGAGCTCTAGTAATTTCTATCTACGATGGTCAATTACCATCAAATAATGGAGCTGGTTATGTTATCAGAAGAATTTTAAGAAGATCCATTATTTATGCTACTCGGTTTTTATATAAAAAAAAACCTTTTCTTTACAAAATTGTGGAATCTTTAGTAAGAGAAATGAGAATATTGTTTCCTGAATTGGAAAATAAAAAAGAATATATCAAGCATGTAATTGAAGAAGAAGAAACCTCTTTTTTTAGAGTAATTGAAAAAGGATATGAACGATTTCATCATTTAATCATCAAAACTAAAGAAAAAAATAAAAAAATTATTGATGGAAAAAGTATTTTTCAATTGTACGATACTTATGGATTTCCCATAAAATTATCTAGAATATTGGCTAAAAAAAATGATTTTTCTATAGATGAAAAATCATTTCAAAAAGAATTATTAAAACAAAAAGAAAAATCTAAAAAAGATAATAATACACTCATCAAAAGTGATTGGATAAAAATTCATAATAATCAATTTGAGTACGAAAATGAAAATTTTATAGGATATGATTTTTTAGAATATGAAATTATGATTTTAAAATATAGAAAGGTAGAAAATCAATCAGTAAAAAAAAGAAAAGATTCTTATTACGAATTAGTTTTTTCAAAAACTCCTTTTTATCCTGAAGGAGGAGGACAATTAGGGGATACTGGTTTTATAAAAAATAAAATAGATAAAATTATTATTGAAAATACAATAAAAGAAAATTCTTTTATTTTACATATTGTTCGAACCCTTCCTTTAAATATTTATTCATTTTTTCAAGCAATAGTAAATAAAAATAGAAGAATCGAAATTGAAAAAAATCATACAGCTACTCATTTATTACATTTCGCATTAAAAAAAGTTTTTGGGGAACATATTCAACAGAAAGGATCTTCTATTAGAGAAGATTATTTACGTTTTGATTTTTCACATTATAAAAAAATCACTACAGAAGAATTAAATAAAATAGAAAAATTAGTTCAAGAATTAATTTTTTCTAATCTTTTTTTAGAAGAAAAAAGATCTTTTCCATTAAAAGAAGCAATAAAAAAAGGTTGTTTAGGAATATTTCATGAAAAATATAAAGAAAAAGTACGTGTAATCACGTTTGGAGATTCTTCCGAATTATGTATTGGAACACATGTCAAATGTACTGGATTAATTCAAGTTTTTGAAATTTTATCAGAATCTTCTATATCGTATGGAATACGAAGGATCAAGGCTATAACTTCAAAAAAAGCTATTCAATATTTAAAATCTATTCATTTTCAATATAAATCATTAAAAAAAATTCTGAAATATCCGGAATCTCCAATAAAGAGTTTTCTTAGTTTACAAATAGAAAATAAAAAATTAAAACAAGAAATTGAAAAAGGCTATTCACAGAAAATTAAAATTTTAAAAAAAGATTTTTTATTAAAAGCAATCCAATTACCTTTTATCACATATATATGCGATATTTCTAATGAAAATAAAACATTAAAAACTAACCTGGTTAAGAAAATTGTTTTAGATTTACGAAATGAAGTATCGAATTTATTTATGGTGGTAAGTTTTATACAAGACAATAAAATAATGATTTTGATATCGATTTCTGATTCTGTTATCAAAAATAAAAATATTCATGCTCATAAAATTATCCGTAAAATGGCGGATCATATCCATGGAAAATATTGGGGAAAATCTTTTTTTTCTATGGCAATAGGTATAAATATAGACGGATTAAGTTTAGTTTTGAAAGAAACGAAAGAATATTTAAAATTTTTTAAAAATGATGATGGAATTTCTTTTTGAGAAATTTTTTTAATTTGTTTAAATTTGAGAAATTTTTTTAGGTAAAAATTGGCATATGAATGATCATCGATATTCTTTTCTAAACGATATCCATAATATCGAATTTCTTTATAAAAAATATAAAGAAAATCCTAATTCAGTAGAACCTAGTTGGTGTGCTTTTTTTTATGGATTTGATTTTCATGAAAAAATGAATCAACTATCTACTAATAATCAAGTTCTAAATGTTCCAGTGATTAACACATCTCATATAGAATTTTTAGTTTATAACTTGATTCAATCTTATCGAAAAATTGGTCATTTTTTTACTAAAACAAATCCTATACAAAAAAGGAAAAACCATTTACTATCTTTAGATTTAAAAAATTTTGGATTATCTGAAAAAGAACTTGATGTTTCGTTTGAAGCAGGAAAATTAATTGGTATTGGAAAAAATACTTTAAAAAATATTATTCAACATCTAAAAAGTATTTATTGTAATTCTATAGGTATAGAATATATGTACATATCGGATACTAACAAAATAGAATGGATTGAAAATTGGTTTCGAAAAGAAAAATTCGAATTTTCCAAAGAAAAGAAAAAATTTTTTTTAAAAAAATTAAATGAAGCAGTTTCTTTTGAAAATTTTATTCATACTAAATTCATAGGGAAAAAAAGATTTTCTATAGAAGGAAATGAATCTATATTACCTGCATTGGAAGAAATGATAGATTATACTTCCAATAAATATATGACCGAATATTTTATCGTAGGTATGTCTCATAGAGGACGTTTAAACATACTTTCTAATTTTTTTAAAAAAAAATATTCTCATATTTTCAGTGAATTTCAAGATAAAGAATATAAAGAAAAATCATTTTCAGGTGATGTTAAATATCATTTGGGTTTTACAAAAATTAGAAAAACTTACAGTGGTAAATATATAAAAATAAGTCTTGTTCCAAATCCATCTCATTTAGAATCAGTAAATGCTATTGTTGAGGGTCTAACTCGTTCTAAAATAGATATTGATTATAATCAAAATAGTAATTCAGAAAAAATTGTCCCCATTCTTATTCATGGAGATGCCTCTTTATCAGGACAAGGAATTGTATACGAAGTAATACAATTATCTAAATTAAAAGGTTATAAAACGGGAGGGACAATTCACATTGTAATTAATAATCAAATTGGATTTACTACAAATAATACAGAAGGACGTTCTAGCCACTATTGCACAGATATAGCAAAAGTAATTCTTTCTCCAGTCTTACATATTAATGCTGATGATATAGAATCTGTTATTCGAGCCATTCATTTTGCGGTAGATTTTAGAATGCATTATCATGAAGATATTTTCATAGATTTACTTGGATACAGAAAATATGGACATAATGAAGGAGATGAACCTCGTTTTACTCAACCTACTTTATATAAAGTTATTTCCAAACATACAAACTCATATAATTTATATAAAGAAAAATTAGAGAAAGATGGGGTCATTAATTCAATTGAAATCCAAAAAATGGAACAACAATATGAAAAAATTCTCAATATAGGATTTGATGAAGCAAAAACTATTAAATGGAATATTTTAAATTCATTTTTAGAAGAAGAATGGAAAAATTTTCCTTCTAAAACTAATGAAATTTTGAATAAAGTCAATACTCAATTTTCCATTGAAAGGCTTATAGAGATTTCCAATAAAATTTTTACTCTTCCTACGGATAAAATTTTTTTTAAAAAAACGAAATTTATCTTTCAACAAAGATTAGAAATGGTTAAAAAAAAATTAGTAGATTGGAGTATTGCAGAGTTACTATCCTATGGAACACTTTTAGATGAAGGATTTAATATTCGTCTATCAGGAGAAGATGTGGTAAGAGGAACTTTTTCTCAACGACATATCATTGTAAAAACAGAAGAAGAAGAGGATATTTTTTTGCTTAATCATATTCGATTAGGACAAGGAAAAATTCAAGTTTACAATTCTCCACTTTCCGAATATGGAGTTTTAGGTTTTGAATATGGATATGCTATGTTATCTCCTTATACTTTAACTTTATGGGAAGCTCAATTTGGTGATTTTGGAAATGGAGGACAAATTATTATAGATCAGTATATATCCTCTGGAGAGGATAAATGGAAAATTAAAAATGGGATTGTAATGCTACTTCCTCATGGATACGAAGGGCAAGGTCCAGAACATTCATCTGCACGTATTGAACGTTATTTACAACTTTGTGCTAACAATAATTTATTTTTAGTTAACTGTACTACTCCTGCTAATTTTTATCATCTTTTGAGAAGACAAATGAAACTAAATTTTCGAAAACCACTTGTAGTTTTTACTCCTAAAAGTTTACTTCGTCATCCAAAATGTATATCAAAAATGGAAGAACTTTCTGAAGGAAAATTTCAAGAAATTTTGGACGATACTTCAGTTATAGATATTAATAAAGTAACAAAATTAATTTTTTGTTCTGGAAAAATATATTATGATTTACTAAAGAAAAAAGAATCTATGAAGGATGAAAAAACATCTATCATTCGTATAGAACAAATTTATCCTTTAAAAAATAAAAAAATTATAGAATTATTTAATAAATACAAAAATAAAAAAAGAGTCTTTTGGGTACAAGAAGAACCAGAAAATATGGGATTGTGGAGTTTTATTTTTAGAAAAATAGGAAATAGTCTTTCATTTAATTTAATAGCACCATCGGAAAATTCTAGTACATCTACAGGATCTTATATAGATTTTTTAAAAATTCAAAATAAAATATTAGAAAAGGCGTTTCTATAATTTGAAAATTATAAAATAATACTTAAAATTTAAATTATCTATGATAATAAAAGTAAAGACCCCTTCTCCAGGAGAATCAATTACAGAGGTAGAGGTAACCTCATGGCTTGTTAAAGATGGAGATTATGTATCCAAAAATCAATTAATAGCTGAATTAGATTCAGATAAAGCAACTTTAGAAGTTTCTGCAGAGGAAAATGGTATAATAACCTTGATGGTAAAAAAAGGAAAAAAACTAAAAGTTGGGGAGACTCTATGTACTATAGATACTTCTAAAAAAAGAGAAACTTATGAGAAAGAATCTCACAAACTATATCCTGAAAAAAAAATAAATAAAATTCATAAAAATCAAAAAAAGGAAACAATTTCTTATAATAAAAACTGGCCTTCTCCAGCATCAAAAAAAATATTGAAAGAAAAAAATATTCCTATAGAATCCATTAAAGGAACGGGGAAACATGGAAGAATAACAAAAAAAGATTGTATTGAGACTATTACTGATGATATCATACATTACGATTCTTTGATAGAAAAAAAATCTACTCCAATGTATCGTTCAACAAGAGTGACTAATCTTTCTTCTCTTAGAAGAAAGCTATCTGAAAGATTGGTTTCTATAAAAAATAAAACGGCTATGCTAACTACTTTTAATGAAGTAAATATGCAGGAAGTTTTTTTAATAAGAAAAAAATACAAAAGTATTTTTAAGGAAAAACATGGAGTTAATTTAGGCTTTATGTCTTTTTTTACTATTTCTTGTATTAGAGGAATACATATATACCCAGATATTAATGCCATAATCCATGGAAAACAAAAAATTAATTTTGAATATTGTGATATTAGTATTGCTATATCAGGACCAAAAGGGTTGATGGTTCCTGTCATTAGAAATGCAGAACATTTATCTTTTCGTGGTATAGAACAAGAAATTAGTAGATTATCTACACGTGTTCAAAATGGAAAAATCTCTATAGATGAAATGGAAGGAGGAACTTTTACTATTACTAATGGTGGAATATTTGGATCTATGCTCTCTACTCCAATAATAAATCCACCACAAAGTGCTATTTTAGGAATGCATAAGATAGTCGAAAGGCCTGTAGTTATTAATAAATCTATCGAAATTCGTCCAATAATGTATTTATCGTTATCCTATGATCATAGAATAATTGATGGAAAGGAAGCTGTTGGATTTTTAGTATCTGTCAAAGAATCAATAGAAAATCCAATAAAATTTTTAATGGAAAAAAATGAAAAAAATATTCCTAAAATATTGGAGTTATGATTCTAATAAAAAAAATATTTTTTCTATGAAAAAAAAGTTTAGGATAAAATAATTTACTTATTAAACTATTAGATATAATATTATTCAAAATATTATCAATAAAGGATATTGGTTAAATATAAATCAATAATTATGATTTGTATATATTTATTTTCAATAATTTTTTCTAATATAAGGATTTTGTCTATCTCCCATATTCATTTTTTTCATTTGTATTTTTATTATTTGAATTTGATCATGCAATAATCCTCTTATATCCATTTTTTTTGCTTCTGACAACAGTAGTTCAGCTTTTTTTTTATTTCCTCTTGATAAAGAAGATATTGCTAAGTTTAATTTAGCTATTGCTATATTTTGCTTAAATTTTAACCCAAAATCTATAGATTTTTGCATATAATTTTCCGATTGATGAATATTGGATTCTGAATATAAAATTCCACGAAGAAAATAGTAATAGGCTATTTGATTTTTTGTCAGTTGTAATTGTGGATATTTTATACAGTCTAATGACTTCTTTAATCCTTTCATATTTTTTTTTTTGATTTTAAAAAAGGCTAATAATAAAAATTCATTCCTGAAATAAAAAAAAATAGGAAATAAACAAAAAATAATTAGTATGATTCCCAATAAATAATTTTTATTCCAAAAAAAATAAATAGATCCTATAAAAATCAATAAGGAAAAAAGTATTTTTGTGGATTTTTTCATCAAATTTTTATTAAAAAGATTTGTTTTTTTTTATCCAATTAATGATATCCTGATAATTATAACTGTTTAAAGAATGTCCAGAATCGTATTCTTTGTATTGTAAAGAAAGTATTTTTTGATTTTTAATAAAGTTAATTCCTTTTTTTACTAAATTGATAGGACAAATGGTATCATATTTTCCATGAGAAATAAAAAATTCTAAATCTGTATAAGAAGAATAATTCATTTTTTTTGGCAAAAGTTTTTTTTCTAAATATCCACTTAAAGCAATAACTTTTTTTACTTTTTCAGGGTTTTTGAAAGCAATAGCATAACTAAGAATAGCTCCTTGGCTAAATCCACATAACCATACTTGGTTTTTATTTAATTGATATTCTTTAATAGCTTCATCTATAAAAAAAGATATTTTTTCAATAGTTTTTTTAGCTTGGTCAATATTAATAAATCGATCTTTATTAGAAAAATCGATATCATACCACGAATATTTATCTGAACCAAAAGAATAACACCCTTGAATACTAATTATAAAAAAATTTTCTGGAATATCTTTTTGAAAAGAAAAAAGATCATTTTCATTACTTCCATATCCATGAATCATTAAAAAAAGAGGAGATGGATATTTATTCAATATTCTTGGTTTTTTGATAATATGTTTAATAGAAAGTTTATTTAAAAGCATTTTTTTTAATTTATTACTATTCCATTTTCTATTTTCAATTTTTCATCTGCCATATCTGCTAATTTTAGATTATGTGTTACAATTAAAAAAGTTTGTTTAAATTCTTCTTTTAGAGAAAAAAAAAATTGTGTAATTTATTAGCATTTTTTATATCCAAATTTCCTGAAGGTTCATCCGCAAAAATTATTTTTGGATCATTAATTAATGCTCTTGCAATACATATCCTTTGTTTTTGACCTCCAGATAATTCTTCAGGTTTTGAGTTTTCAAATTGAGAAATATTCAATTGATTTAATAATTTTTTTGCTTTTTTTTTACATTTTTTTTTATCCCTTATTTTTATCAAAATTGGCAAAAAAACATTTTCTAATGCTGTAAATTCAGGAAAAAGTTGTGGAGTTTGAAATATAAATCCAATTTTTTCGTTTCTAATAATGGATAGTCTTTTTTCCGTAATAGATAATACGTTTTCTCCATCTATTTTTAAAACCGTTTTTTTCTTTTTTTTTAAAGTAGGATTCTCTAAAGTTCCCAGTATATGTAATAAAGTACTTTTTCCAGATCCTGATTCACCTAATATACATACTATATTTCCTTTTTTAACTCTAAGATTGACTCCTTTCAAAATTTCTTTTTTTCCAAAGAATTTATAAATATTTTTAGATTGAACCATAAAGTTTTATGTAAATTTAATAATATTATTATAAAAAACTTTTCAAAAAAACACTAATTTTAGTTTAAATTTACTTTAAAAAAATATTCTAAATGAATTTACATGAATTTCAGGGAAAAGAAATATTAAATTCTTTTTCAGTTCATGTCCCATATGGGATTATTGCTACTTCTCCAGAAGAAGCTGTAAAAGCTGCAAAAATTGTTTTTAAAAAAACTAATAAAAAATCTATAGTCATTAAGGCACAAGTACATGCAGGAGGACGTGGAAAAGGTGGAGGAATAAAAATTGTCCGATCTTTAGAAGAAGTATATCAAAAATCTAAAGAAATTTTAGGAAATTATCTAATCACTCCACAAACTTCAAAAAAAGGTAAATTAGTTCATAAAGTTTTAATTTCTGAAGATGTCTATTTTTATTCTACTCTTCCTCAAGAATATTATTTATCAATAATGCTAAATCGTGATTTAGAAAAAAATGTCATTATTTATTCTAAAGAAGGAGGAATGGATATTGAATATATATCAAAAAAAAATCCAGATAAAATATATATAGAAGAAATAGATCCATCATGGGGTTTACATCTATTTCAAACTAGAAAAATTGGATTTAATTTAGGAATACAAAATTTAAGTTCTTTTTTAATTTCTCTTTATAATGCTTATTTATCTTGTGATGCTACATTGTTAGAAATAAATCCTTTAATTTATACTGTTGATAATAAAATTATAGCAGTAGACACAAAAATAATTATAGATGATAATGCCTTATTTCGTCAAAAAAAATATGCTAACCTATGTAATAGAGAAGAAAAAAATTCTATGGAAGTAGAAGCGTTTGAATATAAATTGAATTTTTTAAAGTTAGAAGGTAATGTAGGGTGTATGGTCAATGGAGCTGGATTAGCTATGGCTACGATGGATATGATTAAATCTTGTGGAGGTTATCCAGCTAATTTTTTAGATATAGGAGGAGATGCTGATAAAAAACGTGTAGAAAAAGCCTTTCTTCTTATATTGAAAGATCCATCAGTAAAAGTTATATTAATAAATATTTTCGGAGGAATTGTTCGTTGTGATACTGTTGCAGAGGGAATTATTAATTCCTATCATCATATTGATCATGATATTAAAATACCCGTTGTAATTCGTTTACAAGGAACAAATGAAATAATAGCAAAAAAAAAACTTGAGAATAGTAAATTACCAATTTATTCTACTTATACTTTAAAAGAAGCCTCTGATAAAATTAAAGAAATTTTATCGGATTAGTAAATTAGAATAATGGATAATAAGGTTTTTTCTTATAAAACTGTATTAACTATAAAATATAGACCCATAAAATGGAATGATATCATTGGTCAAAATGAAGTTATCATCATTTTAAAAAATGCAATAAAAAATAGTTGTTTATCTCAAGTTTTATTATTTTTTGGACCAAAAGGAGTTGGAAAAAATATATGTGCGAAAATTTTATCCAATGAATTAAATTCTTTTTCAGAAGTAGGATCATTGTACTTGAATGTTTTTGAAATTAGTGGATTTTTTAATCATCCAATAGAATTTATTTTTGAAATGATAAGAAAAATTTTTGTATATCCAAAAAAAGGAAAGTATAAAATACTTATCATAAATGACATTCATTTATTTTCTCAAGAATCTTTGAACTTACTTTTAAAAAGTATTGAAAAACTTCCTTCACATGTATTATTTATTTTCTGTTGTTCAGAAAATAATGAAATACTAGATTCCATTATTTTACATAGTCAAGTCTATAATTTTAAAAAAATTTCTTTAAAAGAAATTTATTTTTTTTTAAAAAAAATTTCGGAAAAAGAATGTATTCAAATAGAAAAGGAAGCTTTATTTCTCATATCTCAATATGGAAATGGTTCAATTAGTAAAGCTCTTTATACTTTCGATCGACTTACTTTTTATGAAGAAAAAAAAATTTCTAAACAATTAGTAATGGAAAAACTAGGTATTTTGGATATAGATTACTATTTTAAAATGATTGATTATCTATTAAACGAAAAAATATCTAAAATATTAATATTATTGAATCAAATTTTCCAAAATGGAGTATCATCCACCACATTTATAAGTGGATTAACAAATCATTTTAGAAATTTATTATTATCTAAAAATACTGATACCATATTTATTTTAAAATATAAAAAGAAAACTATTATACAATCTTATATAAAACAATCAAAGAGTTTATCTTATTCTTTTTTAATGAAGGCTTTAATGATTTGTCATAATATGGAAAAGGAATCAATATTGAGTAAAAATTATAGATTAACAATAGAAATATATTTAATACAATTAGTTAATGGTTTTTATTTTTATAAATGGAATTTCAATCGGGATACTTCTGAATTAAAAAATAAAAAAATTCAATTTTTAAAAGAAAATTGGAAATTTTTTATACAAAAAATTTCCGAAAAAATAAATCCAATTTATTTAAATTCATTAAAAAATGAAATACAATTCCAAATTTTCAAAAGTAGAATAATTTTAATAATCCCTTCAAAATTAGAAAATAGGGAGTTTTTCTTAATCCAAGAAGATTTTATCAAATATTTACGTAAAAAATTAAATAACCCTCATTTAAAATTTAAAACTTTAACAAAAAAATTAGACCATTTTCCAAAAGAACAATATAATTTTCTATCTAAAAGAAATAAGTTTGTAGATCAATTGATAGAAAAATTAAATTTGAAATTTTCATCTTCTATACCAAAAATACCAATAGAATAATGAAAAAAAACAAAAAAAAAATATAATTGAATATTTTCAATTATCTATTTCATTTGTACAAATGAAATAGATAATTTATCTTCCTCGAAACATTTTTATTTATGAATCATTATAGATTTTTTTTTTCTTCTACTTATTCAGATGAAAATATTGAAAATGACAGTTCCACTTCTTCTTATGGAGGATTTGGAGGAATTAGAACAGGATCTAATTATTACAACAACAATAGAGGAACTTCTTCTACTATAAAAAGAAATACTCCAGTATTGGATAATTTTGGAATTGATCTAAATTATATTGCTATTAATGGTAAATTAGATCCAGTAGTAGGAAGAGACAAGGAAATTGAACGAGTATCTCAAATATTGAGCAGGAGAAAAAAGAATAATCCTCTCCTTATAGGAGAACCAGGTGTAGGAAAATCTTCTATTGCAGAGGGTTTAGCTTTGCGAATTGTACAAAAAAAAGTTTCTAGAGTATTATATAATAAAAGAGTAGTTGTTTTAGACTTAGCAATTCTAGTTGCTGGAACTAAATATAGAGGTCAATTTGAAGAAAGAATAAAAACTATTATAAATGAGTCAGAAAAAGATGCAAATTTAATTCTTTTTATAGATGAAATTCATACGATGATTGGAGCAGGAGGAACAACTGGTTCATTAGATGCTTCTAATATATTTAAACCTGCTTTAGCTAGAGGATCTATTCAATGTATTGGAGCAACTACATTAAATGAATATAGACAATATATAGAAAAAGATGGAGCATTAGAACGTAGATTTCAAAAAATTATAGTACCACCTTCTTCAGAAGAAGAAACTATTGAAATTTTAAAAAAAATCAAAGAAAAATATGAAAATCATCATAATGTCATTTATACAGAAGAATCTATAAAAGCTTGTGTAAATTTAACTGTACGATATATTGTAGATCGTTATTTACCAGATAAAGCTATTGATGCACTTGATGAAGCTGGATCTCGTGTACATATTAAAAATATTAAAGTCCCCCAAGAAATAGTTTTTTTGGAAAAAGAATTGGAAAATATTCGGGAAAAAAAATTGAAAGTAGTTAAAAGTCAAAAATATGAAGAAGCTGCGCATTTACGTGATACGGAAAAACGTATAGAAAAAAAATTGATCAAAGCACAAAAATCATGGGAAAATTTATCCAAAGAAAACAAAGAAATAGTTTCTGAAGAAAACGTAGAAGAAGTAGTTTCTATGATGAGTGGAGTTCCAGTAAATAGAATAGCTCAAGCGGAAATGAAAAAATTGAATAAAATGATAAGCATTCTAAAAGAAAAAATAATAGGACAAGATGAAGCTATAGAAAAAATAGTGAAAGCAGTTAAAAGAAATCGAACAGGATTAAAAGATCCTAATTCCCCTATAGGATCTTTTATTTTTTTTGGAAAAACAGGAGTTGGAAAAACTTATTTAGCAAAAGTATTTGCAAAAGAACTTTTTGATTCAGAAGAATCATTAGTACGTATCGATATGAGTGAATATATGGAAAAATTTTCTATTTCTAGATTAATTGGAGCTCCTCCTGGTTATGTCGGATACGAAGAAGGGGGGCAGTTAACAGAAATTATACGTCGTAAACCTTATTCTGTTATTTTATTAGATGAAATAGAAAAAGCCCATCATGAAGTATTTAATGTTTTATTACAAATACTTGATTATGGATGTGTAACTGATAGTCTTGGAAGAAAAGTAAATTTTAAAAATTCTGTAATTATTTTTACCTCAAATACGGATACTCAAAAATTAATAGAATTTGGTCAAAAAATAGGTTTTTATACTCAATCAAAAAAATCAAATGATTATAAAAATATTTTAGAAAAAACTTTGAAACGTATTTTTTCTCCAGAATTTATAAATAGAATAGATGATATTATCATTTTTAATACTCTTAACCAAGAAGATATATCTAAAATAACTCATATAGAATTAAAAAAAATAAGTATTCATATGTCTTATTTAGGATATAAATTAATTCTATTTCCAGAAGTCAAAGATTTTATTAAGGAAAAAGGATTTAACCAAGAATATGGAGCCCGTTCATTAAAAAGAATAATAGAAAAATTTATAAAAAATCCTATATCGGAATGTATTATTAGTGAAACTTTAAGAAAAGGAGATCAAATAACATTGAAAATGAACGATAAAAAAGATGATATTCACATCTCTATTCAAAATCAATAAAATCACTTAATTCAGTGTTAAAAACGAAAAAAAAAATAAAAATTATCATAGATACCTTAGATTTTATTTATCCTAATCCAATCAGTTCATTATATTATATTAATGAATATACTTTACTTTTAGCTATACTTCTAACTTCCAATAGTAAGGAAGAAAAAGTTAACGAATTGACAAAACATTTTTTTCAAAAAATTCAAAATCCTCAAGACATCATTAAACTTACTATAAATGAGATTAAAAATTCAATAAAAAATATCGGACTTTATAATAAAAAAGCTAGTCATATTTATAATTTATCGAATATTTTAATAAATAAATATCATGGAGTTATTCCAAATAATATTTTAGAATTAGAATCTTTACCTGGAATTGGTCATAAGAGTGCTTCTGTTTTCTTATTTCATAGATCGAAAATACCTGTTTTTCCTGTAGATACCCATATTCATAGAATGATGTTCAGATGGAAATTAAGTAATGGAAAAAATGTCCAACAAACGGAAAAAGATGCTAAACGTATATTCTCAAAAAAAAAATGGAAAAAATTACATCTTCAAATCATTTTTTATGGAAAAAAATATTCTCCATCCAGAAAATGGAATCCTCAAAAAGATATTATTTATCAAAAATTGGTAAACAATTATCTTTTATAAAAATAATATAAAATTAAAAAGGTAAATCATCAAAATCATCCGAAGATAAAGATGGAGATATAGTAGATGTTTTTTTTGAAGATCCTAAAGAATGTTGTATTTCCTCAATTTTCCATCCTTGTATAGAATTAAAATATTTTATAATTCCTTCTTGGTTAGTCCATTCTCTTCCACGAATATTAATAAAAACTTTTATTTTATCTTTTGGTCTTATAGAATTCAATAATTCCACTTTATCTTGAATAAATTCCAGTAATATGTTTTGAGGATATGGCTCTTCTGTAGTGATCACTATTTCCCTTTTTTGAAATCCACTATCAAATTTTTGAATATCAAACAATTTTTTTACTATTCCTATTATTTCCATGGATTTTTATAATTTTATCATTTATTTTTTTTACTATTTTTATTCTCATTTTTCTTTTTTAAAGATTCTCCAATTTGATTAGATATATTGAATGAAGTTATCATGTTATTCAACATCTCATTAGCTGCTCCCGGAGAATTAGGTAATAAAATTAAATTAGTATTTGAACTTTCTCCCATAGATTGAAGGGTATCATAATGTTGCGTTACTACAATTAAAGCAGACGCTTCTTGTGAATTGATTCCAACATTATTTAACACTTCTACAGATTCTAAAATTCCTCTGGCTATTTCTCTACGTTGATCCGCGGTCCCTTTTCCCTGTAATTTTTTACTTTCAGCTTCCGCTTTAGCTTTAGCTACAATTTGTATTCTTTCAGATTCTGCTTTATATTCCGCAGCAACTTTTTCTCTCTCAGCAGTATTAATACGATTCATTGCTTGTTTTACCTGATCATCAGGATCTAAATCTGTAACTAATGCTTTAATAATGGAATATCCATAATCTAACATAGATTCTTCTAGTTCTCTTTTTACAGCAATAGCAATATAATCTTTTCGTTCAAAAACATCATCTAAACGCATTTTTGGAACCTCTGCTCTTACTACATCAAAGATATAGGATGTAATTTGTGTATTAGAATTATCCAATTTATAAAAAGCTTCATATACTTTATTTTCGATGACTTTAAATTGTACAGAAATTTTTACTTTCACAAAAACATTATCTTTAGTTTTTGTATCTACCAAAATATCTAATTGTTGAATTTTCAACGTAAGTTTTCCAACTACATTATCTATAATAGGAATTTTAAAATGAAGTCCAGCCTGACGAATATTATGAAATTTTCCAAGTCTTTCAATAACAGATGCTGTTTCCTGATGAACTATGAAAATAAAACTAGAAAAAAAGGATAAGATTAAAAGAATTAATAATCCATAAAATAGTAAACTAAAAAGGCTCATATTTATCTTTTATATAATATTAAAATTTATAACATTCCAAGTTCTAAACGAGCTTCTTCACTCATAAATCCTCTATCCCAAGGAGGATCAAACGTCAAAACTACATTGACATTTTTAATTTCTTTAATAGATTGAATTTTTTCTTTTACTTCTATAGGCAAACTATCGGCTACTGGACAATTAGACGTTGTGAGAGTCATCAAAATTTTCACTTCTTTTTTTCTAGAAATTTGAATATCATAAATAAGACCAAGTTCATAAATATCTACTGGTATTTCTGGGTCATATATCCTTTTTAATACAGAAATAATACGATCTTCTAAAGATGAATCTTCATTCATTATTTCATTCATTTTAATATTTGTCCAAATTTATCAAAAAAACGAATAGGATAACCAAATTTTTTAAGATTAGGTAAAATATCATTAACTTTTCCAATAATTAAAATTCTTCCATTTTTTACAGAAAAAAATTTCTTACATGAAGAATATATATTATATATAGTTACAGACTGTATATTTTTCAAATAATTTTTGTAAAAATTATTTGGAAGATGATTTTTTAATTGACTAATAAAAAGATCACTAATTCTATTAGGATCTTCTAAATCCATGATAAATTGACCACATATTTCTTCTTTTTTAATTTTTAATTCTTCTAAGGATACTTTATTTTTTGTTATTTCTATAATTTCTTTTAAAATATCTTCTATAGCCTTATCAGTAACTCCATTTCTTACCTGAGTATAAATGGAAAAATAACCTATATTTTTATCCGATTTTAAAATAGAATTAGCCCCATATGTATAAGCTTTTTTTTCTCTAAGATTTAAAAATAAACGACTTTGAGGTCCTCCTCCTAGAATTCCATTTGCTAAAATGGAAGAAAAATATATAGGATCATTTTTTTTTAAAAAAATAGGACCTCCAAAACAAATTGTAGATTGGGTAAGAGTAGGAATATCAACTAAATCTATTTCTAGATCCGGAGATTTTATCAGTTCATTTATATTTTTTTTTTCATGAAAAAAAGATCTTTTTTTCCATTTATGTAAATAACGTTCACATAATTTTTTTGCTTCTTTTGGATAAATATCTCCTATAAAAGAAAGATAGGAAATATTCGGAATATAATATTTATGATACAATTTTTTTAAATCGTTAAGAGTGATATTTTTTATAGTATCGTAAGTTTCATATTCCCCATAAGGATGATTTTTTCCAAAATATAAAACATTTCGTACACGTTGTAAAATAGCATTTGGATCTTTTTCTGATAGATTGATATCTATAATTTTTTGTTTAACTATTTTCTCTAATTCTTTAGAGTTATCAAACTGGGTATTCAACAAAATATCACTCATAATAGAAATTGATTTATCCAAATTTTTTTTTAAAGTAGAAATAGATATACCCGAGAAAGAAGTATATAAAGTTGTTCCAATATAATCAATCACTTCATCTAATTTTTCTTTAGAATAATTTTTGGTTCCAGAACGAAGCATTTTTCCAAAAATTTTTTTGATACCAGCTTTATCTTTTTCTAAGAATGGTTGATAATCTAATTCTAATCCTATTCTAACTAAAGGAAGTTTATGGTTTTCCACAACTAAAACTTTTAATCCATTTTTCATTTTAAAAAAAAATGGTTTTTTAATATTAATGAATATCTTCTTTTTTAAAGATTTAGGTGGTAAATTTCGATCAAATTTTTGAGAAAACATATTGGTTTGAAAAAAAAGGTTAATTATTATGATAAAAATAATTTTTTGAAAAAAATTAACTAATTGGAACATTATACAAACGGACTCTACAATTTTTATTTAAATATTTATTAGCAACAATCTTAATATCTTCTACAGATATTTTACGATATTTTTCTATATCTGTATTAATTAAATCTGTATTTTGATAATATAAAAAATAGTGGGATAAATTTGATGCTATTCCACTCATAGAATAATTATCAAAAAGAAATTTTTTTTCAAAAAAATTTTTTTGTTTATTTAATTCATATTGTGTAATCCCTTTTTCTTTCAAATTTTCTATTTCCTCATCTATAACTTTAGTTAATTGATCTAAAGTAATTTTTGGATTAATTAATCCGTATATAATAAAAATACCATAATCTTCCATAGAATCTAAAAAAGATCCAGCATAAGAAGCTAATTGTTTTTTATTTATTACATTTTTCATTATACGTGAACTTTCTCCAGAAGAAAGAACATGATCTATAATTTTTAATACGTAAGTATCTTCATCAGTCATTTTTGGAAATCTATATGATAAAAAAACTCCGGGAACTTTAGTATTTTTATCTACATATGTAAAAAAAATTTCTTTTTTTATGGGATCTTCTTCTATTTTTTTCATGTTAAAATCTATTTTTCCTTTAGGAATAGAAGAAAAATATCTATCAACAAGATTCCTTGCTTCATTCATTTCAAAATCACCAGTAACCACTAACGTGGCATTATTTGGGACATAATAAGTTTCATAAAATTTTTTGTAATCTTTTTCTGTTGCCGTATTTAAATCTTTTTCAAAACCAATAATAGGATATTTATATGGGTGTTTTTTAAATAATAAAGAAGGTATAATTTCGGAAATAGCTTGAGCATATGGTTGATTTTCAATTTGCATTTTTTTTTCTTCCTTTACTACTTCTCTTTGAATATTAATACTTTCTTCATCTATCTTTGCATGAAGCATTCTTTCAGATTCCAACCATAAAGCTAATGGTAAACGATCAGAGGGGAGAACCTCGTAATAACAAGTTTCATCATGATTGGTATAAGCATTATTTTTTCCACCATTAGAAGCTATATATTTAAAAAAATCTCCTTTTTTAATATTTTTAGAACCCTCAAACATAAGATGTTCAAAAAAATGAGCAAATCCAGATTTTCCAGGAAATTCATTTTTAGTACCTACATGATATAAAACAGAAATAGAAACCAATGGATTTGTATTATCTTGGTGTAAGATTATATGTAGTCCATTTATCAGTGTTTCTTCAAAAAATCTAATTTTCGTAGTAGCTTCGTTATCTGCTTTCAAATGATTAGAATTGAACATTATTATTGTTATGATTAGTAATATTAAGAAATAAAATCTATTCATGTTATGTTTATGAATAAATAAAAAAAATAAATTCTTTTTTTCAATTTTCCAAAAAGGAATTTACGAATTTTTTTCTTTTATTCTATTTTTGTTGATTAAAAATGTTATGAATTGATTCATCAATTATGAAAAATTTTTTATTTTCTATTTTTTTTTCATTTTCTACTTTTATATTTCTAATTGAAGCAAAAAATATAGAAGGGAATTTCGAAAATGGAAAAGAAATTTTTAAACAAAATTGCACATCCTGTCATTCCTTAGATTTAGAAAAAAAAATGATAGGACCAGCTTTATATGGTGTAACGGAAAAAAGGAATAGAGAATGGCTACATAAATGGATAGTTGACAATAAATTATTAAGGAATAGTGGAGATATAGATGCGATTTCTATTTATAAAGAATATGGAAACGTAGAAATGAACTCATTTAATCAATTATCCGAACAACAAATAGACGATATATTATATTTTATTAAAAATTCAAAACAACAACAACAAGAAAATAAACCACAAAAAGAAAATAAACAAGAATTTGATAATATAGAATTAGAAAAAAATCAATTTATCATAAAAATCATTGTTTTTGGTCTTTTTATTTTCTCTATAATTTCACTTTGGATACTATATAAAATTTATATTTTAACTCATTTACTAAGTAAAGATTTTCTTTTTACAGAAAAAAATAAAAAAAATTTTTGGATATTAACCTATTTATTTTTATATAGATTTTTAGGAGATAAAAAGAAAAATTGGTATTTTTTTTCTTCGTTTATAGGATTTTTTTTCATATTAGGAATATATGGAATATGGACTTTTTTAATGCAAATAGATGTTAATAAAGGATATAAACCAGAACAACCCATTTACTTTTCTCATAAAATTCATTCTGGAATAAATGGAATTGATTGTCAATATTGTCATACATCCGCAAAATATAGCAAAGTATCTGGTATCCCTTCGGCTAATATTTGTATGAATTGTCATATTACTATTAACGAATATAAAGGAGATTATATAGAAAAAGGAAAAAGTAGAGATGAATACAATAAAGAAATACAAAAAATATATCATTCAGTAGGTTGGGATCCAGAAATAAGAAAATATTCTAAAAAAACTCATCCAATTCAGTGGATACGTATACACAATATGCCTGATTTTGTATATTTCGATCATTCTCAACATATAATTACCGGGGAAAAAATGATCAAAAAATCAAAAAAAGTAGATTTATCATGTAATGCCTGTCATGGAAAAGTTCAAAATATGGATCAAGTAGAAATGGCCAATAATTTTACGATGGAATGGTGTATATCGTGTCATAAAGATACAGAAATAGATACTGAAAATCAATATTATAAAGAATATTTTCCAGATTTGATAAAAAAAAGAAAAGAAAAAAAAATAACAGTAGATATGATTGGTGGGCTAGAATGTGCTAAATGTCATTATTGAAAAAACTTACTACTGATATTATTATAATTCATTTTCTATTAAAAAAATATTCATGATAAAATCAAATAATAAAAAAAAAAGTGGGGTTTCTTCTCATTTTGAAAAAAATACTTTAGTTAAAGTATTTGTAAAAAAAGATAAAACATCCAGACGAGATTTTCTTAAATGGATAGGATTTAGTACTGCTTCAGTAACTTTAGCAGCATGTAAAGGCCCAGTTATAAAATCGATACCATACATTGTAAAACCAGATATTATAACTCCTGGAATTCCAACTTATTATGCCTCTACTATGATAGATTCTTTTGATATTGGAAGTGTATTGGTAAAAACAAGAGAAGGACGTCCCATAAAAATAGAACCTAATTTAACTTCAAAATATTTCAATACAACATCAGTTAGAATACAATCTTCCTTATTATCCCTTTATGATGAAGAAAGGTTAAAAAATCCTTTTATTAATGGTAATAAATGTTCTTGGAAGGTAATCGATAATTATGTTATAAACCATTTTCAAAAAATATCTAAAATGAAAAAGGATATTGTTATTCTTTCCTCTTCTTATCCAAGTTATTCTACAAAAAAATTAATTAAGGATTTTACAAAAACATATCCTACTACTAAATGGATTACTTATGATGCTATTTCCTATTCTGTAGCTTTAGATGCTGCAGAAAAAATATTTGGAATTCGTGCTTTTCCACTTTTTGATTTATCAAAAACGGAATTAATAGTATCTTTCGATGCTGATTTTTTAGGAGATTGGAGTCCAGAAAATATGGCAAAATATTATGTAAATAATAAAAATCCAAAAAAATCAATGTTGAAACATATTCAGATAGAAAGTAATATGACTTTATCTGGAGCAAATGCAGATATTCGGATTTCAAGAAAACCTTCCGAAATTAATAAAATATTATTTAAAATTTACCAAAAAATATTTTTTGAAAAAAAAATCAATGAAAATGAAGATAAGGAAATTAATAAAATAGCAGATTTGATTGTAGAAAAAGGATCAAAAAGTGTAATTTTTGCAGATGGTAATATAGAATCTTATATTCTATCTTTTTTAATAAATCAAAAAATTCGAAGTAATGCTTTACAAAAAAATAAATTTATTTTATCAAAAGAAAGTAATGATAAAAAATTACAAAAATTCATAATAGATTTAGAACAAGAAAAAATTGGAGCTATTTTAATTCATAATACTAATCCAATTTATAGTCTTCCATTTTCTAGTAAAATAAAAAAATTTTTTAAGAAAATTCCAATTACTATTTCTTTTTCTATGAAAAAAGATGAAACTAATGAAACTATGAATGTATTAGCTCCTATTCCTCATTGGCTTGAAAGTTGGGGTGATACTCATCCTGTAACTGGTTTTTATACTCTCATTCAGCCTACTATTCAATCCCTATTTAATACAAGACAATTTCAAGAATCTTTGATCATTTGGGGGGGGATTCCAGAAAAAAATTATTACGAATATTTAAAAAAAATTTGGGAAAAAAAAATCATTCCACAGTCTAATGTTTCTTCTTTTAATGAAGCTTTATTTCATGGAGTAGTTGAAAAAAAAGAAAATATAAAAACTAATAAACTTACATATGATTATCAAAAAAAAATCCATGAATATGGAATAAAGGTAATCAATAGTGAAAAAAAAGTGGAAAAAAATTTAGAACTTAGATTATACACAAAAATAAGTATAGGTGATGGATATCAACATGATAATCCTTGGATACAAGAGTTTCCAGATCCTATTACAAGAACCACTTGGGAAAACTATCTAACTATATCCTCATATGATGCAAAAAAAATAGGAATAAAAAATTGGTATACAGGAAGTGGATCTATGAATGGAAATTGTGTGAATTTAATCAAAAACCATAAAATTTTAATTAAAAATATTCCTGTATACATACAACCGGGACAAGGTATAGGTTCTATAGGATTATCTTTTGGATACGGACAAAAAATAGGAAAATTATCTAAAATATGCCAAGGAAAAAATGCCTATGAAGTCTATGAAAATTTTAGTTTAATACAAAAAAATATACAGATAAAAAAAGTAAATAAAATACATAAATTTTCTTGTTTTCAAGTACAAAATACAACAGTAGGAAGAAATTTAATTAAAGAAACAGATTTAGAAACTTTTTTAAAAAAATCTAAAAAAATTTGGAATGAAGAAGAGAAAATCCTTACTCCCAAAGGAATGTTACCTCTAGAAAAAATTTCTCTTTGGAAAGAAAAAAATAATAAAGAAGAAAAAAATGGACATCATTTTAATTTATCTATAGATTTAAACGCTTGTATTGGTTGTGGAGCTTGTGTTATTGCATGTCACACGGAAAATAACGTTCCTGTTGTTGGAAAAGAAGAAATAAGAAAATCTAGAGATATGCATTGGTTAAGAGTTGACAGATATTATTCAGAAAAAATAAATTCATCAAAAAATGATGAGGATTTTTTTAAAAATCCAAAAGTTTCTTTTCAACCTATAATGTGTCAACATTGTGAATATGCTCCTTGTGAAACAGTTTGTCCAGTTGGAGCTACCTCTCATGGAATGCAAGGTCAAAATATGATGATTTATAATCGTTGTGTTGGAACACGTTATTGTGCAAATAATTGTCCTTATAAAGTAAGACGATTTAATTGGTTTAACTATGTTAATAACCCAAAATTTAATTATAATATGAATAATAGTTTAGGGAAAATGGTTCTCAATCCAGATGTAGTTGTTCGAACAAGAGGGGTTATGGAAAAATGTTCTTTATGTATACAAAGAACACAATCTGTTATAGGAATAGCCAAAAAAGAAAATAGAAAAATAAAAGATGAAGAATTTGAAACTGCTTGTAGTATTTCTTGTCCAACAAATGCTATTGTTTTTGGAGATATTAATGAAAAAAATAGTCAAATTTCAAAAAAAATACGAGATACAAGAAATTATAAACTACTTGATTTTCTTGGAATTCGACCAAATGTATCTTATCAATTAAAAGTGAAAAATTTGAAATAGATAGAAAAAAAATTATGCTAACTAATCATGAATCCACTTCTATACGAGAACCATTAATTATTGGTAATAAAACATTTCAAAATATTACTGAAGATATATTGTACCCTATAGAAAGAAAAGTTGGAACATTATGGTGGATTTCTTTTTTTATTTCAATTTTAGCTTTTTTTTGGGGATTAGGATGTATTTTTTACACTTTAAATACAGGAATAGGAGTATGGGGGTTAAATAGAACCATTAATTGGGCTTGGGATATAACTAATTTTGTTTGGTGGGTTGGTATTGGTCATGCAGGAACTTTAATTTCCGCAGTTTTATTATTATTTCGTCAAAAATGGCGTTTATCTATTAATAGATCAGCTGAAGCTATGACAATATTTGCGGTAATCCAAGCGGGATTATTCCCTATTATTCATATGGGAAGACCCTGGAATGCTCATTGGGTATTACCTATTCCTAATCAATTTGGAAGTTTATGGCCTAATTTTAATTCTCCACTTTTATGGGATGTATTTGCTATTAGTACTTATTTTTCTGTTTCTACTGTTTTTTGGTTTATGGGATTAATTCCAGATTTTGCCATGATCCGAGATAGAGTAAAAGATCCTATAAAAAAAAAAATATACGGTATTCTTAGTTTCGGATGGGGAGGAAGATCAAAAGATTGGAAAAGATTTGAAGAAATTTCTTTAGTTTTAGCAGGTCTGTGTACTCCATTAGTTTTTTCTGTACATACCATTGTGTCTTTTGATTTTTCTACTTCTGTAATTAAGGGATGGCATAGTACTATTTTTCCTCCTTATTTTGTTGCCGGTGCTATATTTTCTGGTTTTGCTATGGTTCAAACTTTATTAGGTGTAGCGAGAAAAGTACTCTCTCTAGAAAGTTATATTACAAGAAATCATATTGAGTATATGAATATGATTATTTTATTAACAGGAGGAATAGTTATATTAGCATATATATCCGAATTTATTTTAGCATGGTATTCTAATAATCCCTTTGAAAAATTTATTTATTTTTCTGTAAAAGCAGCAACTGGACCATTCTGGTGGGCTTTTTGGATTTTAATCATTTGTAACGTTTTAATTCCACAATTTTTATGGATAAAATCAATACGTAGAAGTTTTTTTTGGTCTTATATAATAGCTATTATCATCAATATTGGAATGTGGTTTGAAAGATTTGATATCATTGTTTTAAATCTTAGTCATGATTATCTACCTTCATCATGGACTGGTTTTATTCCTTCATTTGTTGATGTAGGTATTTTTATAGGAACTATCGGGTTCTTTTTTGTTCTTTATTTACTATATATACGTGTATTCCCAGTTATATCACAGTCGGAATTAAAAACAATATTGAAATCTTCTAAAATCAGTAAAAATATTACAAAAAAATAAAAATGAATAAATCCGAATTTAATATTCATGCATTATACGATAATGATCATTTAATGATCAATAGTATAAAAATTCTTATCAAAAAAAAGATAAAGATATATGAAGTATATACTCCATTTCCAGTTCATAATTTAGATAAATTACTTGAATTAAAAAAAACTAATTTATCCTTTTTATCCTTTTTATATGGATTTTTTGGATTTTTTTTGGCAAGTATACTTACTTGGTATACCATGATTTATGATTGGCCCCAGAATATTGGAGGAAAACCTTCTTTTTCTTGGGTTAGAAATCTACCTTCTTTTATTCCTGTAATATTTGAATTTTCAATTTTTTTTTCTGCACATTTTATGTGTATTACTTATCTTATCCAATGTAAATTATTTCCAGGATCTTATCCAAAGAATCCAGATCCAAGAACTACTGATAATATGTTTTTAATAGAAATTAATACCAAAAATAATGTTGAAAAATTATTGAATTTATTAAAAGAAAATGGAGCTATGGAAGTAAACGTAAAAAGAATAGTTTAAAAAAAAATTGATTATAAAAAAATGATGAATCATAAATATTTTTATATTATTTTACTTTTGTTATTTATTAATGCAGGATTGAATTCCTGTTGGTTTGATAAATCAAAACCCAATAGAGTATATATGCCAGATATGTATTATTCGGATGCTTATGAACCTTATTCAGAACCATATCCTAATTACAAAAAAAATGTTAAAAAAATAAAAATTCCTCTTTTTTTAAAAGAAAAAACTTCCTCTCTTTTACCAGTAAAAGGAACTATTCCCAATAATTTTTATGAATTTCTTTCTTACAAAAAAAAAAACTATCAAGAATGTGACCCCTCAATTTTGGAAAAAAAAGAAAAAAACAAGGATAAATCAAAAAATAACGTAAAAAATGGAGAAAAATTATATAAAATAAATTGTTCTATATGTCATGGTGATAATGGTGATGGAAAAGGAATTTTAGTAAAAAATGAAAAAATATTCGGTATTCCTAATTATAAAGATAGAGATCTTACTATTGGAAGTGTTTATAAGGTTATTACTTATGGTAAAAATAATATGAATTCTTATGCTTCTCAATTAAATGAAAGGGATAGATGGAAATTATCCGAATATGTAATGTATCTAAAAAAAATAAATAGATAAAATACAATGTATCAATTTTCTAAAAAATTAAAAAAAATGATTTTTTTTCTAATGACATTAGGATTTTTTCTTATTTTTTTTGATAAAATTCCTTTTTTAAATAGAATAGATTTTAATCAAAAAAAATATTTTTTTTTAAAAAAAATTTCACATAAAAAAGATGAAAAAAAAGAAAATCAACCTTGGGTAGGATTATATATAGCAATTTTTTATTTTACTACTATTTCTCTAGGATCTTTATTATTTTTAGGAATACAATATGTATCAAAATCAGGATGGTCGATCATAATTCATCCTATTATAGAGGAATTAGCTTCGTTTATTCCATATGGATGTTTTTTGATTTTAATATTTTTTTTATTAAATTCTATTGGTATTATTCATATTTTTCACTGGATGGATATTAATCTATTTGATCCTACTTCATTAAAGTATGATAAAATTATTTCAAGTAAAAAAGCTTTTCTAAATATCCCCTTTTTTTTAATCAGAAGTTTCATTTATATAATAGGTTGGAATTTTTTTTATTTTAAATTAAAAAAAACGTCTTATATTTTGAATATGACAAGTTCTTTGAACGATTACAAAAAATTAAATTTTTTTTCCATTATTTTTATAATATTTTTTTCTATAACATCTATTTTTATGGGATGGGATTGGATTATGTCTTTGAATCCTCACTGGTTTAGTACTTTGTTTAGTTGGTATATTTTAAGCTCTTATATGGTAACAGCGATTGGATCTATTACTATTCTTTCTATTTATCTAAAAAAAATAGGATGTTTACCATTATTTAATGAAAATCATTTACATGATTTAAGTAAATATCTTTTTTCTAGTAGTTTATTGTGGACCTATTTTTGGTTTTCACAATTTTTACTTTATTGGTACGGAAATATTCCAGAAGAAGTTATTCACTTTTTGAAGAGAGAAGAACTATATGGGAATATTCATTTTTGGATGGTTATTCTAAATTTTTTGGTTCCTTTTTTTGGTTTAATGAGTAGTAAAAGCAAAATTAATACAAAAATAGTACTTATAGTTTCTTTTTTATTACTCGTTGGACATTATATAGATATATACAATTTAATAGCTCCAGAAATAGTTGTAAATAAACATTTATATCCAAAATTTGGATTACATGAAATAGGATCTTTATTACTAATAGGTAATATTTTTATTTACATATTATTTTTCAATATAAATAGAAAAAATCTCAATTTCATTGGAAATCCTTTTTTTCAAGAAAGTAAAAAATATAAATATCCTTATCTGTAAAAAAAATGATTTTTAACTAAAAAAAATATTCATATTATTATAAAAACTTTTTTTAAAGAAGGATTATTTGGGATCCATATTTTTTGATATATAAAAAAATTGAAACAAAGTTAGCGTTAGCTGTTTTTTTACCTATAGAAAAAAATTCCGTTTTAGAATTATATTGTATTTTATTTTTAAAAATGATTCCATGATAACTAGATAAATTTTTGATTTATTTAGGAAGAAAGAATTTTTTATAAACTTCAGATAAAAATAGTAAAAATAAGTTGATCATTTAAAATAGGTTTTTTATCTAAAATGGAATATTTTATGGATAAAAAATTACAAAATTTTAGAAAAAAAAGAATCATCTCCGTATTTTTTCATAAGTATTTTAATCATTATTTGTTAATTGATCTTTTAAAAAATTCATTATAGATTTATTAGATCCAAAAAGAGTCAATATATCTCCTTTTTGTAAAATAGTATCCCCAGTAACCAATCCTATAACTTTTTTTTTAGATTTTTCATTGAATGAAATAGAATTTTTAATTTCTCGTATTACAGTAATTAAGGAAACAGAATATTTTTGTGTTAGTTGAAGACTTTTAACTGATTTTTCACTAAAGGAATATGGAGAAAAAACTTCTGCAATAGAATGTTTATTATCTACTCGAAAATAATCTAAAGCATAATTAAAAGAAATTTGTTTTGTCAATCGAAAAGCTGCGTCTTGTTCCGGGTGAATGACATCATTGATTCCCATAGCTTCTAATATAGTATCATGTATCTTTGATAAAGATCTACTGACTATTCTAAGATTTTTATATTTTTTTAATATAGCCGTGGTTACTATTGATGCACCTTCATTTTCTCCAATAGCAACAATTCCTAAATTAGCTTGTTGTATAGGCAATACTTTATAAGCTAATTCGTTATTAGCGTCCATACAAACTACATTGGCTATACGATCTTTTAATAAGTCAACTTTTTCCATTTTGTGATCTACTCCAAAAACTTCATGTCCGTTATCTGTTAAATTAAGTGCTAAAGATCTTCCAAAATTTCCTAACCCAATAATTATAATTTTCATACTTTTTTAATTGATGAGAATATATTCTTGAGGATATTGATAATAATAAGAAGAATTTATTCTATTTCTTTTTAATAATCCTATCATAATATTAAAAACGCCTATTCTTCCTAATAACATCAAAGTAATTAAAACTAATTTACTTCCATTGGATAAATTAGGAGTAATTCCTAAAGATAATCCTACTGTTGAAAAAGCAGAAAAAGCTTCAAAAAAAATAGATAAAATATCTTTTTTTGGATCTAAAAGAAGAATAATCAAAATACTTATATATATGATAATGAGAGATAATATTATAATGGCAAAAGCAAGTCTAACAGATTTTGAAGAAATTTCTTTTCTTTGAATTTCTAATCTATCTTTTCCTATAGATAAAGAGATAATATTCATTAATGCTAATGCAAAAGTGCTTGTCTTAATACCTCCACCGGTAGAAGCAGGAGATGCACCAATCCACATCAAAAAAATAGTAAATAATATAGTGAATGGAGTCCATTTTTCCATATTTAATACTTGAAATCCAGCTGTTCTAGATGTAGCAGAAGAAAAAAATGAAACAATACACTTTCCAAGAATAGAAGAATGTTCTGAAAGTGAATAATGATATTCGCTTATATAATAAAAAATAGTTCCAAAAAAAAGTAAAGAAAAGGTTGTAAATAAAACAATTTTTGTATTTAAAGTGAAAATATGTACAGGACATCTAAAATATTCATCTTTAAAAATTTTGTAAAAATATTTTTTTAACGTTAACCATATATATGTAAAAAAATTAAATAAAATATTAAAACCTATTCCTCCCAATATTAATAAACATGCAATAATAAATTGTAATAAATAATTAAATCTTACAGATTCAGAATAAAGCCCTTTACTAAGAGTCGAAAAACCTCCATTACAAAAAGCAGATATGGAATGAAAAATAGAAAAAAATAAAGGACTATCAGATTCTATAATATTCCTTTCGTTCTTAATAGAAAGATAAATCAATAAAGCCCCTACCATTTCTACTATTAAAGTAAATAAAACTACTTTTACAGCTAAAAAAAGAACATTATTTGTAGTCTTTGTATTTAAAAAATTGCTTATATAAATCCCCTCTCTAAAAGAAAAACCATCCCTAAAAAAATAACTAAAAAAAGAAGTTACGGTTAAAATTCCCAATCCCCCAAGTTCTACCAAAGTTAGAATAATAACTTTTCCTAAATGGGTAAAATCTTTAGAAGTATCTAATACCCCTAATCCAGTAACACATACAGCACTAGTAGAAGTAAATAAAGCATCTATAAATGATATTTTTTTAACGGTTGATGATGGTAACATTAGAAATAATGATCCTAAAAAAGATAGAAATACAAAACTAGTAATAAAAATAAAAATAGGATTATTAATTTTTACGTATATTTTTCGCATAAAATAGGTAATGCGAATTAATATATATATAGTTAAACTCGTTAATAAAACCCCTCTTAAATCTGTAATTGTTACGTTATTAGAAAACAAAATTTTTCCAATAGAAAATAGTAGAGAGGGAATAAAAACGAAAAAAGATAAAAATATCATAGATTGATATCCTTTATCCAATGTTTTTTCAAAAAGGATTAAAAAATGAAAAAAACTTAATATTAACATCATTCCAATAAGTATTCCTATATTAAAAAAAGGATTTATGGAAGTTTTCCATCCTAAAGAAATAATTATATATAAAAATATAATTGGAGTCAAAAACGGTAATAATTTTCGGAAATTAATTTGGATCATGATTTATTATGAAATATTTTTTCCCCTGATTTTTTTCAAAATTTCCATCCCACCTTTTTCTAATATTTCCTTAGCACATTCAATTCCGATAAAATTATTATGAGATCCTATTTTTGTTTTTTGTATTTTTTTCATACCATCTAAACTGAATAATATTCCTGTAAAATAAGTAATTTTATTTATTTAAAAAAAACGCATGAGCACCTATAATATTCATACATTTACATTATAAATTTCTCAAAAACTTCCGCTTTACATTTTCAAATAATCTAGTTCACTTATCATCAAATTTTTGAGTTAAATGATGAATAAAATCATTTTTTTTTAATGTAGTAACTACAATAGTTCGTTTTCCAGGATAATGGATCATCCAATTTAATACTTGAAAATTTAACCACTCTAAATTATGTCATATTCCTAAACGTTCCAATCCTATTTTTGTAAAAATAGCTTCTTTACAATAATTTTTACGTAATTTTTTTAATTTTGTATTTATATTTCCTTTTAAATAAATATACAATATTATGATGTGGATAACGATTTTTCCAAAAATTACCCCCTAAGACTTCCAGGAGCTATAATAGCATGGATATTTGAATCTAATAAAAAAAAATTATTGGATCCTTTTTTATATTATATACTACTAAGTCATAAACAAAAATATCCTTCTTTCAATAAGAAGAAGAAAGGACGATTTTTATGGTAATTTAGTTAGATAGTTAGAACCTATTTTAAAGAATGAACAGCAATATCAATGACTCCTTAAAGCATGAACTGAATTATTTTTCTAATAAAAAAAACTTATTTTTTAAATTTATGAATAGAATAGGAATATTTTGAATGAAATTTCCTTCAGATTTTATAAAAAATCAACGAGAAAAATAACCTTTTTTTTGAATAAAAGTTTGAACTTTTATAGTTTGATAAACTTCTAATGGACTATTTTTTTCCCAATTTGAATAATCCTATTCCAAAAAATATATATTTTTATTTTTTTCATAAAAAACATAGATTTTATTCATCATAAATAAAAAGGAATAAATTCTTCAATTTTATTAAACTTTTTATTACAAAATTTAACATAAGAAAGAAAAGCCATATCCATTGCAGATGGATAAATATGAGAAAAAAAATGAAAATAATCTGTAAATAAATTTTTTTCTTTTTTTTGAAAATTTATATTTCCAAAAAAATATACTTTTTGATTTTTTGTGATAAATTTAAAATATTTATCATTGAGTTTTTTTATAGAGATAGGGGCTACTCTTTCTTTAAATCTATTAAATAAGGAAGTATAAAAAAAATCGGATTTTGCATGTATCATAGGTATTAAATATCCATCTTTAATATCTATCTTTTGACTCATAATTGTTAATGTATCCAACGATAATAAAGGTATTCCTAATGAAAAACACAAACCTTTAGCGGCAGATATTCCTATTCTTAGTGAAGTATATGAACCAGGTCCTTTGCTAACACAAATTGATTGCAAATCATTTATATCAATTTTAGAAATTTTTATAGCATATTGTATAAATATATGTAATTTTTCTGAATGAAGATATTGTTCCGAACATTCTTCTATAGATGTAATACATACTCCCTTTTTGGAAATACTAACTGAACAATTTTTTGTAGAAGTTTCTAAATTAAGAATTAAAGACATTTTTTAAAAATTTTTTTTTTATGAAAAATCTAAAAATCATTTAAAATGATAAATGAAAAAAAAATAATTGAATATGTGATATCCTGGCTTATAAAATATATAAAACAATCTCAATCTAATGGATTTATTATTGGTATATCTGGGGGGATAGATTCATCTGTAACATCCATGTTAGTTTCTATGACTAAGTATCCAACTTTAATATTAGAAATGCCTATACTAGATAAAAATAAAAATTTATTATCTCAAAAACATGCAAATTTTTTAAAATCTCAATTTTTAAATGTCCATCATATAAAAAAAGATCTATCTTCTCTATATTTATCTTTTTTTCATACAGTAAACGATCCTTTTCAAAAAAAAAATTTACTTGCTTTAGCAAATATCAAATCTCGTATTCGTATGATAACTTTATACTATTATGCTAATATAAATAATTATTTAGTAGTTGGAACTGGAAATAAAATAGAAGATTTTGGAGTTGGATTTTTTACAAAATATGGAGATGGTGGAGTAGATATCCATCCTATAGCAGATTTAACAAAAAGTGAAATACGTTTTGTAGCTAAAAAATTAAAAATTCTTAATTGTATACAAAAAGCAAACCCTACGGATGGTTTATGGGAAGATCAAAGATCTGATGAAGATCAACTAGAAGCCACTTATGAAGAATTGGAATGGGCAATGAAAATTACAGAAGAGAAAAAAAAATTTTTCAATTATGATACATTTAAGGAAAGAGAAAAAAATGTAATGAAAAAATATAAAACTTTACATAAAAAAAACATGCATAAGGTAATTCCTATTCCTATCTGTAAAATTCCTTTTGGTATTAAAAAGATTGAATAAATATACAAGATAAATTAGAAATTTTAAATACCAAAATTAGAGTAGTTTTCTTTAAAAAAAAAGACATAATCCTTTTTGTACCTTTGTTTATCATGGATTGATTAAGTTAATTAATGATGGAAGAAAAAAATAAAAAATTTTTAGAAAAAAAAATAAAGAAAACTATTTCTTCTTTAGAAGATCATGATACCCCATTACGTAACGATGCATTTTTTATAAGTAACGAAGAAAAAATTTCTAAAATAGAAAAACATTTTTTCCATATCATGGAAATATTAGGATTGAATATGAATGATGATAGTTTACGTAGTACCCCTAAACGGGTAGCAAAAATGTTTATAACAGAAATATTTAGTGGTCTTAATCCAAAGAATTTTCCTAAAGTATCTACATTTGAAAATAAATACAGGTATAACCAAATGTTAATAGAAAAAAATATTACAATATATTCTATATGCGAGCATCATTTTCTACCTATTATTGGAAAAGCTCACGTTGGTTATATTTCTAATGGAAAAGTGATAGGTCTTTCTAAAATTAATAGAATAGTGAATTACTACTCAAAAAGACCACAAGTTCAAGAGCGTTTAACTATACAAATCGTAAAATCTTTACAAAAAATATTAGATACAAAAAATGTTGCTTGTATTATAGAAGCAAAACATTTATGCGTAAATTCTCGCGGAATTCGAGATATCAATACCAAAACTATTACTACCAAATTATTAGGAATATTTAAAAAAAACTCGGAAATTCGAAAAGAATTTTTCCATTATATTGGAATTCCATAGAAAATATTATTATTTATTTATAGAAATATATATGAAAATAGAAGAAAGAAAAAATATACGAAATCATATACGAATATATAATTCTTTAACTAGAAAAAAAGAATTATTTCAACCTATTCATAAAGAATATGTGGGGATTTATGTTTGTGGTCCAACAGTTTATAATCATCTACATTTAGGAAATTGTCGGACTTTTATTGTATTTGATTTAGTTTTTCGTTATTTTAAACATTTAGGTTATAAAGTTCGTTATGTAAGAAATATAACGGATGTAGGACATTTAGAAGATGTAGGACATTTAGAAAAGGAAAGATATAATGGAGAGGATAAAATTTTAAAAAAATCTCGTATAGAAGGCCTTGAACCTATGGAAATTGTACAAAAATATACTATTTCTTTTCATTATACCTTAAATCTTTTCAATACTTTACCTCCAAGTATTGAACCTACTGCAACTGGTCATATTATAGAACAAATTGATATAATTCAAAAATTGATTAAAAAAAATTTAGCTTATGAAAAAAATGGATCTATTTATTTTAATATGAAAAAGTATAGAAAATCTTATTCTTATGGAATATTAAGTCATAATAGAATAGATAAACTATTTAGCAAACAAAAAAAATTTGTAGAAGAAAAACATTGTTTTCAAGATTTTTCTCTTTGGAAGAGAGCAAAAAAAAATCATATTATGAATTGGAATTCTCCATGGGGTAAAGGATTCCCAGGGTGGCATATAGAATGTACTACTATGAGTACAAAATATTTAGGAGAAATTTTTGATATCCATGGTGGAGGGATCGATCTTAAATTTCCACATCATGAATGTGAATTAGCACAGGCGATAGGTGTTTATAATAATAATCTTGCAAATTATTGGATGCATACAAATATGTTAACATTAAATGATAAAAAAATGAGTAAATCAACAGGCCATTATTTAGAATTAAAAGATTTGATTTCCAAATGTCGTAAAAAAACTTTTCATCCAACCATTATTCGCTTTTTTATTTTAAAATCTCATTATCGTAGTATTTTAAATTTTTCTAACAAAGGACTGATAGATGCAGAAAAAGGATATTATCGTTTAATGAATGGAATCCAAAAATTAAATTTTTCTTTTTCTAAAAAAAAAAAAACTAATAGTTTTATATTTGATGTTTATAAATGGATAAAAAACTGTTATGAAGCAATAAATGATGATTTTAATACTCCATTATTAATTTCTTATTTATTTGAAGTATCTCATATCATTAATTCTACTTTTATTAATGATAATGATATAGAAACTATTCATTTATTGAAAAAATATATGAATTATTTTATTTTTGATATCCTTGGGATTCAAATTTTTGAAAAAAATTTTTTGGAAGAATCTTCTAAAAAATTAAAAAGAATTACTGAAAGATTAATAAAAATTAGAAAAGAAGAAAGAAAAAAGAAAAATTGGATTCTTTCAGATCAAATTCGAAATGAATTATCTGATATAGGAATTTCATTACAGGATGATAAAATTTTTTAAATTGATTTTAATTCAGGATTTTTTATAAAAAAAATTCTCGTTATTTTATAGAAAAAAAACTAAATTTGTTTTCTATTCGTCTATTGAATGAATGGGGTTAAACAAATTAGTAATATATTATTTATTATTCCTTATTTTTTTTGGTTTTATTCCTGTGAATCTTTTTGCAAAAGAAAAAAAAAATATTGATGTAGCTAAGACAATAATTGAACATATCAGCGATTCCCATGAATGGAATATTATTGGGGATAAAAATTTTTCTTTACCTATATTTTTGTGGAATAATGGATTAGAATTTTTTTTTTCTTCTCAATTTTCTCATGGAAAAGTAGTAAAAGGAAAATATGGAAATTATAAAATGTTTAAAGAAAAAATATATAAAACCGATTCTATTGGAAATTTATATATGGATTCAAAAGGTTATCCAAAAAATTATAAACCATTGGATTTTTCTATTACAAAAAATGTAGTATCTATTTTTATTTCCTTTATTTTATTATGTTTTATTTTTAGAAAAATGAGGAAAAGTTACGAAACTTATCAAATAAAATGGAGTTTAGGAATTTTTTTGGAATTTTTAATACTATTTATTCGTGATGAGATTGTTATCCCAAATATTGGTAAAAAAAAATATAAAATTTATTTTCCTTTTTTATTGACTATGTTTTTTTTTATATTGATTAATAATTTAATCGGGATGCTACCAGGATTTCCAAATGTTACAGGAAACATAAGTATTACGTTAGTTTTATCTATAATCACTTTTATAATAACCTATATGAGGGCTAATAAAAGTTATTGGAAACATATTTTATGGATGCCCAATGTTCCTATAGGAATAAAATTATTATTAGCTCCAATAGAATTAGTTGGGATTTTAATTCGTCCGTTAACTTTATGTATTCGTTTATTTGCTAATATTACTGCTGGGCATATTGTTATTTTAAGTTTTATTTGTCTTATTTTTATTTTTAAAAGTTTTTTAATTACTAGTTTTTCCATTATTTTTGGTTTTTTTATCTCCCTATTAGAAGTTATGGTTGCTTTTTTGCAAGCTTTTATTTTTACAACTTTATCTGCTTTGCTCATAGGTACTACCGTAAAGAATTATGAATGTAAAATGAAATAACATTATATTATGGATATAGATTTAACATATGCAGGTTTAGCTGCTTTAGGAGCTGGAATTTCTGTAATAGGAGCTAGTTTAGGAATTGGTAAAATTGGAAGTTCAGCTATGGATTCTATTGCTAGACAACCTGAAGCTTCAGAAAAAATACAAAATGCAATGATTATTGCTTCAGCTCTTATTGAAGGAGCAGCACTTTTTGGAATAGTCACTGCTTTATTAGCTGTTTTTAAATAGATTTTTATAATGGATTTGATAACTCCTTCTATTGGATTAATTGTTTGGCAAACCATAATATTTGTGATATTGATATTGTTTCTTTCTAAATATGCTTGGAAACCAATAATAAAAATAATTGATCAAAGAGAAAAAAAAATTCGAATTTCCATAGAAAAAGCTAATAAAATTCAAAAAGAATTGGATTTTGTAGAAAATAAAAAAAATAAAATTTTGAAAGAAACTCGTATAAAAAGAGATATGATTTTAAAAGAGGCTATTCAAATGAAAGAAAATATTAAATATAAAGCAATAGAAGAAGGGTTTCTAGAGAAAAAAAAAATATTAAAAGAAACAAAAAAAATTATACAAATAGAAAAAAAAGCTGCTATTCAGGATTTGAAAAATCAAATAGGAAATATTTCCATAAAAATTGCTGAAAAAATATTAAAAAAAGAATTGGATCAAAATCAAAAAATGGAAAAACAAGAGAAATTTATAAAAGAATGGCTAAATAAATTAAACTAATAAACATTTTAAAATGTTTTCGAAAAGAAGAATAATTAAACATTATGCTATGGTACTTTTTGAAAGTTCTATGAAAAACCATAACATGGATTCTATTTATCAAAAAATCAAAAAAATATCTTTTCTATTATCTAATAATGTAGAGTTAAATAAGTTTTTTCATTCTTCTTTATTGAATTCAGAAAGAAAAATACAAATTTTAGAGAAAATTTTCTATTCTTTTGATATTTTTATTTTTCATTTTATAAAAATTTTAATTATACGTCATAGAGAATATCTTATAAAAAGAATTTTTTTAGAATATCAAAAAATATATAAAGAAAAAAAAGGATTATTAAAATGCATTATTACTTCTTTTTTTCCTTTAAGTATAGATATTCAAAAAATGATAATACATAAGATTATTTCTTCAGAAAAATCAAAAAATAAAAAATATCACATTATTAATAAAATTGATAAATCCCTTATTGGTGGATTTTTATTTCGAATAGGATATAAAGAATGGGATTTCAGTGTGAAGAACCAATTATTAAGTATTCAAAATATATTCAAAAATTCAATATAAAGTATTTATTTTCATGTACGATTTAAAATATTCTGAAATATCATCCATTCTTAAAAAACAATTATCTGATTTTCAATATGAATCAAAATTATCTGAATATGGAATTGTAGTTCAAATAGGTGATGGAATCGTTCGATCTTTTGGGCTAAATTCGGCATTTTGTGGAGAATTAGTAGAATTTCATACTGGAATAAAAGGAATTGTATTGAATTTAGAAGAAGACTATGTGAGCATAGTATTGCTGAACCATTCGAAAGATATAAAAGAGGGGGATAGGATTAAACGTACAGGGAAAACTTGTTCTATAAAAGTTGGAAAAGGTATGTTAGGACGTGTAATAGACATATTAGGAAATCCTATCGATGGAAAAGGTGAGATAGTAGGACCACTATTTGAAATGCCATTAGAAAGAAAAGCACCAGGTGTTATTTATAGAGAACCTGTAAAAGAACCTCTTCAAACCGGTATAAAATTTATAGATAGTATGATACCTATAGGAAGAGGACAAAGAGAATTGATCATTGGAGATCGACAAACTGGAAAAACAACTATTGCTATTGATACAATTATTAATCAGAAAGAATTTTTTGAAACGGATAAACCCGTTTATTGTATTTATGTAGCTATATGCCAAAAAGGATCTACAATAGCTAGAATAGCAAAAATTCTAGAAGAAAAAGGGGCTATGCATTATACTGTTATAATAGCTGCTAAAGCTTCAGATCCTGCGTCAATACAAGTTTTTGCTCCTTTTTCTGGAACAGCTATTGGAGAATATTTTCGTGATACTGGCCATTCTTCTTTAGTAGTTTATGATGATTTATCCAAACAAGCTGTTTCTTATAGAGAAATATCTTTGTTATTACGACGTTCACCTGGTAGAGAAGCATATCCAGGAGATGTTTTTTATTTGCATTCTCGTTTATTAGAACGTTCTGCTAAAATTATACAAGATCAAAAAATGGCAAAACAGATGAATGATATTCCAGAATCCATTAAAAAATATGTAAAGGGAGGAGGATCTTTAACCGCACTTCCTATTATTGAAACTCAATCTGGAGATGTATCTTCTTATATTCCAACCAATGTTATTTCTATAACAGATGGACAGATTTTTTTAGACAAAAATCTATTTCATTCTGGAGTACGGCCTGCTATTAATGAAAGTATTTCCGTTTCACGAGTAGGAGGATCTGCTCAAATTAAATCTATGAGAAAAATATCTGGAACCCTCAAAATAGATCAAGCTCAATTTCGAGAATTAGAATCTTTTTCTCAGTTTGGATCTGAGTTAGATCCTACAACTATGAATATTATACAAAAAGGAAAAAGAAATATAGAAATATTAAAACAGTCCCCTCATAATCCATATAATATTTCAGATCAAATTGCTATTATTTATGTTGGAACTAAAAATTTTTTAAAAGATATTCCTATTGAAAAAATTTCATCTTTTGAAAAAGAGTATCTTTTTTATTTAAATGAAAAACATAAAAATTTATTGGATTCTTTAAAAAATGGTTTTTTTGATGAAATATCAGCATCTATATTAGAAAATGTTGCACTTGAATTAAGTGAAAAATATCTATCATCTTAATTATGTCTAATACCAAAGAAATAAAAAATAGAATCTTATCTATAGCTTCTATTATAAAAACCACAGAAGCCATGAAAATGATTTCTATTATAAAATTACGAAAATCAAAAGAATCCCTTATTCATTTCAAAAAATATTCACAACATATAGAACAATTATTTAAAAATATTTTATTTTCATTCCATGAAAATATAGAAATTTTAAAAAATAACAATTATTTTTTTTCATCCAAAAAAAATACATTATTTATCGTAATTACTTCTAACCGTGGGTTATGTGGTTCATTTAATTCCTTAATTTTTGATAAAATTAATGAAATAATTCAAAAAAAAGAGAATTCCATAAAAAATGAATATATTTTTTTTTCTATTGGAAAGAAAGGGTTTGATTATTTATTATCAAAAAAATATACTTTATATGAATATAAAAAAAATTTTGTAAATAATTTTTCTAATATATATTTTTTTGTAAAAAAAATTATTGAAGATTTTTTATCTAAAAAAATTTCTTCTATATACTTGATATATAATTATCTAAAAAATACTTTATTTCAAGAGGTAATTGTTGAAAAAATTCTTCCAATTTCTATTCCTACTTTTAGTAATAAAAAATTATCAGAATATGAATATTCTATTTTAGAACCATCTAATATGATAATTTTAAATCATATGATTCCAAAACTTATTAGCGTAAAAATATTTAAAAGTTTGTTAGAATCATATACTTCTGAACATACTTCACGTATGATATCTATGCATAAAGCTACAGAAAACGCTAATGATATTAAAAGAAATCTTATGTTAAATTATAACAAAGAAAGGCAAACTAATATTACTAAAGAAATCCTGGAAATCATTAGTGGATTGGAAGCCTTAATCTAAAAAATAAAAAAGTAAAAATCCATATTAATGAATGACATTTCATTTATTAATTACATTTGTTAATATAAATATAATATTGAATAAAACGATTCTTATATGAATAAAAATATGTTAACAGGAATTCAAAGCACTGGAATTCCTCATTTAGGAAATATTTTAGGAGTTATCATTCCATCTATAAATATAGCTAATAATTCCAAATATTCTTCGTACATATTTGTAGCAGATTTACATTCACTGATAGAAATAAAAAATCTAGAAACTATCCGTCATAATACCTATCAAATTACGGCAGCATGGTTAGCTTTTGGATTAAATACAGAAAAAAGTATACTTTATAGACAATCAGACGTTTCAGAAGTTACTGAACTTGCTTGGTATTTAAATTGTTTTTTTCCCTATCAAAGACTTACATTAGCTCATTCATTTAAAAAAAAAATGAAAAATAATGAAAAAATTAATGTAGGAGTATTTTCTTATCCTATTTTAATGGCAGCTGATATATTACTCTATAATGCAAAAATAATTCCTGTAGGAAAAGATCAACTACAACATGTAGAAATAGCACGTTACATAGCTAATCGTTTTAATAAAAGAATAGGGGAAAAAATATTTGTATTACCTGAAGCATTTCTTAAAAAAGAAACTATGTCTATTCCTGGTACAGATGGAAAAAAAATGAGTAAATCAAAAATGAATTGGATTGATATATTTTCTTCAGACGAAATTTTAAAAAAACAAATTATGAGTATTCATACAGATAATAAGTCTTTAAACGAAAAAAAAAATCCAGATAAAAATTCTATAATGTATTTGTATAAATTACTAGCTCCTATAGATAGAGTAGAAGAAATGAGAAAAAAATATATAAAGGGGGGATATGGATATTTAGAGGCTAAAATAGCTTTATATGAATGTATAATAAAAAAATTTTCAGTTGAAAGAAAAAATTTTTTTTCTTTAATAAAAAAGAAATATTTATTAGATCGTATCCTTGATTCAGGTGCTAAAAAAGCCAAAAATATTGCTTTTGAAAGATTGAATAATATTCGAAAAACCTTGAAATTTAATCCTTCATGAAAATTATATTGGATCTATTACCTGTCATAATGACACAATTGTAAAATATGGCAAAAAATTTGCTTTTAGAGCATAGAATTACTATGTAAATATTTTTTATTTTATGAATATGAATCAAAAAAAATTTGAAAAAAAGGATAAAATTCCATCTACGAATGATCTATATAAAAAGGAAAAAATGGATGAAAATTCATTAAAGGAAAAAATGGATGAAAATTCATTAAAGGAAAAAATGGATGAAAATTCATTAAAGGAAAAAATGGATGAAAATTCATTAAAGGAAAAAATGGACGAAAATCCATTAAAAGAAAAAATGGACGAAAATCCATTAAAGGAAATAGAAATTTTAAAAAAAAAATTAGAAAAAGAAAAAGATAAATTTTTACGTATTTTTGCAGAATTTGAAAATTATAAAAAACGTATTAAAAAAGAAAGTTTAGATCTATTTAGAACTATTCATCAACAAATTATTATAGATTTAATTCCAATTTTAGATGATTTTGAACGAGGTCTTAAAGAACTTAAAAAGTCAAAAGATGAACTTATAATTCAAGGAATTTCTTTAATACAGGGGAAATTTATTAAAATTTTAAAAGAAAAAGGATTGAATAAAATTCAAATCAAAAAAGGAGATGATTTTAATACAGATTTTCATGAAGCAATTACACAAATACCAGTTTTAACAGAAAATTTAAAAGGAAAAGTAATAGAAATTATAGAATCTGGATATATCCTTCAGGAAAAAGTCATACGACATGCTAAAGTCATTACCGGTAAATAATCAACTTTTATCTTCATAATGAAAAAAGATTATTACGAAGTATTAAATATTTCTAGAAATGCTTCTTCAGAAGAAATTAAAAAAGCTTATCGAAAATTAGCAATTAAATATCATCCAGATAAAAATCCGGATAATAAAAAAAATGCAGAAGAAAAATTTAAAGAAGCTGCGGAAGCTTATGAAATATTAAGCAATCCAGAAAAAAAACAACGTTATGATAAATTTGGACATTCCGGTGTAAAAGGGAGTAGCTCTAGTGGATCAGGAATGAATATGGAAGATATTTTTACAAATTTTGGAGATATTTTTGCGGATGCATTTGGTGAAGGATTTTCTAGTTTTGGATTTGGAAAATCTACAAGACACCAAACTATTAAGGGAAGTGATCTTAGAATTAGAGTCAAACTTACATTAGAAGAAATAGCTAATGGAATAGAAAAAAAAGTAAAAGTAAGAAGAATGAAAGTCGCTAAAGGAGTACATTTTAAAAATTGTTCTCCTTGTAATGGGACAGGTCAAATAACACGTATAGCTAATACTATTTTAGGAAGAATGCAAACAACATCTCAATGTAACATATGTTCTGGAACTGGAAAAAATATTGAAAAAATTCCATATGGTGCAAATAAACATGGATTGATTAAAGAAGAAGAATTAGTTAATATACAAATACCAGCAGGACTTACAGAAGGTATTCAACTAAAAGTATCTGAAAAAGGGAATGAAGCTCCATTTAACGGAATTCCCGGAGATTTGATAGTATTGATTGAAGAAATATCTCATCCTAAATTAAAAAGAGAGGGGAATAATCTTCATTATGATTTATACATATCATTTACAGATGCTATATTAGGAGCTTCAAAAGAAGTTCCTACTATTAATGGAAAGGCTCGTATTAAAATAGATCCTGGAACACAATCAGGAAAAACTCTGAGATTAAAAAATAAGGGGTTACCTAATATTGAAGGATATGGATATGGAAGTCTTTTCATTCATGTAAATGTTTGGACACCTAAAAAAATTAATGAAGAACAAAGAAATTTTTTCGAAAAAATGAGAAAAAATGAAAATTTTCTTCCTCATCCTGGAAATTCAGAAAAATCTTTTTTTGATCGTGTTAGAGAAATGTTTTCATAATAGAAAATATTTTATATATAATCATTAATTTAGTTATTATTATAAATAAAAGATTCCTTTTTCTTATGAAAAGAGTAGTAGTAGGTCTTTCAGGAGGTGTGGATTCTAGTGTTGCAGCTTTACTTCTTAAAAAAAAAGGTTATGAAGTAATTGGTCTATTTATGAATAATTGGGATAATTCTAGTATCAATTCCAATCAATGTTTTTGGGAAGAAGATAGTATTTATGCTATGTTAGTTTCTCAAAAATTAAAAATACCTTTCCAAGTAGTGGAAATGAAAAAAGAATACAAAAAATACATTATAAATTATATGTTTCATGGATATAAATATGGAACTACTCCTAATCCAGATATATTATGTAATCGAGAAATAAAATTTAATATTTTTTTAAAAAAAGCCATGGATTTAGGAGCAGATTTTATTGCTACAGGTCATTATGTTAATAAAAAAATAATTATAAAAAATAATAAAATTATCTATCGTCTTTTGATTGGAAAAGATTCTAATAAAGATCAATCATATTTCTTATGTCAATTAACGCAATATCAATTAGAAAAATCTCTATTTCCATTAGGTTCATTTACAAAAAATCAAGTACGAAAAATAGCAGAAAAAAATAAATTGTGTAATGCATCTAAAAAAGATTCTCAAGGATTATGTTTTGTTGGAAAAATTAATTTATCCAAATTTCTTCAACAAAAAATACTTCCTAAAAAAGGAGAAATCATTAATATTAATTCAAGATCCTCAATATATAATAAAAAAAATAGATTTTTTTTTTCAAAAAAAGAAGAATTATTTTTTTTATCTAGAAAAAGAAAATATAAAAAATCAGATGGTAAATTAATTGGATATCATCAAGGAGCACCCTTTTTTACAAAAGGACAACGTAAAGGTCTTTCTTTAGGAGGATATAAAAAAGCACTTTTTGTTATTGAAAAAGATATTAAAAAAAATATTGTTTATACAGGAATGGGAAACAATCATCCTGGTCTATATAAAAAATCTTTATTTATTAAAGAAAAAGATATTCATTGGATCAGAGATGATCTTTCCATTTTAGATGAAAATAAAATGGAGGTTTTTTGTAGAATTCGTTATAGACAACCATTGCAAAAAGCATTTTTATACAAAATAAAAAAAGGAATGTTTATAGAGTTTGAAAAAATGCAATGTGCTATAAACGAAGGACAATTTGCAGCTTGGTATATTGATAAAGAATTAATAGGATCCGGAGTCATTTCATGAAATAAAATTCATTATAATATTTATTAGTAAAGTAAAAATTTTATAAAATTGAATTTTTAAACAATCCAATAAAAAAAATGGAATTTTTGGTAAGGAAGGAATCATTTTCGTATAAAAAATAATAATTCATAAAAAGAAGCTAATAAATTCATTCATTATAAATCATTCAATTTATGATTGGTGTAGGATATATAATAATATTAGATCTCCATAAGTAAGTATGTATAATCCGAAGATCTAATAATTGTGATTAAAAATATAGATTGTATGTATATATATATCTAAAATAAATAAATGGATTTTTCCTTCATTAAAAATAAAAATAGGTTATTTATATAAATAAAAAAAGTATTCTTTGATTTTTAAATTTCAACTTTCTACTATAAAAAATACTTTGTACCCACGACTGGATTCGAACCAGCATATCCCTTATCATAGGATACCACCCCCTCAAAGTGGCGTGTTTACCAATTTCACCACGTGGGTTTTATAATTTTTTAAAAAAAATAAAAATTATTTTTCCTTAAGGAAGGTATATTTTCAAATGAAAATAAATTTATACTAGGTACTTATTTTTGAAATTATGCATTTAAAAATACTGATAAAATTTTTTTTATTTTAAGTTTATTTCTATTTTTATGGAATAAAAATTAAAAATTTTTAATTCATAATATAGATAATTGACTAATATTTTTAAATATATTTAATAAATAAACCCCAATCTCCCATATTTAATAATTTTTTTTTACTACATATACTATTCACTATAATATACAATTTTGTATTCTGTACAAATAATTACTTTTTTTTTATTTTATAAATATAATTTATTTTATTATAATAAAATTTCAAAACTAAAGTTGATCTATCTTTGAATCATTCATTTTATATATAAAAAATTGAAAAAAATATGAATATAGCCATAATAGGATATGGAAAAATGGGAAAATCTATAGAAAAAATAGCAAAAATTAGAAATCATCAAATTTCTTTTTATTCTAATAAAAGTCCTTGCAATATTTCATTAAAAAATGTAGATGTTGCAGTAGAATTTAGTCGTCCTGATTCAGCATTTAATAATATAAAAATTTGTATAGATAATCATATTCCTGTAGTGTGTGGAACTACAGGATGGTTAGAAAAATTTCATCTTGCTAAAGATATATGTAAAAAAAAAAATGGAACTTTTTTATATTCTTCTAATTTTAGTATAGGAATGAATATTTTTTATGAAATTAATCATAAATTATCAAAATTACTATTTCCATATTCTATAAATTATGAAATAAAAATTGAAGAAATTCATCATAAAGAAAAAATGGATAGACCTAGTGGAACAGCTCTTGTTTTAGCAAAAAATATTATTAATAATAAAATGAAAAAAACATGGATTTTAGATAAAAAAAAAACAAAAGATCAAATATTAATTATTTCAAAAAGATTTGATAATGAAACAGGAATACATAGAGTTTTATATCAATCTCAAATAGAAAATATAGAAATTAAACATCAAGCTCATAATAGAGAAGGATTTGCTAAAGGCGCTATTATTGCTGCAGAATGGATAAAAGATAAAAGGGGAATTTTTTCTATGAAAGAAGTTTTAGGAATATAAAAATTTTATATCAAATAAATGTATTTTTATGTTCCAATATTTTCTTTTCAGTAGTATTTTTTTATGTTTTGAACATTTTATTCATGTTTTAGGAACATGGAGACTTTATAAAAAATTAGGAATAGATTATTATAAATTAATTATACCTATCTACAATATTATTCTTCTTTTAAAAATTTATAGAAGATCTATTTGGTGGTTATTTCTATTATTGATTCCATTAACAAGTATTTTTTTATTTGGAATTTTATGGATAGACTTACTTAAAAATTTTGGAAAAAATTCCCCAAAAAATATTATTTTATTTTTTTTAACTCTAGGAGGATATATATTTTACATAAATTACTCTAAGAATATTGAACTATCAAAAATAACAAAATCAAAAGGTGATACAAAATACAATATTTTATTTGCTATGATCTTTTCTTTCCTTACACATACTTATATAATTCAACCTTTTGCAATACCTACTTCTTCTATGGAAGGGACTTTACTTGTAGGTGATTTTATATTAGTAAGTAAAATTCATTATGGATTACGTATGCCAATTACCCCAATATCTATTCCATTTACTCATAATACTATTTTTGGAAAATTAAAATCTTATATTTCTATTTTTAAATGGCCTTATTTACGTTTTGATCCTATACAACCCATTCGAAGAAACGATATTGTTGTTTTCAATTTTCCTAAAGATTCCAATCATAAAGTTATAGATAGAAAAGAAAATTATATTAAACGTTGTGTGGGCTTACCAGGTGATATAATTTATATTCATAATGGAGATTTATTTGTAAACTATCAAAAAGAAAAATCTTATAAAAAAAATATTTTAGAAAAACAACATATTTACCTTATTAAAACAAAAAATATACCATTAAATATAGAATTTATTAAAGAAAATATGAATATTGAAGAGGTTGAAATGATATTAGAAAAAAATGACGAATATTTTTATCAAATAATGTTGACAGAAAAAAAAGAAATTCAGATTAAAAATCTATTTGATAACATCATTTTTATCAAAAAATATATTTTACCAATTTCTTTTCAAGAAGATTCGATATTTCCAAATAATTTTGGTTGGAATAGAGATTTTTTTGGTCCATTATTGATTCCAAAAAAAGGAGATTTAATTAAATTAAATTCAAATAATATTAACATTTATTATGATATTATTGTTTCTGAAGGAAATCATATTGAAAAAAAATATTCTTATTTTTTCATTAATCATAAAAAAAATAATTTTTATAAAATAAAAAAAAATTATTATTTCATGATGGGGGATAACAGACATAATTCTTCAGATTCTCGTTATTGGGGATTTTTACCAGAAGATCATATCGTAGGAAAACCTATATTTATATGGATGAGTATTGACTGGAATAGAGAAAATCCTTTCAATTTTTTTCATTGGAAATTTCGTTGGAATCGTACTATGATTACTATAGATGGACAAAATTCTTATTTATCCTTTTTTTTTATATTTTCATTTATATATTTTTCCTATCTTTTATTTTATTTTTTAAAAAATAGTTGATCATTTATTAAAATATATTTTTTCATTTTCTTTTTTTGAGAAAAAAATTTCCTATAGAATAACCAGAAATAATTCCTCCAATATGAGCAAAATGTGCTACACCAGGGGAAAAGTTGAAAATAGCAGAAATGAAACTTCCAAAAATAAAAATCAAAAGAGCTTTTCTTACAGCAATTGGAAAAGGAAAAGGTAAAATAAATATTTTATGTTCTGGAAAATATCTAGCAAAAGCTCCTACTATTCCACTAACAGCTCCAGAAGCTCCCATCATAGGAGAATACATAGAACTATAAAGATTAATTCGTTGTTCTTGATTTAAATAATCAAAAATTTTTTTTGCTTGTGAAAAATCCAATGTATGAACAAAATAATACAGGATACTAGTATTAAATACTAATTGTAATAAAGAAGCTAAAATACCAGATAAAAAATATACTATCAAAAATTTTTTGATTCCTAATAAAGTTTCCATTTGACCTCCAAACATGAATAAGGCTAACATGTTAAAAATTATGTGCAAAAAAAGACGTTTAGAATGTACAAACATATGAGTAAAAATCTGATATAATTCAAATCGATCATCTAGAGGATGATATAAAGAAAGAATGGTTTCTATTTTATATTGTGAAAAAACAAAGGTAGCTGTATATACAAGTATATTAATACTAATCAAGTGTTTTACAGCATCTGAATTGAAATTTGATGTATAAAAATTCACTTACAAAATTGTTTTTTTAAAAAAATTTTTATTGAAAATAAAAAATATAGGATCTCCTGAATACGTATAATTTATATTTTTACAAGAAAAAAAATCTCTAATTAAACATTCCATTTTATTGGAATGCAATTCTGTTCCGTATTTTATAGCTGCAGATTTAGATATAGATTGAATAAGTATTTTTTTATTATTTTTTTCTCCATTAATAAAATTATATGTTAAAATATTTTGAAAAATTTCAACTAATATATTTTGATGAATATTTTCAGGAATAGAATATAAATATACGGATTGATTCCAAAAGTATAAATGAAATCCCATTTCAATCAATTCATATTGAATATTTTTCAATGAAATAAATTCATTATTTAAAAGTTTAATCTCAATTGGAAAAAGAAATTTTTGACTTATTAATTTGTTTTTTATTTTCTTAAAAAAAAATTCAAATAATATGTTTTGATGAGCTCTATGTTGATCTACTAATATTATATTTTCATTATTCCATAAAAAAATTATATATTTTCCGTTAATTTGAAAAGTTTTTATTTTTTTTTCATGAGATATGTAATTGGATAATTTTTTCGTAAGATGAACATCAAGAAAAAAATTAGATTTTTTCATTTTATGGAACCAATTATCTAATTGATTTACTTTTTCTTTATAAGAAAATTCCTCAAAAAAAGAATCATAATGATTCATAAAAATTAATGATTCTTTTTTGGAAGAATTAAAGGATAATAATAAATCTGAATTATTTAATTCCTCTTTTTTTACTTTATATTGACAACATAAAATATTTTTTATTTCTTGTTGAATCATATTACAAATCGAATTTTCTTCTTCTAATTTTACTTCTTTTTTTGTAGGATGAATATTCCAATTCACTAAAATTGGATCTATATAAATAAAAATAAAATAAGAAACTGTTTTTATATTTTTTAAAAGACCTTCATAAGAATGAATAATTTTTCTATGTAAAAGTATATTATTTATACAACGTTGATTCACAAATAAAAAATGATCTCCTTTTTTTATTGAAGAATTTGGTTGACTAATAAAACCCTCTATAATAATTTTATTTTTTTTAATTAAAATAGGGAGTAATTTTTTATTTTTTTTATTAAAAATTTCTTTTATTCTTTCTTTTAAAGAAGCTTTTTTCAAAAAATAAATAATTTTATCGTTATGATAAAAACGATAAACAATATCTCTATGTGCTAAAATAATTTTATAAAATTCATTAATAATATGTTTAAATTCTATTCTAGAAGATTTTAAAAATCTTCTTCTTGCAGGAAATTTAGAAAAAATATTTTTTACTGAAATTCTTGTTCCTTTAAGCATGTTGATAGGAATTTGTTCTTTAATTTTCCCTTCTTCTACAAGAATGTGAATACCAACTGTATTTTCTTTATTTTTAGTTTGTATTTCCAATTGAGAAACGAAAGCAATGGAAGCTAAAGCTTCTCCACGAAATCCTTTTGTATTAATCCTAAAGATATCTTCATTGGTTTTGATTTTAGAAGTAGCATATCTTTGATAACTATTCCTAGCATCATTATAACTCATTCCTTCTCCATTATCTATTAATTGAATTAAAGTTTTTCCTGAATCTCTTATAAAGATATCAATACTTTTGGATTTTGCATCTATAGAATTTTCTAAAAGTTCTTTTAATACAGAAGAAGGACGTTGTATCACTTCACCAGCTGCTATTTGATTGATCACTTTTTTAGGTAAAAATTGAATAATATCCTTCATAAAGGAACTATTTTATTCGATGGATTTTTTAAAAAAAGCCATATATAATGCTGTTTTAGCACATTCTATTCCTTTATTTCCATTTTTTCCCCCTGATCGATCAAAAGATTGTTTTTTATTTTTATCAGTAAGTACACAAAATATAACCGGGACATCATATTTAATATTGATATCTTTGATACCTTGTGAAATAGCTTGACAAAGATAATCAAAATGATGAGTTTCTCCTTTTATAAGGGATCCTATAACAATAATTGAATCAAAATTATAACAAAGGGCTATTTTTTTAGCAGAATAAATTAGTTCATAACTTCCAGGAACTTCCCATGTTTTTATTTTTTCTTTTAAAATACCTGATTGAATTAAAGTTTCATAAGCACCTTTATACAATTTTTTTGTCACATCGTGATTCCATTTTGCAACAATAATGGCAAATTTTAATTTTTCATTTTTTATTTTATTTTTATCTATTTGATATGAAGGAGATATTTTCATAATCAAGAATTATTATAATTTATTTTCAATAAACATGATATATTTATCTACATTATCCTTATATAAAAAAAAAGGATATTTTTTTTCTATTTTTTTCAGAAAAAATTTAGAATCCCTATATTTTTTGATAGAAAAGGTCAACAATGCTGCTTTATAATAATAAAGAGGTGTAGTAATTTCGTTTTCTCTGATATTAGCAGCTTTTATGTAATTTTTTAAAGCTTCATTATGATTTTTAATTTGTGTAAAAGCATCTCCTATTATTCCATATTTTATAGAAGATAAAAATTCATCTTTTGCAGAAAAATTATTCATCATTTTTATAGATTCCTTATAATTTCCTAATTTATAATAGCATATTCCTGCATAAAATTTAGAGATATTACCTGCTTTAGTAAAAGGATACTTAGTAACAATTCCATAAAATCCAAGATAAGGTATTTTAAGTTTTTTTTTGTTTAATGCTTTATCTATAGATCCTTCTGAAAGATATTTTTGAGCGTAAATCAATTCTGTTAAAGCTTTTTTTTCTAATGGAAATAAAAAAAATTTTTTATAGAAAAAAAATGTTACTCCTATTATCAAAATAATACTACAAAAAAGGATCATCACTTTTTTCTTTTTCATAGATTAACCTATTTTAAGAAATAAATTAAATAAATTATATCGTTCATTGTCTTATTATATAAATTTAATTCTAATTATTATAATAAATAAAATCATTTAGTTTTTTTTCCTTATTACTTCTATACTCTTTATTCTTTTGTTATCTATTCTTCTTATAAGAAAAGAATAATTTAAAAAATTAATTTTTTGTTTTTTTTTTGGAAATTCTTTATTGATTTCCATAATAAAACCACCTAAAGTATCTGCATCTCCTTTTTTTTTCTCAAAAAAAACTTCTTCTTTGATTTCCATAATACGGTAAAAATCAATCAAAGAAGTTTTTCCATCAAATAAATAATTATTTTGATTTAATTTAGAATAAGATAAGTCTTCTTCATCAAATTCATCAATAATATCTCCTACTATTTCTTCAATAACATCTTCAAGAGTAACTATTCCACAAGTTCCACCATATTCATCAACAACAATTGCTAAATGTATTTTTATTTTTTTAAAATCATTCAAAAGATCATCTATTTTTTTATTTTCTGGAACAAAAAATGGAGTATGAATTAGTTTAGTCCATTCAAATTCTTTTTCATGAATAAATGGAAGAAGATCTTTAGCAAAAAGAACTCCTTCTATATCATCAATGCTATCTTTGTAAATCGGAATTCTAGAATATCCCTGATAACGAACTAATTCTAAAGTATTAGAAAATAATGTCTTTTGATTCAAAGCAAACATATCTATTCTTGGAGTCATAATTTGATGTGTTTCCGTATTCCCAAAATCAACGATTCTTTTCAAAAATTGACATTCTTTAACATTTTTTTGATTTGAAGATGCAATTTTTAAAGCTTTTGAAAGTTGATCGACGGATATTCTATTCTTTTTTTTTTTCATTCTTTTTTCTATGAATCTAGAAACTAGAATCATAATTTTACTGATTGGCCCCAATATTTTACTAAGGTAAATTATTGTTTGAGACATCAAAATAGCAAAACGAAAATTATTTTTTCTAGCATATATTTTTGGAATTATTTCTCCAAATAAAAGTAAAATAAAAGTTAAAAGAATGACTTCTAATAGAAAGTTTATAGGAATTTTATAAAAAAAACTATCTGTAAAATATTCTGTTATTAAGGATGAACTTAATATGACTATCCCAATATTAGAAAAATTGTTAGATATCAGTATAGTAGCTAAAAGTTTTTTTCTATTTTTTAGTATTTTTAATACTTTATCTCCTTTATAAGGATTTTTTTTTATTTCCCTATCAATAGTCTTTTTTTCAAGACAAAAAAAAGCAGTTTCTGATCCAGATATAAGAGCAGAAAATAATAGTAAGATTATTATTAATAAAAAATAAAGAACTATTTGAATATATAAAGTACTTTTAAAAAAAATATTCGTCAAAGATTCCTTTTCCAATATATTGAATTTTTTAAGTTATAGAAAAGAAAATAATGATGATGAACAAAAAATTGGATTTTTATTTAATCAAAGATAAAAAAAACTAAATCATTCTTTCATGTTTAAAAAACAAAGTAATAGGATTAGGAAAAGGGTATTCACAAATTTTTTTATGTGAAATAAGAAAAAAATTATTTAAACTTTTTTTTATTTGAATAGATTGAATAGATTGTATCATTTTACAATTCAAAAATTGAATAGATAAAATTTGATTAGTTATTTTATGTTTTACTTGATAAATGATATTTTCAGAAAATATTTTATATTTTTTCCAAATTTGATTCCTTATTTCTAAAATGGTAAGGCATTTTTTTGATTCTATTAAAGGGAACTCATAAAGTCCTTTCCATATATCTTTATTGAATCTTTTTTTAATAAAAAATTTTTTACTATTATAACATATAAAAATATAATAAAAAAATCTATTTTTTGTAGATTTTTTTATTATATTTTTAACAGGTAATTCATATATAGTTCCATTTTTAAATGAAAAACAATAAAGTTTTATGGGACATAAAAAACATTTAACCTTTTTTGGTGTACATAAAGTAGCACCTAAATCCATGATAGCTTGATTGAAAATACCAGGATTTTTCTTATCCATCATTTTTAAAATTACAGTTCGGAATATTTTTTTCGTAAATATTGATGTAATTTTATTATAAAGACCTAGATATCTAGAAAATAACCTATAAAAATTCCCATCTATAGCTGGTACCACTTCATCAAAACATATAGAAGCTATCGCAGCTGCTGTATATGGTCCTATCCCTTTATATTTAATGAGTTCTTTATATTTTTTCGGAAAAAATCCCATGGGTTTTTCTCTTAATTTTTTTGCAAAAGAATGTAAATTGATAGCTCTTTTATAATACCCTAATCCTTCCCATACTTTTAATACTGATTTTTCTTCAGCTTGAGCAAGCTTTTCTAAATTTGGAAATTTTTGTATAAAATGCAAATAATATTTTATAGCTTTAGAAACTTTTGTTTGTTGCAACATAAACTCTGAAACCAATATATAATATGGATTTTTATTTTCTCTCCAAGGAAGTTTTCTATGATTATTTTTATACCAATTTATTATTTTTTTGGAAAAATCCATATATAATCTAATTTTAGAGCAATTTTATAAAAAATTGGTATATTTAAGAAACCGAATTTTGGATATTATTAGAAGGATTAAACATGACAAAAGCAGATATAATAACAGAAATCATATCAGAAACTGGATCTGAAAGAATTGACACAAAAAAGGTTATAGAAACTTTTATGAAAAAAATAAAAGAAAGCCTTACATCTGGAGAAAATGTTTATTTAAGAGGATTTGGATCATTTATTATTAAATATAGAGCTGAAAAACTAGGACGTCATATATCCAAGGATATATCTATTGTAATTCCTGCGCATAATATACCAGCATTTAAACCTGCAAAAGCATTTACTGAATTAGTAAAGAAAAACGTTTCTATTATTAAAAAAAATAGTATGTCTAAAGATAAATCAACAACGATTTAAAATTATTATGCCAAACGGAAAAAAAAGAAAAAGACGAAAAATAGCTACCCATAAAAGAAAAAAAAGAAATAGAAAAAATAGACATAAGAAAAAAAAATAAAAATTTGATCATCTTTATCAAAAGTTAATCTATTATAATTTCTAAAATTTTTTTCCTTGTTTTTGTGTATGAATAAAGAATTAGTTATCAATGCAGAAGAACAAAAAGTTAAGATTGCCCTTTTGGAAGAAGGAAAGTTGTTGGAACTTCATCAAGAAAATTACAATAATAAATTATCTGTAGGAGATATATACTTAGGTATAGTTAAAAAAATTTCATATGGATTAAATGCTGCTATTATTGATATAGGTTATTCAAAATGGGCTTTTTTACATTATGATGATCTTGGATTTCAAATCGAAAAAATATTAGAGTTGATTCCCATAAATCAAAAAAAAAATTTTTTAAAAAATACTTTTTTTTTAAAAAAAAAAGAGGATAAAAGTTCTATAGAAAAAATATTATATCCTGGACAAAATATTTTGGTTCAAATATCGAAAGAACCTATTTCTAATAAAGGACCAAAATTAACGGCAAAAATTTGTATTCCTGGAAGGAATTTAGTATTAATTCCTTGTTCAGAAAAAGTTACTATTTCTCATAAAATAAAAAATATAAAAGAAAAAAATAGATTGATTTTATACATGCAAAAAATCAAACCAAAAGAATTTGGTATAATCATTCGTACAGTAGCATGTTTTAAAATAGAACAGATTTTAAAAAAAGAACTTTTTATTTTGATAAAAAAATGGAGAAAAATATTAAATAATTTGATAAAATTACCTCCAGTTAAAGTTTTAAGTGAAAATAATAAAACTTATTGTTTATTAAGAGATACATTTAATGATGATTTTAAATCGATTTATTGTAATAATAGTTTTCTTTGTCAAGAAATTAGTTCTTATTTATCTTTTATTTCTCCAGAAAAAAAAAGTATTATTAAATATTATAAGGGTAATATCCCCATATTTGAAAAATATGGAATTGAAAAACAAATACAAATTTTTTTAGGTAAAAATGTACCTCTAGAAAATGGAGCTTATCTTGTAATTGAACATACTGAAGCTTTACATGTCATAGATGTTAATAGTGGAATGATTAATCATATTAAAAAAAATTGTACAGAATCAGAAAGAATGGATCATATATTGCAAGTAAATCTTTTAGCTGCAACAGAAATTGCTAGACAAATTAGATTGAGAAATATGGGAGGAATCATTGTTGTAGATTTTATAGATATGTATGACCCTTATCAAAAAAAAATATTGTACGAACATTTAAAAGAAAAAATGAAAAACGATAAAGCTAAACACCAAATATTACCTCCAAATGAATTTGGATTAGTTCAATTCACTCGTCATAGAGTAAGACCTGAATTAAAATATCATGAAAAATATCAAAAATTAAAATCTCCTATAATTTATATTCATAATCTAGAATTTATATTAGAAAAAATTATGAATAATAAATTTAATAAAGGGGGAATACAATTACATATACATTCTTTTGTAGCCGCTTATCTTAAAAGAGGATTCCCATCTATTCAACAAAAATGGTTATTTAAATATAAAAAATGGATTAAAATTATTCCTAGAAATTCATTTAAATACACGGAATATAAAATTTTAAATGAAAATAAGGAAATTGTATCCTCTTCATTTATTTAATAATAAAAATTTCTATTAAATTTGTAATGTGGGCGTGGTGAAATTGGTAGACACGTCAGATTTAGGATCTGATGCCATCAGGTATAAGGGTTCGAATCCCTTCGCCCGCACATATTATAATTTTATTATATATTTCTTTTTTTATATCCTATATAAATTTGTCTAGGTCTTCCTATAGGTTCTCGATTTAATCTCATTTCTTTCCAATGCGCCATCCATCCAGGTAATCTACCTAAAGCGAACATAACCGTGAACATATCTTTTGGAATTCCTATAGCTTGATAAATAATTCCTGAATAAAAATCTATATTTGGATATAGTTTTTTTTCTATAAAATATGAATCTTGAATAGCTATTTTTTCAAGTTCCTTTGCTAATTCTAAAATTGGATCATCAATTCCTAATTCAAAAATAATTTTTTCGGCTAGTTTTTTAACTATTTTAGCTCTAGGATCAAAATTTTTATAAATTCTATGTCCAAATCCCATCAATCGAAACGGATCTTTTTTATCTTTTGCTTTATCTACCCATTTTTTTATATTTCCACCACTTTTAAGAATATTTTCTAACATTTCTATAACTGCTTGATTAGCTCCTCCATGTAATCTTCCCCAAAGAGCGCTAATTCCAGAGGATATAGATGAAAATAATCCTACATATGCAGAACCTAATAAACGTACAGTAGTAGTGGAACAATTTTGTTCATGATCTGCATGTAGTATTAAAAGTTTATCTAAAGCATCTGTAATAATTGGATTGATTTGATAACATTTTTTTGGAATAGAAAAAAACATTTTTAAAAGATTAGAAGTATAATATAAATCCTTATCTGCATAAGACGGAGGAAGACCTACTTTTTTCCTATAAGTTAAAGCTGCTAATACAGGTAGTTTTGCTAAAAGATGTAAATACATATCTTCCTCTTTTATATTAATATAATCTGTAAATGCAGTAAGAATACACGTTAAAGATGATAATATCCCCATAGGATGATAAAAAATAGGAAACTTATCCAGTATTTGATAAATTTGATGATTAATGGAATTGAATTCTATTATCTTTTCAGAAAAATATTTTAATTGTTTAGTATTAGGAAGTTCTCCATTTAATAAAAGATAACTAGTTTCTATAAATGTACATTTCTTAATAATTTGTTCAACTGGATAACCTCGATATAATAGAACTCCTTTTTCTCCATCTATAAAACTAATAGAGCTTTTAACAATTCCTGTGTTTTTCAATCCTGGATCAAATGTAATAAATCCTGTATTTTCTCTAAGTTTAGATATATTAATAGATTTTTCTTCATAAAAAGTTCCATAAACTATGGGAAATTTATAATTACATCCATTAATATCAAAATTAACAATTTTGCACATAATAAATAAATTTTGAATAAAATATAAATAATTTTTACAATTAAATATTGAAATAATATACTTTATATTCTATGATCAAAGAATCATTTCATCAAATGAAAGAATAGTATGAAATCCTTTTTTTGAAAAATATTTTTTCATTCCCTTTCTAAAACTTATTAAAACAAAATCCCCACCCCAAGTTCCTAAACTTTTTACTATACCTAAATAATCTGGAAAATAATTTTCTTTTACAGTAGGTATATTAAGTATTCCTGATATAATCCTTTCATGTTTAAGTAATAATATTTCAAATTCTTTCAAAGTTTTACAAAATATAATTTTCTTAGTTATGGAAGAAATAGAATCAATACTTTTACTAGATATATTTTTTTTTGAACGAAAAAATCGAATTCCTTCAAAAGTATTTTGTTTTTTATTAAGATGTAGAAAAAAAAGTTTTTTTTTAAATGGAGGATTAAAATTTATAGGAATAACATAAGGTTTTTGATTATTTAATTTAAAAATTATTGGTTTTGAATTGGATACACATGCTATATCATATCCACTTCCTGAAAATTTTTTTTCTAATAACATATAAGGATCTATATTAGCCCATTTTGCTATATTATTAATTAAAGTAGAACTACTACCTAATCCCCAATTTCTAGGAAATTCTAATTTTGTTTGTACATAAAAAATACCCAATGAATTTTTAAGAAAATTTTTTTGAATTTTTCTAGATTCCAACAATAGATTTTTTAATCTAAAAGCGATTTTTTTTTCTGTATCATAACAAATATCTAAAGAAGGAAGTTTAAAAAATACTTCAAACCAAGGTTTATCTATATTATCAAAACTTTTCCAATGCAATCCAGAAGATCCATAACAATTTTTATCATAAAATATAGTAAATGATTGTCCTTTTACGGTAGGTAAAGCTAAACCATAAGCTCCATATAAAATAAAATATTCTCCTGTTAATAATAATTTTCCATGACTATAAAAAAAATGTTGATATTTCCGCATAATAATACTAATAAAAATCATTTTTTATCAATTTTATTGAAAATCTTTTTCGTTATTCCTTGTAAAATATTTCCTGGTCCTACTTCTATAAAGGAAATAGCTCCATTATCAATCATATTTTTCATCAATTGTTTCCATTTAACGGGAGATGTTAATTGTTCGATAATATTTTTTTTGATATCGTTAGATTTTGTAACTGATTTAGCCGTTACATTCTGATATATTGGACATGGAGAGTCTTTAAATGAAATTTTTTCTATAAATTTTGATAATTTTTTTTTAGCTGGCTCCATAATTGGAGAATGAAAAGCTCCATGAACAGGAAGTCTTAATATTCTTGTAGCTCCTATCTTTTTTAAAGATAGACAAACTCTTTTTAAAGATTTTTCTTCTCCAGAAATGACTAATTGTCCAGGACTATTATAATTTGAAGGAACAACTATCCCATTATCTTCTTTACAAACTTTCTCTATAATTTCATCTTCTAATCCGAATATTACAGCCATTCCTCCATGTATATATTCACATATATCTTGCATAATGGAGGCTCTTTTATCTACTAAAATTAATCCATCTTCAAAAGAAAAGACATCAATAGCAGTTAAAGCAGATAATTCTCCAAGAGAATGTCCAGCTACCATATCCGGATTAAAATTATCTAAAATTTTTGCTTTTATTACTGAATATATATAAATAGCAAGTTGTGTATATTTAGTTTTTTTTAAAACTTCCATAGAACCATCAAACATAATACTTTTCATATGAAATCCTAAAATATCATCGGATAATTGAAACAATTTTTTTGCTAAATTAGAAGAATTGTATAAATTTTTTCCCATTCCCATATATTGAGACCCTTGACCAGGAAATATATAAGCTTTCATACAGAAAGAAAAAAATTTTTAATTTGAACAAAATTCATAATATTTATATGAAAATTACTGATACACATACTCATTTATATATGAAACAATTTGATAAAGATATAGATTTTGTCATAAAAACTGCAATTCATAACAGAATACATAAATTTTATATTCCTTCTATAGATTGTACCACAATTCCTAAAATACTAAAATTAGAAAAAAAATATCCAAATATATGTTTTCCCATGATAGGATTACACCCTAGTAAAGTAACCCCCTATAATTTAGAAAATGAATTAAATAGTATTAAAAAATGGTTAGATCAACATACTTTCATTTCTATAGGAGAAATTGGAATAGATTTACACTTAGAAAAAAAATTTCTTCTTGAACAAAAATATGCCTTTCAAACTCAAATACAATATGCAAAAATAAAAAAATTACCTATAGTGATTCACTGTAGAAAAGCTTTTGACCCAGTTTTTGATATTTTAAAAAAAAATTATCCTATTAAAGGAATTTTTCATTGTTTTTCTGGAAACTTAGAACAAGCAAAAAAAATTATTAGTTTAGGGTTAAAAATAGGAATTGGAGGTATGATTACTTTTAAAAATAATAATATTAGTTCATTTTTACATAAAATTAATTTAAAAAATATAGTATTAGAAACAGATTCTCCATTTTTATCTCCTTATCCTTTTCAAGGAAAAAGAAATGAACCTGTTTACTTAAAAATAATTTTAAAAAAACTTTCCAATATTTATTCTATTTCGGAAAAAAATATAGCAAATATCATCGAAATAAACGTAAAGGAAATATTTTCCTAATTATGATAATGATTTATATCATTTTCTCTGGTCTTACTAATTTATCAAATTCATCCATTGTTAAATATCCTAATCGTACCGCTTCCTCTTTTAAGGTAGTATTATTTTCATAAGCTTTTTTTGAAATTTTTGCGGCTTTTTCGTATCCAATACAATTATTAAGTACTGTTATTAACATTAAAGATCTATTTAATAATTCTTTAATTTTTTTATAATTGGGTATAATTCCTTTTACACATAAATTAGAAAAAGAACTACAAGCATCAGAAATAAGTTGCGAAGATTGAAGAAAATTATAAGCCATTAATGGTTTAGAAACATTTAATTCATAATTCCCGGATGCTCCTGCTATTGAAATAGATAAATCATTTCCTATTACTTGTGTACAAACCATCATGAGAGATTCACATTGTGTTGGATTTATTTTTCCAGGCATAATAGAAGATCCAGGTTCATTTTCAGGAATATAAATTTCTCCTATTCCGGAACGAGGCCCCGAAGCTAAAAATCGAATATCATTTGCTATTTTAATCAAAGAAACGGAAATTTGTTTGAGAGCAGAATGAGATTCCACAATAGCATCATGAGATGAAATTGCTTCAAATTTATTATTTGCTACTTTAAATGGAAGTCCAGTATATTTACAAATATAGTTAGTTACTTTTATATCGTATCCTTTAGGTGTATTTAATCCTGTTCCAACCGCAGTTCCTCCAATAGCCAATTCAGAAAGATGATCTAAAGTGTTTTTAATAGAATTTAATCCATGATCTATTTGAGAAACATAACCGGAAAATTCCTGTCCTAAAGTTATAGGAACCGCATCCATAAGATGAGTCCTCCCTATTTTAATCACATTTTTAAATAAATTTGTTTTCTTTTCCAATGTATTACGTAGAATTTCTATAGAAGGAATTGTTTTTTCTATCAATTTTTTATAGGATGCAATATTCATTGCTGTAGAATAGGTATCATTAGATGATTGAGACATATTTACATCATCATTTGGATGTATAAAAGATTTACTTTTTCCAAGTTTTTCTCCCATTAAAACATGAGATCTATTGGATATTACTTCATTGATATTCATATTAGTATGTGTTCCAGATCCTGTTTGCCATATAACTAAAGGAAATTGGTCATCTAATTTACCTTCTATAATCTCTTCACAAACCAAAGTAATTAAATCTCTTTTTTTTTTAGACAAAATACCACATTCAAAATTAGCATATGCAGCTGCTTTCTTTAAAATAGCAAAAGAATGAATAATTTCTATCGGCATAGATCCTTCTATTCCTATTCTAAAATTATTTCTTGATCTTTCGGTTTGTGCCCCCCAATATTTATCCATAGGAACTTGTACCATTCCTAATGTATCTATTTCGTTTCTAAAAATCATTTTTATTTTTTTTACGAAATTAATAAACTTTTTATAAAAAAAAAGTATAATTTTTTTTAATTTATTAATTATATTATGATAATCAAATTTATAGGATTTTTATTTTTTATAATCATAACAATATCTGGATTTTGGTGTATTTTTTTTTTATTTTTTGTGATTATATACTGGACCATAAATATAGGAGTTAACACTATAAAAAATTGGATAAATGAAAAAAAAATACATAATTTATAAAATATTTAAAACTAAATATTTTTGGATCAGTGTTTTATTTTTTATATGGATGTTTTTTTTTGATACTAATTCTTTGATCTTACATTGGAAACTAAAAAAAACTATAAATAAAATGATATTGGATAGAGATTATTTAAAAAATAAAATTTTTTTAGAAGGGGATCATCTTAAAAAGTTAAATACAGATCCTAAATACTTGGAAAAAGTAGCTAGGGAAAAATTTTATATGAAAAAAGAGGATGAAGATTTATTTATTCTATCTAAAACTGAAAATTAACGACCTATATAAACTAACAAAATACTTAAATCCGAAGGAGATACCCCACTAATCCTTGAAGCTTGTGAAAAAGTTTCCGGACGATGATAAGTTAATTTTTCCCTAGCTTCTATAGATAAAGATTTAATTTTTTCATAATCAAAATTATGTGGAATTCGAATATTTTCCAGTTTCAACAATTTTTTAGCATTTTCTTTTTCCCGTTCAATATATCCTCTATATTTAATTTGAATAGAAACTTGTTCTAATATTTCTTGTTGATTAAGATTATTAATTTCTATCTCTTTTTTTAAAAAAGGTATAGAAATCATATCTTGTATATCGATTTCCGAACGAGATAAAATGATATCTATTTTTTTTTCCTGATATACAATAGGAGATTTTTTAAGATTTAAAATAGGATTAAGTATTTTTGGGGTTAAATTAATTTTCTTAAATAAAGAAATACATTTTTCAACTTGATATTTTTTTTTTTCTACTAATTTCATTCTTTTTTCTGAAATTAATCCAATTTTATACCCCATAGGGGTTAATCTTTCATCCGCATTATCTTGACGTAATAACATTCTATATTCAGCTCTTGAAGTAAACATTCTATAGGGTTCTTCTGTCCCTTTTGTAATCAAATCATCTATTAATACTCCAATATACGCTTGGTTTCTTTTTAGAATAAATGGCTTTTTTTCATGAATTTTTAGATGAGCATTAATTCCAGCAATTAATCCTTGCGCCGCAGCTTCTTCATAACCTGTAGTACCATTAATTTGTCCAGCAAAAAAAAGATTTTCTATTAACTTACTTTCCAAAGTAAGTTTTAATTGTATTGGAGGAAAATAATCATATTCAATAGCATATCCAGGTCTTAACATTTTGACTTTTTCGAATCCTGAAATTTTTTTTAAAGCTTGGTATTGTTTTTCTTCTGGTAAAGAAGTAGAAAATCCATTTATATATACTTCTACTGTATTCCACCCCTCTGGTTCTACAAAAATATGATGTTCTTTTTTATCGGAAAATCTATAAATTTTTTCTTCGATAGAAGGACAATATCTAGGGCTAACACCTTGAATAGATCCTGTAAAAATAGGAGAATATCTCAAATTTTTTTTAATAAAATCATGAATTTCTTCATTTGTATAAGAAATATGACATTCACATTGTTTTTTTAATTTTATTGTTTTCGAAAAAGAAAATTTTTTAGGACGAAAATCTCCCTTTTGAACTTTCATTTTTTTGTAATTCAAAGAGCGTCCATCTACTCTAGGTGAAGTTCCGGTTTTCATTCTTCCATGTTGAAATCCAAAAAATTTAGTTAATTGTTCTGTTATCCCTCTAACCTCTTTTTCCGATATTCTACCTCCATTAATTTTTTTTCCACCAATATGGATTTTTCCATTTAAAAATGTTCCATTTGTAAGTATGACCGATTTTCCCATGATTTTTATTCCAAAAGAGGTTATCACTCCTTTAACTATTTTTTTCTTTACAATTAAAGAAATTACCGTATCTTGATATAGGTCTAATTGATGATTTTTTTCTAAAAAAAATCTCCAATTATTAGAAAATAATTTTCTATCACATTGTGCTCTAGGACTCCACATAGCAGGTCCTTTAGACCTATTCAACATTCTAAATTGAATCATACTATAATCGGATATTATCCCTGAATAACCTCCTAAGGCATCTATTTCTCTTATTATTTGTCCTTTAGCTATTCCTCCTATAGCTGGATTACATGACAATTGCCCAATTGTTTGTAAATTACTTGTAATTAGCAAAGTTTTTGATCCCATTTTAGAAGATGCCGATGCTGCTTCTGCTCCTGCATGTCCTCCTCCAACAATAATAATATCATATGTATCTAAAAACATAATTATTCTATTGAAATAAAATTAAATAAAACTCTTCTTTTTTTCTCATTAATTTTTTATTTTTCATTTTTTTATCATCATATCCCAAAAAATGTAATACAGCATGGATCATAACACGTTTTAATTCAACTTGAAAAAATTGATTCCATTGTTTAGAATTATCTAAAACTCTATCTATGCTAATAAATATATCTCCTGATATATATTTTTTTTTCTTTTTTTCATCAAATTCTGAAAAAGCTATAACATCAGTATAATAATCTTTTCGAAGAAATTTTTTATTTATATTTAAAATATAATTATCACTACAAAAAATATAATTAATATCTCCAACATCTTTTCCTTCATTTTTTAATATAATACAAATAGATTGAATAAATATAGATTCATTTTGAATAAAAAAATTAGAAATTTCGTAATAAAAATTTATCATAGCGTATAAAAAATAAAAAAATGAAATAAAATATTATTTTTATAATATCATATATTTATTAATGAAAAAAATAAAAAAAATTATTCCAAATATTTTTACTCTATTAAACTTATTTTTTGGGTGTATTTCTATTATTTTTTTACAATCAAAACTTTTTGAATATGCTGCTATTTTTACTATATTTTCATTAATTTTTGATTTTTTAGATGGATTTATATCTAGATCTATGAAAATAGAAAATCAGTTTGGTAAAGAATTAGATTCCTTAGCAGATATGGTATCTTTTGGGTTAGTCCCATCGATAATAGTTTTTCTTTTGTTTAAAAATATGAATGGTAATCAAAAAATAATACCATTCATAGAATGGTCTTCTTTTTTGATTACCATATTTTCGGCATGTCGTTTAGCTAAATTTAATATAACTTATTATATGGATAAAAAAAATTATGGGTTGACCACTCCAGTGAATACCATATTTTTTACTTCTTTATCTATTATAATGAAATATAAACCCAATAATAATATAAATATTTTAATAAAAGAAATTATATTTTCTCCTATTATAATGTTTTTAATAATTTTTTTTTCCTGTTATTTTTTAATAACTAAAATTCCGATGATTTCCTTAAAATTTTATGGTTTTTCTTGGAAAAAAAATAAAAAACGTTATTTATTTTTACTCATGAGTATACTTCTTTTATTAACTTTACATATGGTAGCTATTCCATGTATTGTTATTTTATATATGATAACTTCAATTTATTTTCATAGATTTAATAGAAAAAAATTACATTAAACAATATGAAATTACAACTAAATCGTCCTATTTGTTTCTTTGATATAGAATCTACAGGAATAAATATTGGAAAAGATCGAATTATAGAAATATCTATATTGAAAATATTTCCAAATGGTAAACAAGAAGATAAAACTTGGCTTATTTTTCCTGAAATGCCTATCCCACCAAAATCTACAGCTATTCATGGAATTAAAGATGAAGATGTAGAAGGAAAATTACCATTTAAAAATGTAGCGATTCCTATTCTAAAAATGATTGAAAATTCGGATTTAGCAGGTTATAATTCTAATAGATTTGATATACCCATTTTAGTGGAAGAAATGTTACGTGCAGGAATTTCTTTTGATATCAAAAAACATAATACAATAGACGTACAAGTAATTTTTCACAAAATGGAACCTAGAAATCTTTCTGCTGCTTATAAATATTATTGTAGAAAAGATCTTGTAAAGGCACATAGCTCCAAAGCAGATACATTTGCTACGTATGAAATATTACTTGCTCAATTAGAAAAATATGAAGATCTAAAAAAAGATGTGAAAAGTCTAAACAAATTTTCTTATCAAAAAAACATAGCAGATCTTGCTGGTTTTATAAAAATAGATGAAAATGGGGATGAAATATTCAATTTTGGAAAATATAAAGGAGAAAAAATATTAAAAATTTTTGAAAAAGATACCAATTATTATGATTGGATACAAAATTCAGATTTTCCATTATATACAAAAAAAGTATTAACAAGTATTAAATTAAAAAAATTTAATAATAATTAACTAATTGATTTTTATTGAGTAAGATCTTCTATTTTTTTTGAAATAAAAATCATTAGATTTTTTCCTTTTAATAAATTATTTGATAAAAGTGTGAAATTTAAAGCATCTTGAATAAGTTTTTTTTTTCTTTCATTATATGGTTCCCTTAATATTTTCTTCATTAAAATATGATTTGTATTTACAATTAATTGATAAAATTTTTCTTTATCAATATCTTTTCCTAGAGTACTAATTTCTCTCATTCTTCTTATAAATTCTGGTATGATGATTAAAAAAGGAGGATCTATTTGAGATAAGTTTTCCAATTTTACGGAAAATTCATATTCTTTTATTAAATTTTCATTTACAAAATTTTTTAAATATTCTTTTTCTTTTTCAGAAAGTTCAGAATAATATTTTTCTTTTTTCTGATCGATTAATTTATCAATATGATCTGAATCTACACGAACAAAAGAAATATCCTTATGAGTTATTTCCAATTGTTGTATTAAATGTGCTGTAAGTGGACTATTTAAAATCAAAACTTCATAAGATCTTTTTTTTGCCTCTTGAATATAACTATATTGTTTTTCTTTATCTGAAGTATAAAGAAAAACAATTTTTTCATCTTTATTTTTTTGAGAATTTTTTACTTTTTCTTTTAATTCCTCTAAAGTAAAAAATTCTCCATTTATTGTAAGATAAATGAAAAAATTATTAGCTTTATCAAAAAAATTTTGTGTACTAATCATCCCATATTCTATGATAATTTTTATGTATTCCCACTTTTTTTGAAAATTTTTTCTATCTTTTTTAAACATAGAATTAAGTTTATCAGCAACTTTTCTTATGATATATTTTGATATATTTTTTACTGATGTATTCGATTGAAAATGAGTACGTGAAACATTAAGAGGAATATCTGGGGAATCTATTACCCCCTTTAATAAACTTAGAAAATCTGGAACTATTCCTTTTAAATTATCCGTTATATAAACTTGATTCTTATATAAATGAATTCTACCTTTTTGAACATCCATTTTATTTTCTATTTTTGGAAAATATAAAATACCAGTTAAATGAAAAGGATGATCTATGTTTAGATGTGCCCAGAATAAAGCCTCTTCTAAGTTTTTTGGATATAATTCATGATAAAAATTTAAATAATCTTTGTCACTTAAATGAATAGGATTTTTTTTCCAAATAGGATCAATATTGTTGATGATAATTTCTTTTTTTTCTTCTGAAAATAAGGATATAGGAATAGGCATAAATTTACAATATTTATGAAGTAATTTTAAAATACGATTGTATTCTAAAAATTCTTTACTATCTTCATTAATAAATAAAATGATTTCTGTTCCTCTTTCTCTTTTTTCAGTTTCTACCATGTTGAATTTTGGAGTCCCTTCACATGACCATAGTACTGTAGATGAATTTTTGATATAAGATTGAGTAATAATAATTACCTTTTTTGCTACCATAAAAGAAGAATAAAATCCTAATCCAAAATGACCAATGATAGAAGAGGCGTTATCTTGATATTTTTGAATAAATTCTTCCGCTCCAGAAAAAGCTATTTGATTTATATATTTTTCTACTTCTTCTCTTGTCATTCCAATTCCATTATCAATGATATGAATTGTCTTATTTTTTTGATCTATTTTTACTTTAATTTTCAGTAAATGATCATTAATAACCTCATCTATTTCTTTTACTTTTTCTAGAGTTTTTAATTTTAAAATCGCATCCGTTGCATTGGAAACTAATTCTCGTAAAAAAATTTCTTGATCAGAATAAAGGAATCTTTTTATAATTGGAAAAATATTATCTGAAGTAACACTAATCTTAGTCTTTTCCATAATTAAAAAATTTTAATGAAAAATAGCAAAAAAAAATAACAATAACTATACCATTTTAAATAGAAAAAAAATAACGTCAGTTATCCTGTATTATATATTCTTTATTATTTAGTTATAGTAGTATTAAGAAAAAAAGAATCGATAAATTTTTTACCATCAAATTCTTTCAAATCTTGTATTTTTTCTCCTATTCCAATATATTTAATAGGTATTTTAAATTGATCCACGATTCCTATGACTACTCCTCCTTTAGCGGTCCCTTCTAATTTTGTTAATATTATAGAAGAAACTTTCACAAAAGAAGAAAATTTTTTCACTTGTTCAAACGCATTTTGACCCGTTGTAGAATCCAAAACCAGCATAATTTCATGAGGTGCTTCAGGTATCACTTTTTTCATAACCCTACTTATTTTAGAAAGTTCTTCCATAAGTCCAATTTTATTTTGTAATCTACCAGCTGTATCAATCAAGACAACGTCCATATTTTTAGATTTTGCAGATTGCAAAGTATCGTACGCTACAGAAGCTGGATCCGCATACATATGTTGTTTTATCAATGGAATATTGACTTTTTTTGACCATATTTCAAGTTGTCGTATAGCAGCTGCACGAAATGTATCCGAAGCTCCTATAATTAAATTAAATCCTTTTTTTTTTAAAAAAAATGCTAATTTACCAATAGTAGTCGTCTTACCTACTCCATTAACTCCAATTATCATAATGACATATGGTTTTTTTTCAGATTTTTTTATTGTTCGTTCTAACCCTTCATTTTTAATATCCATAAAAGGAACTTTCATTTCTTCTTTCAAAAATTCATATAATTTTTGATCATCTTCATATTTTTCCTTTTTAATTCTATTTTCAAGATTATTAATGATTTTTATTGTAGTTTTTGTTCCTATATCCGAAGATAATAATATATCTTCTATATGATCTAGAAAATCTTCTATATCAATTTTCAATGTTGATTTTCGGAAAAAAATATTTTTTATTCTAGAAAAAAAGGATTCTCTAGTTTTTTTTAATTCATGATCGAATGCTTCTTTTATTTCCTTTTTTTTTTTTGGAAAAAACATTTTTATTGATTAAATTTTTTAAATAATCCACTATTAATTTTTCATTTTATACTGGAAAAATTTCTCTACTTCATTATCGGTTATGATTTTATTTTCAAAAGTGTAAAAACCAGATTTTTTAGATTTAATTATTCGGATAGCCAGAATCATCTTTTTATCATTTTTTTTCTTTTTATTTTCTACAATTTTTTTAGACATATTTATTTTATTTCCTTATAAATTGTGTATTTCCTCAATTTTGGATTATATTTTTTTAATTTAATTCTATTTGGAGTATTTTTTTTATTTTTTGTAGTAATATATCTATAGGAACCAGAAATTCCAGTCTTTCTTTGTTCAGAACATTCCAATATTATTTGTATTCTATTTCCTTTCTTTCCCATAATATTTATATTTAAAACGTTTTAATGTATTTTCAATTCCAATTTTATTAATCAATTTAATAACAGAAGTACAAATTTTTAAAGTAATCCATTTTTTTTCTTTTGTTAAAAAAAAACGTTTTTTGCATAAATTTATATTGAAACGACGTTTATTTTTATTATTAGCATGAGAAACTCGATTCCCTATCATTGCTTTTTTTCCTGTAAGTTCACAAACTTTTGACATAATTATTTTTTTTACTAAATTGCTTTTCCAATTTTTTATTTGTAGTTAGTGATCTTTTAGCGAAGATAGATAAAAAAAATCTGTCTATTCAAAATAACTTTATAAATAATTATAAAAATTTCCATGTCAGGACATAGCAAGTGGACAAATATCCAACATAGAAAATCTCATCAAGATTTTATAAAATCTAAAAAATTCTCTAAAATTATTAAAGAAATTTATATTTCTGTCAGAGAATCAGGATCAAATAATAATTCTTTTCGTTTAAAAAAAGCTATTATCAATGCAAAATCATTGAATATACCCAAAATAACTATAGAAAGAACTATACAAAAAGCTTTACAAAATAATAAAAATAATTACAAAAATTTAAATTTAGAGGGACAAATACAAGGAATTAGTTTGATTATAGAATGCATGACGGATAATAGTATTAGAACTACTTCCAATATAAAAATTTTTTTTAATAAAAATGGAGGAAGATTATTTCATAAGGGGACGTTGACTCATTTATTTAATCGTATAGGTTTTTTTTCTATAAAAAAAAAAGATATTCCTTTCTCAATGGATAATTTTGAACTGATGTCCATAGATTTTGGAGCAAAGGAGATTAGAAAGGATGAAAAAAAAATGTATATATATACAGATTTTAAATATTTTGGTTTTATGAAAAATAATTATGAAAAATTAAAAATTTTTCATAAATCTATAATAAAAAGAATTGCTAAACATCCTAAATCTCTTTCAAAAGAAAATGGAAAAAAAATATCCACTTTTATTGAAGAACTTAAAGAAAATGAAAATATAAAAAATATTTACTCCAATATGGTAATAAAATAAAAGTAAGACGTCCTATCACATTATTAAAAAATAATGAGGAAAGTCCGGACACCATAGAGCAGTACAATGGATAACATCCATCCACCGTAAGGTGAGGAATAGTGCAACAGAAAGAAAGTACAGAAAATATATGATAATAAATATAAAATATAAGCTGTAGTGAAATCATGTAAACTCTGTACGGTGAAATGCCATATATACCGGAAAACTGACTCGGTTGATACCGGGGGGTAGGCAGATTGAGATAATAGGTAACTACTATCCTAGATAAATGATAGGTATAAAAACAGAATCCGGCTTATAGTCTTACTTTTATTGGATTAGGAGAGATGGCCGAGAGGATTAAGGCGCACGCCTGGAAAGCGTGTTCACAAAAAAAGTGTCAAGGGTTCGAATCCCTTTCTCTCCGCTAATAATTATCTATATCTCTTAATTTTTTTTCAATTAAATTTTTCCTAACACCCATTACTTTATCTATATTTTTCGAAGCTTCTTGTAATTTATCTTGTGCTTGATGAAGCAATGATCCAAATTTTATAAATTCTTTTTTTACAGTTTCTAAAACTTTCCATACTTCGGAACTTTTTTTTTGAATAGATAAAGTCCGAAACCCAATCTGTAAACTATTTAACATAGCAGCCAATGTAGAAGGTCCTGTAATTACAATTTTATATTTTCTTTGTAATTCTTCTAATAAGCTTGAATTTTTTACGATTTCAGCATATATTCCTTCAAATGGCAAAAAAAGAATAGCAAAATCAGTAGTATGTGGAGGATCTATATATTTATCATTAATGTCCTTAGCCATTTTTTTAAGAACAGATACCATATTTTTTTTAGCTATTTCTATATTTTTTCTTTCTCCTAAATTATAAGCAATTTGCACTTTTTCATAAGTTTCTTTTGGAAATTTTACATCAATCGGTAACCATATAATATTTCCATCTCCAAGTCCTGGAAGCTTAATAGCAAATTCCACTACAAAATTTGTACTAGATTTAGTAACTACGTTACAAGCATATTGTTCTGGTGATAAAATCTGTTGCAAAAGCATAGATAGTTGCATTTCACTAAAACTTCCACATATTTTGACATGATTTAAAGTCCTTTTCAAAACATTTACATCCTGTGCAAGATTCTTCATATCTCCCAACCGTTCCTGTAAAAAAGACAAATGATTCCCAATGATTTCAAAAGATTTACCCAAATGTAAATTCAAAGATTTTTGAAGTTTTTCATTCACATTTTCTTTGATTTCTTCTAATTTTTTCTCTGTTATTCTAACTAATTTTTCTTGTTCTAAATGAATAAAATTTAATTTATTAGATTGATTTTCAATATAAAAATGAATTCTTCCATCAATAGAATTTTGAAAATCAATTATAGATTGTATCATTTCATTCTTAATCTCTTTTAAATAATTTTCAAATTCAATTCTATCATATTGAAATATTTTTTGTATTTCATTTCGATGATCTTTTAACTTTTCTATCAAAAAAAATTCTAATTTCCTAAAAAAATAGATAAATATAAAAAAAATAAAAGAACATAAAATTCCCAAACAATAATAGAATACCATAAAAAATAAAAGTATATTAAGAATTTTATGAAGTTAAAAAAAATAGCGGGAATAGGACTCGAACCTATGACCTTCGGGTTATGAGCCCGACGAGCTACCAACTGCTCCATCCCGCGCTACTTTTATAATATAATATTTTTCATTCACAAAATCAAGTATTAATAAAAAATTTTGATCATCCATTCATTGATATTAAAAATTCTTCATTATTTTTAGTTCTAGACATACGTGATCTTAAAAATTCCATGGCTTCTACTGGATTCATATCGGAAAGATGTTTTCGTAAAATCCACATTCTTTGCAACGTATTTGTGTCTAACAATAGATCATCCTTTCTTGTGCTAGATGAAACAAGATCAATAGCTGGATAAATTCGTTTATTAGAAATTTTTCTATCTAATTGAAGTTCTTTATTTCCGGTTCCTTTAAATTCTTCAAAAATAACTTCATCCATTTTTGATCCTGTATCGATCATAGCGGTAGCAATTATTGATAAAGACCCTCCATCTTCTATATTTCTAGCCGCTCCAAAAAACCTTTTTGGTCTATGCAAGGCATTAGCATCTACTCCTCCTGATAAAACTTTTCCAGAAGCAGGAGAAACAGTATTATATGCACGTGCTAAACGGGTGATAGAATCTAATAATATCACAACATCATGAGAACATTCTACCATTCTTTTAGCTTTTTGTAATACAATATTAGCTACTTTTACATGTCTTTCTGCTGGTTCATCAAAAGTAGAAGCGATGACTTCTCCTTTAACATTTCGTTGCATATCTGTAACTTCCTCTGGTCTTTCATCAATAAGTAAAATAATTAGATAAACCTCAGGATGATTAGCAGCAATTGCATTAGCAATTTCTTTTAATAAAGTAGTTTTTCCTGTTTTTGGAGGAGCTACAATCATTCCTCTTTGTCCTTTTCCTATTGGGGTGAAAAGATCTACTATTCTTGTAGAAAGAGTCGCATTTTTTTCAGCTAGTTTAAATTTTTCATTTGGAAAAAGTGGAGTTAAATGTTCAAAAGAATCTCTTTCTCTTACAAAAGAAGGATGTCTTCCATTAATTTCGATAATTTTAATTAAAGGAAAATATTTTTCTCCCTCTTTAGGAGGACGAACCTCTCCTCTTATCGTGTCTCCTGTTTTCATTCCAAAAAGTCTAATTTGAGATTGAGAAACGTAAATATCATCAGGAGATGATAAATAATTAAAATCAGAAGACCTTAAAAAACCATAGTTTTCTTGCATTATATCTAGAACTCCTTCACTAATTATAATACCCTCAAATTCATATTCAGGAGAACGATATTTATTGGATGTTTTTTGTTGTGAACATCCACTATCTAGACTAATAGGATTTTTAAATTCCGATCTATCAATTTTTTTCCAACTTGGAAAATATTTTTTTTGATATTTTCCAGTTTCTTCTTGAATTTTAGAAGATTTCTTTAAATTTTCCTTAGAAAAAAATTTCTTTTTTTCATTAATATTTAGAATCTTGGATTCTGTTTTTTTTTGAATTTTAAATCCTTTTTTTAATAAAGAATTTTCTATCTTTGAAGAAGACATTTGAGGATATTTTTTTTTATTGAAAATGGAAATTATTTTTTCTAGGAGTTCGTTTTTTCGTAATTGTGTACATTTTTTTAATCCTGAAGAACGAGCAATCTCCTGTAATTCAAAAAGTTTTTTACTTTTTAATTCAGTAATATCATAATACATAATAAAGTCATTGGGTTAGATTTTATATTCCAATCTTGGCTTTTAAGATAGTATCTTTACTAACTATAAATGCAATTATACAAATTAATTTGAATTTTAATCTAAAAAATTATAAAATATTTTTTTAATCTTATGTTATACCGAATACAAACTTTTTATTTATTTCTATCTATATTCATTTCCTCTATTTCTTTATACGTTTATTCTTATCAACAAAAAGAAATAAAAAATTACTTTTTTCTAGATAAAATATTTTTAATTTTTTTAATTATAACTTTGATTTTATCTATTGTAAGTCTTCTGTTTTTTAAAAAAAAAGAAATTCAAATTTTTTGTAATTGTTTAAATATACTTATAAATAGTGCTACTTTAATATACATTCTGTTTTTTTCGTATTATTATAAATATTTTTTAATCAAAAAAAATATTATTATTCTTATACTTATACTATCTATTCTTAGATTATTAACAATATTATTTTTATATCTTTCTAATCAAAAAATAAAAAAAGATATAGAATTAATTCGTTCTATGAATAGAATACGATAATAAATAAACATTGGTAATGGAACAAATAAACATCAAAATATAAATATATAAAATATTTTTTTTTACTTAACGAAAAAAAATAATGAAAAAAAATTCGTTGATTAATAAATTTGAAGTAATTGAAAAAGAATTTCAAAAAATATCAAATTCTATTTTAGATCCTAAAATTATATATAAAAATCAAAAAAAATATAAAATATACTTAAAAAAATATCGAATATTGAAAAATATAATGGATATTTATGAAAAATACAAAAAAAAATTATCCTCTCTTCAAGAAGCCAATGATATTTTAAAAAATGATTCTGATCCTGAAATGAAGGAAATAGCTTCTTTAGAAAAAAATAAAATTTTAGAAGATTTATATTCTATTGAAAAAAAATCATATAATATTCTATTTTCTAATATAAATACAGAAGAAAACAATGATGACTATAGAAATGCTATTGTAGAATTACGTTCTGGAACAGGAGGAGATGAAGCATGTCTTTTCGTAGAAGATATATTAAGAATGTATATAATGTACTTTAAACAAGTAGATTGTAAATATGAAATTATAAATATTCAAAAAGGAGGAATTAAAGGATACAAAGAAATAATTTTAAATGTAAGTGGAAATAATATAAAAGGAGGAGTTTATGGAAACTTAAAATTTGAATCTGGAGTACATAGAGTTCAAAGAATTCCAAAGACTGAATCTCAAGGCAGAATCCATACATCGGCTATTACAGTTGCTGTACTTCCTGAAATAAAAGATATAGAGATGAACATACATTTATCTGATATAAAAAAAGATACATTTCGATCTAGTGGTTCTGGAGGGCAACATGTAAATAAAACAGAATCCGCTGTACGGTTAACTCATTTGCCAAGTAAAATTACGGTAGAATGTCAAGAAGAACGCTCTCAACATAAAAATTTTGAAAAAGCTATGAACGTTTTACGATCACGTCTTTATCAAAAGGAAATGGAAAAACAATCTAAAGAAAGATCTATAAAAAGAAAATCTTTAGTCTCTACAGGAGATCGATCTGTCAAAATACGTACCTATAATTATCCTAAAAAAAGAGTAACAGATCATAGAATTCATAAATCTATCCATGATCTTACAGGATTTATGAATGGAAATATTCAAGAAATGATTGATTTTTTAAAATTTTTTGAAAAAAAACAAATCAACAATTTGAATGATCATTATCAAATTTAGAATCTAAGTGAAATTGGGTTAAAAAATTTGTATGATAATTTCCTTTTAAAAAATCATTATTTTGCATAAGCTGTCTATGAAAGGGAATGGTAGTACGAATTCCTTCTATTAAAAATTCTTCTAAGGAACGACGCATTTTTTCAATAGTTTCTTTTCTACTTTTTGCAGTGGTGATAATTTTTGCAATCATAGAATCATAATGATGTGGGACTCTATATCCAGCATAAATATGCGTATCAATACGTACTCCTTTCCCTCCTGGGAAATGGATTTGAATAATTTTTCCAGGAACAGGACGAAAGTTTTGATAAGGTTCTTCTGCATTAATTCTACATTCTATTGAATACATTTTTGGATAATAATTTTTTCCAGAAATTTTTTTTCCATCAGCTAAAAAAATTTGTTCTTGTACAAGATCTAAACCGGTTATTTCTTCGGTTATAGTATGTTCTACTTGAATTCTGGGATTCATTTCCATAAAGTAAAAATTCTTATTTTTATCTACTAAAAATTCTATAGTTCCTATACCTTCATAATGAATAAACTCAGCAGCTTTTACAGCTTCTTCACCCATTTTTTTTCTCAAAGCAATGGTTAAAAATGGAGATGGGGCCTCTTCGACCAATTTTTGGTTTCTTCGTTGAATTGAACAATCTCTTTCGGATAAATGACAGGATTTTCCATATCGATCGCTAATTATTTGTATTTCTATATGTCTTGGATCTATAATGAATTTTTCTATATACATATCTGTTTTTCCAAAACATGCTAAAGCTTCTTTTTTTGCTTCTTCCCAAGATTTTTTTAATTCTTTTTTATCCAAAACCGATCGTATTCCTTTCCCTCCACCTCCATAAACTGCTTTAATAATAATAGGATATCCTATTTTTTCTGCTATTTTTTCTACTTCCTTATAAGAAGATTCAACACAACAATCAGATCCAGGTAAACACGGAATTCCAGCATTTTTCATAGTTTTTTTAGCTGATATTTTATTCCCCATCTGAATTATTTGATTTGGAAGAGGACCTATAAATTTAATTTTATGTTTTCTACACATAGATGAAAAATAGGCACTTTCGGATAAAAATCCATATCCAGGATGAATAGCATCTGCATTAGTAATTTCAGCAGCAGATATTAAATTTGGAACATTTAGATAAGATTGATAAGAATAAGGAGGACCAATACATACAGCTTCATCAGCGAAATAAACATGAAGACTATATTTATCTGCAGTAGAATAAACAGCTACTGTTTTTATTCCCATTTCTTTAACGGTTCGTATAATCCGTAAGGCAATTTCACCACGATTAGCAATTAATATTTTTTTGAACATATATTTATTGGAGTTATAAAAACTAATAATCAGGATCTAAAATAAATAAAGGTTGATCATAATCAACTGGAGTAGCATCTTCTACAAGAATTTTAACAATTTTTCCATCTACTTCAGATTCTATATCATTAAATAACTTCATGGCTTCTATTACACAAACTTTTTCCCCAATTTTGATTTTATCTCCAATATTAACAAAAGGATCTTTATCTGGATGTGGTCTACGATAAAAAGTTCCAATCATAGGAGATTTAATGGTAAAATAACGATCTTTTTCAAGATCTTTTTCTTCTAATTTAGAAAACTTATCGGAAAAATCAGAAATATGGGAATATCTTCTTCTATAATTATTTGTAAAAATAGGATTCAATGTATTTTTTTTCTTTTTTCTAAATATTTTATTTTTAATATGAATTTTTGTTTCTCCTATTTTAATCATTATTTCATAAATATCAGATTTAGAAATAAATTGAATAAGCGATTTAATATTTTTGTAATCCATTCAGTTTTTCTATCTATATAAATATAATTAAATGAATATGGATTATTTTTTTTTCAATACTTTTTTTCCTCTGTAATAAAGTTGTTCTTCATGCCAATAAGCATTATGATATAAATGCTTTTGATTAGTTAAAGAACATTTCACTAATAAAGGTTCCTTTATTTTTAGATGAGTTCTTCTTTTATTTTTTCTGGATTTAGATTGTCTTCTTTTAGGATGTGCCATGATGATATAACGTATCTATTTTTTTAATTAATTACTAATTTAGAGATAAAATCAAATGTATATATAAAATAATTTTTTTATATTTATCATATCCTTTTGATTTTTAATTAATATTCATAAATCAATATGCATCAATTAACTAAACGTAATGAGGATTATTCCAAATGGTATAATGACATTATCATTAAATCTGAATTAGCAGAATTTTCTGGAGTTCGTGGTTTTATGATTATTAAACCATATGGATTCTCTATATGGGAAATAATGAAAAAAAAATTGGACAAAATGTTTAAAGAATCGGGCCATAAAAATGTTTATTTTCCATTATTAATTCCTAAATCTTTCTTTTCAAAAGAAAAAAAACATATTGATGATTTTTCGAAAGGATGTGCTATAGTTACGCATTACAAGTTTAAAAAACATAAGAATCAAAAAAAATTAACAATTGATTCAAAATCTAAATTAAAAGAAGAATTAGTAATTAGACCTACTTCTGAAAGTATCGTATGGAAAACTTACAGACGTTGGATTCAGTCTTATAGAGATCTTCCTATTCTTTTTAATCAATGGGGGAATGCTATTAGATGGGAAATGCATACTCGTTTATTTTTAAGAACTTCTGAATTTTTATGGCAAGAAGGTCATACTGCTCATTCTACAAAAAATGAAGCTATAGAAGAAACTAAAAAAATATTAAATATTTATACCCAATTTTCAGAAAATATTATGGCTATTCCTGTCTTGAAAGGAATAAAACCTTATATGGATCAATTTTCGGGATCTGAAACTACTTATTGTATTGAAGCGCTTATGCAAGATGGAAAAGCATTACAAATTGGAACTTCACATTTTTTAGGCCAAAATTTTTCAAAAGTTTTCGATGTAAAATTTACTAATCAAAATGGAGGGAAAGAATACGTATGGTCTACATCTTGGGGTGTATCTACTAGATTAATAGGTGGATTAGCAATGTTACATTCAGATGATCATGGGTTGATATTACCTCCAAAAATAGCGCCTATACAAACTGTTATTATTCCTATATATAAAAATAAAAAAGAATTAGGAAAGATAAATGAAATAGTTGAAAAAATTCAAAAAATTCTTAAAAATAAAGGAATTAGTATACAATATGATAATAGAGAACTTTTTACTCCTGGATGGAAATTTCATGAATACGAAATGAAGGGAATTCCCATACGGATTAGTATTGGACAAAATGAAATAAAAATGGAAAAAGTTGAAGTTTTTAGAAGAGATACTTACGAAAAAGTACATATATCTTGGAATAAGATAATAACATTAATTCCAGAACTTCTTGAAAAAATACAAAAAAATATTTATCAAAAAGCTTTAAATAGAACAAAAAAATTGACCATTATTTCAGATCATTATGAAGATTTTAAAAAAAAAATAAAGGATAAAGGGGGTTTTATTCTTGCTCATTGGGATGGTACTATTAGTACAGCAAAAAAAATTCAAAAAGAAACAGAGGCTACTATACGTTGTATTCCTATTCCAAATGAAAAAAAACTTGGAAAATGTATTTATTCTGGATCACCTTCTACTCAACGAGTAGTTTTTGCTAAATCTTACTAAAATACATTTAATTTTCCTTTAAAACTATTTAAAGATGAATAATTTTTCTTTTTTAGAATAATCATTAATTCCTTGATTAATCTATCAAATACAGGAATCCCTTCTTTTAAAAATTGAGTACCAATCTGAACTGCAGATGCTCCACACAATATATATTCAAATACATCTTTTCCAGTACAAATTCCTCCACATCCTATGATAGGAATATCTTTACGAAGATAAGTGTAAAATTTACGAACATTAGCAAGTGCAAATGGTTTTATAGATAATCCACCTATTCCACCAAACCCTTTTTTTGGATGAATAACTACAGATTCTTTATTTATATCAATGAAAATACCATTTGGTAAACTATTAATACAAGTAACAAAACAAATAGGGTATTTATTTAATATAAAAGCCATTTTTCTAAAATGAAAATCTTCAAAATAAGGAGGTAACTTAACTCCTAAAGGTTTTTTATAGAATTGAAATATATTTTCTAGAAAGTCTGAAATTTGAGAAAAATCGTAACCTAATATTTTATCTTTTTCCAATAGATTTGGACAGGATAAATTTAATTCTATAGCATTCATATTTGAAGAAATATTCGCTTTACGAAGAATAAGATAGTTTTCTTCGATAGATAGTCCTGATATAGATAATAAAAAAGGTTTTTTAGAATTTTTTTTTTCTAAAAAATCTAAATAAAAATCTATTCCAAGATTTGGCAATCCCATAGAATTAATACTTCCTTCCTTCCATTCAAAATACCTTGGTTTTAAATTACCATTTCTTGGTTTTATCGTACAACTTTTTGTAACTACAGCTCCAGAAGAACTAATCATAAGATCGTAAAGTTCTTTTTCTGTACAACATAAAATACCTGAAGCATTCATGATACATGATGAAAATTTTATTCCATTTATATTAGTGGAAATATCTATTTTTTTCATAATCATAGCATATATTATGTAATATTACAAAAGAATCCCAAAAGTATAAAATTTTTAACTTTACTAAAAAAGGTTTTTTATGAAGGACAAGGAACAGTTTTTTTTAAAAATTTATAATTTAGGGATTATTAAATTTGGTCATTTTACCTTAAAAAGCGGAATGAATTCTCCCATATATATAGATTTTCGTCCAATTGCTTCTAGACCAGATTTATTAATAAAACTATCGGATCTTCTTTTAAACGAAGTTCCGCCTCATACATTTGAATTAATTTGTGGAGTACCTTATGCAGCTTTGCCAATAGCTACTACTTTATCATTAAGATCTAATATTCCTTTAATTATTAAAAGAAAAGAAAATAAAGGTTATGGAACAAAAAAAATGATAGAAGGAATTTACAAAAAAGGACAAAACTGTCTTCTCATAGAAGATGTAATCACAAGTGGAGATAGTTTATTAAAAACAGTAATAGATATTGAAAAAGAAGGATTGATTATAAAAAATATTTTATCTATTCTTGATCGTGAACAAGGAGGAATAGAAAATATAAAAAATAAAGGATTTAATATACGATCTTTATTTCGTATAGGAGAAGTTTTAAAAATATTAGAAAAAAAAAATCTTTTAAAAGAAAAAGAAATACATATAATTAAGTTTTTTTTCCAAAAAAAAAATATAAAAAACATTCAGAAAAAACGTATTTCTTATGAAGAAAAAAAAGAAAAAATTTATCATCCAATAGGAAAAAAACTGATTGATATAGCATTGAAAAAAAAAACTAATTTGATCGTTTCAGCAGATTTAATACATTCTGAAAAAATTTTAGAATTAGTCAATTTAATTGGAGATCAAATTTGTGGATTAAAGCTTCATGTAGATATTATTAGTGATTTTTCATTTTCATTCATCCACTTTCTTAAAAAAATTTCTTTAAAAAAGAAATTTTTGTTATTTGAAGATAGAAAATTATGCGATGTAGGACCTACAAATTATCTTCAACTACATCATGGAATACATAAAATTTCTTCTTGGGCAGATGTGATTACAGTACATGTACTTGCAGGAAGTAAAAGTATAGAAAATTTAAATATTCCTTCTAATATTGGGTTAATTACTATATCTGAAATGTCTTCTTATGGTAGATTATCTGATGATAACTATATAAGAAAAGCATTAAATATTTCTTTAAAAAATTCAAAAGTAATTGGAACAGTAGCACAAAGAAAAGTTGACAATAGATTATTATTGTTTACTCCTGGTATACATTTTTCTGATTCAAGAAAAAACTATGAAGGAAATACTTACATTCATCCTAATCAAGCTTTTATAAAAAAAAATAGCGATTTTATTATTGTTGGAAAAGCTATTTATCAATCCGATAATCCAAAAATAGTTGCAGAAAATTATAGAAAAGCAGGATGGATAGCCTATGAAAATAGCTTTTAAAAAACATGAAAAAATAAATATATTAAAATTTTTTTTTTAAAAATTAATAATACTGATTGTATTTTTGTTTAATTTGTTGTTGTTTTAATATTATATATTAGGATTATTGATAATCATTCTTTATTAAAAAATTTTATGAATATATTTTGAATATGAAATGGATAAATTCATTCATAAGTTGTTTTATGATACTTTTTAGTATTATAGATATACTAGGAAATGCACCGATAATTATGGGTTTTAAATCCAAAGGGAATATTATAGATACTCAAAAAGTAATAATATCTTCTTTTGTTATATTTTTATCTTTTTTATTTTTAGGCCTGCCTATGTTAAAAATTATCGGTGTAGATATCTATTCTTTTTCGGTAGCAGGATCTATAGTTTTATTTTTAATAGGGCTAGAGATGATATTAGGTATAGATATTCATAAAGTTACAAAAAATTCTCAAACTTCTATCGTTCCAATAGCCTTTCCACTGATAGCTGGACCAGGATCTTTAACCACTTTAATTTCACTAAGGTCAACTTATGATGTTAATATTATTCTTTTATCTTTAATTCTTAATATGATAGTGGTCTATTTTGTTATAGATAAATGTGATTTTATTGCTAAAACAATAGGAAATAACGGATTAGATATCCTAAAAAAAATATTTGGAATTATTTTACTTGCTTTTTCAGTCAAAATATTTGGAGCAAATGCAGGTCAATTATTTCAATAAGGATTGTGAATCCATAATGATTTATTCCCATTTAATTACTTCATAAAATATTTTTTTAACAGATTGATTAATTTCTTCGAAATTTGGTAAAACAACTCCTTTATAAAGAAAAACAATATGATAGCTTTGATATTGATCTTTTTTTTCTTCTAAAATAGATTTATTCCATAAAAAAGAAGACCGTAATAAACGTTTTATTTTATTTCTATGAACCGATTTTTTAAAATTTTTTTTTTTACCAAAGTTCCAATTAGTTTGATCCCTTTATGATATATTTTATTTGAATGTAATAGTACGTATGTATAAATAGGAAAAAAAAATAAAGATTTTCCGTATTTAATTGTATTAATAATGTTTTTGGATCCTTTTATTTTTAATTGAACTTTCATACTTGACTTATGGATTTATAAATTCTTCTAATTTAGTAACCATACTTATAGGTCCACAAATAAATGGTGTTCTTTGATGTAAATTTAAAGGTTCTATATCTAGAATTCTTTTTTCCCCATCAGAAGCTTTTCCACCAGCTTGTTCCGTTAAAAAAGCTATAGGATTACATTCATAAAGTAATCTCAATTTTCCTTTTGGAGAATATGCTGTTTTAGGATAAATATAGATACCTCCTTGTATCATATTTCTATGAAAATCTCCTACTAAAGAACCAATATAACGTGCTGTATAAGGACGATTTTCTTTTTTTTCTTGACAATATCTTATAAATTTTTTGATGCCGTTAGGAAATCTAGAATAATTCCCTTCATTAATAGAGTAAATTCTTTCTATTTTAGGATAACGAAGATTCGGATGAGATAAATAAAAGGTACCAACCGATGGGTCTAAAGTAAACCCATGTACTCCATTTCCTGTAGTATATACTAATATTGTAGATGATCCATAAATAATATACCCTGCTAAAATTTGTTTATTTCCTTTCTGTAAAAAATCTTCTATTGTTAAATTCATAGAAGATTTTCTTCTATATACTGAAAATATAGTCCCAATAGATACATTTACATCTATATTAGATGAACCATCCAGGGGATCTATTAAAACAATATATTTTTTTTGAAAAGAATTTTCTTTTTCTCCCTTTATAACTATAATATCTTTACTTTCTTCTGAAGCTATTCCACAAACTATATTTCTGCTTTTAAAGGATTCTATGAAAACTTGATGTGCAAAATTATCTAATTTTTGTTGATTTTCTCCTTGTATATTAATAATTCCAGAACTTCCTATAATTTTTTCTGTTAACCCAGCTTTATTCACTTCCTTATTAATTGCCTTAGCCGCTAGCTTGATAGAGCTAAATAGACGCAATAATCCTTCTGTAGAATACGAAAAATGATCTCTATTTTCTATAATAAATTCTCCCAATGTATACATGTATCAGGAAATACTTTCTATAAATATCAGATTTTTTTATAAAATCCATTTTTATAGAAAAAAGTTTCTTGAACTATTTTTTAAACATAAAAAAAAAAGTTTTAAATTTTTGAAAATTTATCTGACAAAAAGTAAAAAAATAAAAAAAAAAATACATTATGATAAATCATATGAATGAATTACAATATATTGATGAATTTCGTTAATTAATGAGAATGAAAATTATTCAAGTATCATTAATATTATTATGGCGTGTATGGTTTTTTATAATCAATATATTTCTAATTCCATTATTAGCAGGAGCTTCTATCCCATTTCTCTTTAAAAATAAATATTATTATATCGCATATTGGTTTCACCAAATTTGGGCGAGAAGTAATCTTTTTCTTATGGGTTTTTGGTATGTGTTAGAAAAAGATAAAGAAATTTTAGATAAAAAAAAACAATATATGATTATTAGCAATCATAGTTCTATCATGGATATTATGTTGATTTATTCTTTAATGAGAAATCATCCTTTAGTTTTTGTAGGAAAAGCGGAATTAGCTAAACTTCCTTTTTTCGGATTTGTTTATAAAAGAAGTAATATATTAATAAATAGAAAAAATTTGTCTAGTTGTATGCAAGTATTTCAACAAATACAAAAAAAAATTGATTCTGGAAAAAGTGTTTGTATTTTTCCAGAAGGTGGAGTTCCTAATCCATCTATTTTATTAGATCATTTTAAAAATGGAGCTTTTTATATAGCCATAATAAAAAAAATATCGATTATTCCATTTACTATAGCTGATATAAAAACAAAGTTTCCTAAATCTCCTATAAAAGGAGGACCTGGAAAAATACGGATCAAACAACACCATTCTATTTTAACAAAAAACTTATCCTTAAAAGACAAAAATTTTCTAAAAGAAAAATGTTTTAATTTAATCCAATTTCAATTAAAAAAATTTGAACGTGAAAAAAATAAACAGATATTTTAGTGAATAAAAAAATTCATATTTACACTGACGGATCTTCTAAAGGGAATCCTGGTCCAGGAGGATATGCTATTTTTATAGAAATGGCCGGGACATCTTATTGGAAAATTATTTCCGAAGGATTTCGTTATACAACCAATAATAGGATGGAGCTATTAGCTATAATAGTTGGTCTAGAAAAAATTACGAAAAAAAAACAAAATATTATTGTTTTTACTGATTCTAAATATGTAATAAATTCTATTCAAAAAAATTGGATTTTTAAATGGGAAAAAAATAACTTTAAAAAAAAAAAAAATGTGGATTTATGGATACGATTTTTAAATTTATTTCATAAACATTTTATTATTTTTCAATGGGTTAAAGGCCATCATCTTCATTATATTAATGATTATTGCGATCGATTATCTGTAGAAGCATCAAAAAGTAAAAACTTGAAAATAGATCATGTCTATGAAAAACAAAATTTAAAAAAAATTATTTAGAAAACTTATATGTATTTCTTTGTCTAATTATTTCATATATAATTACAGATGTGGCATTACTTACATTCATAGAATCGATAGATCCAAACATAGGAATCGTTATTATTTTATCGGATATATTAAACCATATATTGGATACTCCTTTGCTTTCGGAACCTAAAACAATAGCTAAATGTGAAGAAAATTTAGTTTGATATAATTTTTTAGATTTTTTATTATGGAATCCTGTTACTGCAATTTCTATGTTTTTTTCTTGTAACCAAGAAATAATTGATTTTATTTTTTCTATAAAAATTTTTTTTGTAAAAACGCATCCTACACTACATCTAATTACATTAGGATTAAAAATATATGTTTTCGTATTACATAATATAATAAAATGTACTCCTGCAGCATCAGCAGTCCTGAATATAGATCCTAAATTTCCAGGTTTTTCTATTCCATCCAATATAAGAATAAAAGGATTTTTAGGAATTTTTATACTTTCTAGACTAGAAAATTTTTTTTCCTTAAAAAAGGCAATGATTCCACCTGAATTTTTTCTACATGCTAATTGTTGAAAAGTTTTTATATTAATAAAAAATACAATGTGATGAAAGGATTTAATCATATTATTTTGATAAAAAATATTTTTACATATAAATATTCCTATTGGTCTATAATTTCCTATTATAGCCATTTCAAATTCTTTGACTCCTTCAACAAGGAACATTTTATTATCCTTTTTTTTTTTATAAATCTTTATTAAATTTTTAATTTTTATATTACGTAATCCATGTATTTTTTCCATAAAATATTTTATAATGAATTGTGAAATTTATAAAAAAAAGGACATAATTTATATGAATAAAGCCATAAAATGTTCTAAATTATCTTATTGCAAAAATAAAAAAGTAGGAGCTATTATAGTAAAAAATAATCGGATTATATCCGATGGATATAACGAAACTCCAAGTGGATTTGATAATATATGTGAAGATCAAAATGGAAAAACTAAATGGTATGTTTTACATGCAGAAGCAAATGCTATATTAAAAATGGCTTTTTCTTCAAAATCTTGTAAAGATTCGTATTTATATATTACACATTCTCCATGCAAAGAATGTAGTAAATTGATTTATCAATCTAAAATTAAAAGAGTGGTATATTTACATAAATATTCAGAAAAAAATGAGGGATTAAATTTTTTGAAAAAATCAAAAATTATAATACATAAACTTATTTATTAAAGATCATTCGATCATTCATACGAACTATTTTGATATTATTATGTTAATTTAATATCATATAGTTATAGTATGTATAAAAAAATGACAAAAAAAATTGACTAACAATATTTTGAATAGATATCAAAGAATCCAGATGGCGGAATAGGTAGACGCGCTAGACTCAAAATCCAGTGATTTTAAATCATGCGGGTTCGAATCCCGCTCTGGGTATTTGTTTATGATCTATTCATAAAATTTAGAATAAAAAATATCTTTGAGAAAGAGGTAACATATACGATGGATTAGATCTTATTTTTTCTCCATCTATATAAACGCTATAGGTTTTTGGATCTATCTTTATATCTGGAGTCTCTCCATTTAATATCATATCTTTTTTAGATAAAATACGACATCCTTTTACTATCTTAAGTCGCTTTTGTATTTCATTTTTTTCTATGAAACCATCGTTTATCGCATGTATTGAAATAAAAAGACTACTCAATTTTGGTTCAAAAAAACCAAACATTTTACGATACATAAATGGTTGAGGGGTAGGAATAGTAGCATTAGGATCTCCCATGCTTGCGTATACAATCATTCCACTTTTGATTACTAATTCCGGTTTTACTCCAAAAAAAGAAGGTTTCCATAAAACTAAATCTGCCATTTTTCCAAGATTAATTGATCCAACATACTCTGAAATCCCATGAGTAATAGCAGGATTGATGGTATATTTAGATATATATCTTTTTACTCTAAAATTATCATTCTTATGAGAATCATTATTTAAAGATCCTCTCTGTTTTTTCATTTTATCAGCAGTCTGCCAAGTACGTTTGATTATCTCTCCAATTCTTCCCATAGCTTGAGAATCAGAATTGATCATACTAATAGCTCCTATGTCATGTAATACCCCCTCTGCACTAATCGTTTCAGATCTAATACGTGATTTTGCAAACGCAATATCTTCTGGAATATTAGAATCTAAATGATGACATATCATTAACATATCTAAATGCTCATCAACAGTGTTATAAGTATAAGGCATAGTTGGACTTGTAGATGATGGTAAAATATTAAAATAAGATATAACTTTCAATAAATCAGGAGAATGTCCCCCACCAGCTCCTTCTGTATGATAAGTATGAATTGTTCTATTTTGAAATATTTTTAAGGTATCCTCGACATAACCTGATTCGTTTAAGGAATCTGTATGAATATTTACTTGTACATCTAATTTTTCCGATACTTCTAAACAATGATCTATCACAGATGGAGTACTTCCCCAATCTTCATGAATTTTTAATCCACCTGCACCAGCCTTGATTTGTTCAATTAAAGCTTCAGGATTAGAACTGCTCCCACTCGCAAGAAAAACAAAGTTTATAGGAATGTGATCTGTACTTTTTAACATTCTTTGAATATTCCATACTCCAGAAGTACAATTAGTTGCTATAGTTCCTGTAGTTGGACCTGATCCCCCACCAATAATAGTGGTTGTTCCATTTTCTAATGCTACTTCAAATAATTGAGGACATATAAAATGAACATGACTATCTACACTTCCAGCTGTCACAATCATCTTTTCTGAAGAGATTACTTCAGTCCCCACTCCAATATACATATTTGGAGTTACTCCATCCATAACATATGGATTTCCTGCTTTTCCAATACCAACAATTACTCCATTTTTTATTCCAATATCTGCTTTTACGATTCCCCAATAATCAATAATAATGGCATTAGTTAAGACTAAATCTAAAACTCCTTCATTATTTGTCGCTAATGGATGTTGTCCCATTCCATCTCGGATAACTTTTCCTGCTCCAAAAATACATTCATCTCCATAAATGGTATAATCTTTTTCAATTTCAATCCACAAAGACGTATCTCCTAAACGAATTTTATCTCCTTTTGTCGGTCCATACATACTTGCATAAGATTCTCTATCTATTTTTTTCATATTTTCGTATTTTCTTTTACCGAAAAACCATAAATTTTTTTTATACCTCCTATTTTTACCAAAAAAATTTCTTTTGTTTCTCCTGGTTCAAAACGGATAGACCTACCAGAAGGAATATCGAGTCTATATCCTTTAGTTCCATTTCTATCAAAATGAAGAGCAATATTAGTTTCATAAAAATGAAAATGAGATCCTACTTGTATAGGACGATCTCCCGTATTAGAAACTATTCTTTTTATACGAGATCTACCAGGTAATAAAAAAATATCATCTTGAAGAAGTTCATATTGTCCTGGAATAAAATTTGATTTTTTTTTAAGTATTTTTTTAATAGGATTGTGTATAGTTACTAATTTTGTACCATCAGGAAAAGTGGCTTCTATTTGAATATTATTAAGCAATTCATATACTCCATCCATAACTTGACCATCGTGAAGAATATTTCCAGCTTCATACATAAGTTCTTTCACAGTTTTTCCATCACGTGCACCTTCCATAACATAATGAGTGATAAAAGCTACAGATTCAGGATAATTCAATTTTAATCCTCTTTTTAAACGTTTTTTTGCTAATTCTCCAGCCATATGTAGAATAATTTTTTCCTTTTCATAAAAAGTTAAGTGCATACTTTTTTTATATTTTGATTCATATTTATAAAAAACGAACATTCTACAAATTTAAAGTAATATATTTATTTATCATTTTGAAAAAAAAAAAATAATAGAGTCATATACAAATTCCACTATTTTTATTAAAAATATAAAAATCCTTATTAAAAAAATGTTTATTATATATTGTATTTGAGAATTTTATATTTTCTAATTTTATGGAATATTTTTATGGAAAAAAAAGTTTAATAAATAGGAATTATAAATGAATCAAATAGTTTTTAAAAAAAATTACTCCTATTTTTTATCATTATTTTTGTCATCATCTTTAACATTTAAAATAAAAGGTAAAAATTATTAACTAATTCATTAAAAAATGCAAGTTTTAAAATTTGGGGGGAGTTCCGTAGCTCATTCTGATTCCATAAAACGTATTTGTTCTTTATTAGAAAAAAAACCAAAAGGAAAATATGCGATCGTGGTATCAGCATTAGGAAATATAACCGATCAATTAATCCAATGTGGTCAATTAGCTTCTGAAAGAAATAATGTTTATAAAAATATTATAGAAAAAATAAAAATTAGGCATTTTCATATTATCAGAGAATTATTTCCTATCTACTATCAAAGTAATTTAATTAGTTGGATAAAAAAAAATATCAATGATTTAGAAAGTTTATGTAACGGTATTTTTCAAGTAAAAGAACTTTCTAAACGTACTTTAGATAAAATTATGAGTTTTGGTGAACTTTTTTCTTCTTTTCTTATTGCAAAAAAACTAAAAAAATCCGGATTAAATGCAATTTTCAAAGATAGTAGGGACTTAATTATTACAGACTCCAAATTTGGATGTGCAAAAGTAGATTTTATTAAAAGTAATCACCATATTCTTCAATTTTTTCGTAAAGAAAAATCAGAATATGTGGTTTTACCAGGGTTCATAGGATCAAATTTTCAAAACCAAACAACTACTCTTGGAAGAGGAGGATCTGATTATACTGCAGCTATTTTAGCTTCTGCTATATCTGCTAGTTTACTTGAAATATGGACGGATGTTAGTGGTATGATGACAGCAAATCCAAAAATGGTTCATCAAGCATTTCCTATAAAAGAAATTTCTTATGAAGAGGCAATGGAATTATCGCATTTTGGAGCAAAAGTCATTTATCCTCCAACGATAAAACCAGCTATGAAAAAGAATATTCCTATAAAAATTAAAAATACCTTTTATCCAATAGATCCAGGAACTTTAATTCATATTAGTAACAAAAAAACAAAAAACCGTCAACCAGTTACTGGAATTTCTGGAATTCAGAATTTAGCTTTGTTAACTCTTAAAATTCGTTTAATAATATGTATATCAATGTATTCAAAACGTTTATTTAAAGTTTTATCACGTGAAAAAATAAATGTAATTTTCATAACCCAAAATTCTTCAGAAAATTTCATTACCACAGGTATTCATGAAATGGATATCATTAAAGCAAAAAAGGTAATAAATAGTGAATTTTCTCAAGAAATATATCAAAAATATATCGATCCATTAAAAATAGAATATGATCTTTGTATCATTGCTCTAGTAGGATACAATATGAAAAATATTCATGGCCCCAGTGGAAAAATGTTTTCTTCTTTAGGAAAAAATAGAATTAAGGTAAGAGCTATTTCACAAGGTCCTACGGAAAAAAATATATCAGCCGTTATTCAAAAAAAAGATTTTAAAAAAGCTTTGAATACCTTACATGAAACCTTTTTTGAAAAAAATCCAAAACAAATTAATCTTTTTATTTGTAGAGTTGGAAAAGTAGAAAATAAATTACTTGAAAAAATAGATCAAAAAAAAAATTATTTTCTTGAAAAATTAAAACTTAAAATGAGAATAATTGGATTATCAAATAATATTCAAAGAATATATTTTGATAATAAAAATGGAATCCATTTATCTCCATGTAAATCCAATTTTATGAATAAAAAGGGTCTTAAAATGAAGATCTATTCATTGATGGAAAAAAAATGGAAATTTAATTTAAGAAATAGTTTATTTTTAGATAATACAGCTATTGAAAAAATAACTGGTTCTTCTGATTATAATCATTATCAAAAATTAAAAACGATTTCTAGCTATTTGTTAAAATATCCATTTTTATTCAAAACAAATGTAGGAGTATATATTCCAGTTATTAGCACTATTAACGATCTTATAAACATTGGAGATAAAATAAAAAAAATAGATGTTATTTTTTTAAATTCAGAAAAAATAAAAAATATATCTATGTCCAATCATTACGATTATTTTCAAAATTAGTTACTAAAAAACGGATCAAATAGCTACGTTACCTTTGATATGAGGATCAGGATGGTAATTTTTTAATTCAAAGTCTTCGAAATTAAATTGAAAAATATTTTTAACAGAAGAATTTAAAATAATTTTTGGCAATGGTTTTGGGGTACGACGGATTTGAAGTTGAATTTGTTCTATATGATTATTATATACATGGGCATCTCCTATAGTGTGAATTAATTCTTTTTCTCTAAAATTTAGCGTTCTAGCTATCATAGTAAGAAATAGAGCATAAGAAGCTATATTAAAAGGTAATCCAAGAAAAATATCTGCACTTCTTTGATATAATTGCAACGATAATTTTTTTTCATAAACATAAAATTGAAAAAGTAAATGACAGGGAGGTAATGCCATATTTGGAATCATTCCTACATTCCAAGAAGAAACTATTAAACGTCTTGAATTAGGATTTAATTTTATTTCTTCTATAAGATTAACTATCTGATCAATATAATGACCATCATAAGTAGGCCATTTACGCCATTGTAATCCATATATTGGACCTAGATCTCCATTTTTATCAGCCCATTCATTCCAAATAGATACTTTATTTTTTTTTAAATACTTTATATTTGTATCTCCTTTCAAAAACCATAATAATTCATAGATAATAGACCGTATATTTAATTTTTTGGTAGTTAAAAGAGGAAATCCTTTTTTCAAATCAAATTTCATCTGATATCCAAATATGCTTTTCGTACCTATACCAGTACGATCCATTTTATTTATTCCATTTTTTAATACGTTTCTTAATAAATTTAAATATTGTTTCATCTTTAAAAAGTATTTTTGCATAAAAAAATATAATTATGAATCAAAAGGTACTCTTCTTTTCTACAAGAAGTGGATTAAAACTATCAGAAAAAATAGCCTATTATTATGGTAATTTACTTGGTAAAATTCGTTTTTTGGAATTTAGTGATAGAGAATATACCCCATGTTTTGAACAATCTGTTCGTGGATCAAGAGTTTTTTTGATTGGATCTACTTTCCCTCCAGTAGATAATTTGATGGAATTACTTTTAATGTGTGATGCAGCACGTAGGGCATCTGCTCATAATATAACACTTGTTGTCCCCTATTTTGGATGGGCCCGACAAGATCATAAAGATAAACCAAGAACTCCTATTGCAGCAAAACTTGTAGCTAATTTAATGGTTGCTTCAGGAGCTACTAGAGTTATGACTATGGATCTTCATGCAGATCAAATTCAGGGATTTTTTGATATTCCTGTAGATCATTTGTATGCATCTAGAATATTTATTGATTATATTAGAAAATTAAATATGGACCAATTAACCATTGCTTCTCCAGATATGGGAGGTGCCAAAAGAGCTAGGAGTTATGCTGGTTATTTAGGAACAGATGTCGTTATCTGTTATAAAGAAAGAAAAAAAGCAAATGAAATAGAATTTATGAATCTTATTGGAAATGTGAAAGAAAAAAATATCATACTCATAGATGATATGGTAGATACAGCTGGAACTTTAACAGAAGCAGCAAATTTAATCAAAAAAAAAGGAGCTAAAAGTGTACGTGCTATAGCAACTCATCCAGTTTTATCAGGAAATTCATATGAAAAAATAAGAAATTCAGATCTTGAAGAATTGGTGATTACTGATTCTATCCCAATAATAAATAAACTATATAAAATAAAGATATTATCCTGTGCACCACTTTTTGCAGAAGTCATGAAATCTGTACATAATGACGAATCTATAAGTAAAAAATTTATAATTTAATTTAATATGCAATATATAAATATATACGGAAAAAAACGAAATATAGGAAAAAAAGAGATTGAATCAATTCGATCTTCCGGAGAAGTTCCTTGTATTTTATATGGAAAAAATATTAACATTCCATTTTCTACTTCATTAGAAAGTTTCAAAAATTTAGTATATACATCAAAAATACATTGGGTTAACATTCAAATAGAAGGAAAAAATATAAATGCAGTTCAAAAAGAAATTCAATTCGATCCTATTAGTGAAAAAATATTGCATGCTGATTTTTGGAAAATTGATAAAAAAAAATCTATTATATTAGAAATTCCTGTAAAAACTTTTGGAAGACCTATTGGGGTTTCTAAAGGAGGAGAATATGATTCTACGATTAGAAAATTAAAAATAAAAGCTATTCCTTCTTTTTTTCCAGAATATATAAAATTGGATATTAGCCATTTAGATATAGGAGAAAAAATTACAGTGAAAGATATATATCCAAAAGGATATACCATTTTACATCCTAAAAATACTCTTATAGCTAGAGTAAAACACTCTCGTATTACTGCTACTGAAGAAAAAAAAACGGATCCTATCAGTAATAAAAAAGAATCTCAAGAAGAAAATAAAAAAAAGAATATAAAGAAATAAAGTTTTGATTCTAATGATAATAAGAGATCTTGATTTTATGAAAATTGCTCTTGAAGAAGCTTTGATTGCTTTTCACGAAAAGGAAGTTCCTATAGGAGTTGCAATTACCTATAAAAATATAGTCATAGCTAGAGCTCATAATTTAACCGAAACTTTAGGTGATATCACCGCACATGCAGAAATGTTAGGGATTCACTTAGCATCTAATTATTTAGGGGAAAAATATATCCGAGAATGCACTTTATATGTAACTATCGAACCCTGTATTATGTGTGCAGGTGCCTTATTTTTATCTCAAATTGGGAGAGTAGTTTGTGGAGCAAAAAATTATAAAATAGGATTTTTATATACAGGGATAAAATTACATCCAAAAACAAAATTTTTATCTGGAATTATGAAAAATCAATGTAGTCATCTTCTAAAAAAATTTTTTTTCTTGAAAAGAATTCATCAATTTTAGGTAGGTAAGTTATAGAAGTATTTTTTTCTTTTTTCTTATTTTTAATTTAAGTAATATTGGTAATGTAGTCATTAAAACAATCAACAAAATAATCCATTCCAGATGATTTTTTAATTCTGGGAACCTTTTGTCTAGGTAATGCCCAGCTAACATGATCGAAAAAGTCCAAGCAAGAGCTCCAATAATATTATAAATCATAAATTTTTTAAAGTTAATACGTATTGCCCCAGCTACAATTGGGGCAAAAGTACGAAGTATTGGAAGAAAACGACTCATGATAAGTGCCGTTGTTTTATATTTATTATAAAATAATTTTGCTATGATAAGATGTTTTTTCTTAAAAAAAAAGGAATCTTTCTTTTTATACAAAAAATTTCCAGATTTATATCCAAGCCAATATCCTTGTATATTACCAAGTACAGCAACACATGCAACAATTAAAATAATTACGAAAAATGGAACATTATAAAAATTTTTGCATAAATTTTCTCCGAATATTCCAGCAGTGAATAATAAGGAATCTCCTGGTAAAAAAAAACCGATAAAAAACCCTGTTTCTGCAAAAACAATGGCTAAAAGAATAAATAAAGCTGTATTTCCAAAATAGAAAAAAATCCATCTAGGATTGAATAAATGCTGAAAAAAATCCCAAATATCTGACATTTTATTATGTTGAATATAATATTCTTATAAACTTTAAAGAAAAATAAAATATTTCCATTTCTTTTCTTTCAATAAAAGTTTAAAATATTTATTTTTAATGAAAAACATGATATTTTTTTTATGGAATTTTTATTCAAATTTATTAATATTTTAGGATGGGGTCCAAATATATTTTTCATAATCGTTTTTTTTATCTTTATAACTTATTGGTTATACAAAATATTTTACTTTATTGATTAAAAAACTTTATGGATTGATCTGGATTATAATAATCTTTATTCCTATTAATAAATTGGTTAATTTTGTTGTATCAAGTATAAAAAAACGATTTTATTGTTATGTTTTGTGATAATAAAAAAATTATATTTTTTAATGAAGAAGCTTATCAAAAATTAGAAAATTATCTACTTCATCATATTGATTCCATCAAAAATACATTTATTCTAGTAGATTATTGTACCTATATTCATTGTCTTCCAATTCTTTTCCATCATATAAATTGTTTAGAAAAATCTAACATTATTCAAATTAAACCAGGAGAAAAAGAAAAAAATATTTATACATGTATTCAAATATGGAAATATTTGGAAAATTTTAAGGCAACTAGAAATAGTTTAATTATTAATTTAGGAGGGGGAGTTATTACAGATATTGGTGGATTTATTGCCTCTGTGTTTAAAAGAGGAATTCGGTTTATTAATATTCCTACAACGTTATTAGGTATGGTAGATGCATCTATAGGATATAAAACTGGAATTAATTTAGAATCTATTAAAAATGAAATAGGTTCTTTCTATTGTCCAGAATTTTTAATCATTGATCCTTTTTTTTTAAAAACTCTTCCTGAAAAAGAATTTATTTCAGGAATGGCAGAGATGTTTAAACATGGGTTAATAGCAGATGAAAATTTTTGGATTGATATGAAAAAATACCAAATAAATAAGGATCAAAATAAATGGAAAGATTTAATCTATCAATCTATATTGATAAAAAATAAAATTGTAGAAAAAGATCCTAAAGAAAAAGGATTAAGGAAAATTCTTAATTTTGGACATACTATCGGTCATGCTTTAGAGAGTTATTTTCTAGATTCTAAAAAAGAAAAACTTTTACATGGTATAGCGATCGCTATGGGAATGATATATGAATCTTGGATTTCTTACAAAATAAATGGATTATCTATAAATGATTATCAAGAAATAAAATCGAATCTTTCTAGATTGTATCCAATTAAAAAAATATATAATTCAGAATTTGATCAAATTTTTTTTATTATGGAACATGATAAAAAAAATGATAAAAATAAAATTCAATTTTCTTTATTAAAAAAAATAGGAATTTGTTCTTACAACTGTCAAGTTCCTTATTCTTTAATCAAAGAAAGTTTTTTACAAAAAAAATAAACATTTATTTTTTTTCTTAATTGATTAATATTTTTTATATTAAGTATCGATATTCCTTTAATTATACTGAAGCTAAATAATACAACTATATAAAATGGGAGAAAAATTAATTCCTATTAATATTGAAGACGAAATGAAATCTTCTTACATAGACTATTCTATGTCTGTTATTGTATCCAGAGCTCTTCCTGATGCAAGAGATGGATTAAAACCTGTACATAGGAGAGTTCTATATGGAATGTTCCAATTAGGAATTTTTTCTAAAAATACTTATAAAAAATCGGCTCGTATTGTTGGAGAAGTACTAGGGAAATACCATCCACATGGAGATATTTCTGTTTATGATACTATGGTTCGTATGTCTCAAAAATGGATACTTCGTTATCCTTTAATAGATGGACAAGGTAATTTCGGATCATTAGATGCGGATCCACCTGCAGCAATGCGTTATACGGAAGTTAGAATGAAAAAAATATCTGAAGAAATGTTATCGGATATAAAAAAAGATACGGTGGATATGAAACTTAATTTTGATGATTCTCTAGAAGAACCTACGGTATTACCTACCCGAATCCCCAATCTTTTAATTAATGGCTCTTCTGGAATAGCCGTAGGAATGGCTACCAATATTCCACCTCATAATTTAAAAGAAACTATTAAAGCAATTTGCGCTTATATTGATGATAATAATATATCTATAGAAAAAATAATAGAATATATTAAAGCTCCAGATTTTCCTACAGGAGGAATTATTTATGGATACGATGGAGTCAAGAAAGCATTTCATACTGGAAAAGGCCGTATTGTATTACGCGCAAAAGTTCATTTTGAAGAAATTCAGGGGAGAAAATGTATCATTGTAGATGAAATTCCTTATCAAGTAAATAAATCAGAAATGATTAATAGAACTGTAGAGTTAATCAAAGAAGGTAAGATGGATGGGATCTATCAAATTCGTGATGAATCTGATAGGAATGGATTACGCATAGTATATATGCTAAAACAAAATACAAATTCTAATGTATTATTGAATAATTTATTCAAATATACTTCTTTACAAACTTACTTTAATGTTAATAATATTGCATTAGTTAATGGAAAACCAGTTAAACTAAATATTAAAGATCTGATAAAACATTTTGTAGATCATCGTCAGGATGTTATTATTCGTCGTACTCAATACGAATTAAAAAAATATAAAGATAGAGTTCATACTTTGATGGGCTTTTTAAAAATATTAGATCATTTAGATAAAATGATTGAATTAATCAAAAAATCTAAAGATCATCATGAAGCTTGTGATAGACTCATTAAAAAATTTAGACTATCTAAAAATCAATCTAAATCTATTTTAGATCTTCGCTTGCAAAGTCTTACTTCTTTAGAAATTAATAAAATTAAAAGAGAATATGAAGAATTAGTCAAAAATATAGAACATTTGGAAAATGTTTTATTAAAACATTCTATCAGAATGCAAATTATTAAAAAAGAACTTTTATATATCAAAGAAAAATATCAAGATGGACGTAGAACAAAAATCGATTACTTAGGAAATGAAGTACATATAGAAGATCTTATTGATGACGAACAGGTAGTACTGACTATCTCTCATGCTGGATATATAAAAAGGACTTCTTTATCTGAATACAAATGTCAAGGAAGAGGAGGAGTAGGGAATAGAGGGGCTAGTACTAGAGAATCAGATTTTTTAAATCATCTTCTCATTGCTACTAATCATCAATATCTACTTTTTTTTACAGAAAAAGGGAAATGTTTTTGGTTAAGAGTCTATGAAATACCAGAAGGATCAAAAATTTCTAAAGGAAGAGCTATACAAAATATGATTCAGATACAAAAAGATGATAAAGTAAATGCCTATATATTAACTAGAGATCTTAAAGATACAAAATATGTTCAGAATCATTATGTTATGATGGTTACTAAAAAAGGAATTATTAAAAAAACTTCTTTAGAGAACTATTCACGTCCTAGAAAAGATGGAATAAAGGCTATTCTCATTCGAGAGGGAGATTCCTTATTAGAAGCAATCCTAACTAAGGGTAAAAGTCATGTTTTGATTGCTGTAAAAAGTGGAAGAATTATTCGTTTTTCAGAGAATAATGTTCGTAAAACTGGAAGAACTTCTTCTGGAGTAATAGGGATAAATTTAAAAAAATATGATATTGTAATTGGAATGATATGCGTAGAAGAAGAGGAAAAAGGAAATGTTTTAGTAGTTTCGGATAAAGGATTTGGAAAAAGATCAAATATCAAAGATTATCGAATTACTAATCGTGGAGGAAAAGGGATAAAAACCATAAATATTACTAAAAAAACAGGTCATTTAATTTCTATAAAACATGTAAAGGATCCAGATGATTTAATGATTATTAAAAAGTCTGGAATAATCATCCGTATTCCAATATCGGATATAAGAGTGATGGGTAGGGCTACACAAGGTGTAAGATTAATCTATCTCAAAGAGAAGGATGAAATTGCTGATGTAGAAAAAATTGATAAAAAACAGGTCATTTAATTTCTATAAAACATGTAAAGGATCCAGATGATTTTTTTTTATTAATTTTCATTAAAATCTCGTAAAATATTTACACATTCTGCTATATGAAAATCTTTCAATAAATTATTTTTCCACTCTTTTTTTTCCGATTTATATTTTGAAATAATTTTGTAAGATGGAGTATAAGCTTTTAATCCATATATATTTAAGTAATCTTTTAACTTTTGAAAGGCTTCGTTTCTTTTTTTTATTTTTAAATTATCATAATAAAAATCTTTCCAATTTAAAGAAAAATTTCTTTGTTTTATAAATTTTTTTTCGAATAATTGTATAGTTTTATAGATAGTATTTATATCCTGATGTTTTTTCAAACGATTTAGGCTTTTTAACTTTATTTTTTCCAAATCTACTTTCCCTTTCCAAGGTTTATAAGGAATAGAATCAATACGATCCCATCTCATGGAGTTAGGTTTTTCTTTTTCCATTTTTTTTATGGAAAAAGAAATATTATTATTTGGGATAACTATATCTGAATTTACGCCTTTTAATTGAGTAGAACTTCCATTTACGCGATAAAATTTATTCATAGTAAATTTTAAAGTACCCAATTCATTATTAGAAAATAAAAATGAGTTTAATGGATAAAATGTTTGAACAGTCCCTTTACCGTATGTTTGATCGCTACCAACAATGATCCCTCTTTTATAATCTACTATAGTAGCCGCTAGTATTTCTGATGCAGAAGCAGATAATTCGTTGACAAGAATAACGAGAGGCCCTTTCCAAAGGATATTATCCTCATTATTTTTGATGATCTTCTTTTTTCCAGAAGATAGTTTTACTTGTACTATTGGAACTTTTCCTAAAAAAAAACCTGAAATTTGAACAACAGTATCTAAAGATCCTCCTCCATTGTTTCTTATATCAATAAGAAGACCTTTAATTTTTTCTTTTTTTAATTTTTGAATAATTTTTTTCATATCTTGAGCTGCATTTCTTCCATTTTTATTTTCAGGATTAAAATAAAATTCTGGCAAATGAATTAAACCATATTTATTTTTATTATTATCCAATAATATGACACTTTTTGCGAAAATTTCTTCTTTTTCAATTATATCCCTAATAATGATAACTTCTTCTATAGAACCATTTTTTTTTTGAATTGTTAATTTTACTTTACTTCCTTTTTTCCCTCTTATAAGACGAACGGAATTTTCTAATAACATTCCTATAATATTTTTAGATTCTGAATTTAGATTTTTTGCTACTCGAATAATTTTATCTCCTATATCTATCCTTTTACTTTTCCATGCAGGTCCACCAACGATAAGTTTTACAACAGTTGCATAACCTTTATAATCTTGCAATTCAGCACCAATTCCTTCTGTTTTACCAGATATATTTAAATCAAAATTTTCCTTTTCTTTAGTAGAAAAATAAATAGTATGAGGATCATAATGAGATATAATAGTATTTACGTACATAGAAAACCAGTCTATTTTTTTTTTCATTTTTAATTTTCTTAAATATTCACGGATATCCTCTTCCACTTTTTTTCTTGATTTTTTTTCTTTATGAATAAATAGATTCTTCCAAATATTCTTTTTGTAATTTTTACAAAAATTTTTCTTTGTATTTATTGAAGTTACTATTTCCATAAGAGTTAAATATTTTAAATATTTTCTCCATTCTTCTATCCATTCTTCTTTATTTTTAGGATAAAAATATTTATATTCTCCAGGAACAAATATTTCTTTTTTATTGAAATCAAAAGGTTTTTTTAAAATTTTAAAACAAAAATTTTCTACTTCTTTGATTCTTTGATCAAAACGATTTATTGTCATATTAAAAAATATCGGGTCACCATTGATCCAATAATCATCTATTTTTTCTCTATAGTAAGATAGATATTCTAGATCTTTTTTCAGAAAAAAACGTTTTTGAAAATCTAAATTTTCAAAATATTTTTTATATACTTTTTTAGAAAAATCATTATTAATTTTAATAGGACTAGGATGTAAAAAATAAAGTATTTTGTATATTTTTTTTAGTATAATACTATGATTTTCTACTTCTCCTTTTGGAGAACAAAAACTTAATAAAAAAGTAAAAATAAAACCAATTATTATATTTTTAAATTTAAAATCTACAATCATTCTGATACTGATTAATAAATAATAAAATTACAAATATTTATATCCTTTATGAAAAAATGAAAAATAAACCAATTATTTTAGTGACTAACGATGATGGAATTATAGCTCCAGGTATTCGAGCTCTTGTTAATTTTATGAATTCTTTAGGAGAAGTTTATGTTGTTGCTCCAAATAAACCTCAATCTGGAATAGGGCATGCCATAACTATGGATACCATTTTATATTGTGATTCTGTACGAATAGACAATGGATGTCAAAAAGAATGGGAATGTTCAGGGACTCCTGTTGATTGTGTAAAATTAGCTATTAGTAATATACTTCCAAGAAAACCTGATATTTGTGTTTCTGGAATTAATCATGGATCGAATTCTTCCATAAATATTATGTATTCTGGAACAATTTCTGCAGTAATAGAAGCTGGAATTGAGGGGATCCCTTCTGTTGGTTTCTCTCTTTTGGATTTTGATTGGAATGCAGATTTTGAACCAGCAAAAAAATATGTATGTAAAATTGTAAAAAAAATTCTTTATAATCCTATCCCAAAAGGGGGTATTAGTCTTAATGTAAATATTCCAAAAAAAAAAATAAAAGGAATGAAAATATGCAGGCAGGCAGAATCTAAATGGAAAGAAAGTTTTGATAAACGTTATAACCCAAAAGGAAGAACTTATTATTGGCTAATTGGAGATTTTATTAATTTTGATAAAAAATCGGATACAGATGAATGGGCCTTAAAAAATGGATACGTTTCTATTGTTCCTATAAAATTTGATTTAACAGATTATCCAATTTTAAATATTTTGAAATCATGGAATTTGATATTATTATTTATTTTTTTGGATACTCTATTATGAATAAAAAATTTATATATAGTGTCACCTATTTTAGAAGTAACTTTAAATCCAAAAAAAATTCAAGAATTTGTTGGGCAATGTGATATTTTAGAAAATTTAAAAATTTTTATTCAAGCTGCTAAAAAAAGAAAAGAATCCTTAGATCATATTCTTTTTCATGGTCCTCCAGGATTAGGAAAAACTACTCTTTCTCATATTGTTGCTAATGAATTGGGCGTTAATATATCTGTAACTTCAGGATCCGTTTTAGATAAACCAGGTGATTTAGCGGGTATACTTATTCATTTAAATTTGAACGATGTTCTATTTATAGACGAAATTCATCGTCTTTCTCCTATAGTTGAAGAATATTTGTATTCTGCTATGGAAAATTATAAAATTGATATTATAATAGATTCGGGATCTAATGCACGATCAGTACAAATTGATTTATCTCCTTTTACTTTAATAGGAGCAACAACAAGATCTGGATTATTGACAGCACCTATGCGTTCTAGATTTGGAATTAATTTACGTTTAACTTATTATCAAAAAGAATTATTAAAAATAATTATAGAACGTAGTGCAAAAATATTAAACATTCCAATAACCGAAGAATCTTCTTATGAAATAGCCACTAGAAGTCGTGGAACTCCACGGATAGCTAATTCTTTACTTCGTAGAATTCGTGATTTTGCTCAAATAAAAGGGGATGGAATTATAGATAGTAACATATGTGATTTAGGATTAAAATCCCTTAATGTAGATAAATATGGATTAGATGAAATGGATAATAGAATTCTTACATCTATTATTGATTCCTTTAAAGGAGGGCCTGTTGGAATTAATAATATAGCAACAGCTGTAAATGAAAATTCCGATACAATAGAAGAGGTTTATGAACCTTTTCTTATTCAAGAAGGATATTTAATAAGAACACCTAGAGGGAGAATAGCAACAAAGTTAGCTTATCAACATCTTAAACGCCCTATTTGCAATAATAAAAAAATTTAGATTTTTTTATTATCTATTTATAAAAAACTAACTTTGTAGAAAAAGTATAAAATTGTAAAAAATCATGCCTTCAAATGTTATTGTTGGTCTCCAATGGGGTGACGAGGGAAAAGGTAAAATAACAGATTTACTTTCTAAAAATTCAGATTATGTAATTCGTTATCAAGGAGGAAATAATTCGGGTCATTCTATTCATATTAATAATCGTTATTTTATTCTTCATTTAATTCCATCTGGAGTAGTTAATCCTGCTATTAAATGTATTATAGGACCTGGAATGGTTATTGACCCTAAATCCTTGATTCAAGAATTTAAAAAAATAGAATCTATCGGAATAAATACCTCTAGAGTTTTTTTGGCAAAACGTGCACATCTAACCATGCCTTATCATCGATTACTAGATGAATATAAAGAAGAAGCTTTAGGTTCTAGATCTATTGGAACTACACATCGTGGAATTGGTCCTACTTATGAAGATAAAATAGCCCGTATAGGAATCCGTTTATTAGATTTTTTGAATTTCAAAGTATTTCATAAAAAATTAAAGGATAACGTAGATTATAAAAATAAGATTATTACAAAAGTATATAAAAAAAATCCTATTTATTTTAAATCAATATATGAAGAATATATCGAATATGCTAAGATTCTTTCTCCTCGTATTATTGATTCTGTACATGAAATTCATTATGCTTTTCATAAAAAAAAGAAAATTTTATTTGAAGGGGCTCAAGCTATGTTATTAGATATAAATTATGGAACATATCCATATGTAACACCTTCTTCAACTTCTACAGGTGGGGTATGTACAGGAACTGGGATTCCTCCTAATTTTTTGAAAAATTTTATAGGAATAGCAAAAGCTTACTGTACACGTGTAGGATATGGCCCATTTCCTACAGAGATTAGGAATAAAATGAGCGATATCATACGTAAAAAAGGTAATGAATATGGTTCAACTACCAAACGGTCAAGAAGATGTGGATGGTTAGATCTTTTATCTCTAAAATATTCCTGTATGATTAATGGAATTAATTATTTAATCATTACAAAATTGGATGTTTTAAGTGAATTAGAATTAATTAAAGTATGTGTAAAATATCAAATTCATGGAAAAAATATACAATATTTTCCATCTAATATAGAATTGGAAGAAAAAGAAATAGAAGCTATTTATATAGATTTTCCTGGTTGGAAAAAAGATATTTCTCATATACATGAATATGAGGATTTGCCTAAAAATTGCAAGAAATATGTTAACTTTATAGAAAGTTATTTAAATTTAGATATTGTATTAATTTCTGTAGGATCTGAAAGAAGTCAAAATATTATTAAAAATAAATCTTCTTTTTTGAAAATTTTTTCTTAGAAAAATATTGCCATTTATTATAAAAATGATTCTTTTGTGAAAGAATATAAAAATCCTTTAGTAGAACGATACAGTAGTCAAGAAATGTTGTATAATTTTTCTCCCGAAAAAAAATTTACTACATGGAGAAAACTTTGGCTATCTTTAGCAGAATGCCAAAAAAAATTAGGTTTAAATATTAAGGAAGAACAAATTAATGATTTAAAAAAACATTTAGATGATATTGATTGGAATAGAGTTTCTTTCTATGAAAAAAAATTTCATCATGATGTAATAGCTCATTTATATGCACTTGGAGAAAAAGCGACTATAGCAAAACCAATTATTCATTTAGGTGCTACAAGTGCTTTTTTAGGAGACAATACGGATCTTATTCTCCTACGTGATGGATTAAAAATTATCCTTAATAAATTAATTAATGTTCTTTTTCGTCTTAGAAATTTGACCTTAGAATATCATAATACTCCTACTTTGGCATTTACTCATTATCAACCGGCTCAGTTAACTACTGTTGGAAAACGTTCTTCTTTGTGGATACAAAGTATCCTAATGGACATAGAAGAATTGGAATTTAGATTCCAAAATCTATGTTTCAGAGGAGTAAAAGGAACTGTAGGAACAGCTGCTAGTTTCAAAGAATTATTTAATGGAAATTTAAAAAAAGTAAAATATCTGGAAAAAAAATTATCCCAACAATTTGGATTTCAAAAAATTTTTCCTGTTACTGGTCAAACTTATGATAGAAAAGTAGATGCACAAATCTTAAATTTATTATCCAATATTTCTCAATCTTCTCATAAGTTTAGTAATGATTTACGTTTATTACAAAATTTGAAAGAAATGGAAGAACCATTTAATAAAGAACAAATTGGATCCAGTGCTATGGCATATAAACGAAATCCAATCCTTAGTGAACGGATGGCCTCTTTAGCTAAATATGTAATTTCTCTATCAAATAGTTCAGCTATGGTAGCAGCCACTCAATGGTTAGAACGTACTTTAGATGATTCAGCAAATAGAAGATTGGTGATTGCACAATCTTTCTTAGCTACAGATGCTATTTTAATGATTTGGAATCATGTATTAGAAAATATTGTAGTATATCCTAAAATGATAGAAAAAAATATCTATCAAGAACTTCCATTTTTAATTACTGAATCTATTATTGTAAAAAGCGTAAAAAATGGAGCAGATAGACAAGAAATCCATGAAAGACTACGAATTCATTCTATGAAAACTAATTCTAAAATGAAATTAGAAGGTAAAGAAAATGATTTTATAAAACGTATTTTAAACGATGAAAAAATACCGATTAATGAAAAAGAATTAAATAAAATGCTTGATCCTAAAAATTTTATAGGTTTTTCTTCAGATCAATCTTTAGAATTTATTGATAAAAAAGTAAATCCTATTTTGGATCGATTTCATCGTTTGATAAATTCAAATTCAAATAGAAATCTTAAAATTTAGAAAAATTCTATTTTTATATCATAAATAATATTCTAATTCTATTTTTTTAATGAATTTAAGGATTTATATACAAAAGAAAAATTTTTTCGACATTTATTCTAGAAAATTATATCAAGAATTAAATGATATGAATATATCGTTATCTGAAGTTATTATTTATCATATATACGATATATTTCAAATAAAACAAGAAGTTTTTATAGATAGTTTATATAAAATTTTTGTGGATCCTGTCACAGATATTTATCGTAAAAAATTACATTTAAAAAATCCATATTTTTCTATAGAATATTTACCAGGAAAATATGATCAACGTGCAGAAGCGGCTATGCAATGTCTAAAAGTTATAGATCCTATATCTACAGTTTTTATAAAAACAGGGAAATTAATTGAATTAATAGGATTGAATAATCAAAAAAATGATATTATTAAAATCAAAAAATATTGCATAAATCCAAATATTTGTAAGGAAAAAAATCTTAAAGAAATGATTCCTCCATATTTTTCTAATATAAAATATGTAGAAAAAAAGATGAAAATCCTAGAAGGATTTATTCATTTTACTCATGAAGAAATCAAAAAAATTCATAAAAAATGGAATTTTTCTATAGAAATAAAGGATTTACTGTTTATTCAAAAATACTTTTTTGAAGAAAATCGTGATCCTAAAGAAGAAGAATTACGGATTTTAGATGCTTATTGGTCTGATCATTGTCGACATAGAACTTTTTTGACTACATTGGTAGATATCACTTTTGATGGAATATTGAAAGAGACCTATCAAAATATTTTTAACAAATATTTAAAAGATCGTGATTCAATAGGAAGATCAAAAGATCCTATAAATTTGATGGATTTATCTAATCTTCCTTCTCAAATTCTTTCTAAAAAAGGAAAATTGAAAAACTATGTATTTTCTAATGAACGTAATTCTTGTATAATGAGAATTGACGTAGATATTATAGGAAAAAAAAAGGAAAAATGGTATCTTTTATTTAAAAACGAAACCCACAATCATCCTACAGAAATTGATCCGTTTGGAGGTGCTTCTACTTGTATAGGTGGAGCAATTCGTGATCCATTATCTGGTAGAGCTTTTGTTTATCAATCTATTCGATTAAGTGGTGCGGATGATCCAACTAAAACAAAAACATTAAATGGAAAAATAGAGCAAAGAAAAATATGCCGTGAAGCGGCTAATGGGTATAGTTCTTATGGAAATCAAGTTGGAGTGGCTACTACTCATATACATGAAATATATCATAAAGGTTATAAAGCTAAAAGGATGGAAGTCGGAATGGTTATTGGAGCCGTTCCAGTAGATTATGTAAAACAAAAAAATCCCAAAAAAGGAGATATTATTTTGTTAATTGGTGGATTAACAGGAAGAGATGGAATAGGAGGAGCAACGGAGTCTTCTAAGAAATATGAATATAATTTCAAAAATACATCTTACAATATTCAAGTACAAAAAGGAAATCCAATAATAGAACGACAAATTCAAAGATTTTTTAGAAAAAAAGCAGCCATATCTTTGATCAAAAAATGCAATGATTTTGGTGCAGGAGGAGCTTCAGTAGCTATAGGGGAATTGAGTAATAGTTCGATCCTTTATTTAGATAAAATACCAATAAAAAATACATCTTTAGATTCTATAGAAATAGCACTTTCAGAATCTCAAGAACGTATGGCTGTTGTTTTAAATCCCTATGATGTAAAAAAGTTTATTAATTTATCTCATGAAGAAAATATTCTATCCATTCCTATAGCTAGGATTACGGATAATGAACGTATAATTTTTTATCATAAAAATAAAGAAATATTTAACTTAAAAAGTTCTTTTTTAAATACAGGAGGATCTCATAAAAAAAAAATTGTTCAGGTAAGTTCTCCAACTTCTATTTCTCCTTTTAAAAAATCCCAAAAAATTACTTTTAATAAAAAAACTTTCTTAAAAAATATTTCTAAATTAAATATTGCATCTCAAAAAAGTTTAGTAGAAATGTTTGATAGTACTATAGGTGGGGGGACTATATTGATGCCTTTTGGAGGAAAGTATCAAATGACGCCATCTGAAGGAAGTGTACAAAAAATTCCTGTTTTAAATGGAGAAACAACAACAGTAAGTTTAGCATCTTGGGGGTTTCATCCAAATATATCTACTTGGAGTCCTCTTCATGGAGGGGCTTATGCGATAGTAGAGTGTGTTTCTAAAATTGTTTCTATGGGAGGTAATTATAAAAATACTTATTTTAGTTTTCAAGAATATTATCAAAAATTAGGAAAAAATCCAAAAAATTGGGGGAAACCATTTGCTTCTTTATTAGGAGCTTATCATGCACAAATGGCTTTTGAATTAGCTTCTATTGGAGGAAAAGATAGCATGTCGGGATCATATAAAAATATCCACGTTCCACCAACATTAATAGCCTTTGGAGTAAGCATAGGTTCCTGTTGGAATATTATATCACCTGAATTTAAAAAAATAGGAAATAGAATATACTTATATCATCATAAACCATTAAAAAATGAAATGCCAGATTTCGATTCTCTGAAAAAGGCATATGATAAAGTTTATGAAGGGATTTGTTCCGGTAAAATAGTGTCTGTGAAAACTATAAAAGATGGAGGGATTTCCATTGCTATTGCAAAAATGTCTTTTGGAAATCGTTTAGGTGTTGTTATTCAATATAATAATCATTTACTTGAAACAAATATAGGTTCATTAATTATAGAATCCTCATCTTCACTTTCAGAAGATTTCATCTTAATAGGAGAAGTGGTTGCATCTCAAAATTTAAATTTTAATGGTATTACTATTGATATAGATGAATCCATCGAAAATTGGATAAAAACTTTAACTCCTATATATTCTATAAATCATAATAATCGAGATCTCAAATATCCTAAAAAACATATACTACGAAAAAGTATAAAATTCCATAAAAAAATTACATTAAAATGTAAATCAATTAAAAAAGGAATACCACGTGTATTTATTCCAATATTTCCTGGAACAAATTGTGAATTTGAATCAATTCATGCTTTTGAAAAAGAAGGAGCAATAATAAAAACTTTTGTATTGAGAAATTTAAGAGATCAAGATCTTATTCAATCCATATCTAAAATGGTAAAATATATAAAATCTGTACAAATATTTATGCTTTGTGGAGGATTTAGTGCTGGAGATGAACCAGATGGTTCTGCAAAATTTATAACGTCTATGTTACATAATCCCTATATCAAAGATTCTATTGAATATTTTCTTGATCATGATGGATTAATTTTAGGTATCTGTAATGGATTTCAGGCCTTGATAAAATCTAGTTTATTACCTGACGGTAAAATCAATTTGCGGAATCATAAATCTCCAACACTTACCTATAATGAAATAGGAAAACATATATCTCAATGTGTTCATATAAAAGTTATTTCTGATCAATCTCCATGGTTAAAAGGAATGAAAAATAAAGTATATACTATTCCCGTCTCTCATAGTGAAGGGCGGTTTTATTCTAGTGAAAAAATGATTAATATTTTATTAAGAAAAAATCAAATAGCTGCTTTATATGTAGATTTAAAAGGAAATCCTACTATGGATTTTCCTTTTAATCCAAATGGATCTATTGGAGCAGTAGAAGGATTATTAAGTCATAATGGAAAAATTTATGGAAGAATGACTCATCCGGAGCGTTATAATAATGGATTATTAAAAAATATACCTGATATTAAAGAGCATTCTATTTTTAGAAATGCTGTGCAATATTTTTTATAAAAAAATTATATGAAAGTAGCTATATTTTGTGGAAGTATATCTGATAAACCAACGATGAAAATATCGGAAGATATACTAAATATATTTAATATAAAAAACCAAACTTATGTTATATCTGCACATCGTTTACCAGATATATTATCAAAAACAATAAAAAAAATAGAATCTTTAGAAGAAGGTGTGGAAATTATTATTGCAGGATCTGGTTTATCTGCTCATTTACCTGGAATAATAGCTTCAAGAACTATTATACCCGTTATAGGAGTTCCTCTTTATGCTAATAATGGATTATTAGGTGGAATTGACGCTCTTTTTTCTATTGTTCAAATGCCTAAAGATGTTCCTGTTGCTACAGTAGGAATCAATAATGCATACAACGCGGCTTTATTATCCGTTCATATATTAGCTATAAAATATAACGAAATAAAAAAATTATTATTAAAATTTCGAATGAAAAAAAAAGAAAAATTAATGAATGAAATAGATAAATATTTATGATTATGAGCAGTATAACTAAAAAAAAGTATTTATTAGAAGGAAAAACAAAAAAAATCTATTCTACAGATAATCCAGATGAAATTATTATTCATTATAAAGATAGTATAACTTCTTTAGATGGATTAAAAAAGGAATTATTACATGATAAAGGAATTTTAAATAATGAAATAACAACATTAATATTTAAATTTCTTAAAGATTATGGAGTAAAAAATCATTTTATTCGTAAGATAAATAATCGAGAACAATTATGTCATAAGGTGGATATGTTTCCATTAGAATTTGTAGTTCGAAATATTGTTGCTGGAAATCTTTCTAGACGTTTAGATATAAAAGAAGGGATGACTATAGATAATCCAATTATTGAAATATTTTACAAGAATGATGGATTAAAAGATCCATGGTTAAACCACCATCATGCTGTATTCTTAGATCTAATTGCTTATGAAGAATTAAATAAAGTTAATCGAATTGTCTCAAATATTAACAATATTCTGAAAAAATATTTTTTAGATAAAAATATTATATTGGTAGATTTTAAAATAGAATTTGGAAAAAATAAAAAAAATCAAATTTTACTTTCTGATGAAATTAGTCCTGATACATGTCGTCTTTGGGATAAAAAAACAATGAAAAAACTTGATAAAGACAGATTTAGAAATGAATTTAATGATAAGGAAGAGGTAATAGATACTTATATGGAAATATTAAAAAGGCTCAATGCAGGTTAATCCATTTAAGGGACAAATATTTTCTTTTTCCAGAAAAAAAAAAGAGGATGTCTCAATTATTTCCTATTCTAGAGAAAAAAAATTATTATGATAAATTTCATGAGGAATGCGGAGTTTTTGGAATTTATTCTACTCATAAAATAGATACATTTTCTCTCATTCAGTTTGGTTTATTTGCCTTACAACACCGAGGTCAAGAAGCATGTGGTTTTTCTGTTTTACGAGATGGATTTATTTTATCTCATAAAAGTGAAGGTCTTGTTTTAGATTCATTTAGAAAAATTTCGAATTCTGAATGTTATCATGGAAATGCGGTTATTGGACATACACGATATTCTACAGAAGGAGGACAAAGCCAAAAAAATATTCAACCATTCTTTGGAGAAGATATCTATGGTAAAAGTATCATTTCTATTGTCCATAATGGAAATTTAATAAATGCTAAAACAATTCGGAAAAATCTAGAATCGAAAGGAATTACATTTATATCATCTGATTCGGATTCCGAAGTAATTTTACGTTTAATACAAAAATATTTATCAGAATATGATAATGACCTAAAAATAGCTATTCAAAAAACAACTTTTGATATTCAAGGAGCATATTCTGTAATAGTTCTTATGGATAATAAAATTGCTGCTTTTAGAGATCCAAATGGAATTAGACCTTTATGTTATGGGATGCTTAATGAAAAAACTTATATATTTAGTTCTGAAACTTGTGGAATAGATTCTGTAGGGGGATATTATGTAAGAGATTTATTTCCAGGAGAAATAGCTATTGTCGATCAAAAATCCATTCAATTTTATCTTCTTAGAAAAAAAAGGTATACAAAACGAAGAATATGTTCCTTTGAATATATTTATTTTTCCCGTCCTGATTCTTTCATTGAAAATATAAACGTTTATGCAGTTCGTGAAAAAAGTGGAGAAGTTCTTTATGAACAACATCCAGTAGAAGCTGATGTCGTTATTGGGGTCCCAGATTCTGGTGTACCAGCATCTATTGGATATTCCAAAGCATCCGGAATCCCTTTCAAACCCATTTTAGTGAAAAATAAATATATTGGAAGATCTTTTATTTTACCAAAACAAGAAATGCGTGAAAAAATGGTGAATTTAAAACTAAATTCTATTTTAAATGAAATTAGAGGGAAACGTATTGTCATTATTGATGACTCGATTGTTCGTGGGACTACGAGCCGTAGATTAGTTTATATTTTAAGAAAATCAGGAGCAAAAGAAATTCATTTTAGAAGTGCTTCTCCACCTATTATAGCTCCATGTTATTTAGGGATAGATACTCCTACTCAAAAAGATCTAATTTCATTCAATATAGATAAGGAAAATATAGCTAAGTTTTTAGATGTAGATAGTTTAGAATTTTTAAGTATGGCTAATTTAATCGATATTCTTGGAAGTAAGAATTACTGTTTCGGTTGTTTTACTGGAAATTATCCCATTCATAAAAAAAATGATTGTATATTATAGTAATAATGAAAGAAAGTCATCGTACCATATCTAAAATTAGTTCAATTTTAGAAAAAACTTATAATAATAAGGTAATTAGTACATTAGATAATTTTGCCGCACTTTATAAAATGCCTTACTATGAATATAAAGAACCTGTTTTGGTATCTGGAGTTGATGGGGTTGGGACTAAACTTCTTTTAGCTATTCATTACAAAAAATATGATCTAATTGGAGAAGATTGTTTTGCTATGTGTGTAAATGATGTATTATGTCATGGAGCAAATCCATTATTTTTTCTAGATTATTTAGCTTGTGGAAAACTTGATTCTAATATTGCAGAAAAAATTATACAAGGTATAGCTACCTCCTGTAAAAAGACGAATACATGTCTTATTGGAGGAGAAATAGCAGAAATGCCAGGTATTTACAAAAAAAAAGATTATGATATAGCAGGATTTTGTGTAGGGATTGTAGAGAAAAAAAAGGTTATAGATGGAAAAAAAAACATTAAAGAAGGAGATATTTTAATTGGGATCCCATCTTCAGGTGTACATAGCAATGGTTTTTCTTTAATTCGAAATATTTTTTATACAGAAGATTTATTGATGAAAAAATTCCAAAAAAAACCATTTTATGAAACTCTTTTAATTCCAACTAGAATTTATTATTCTACTATTCATCTTTTATTAAAAGAGTTTGTAATACACGGATTAGTTCATGTTACTGGAGGGGGGATATACGATAATTTATTTCGTGTTCTTCCAGAAAATTTATTAGCTATAGTAGAGAAAAAAAAAATTCCTATTACACCTATTTTTCATTATATTCAGGAAAAAGGTTTTTTATCCGACCAAAAAATGTGGAATACTTTTAATATGGGAGTTGGAATGATTATAATAGTTTCTATTAAAGATCAAGGTCAAATTTTTGATAGATTACGTTTTCTAGGAGAAAATCCTTTTGTATTTGGAAATATCCTTAAAGGAGATAAAAAAGTATTTTTGAAATAAAAATATTTTCATGAAAAAACTATCTATTTTGGTTTCTGGAACAGGGACCAATATGCAGCATATTCTAGAATCTATTTCAAATGGAAAACTTTCTAAAGTTAAGATAGATACAGTTATTTCTGATAGATCTTGTAGAGCTATTCAATATGCATCGAAAGAAAATATTTCAACTTTTTCTTTAAAAAATACTAAAAAAATACTTTTATCTAAAGAGATAGATAATATTTTTCTAAAAAAAATTCCAGATATTATAGTACTTTGTGGTTTTCTTTCCATACTTGATTCGGAATTTTGTGATAAATGGGATGGGAAAATTATCAATATTCATCCATCTCTTTTACCTAAATATGGAGGGAAAGGGATGTATGGCATGAGAGTACATCAAAAAGTTATTAATCATAAAGAAAAAATATCAGGTGCTACAATTCATTATGTAACCAAAAATATTGATTCAGGAAATATAATTTTAAAAAAATCATGTAATCTTTCTTCAAAAGAAACTCCAATATCGTTATCTAAAAAAATATCTATCATAGAAAAAGAGATCCTCATTCAATATTTAAAAAATATTTGACCTATTATATTATTTTTTTTTATAGGATATAAAAAAATTTAGAATTCTTTAATTATTGTATATATATGAAAAGAGCTTTGATTAGTGTTTATGAAAAAAATGAAGAATTATTCGATTTTGTCTTTTTTTTAAATAAAAAAGAATATCAAATTATTTCTACTTGTGGGACTTATCAATACTTAAAAAAAAATGGAATATCTAATATTCTAAAAATAGAAAATATCATTTCATTTCCTGAAATTTTAGATGGAAGAATAAAAACTATTCATCCATCTATTTATGGGGGAATTCTTGCTAATCGTTCTATTGATAAACATATGAAAAGTATTCATTTTTACGGAATTAATCCTATTGATATTGTATTGGTAAATTTTTACCCATTTTTTGATAAATTCAATAAAAAATCAATTAATTCTATAATTGAATTTATTGATATAGGAGGACCATCTATGTTGCGAGCAGCAGCTAAAAATTTTTTTCATGTAACCCCTATTACAGATAAAAAAGATTATATTTTAGTAAAAAATGAAATTGAAAACTATGGTAATACTTCATTAAAGTTGAGAAAAAAATTAGCAGGTAAAGTATTTAATCTTACTTCTGCTTATGATTCTGCAATTTCTCAATATCTTTTAATGGAAGAAAATTTTCCTACTTATTTACATTTTTCTTATGAAAAAAAAATGAATCTTCGTTATGGGGAAAATCCTCATCAGGAAGCCGCTTATTATATTAGTACTATTCATAATGGAGCAATGTGTAATTTTAATCAATTACATGGTAAAAAGCTTTCTTTTAACAATTTAAGAGATATGGATATAGCTTGGAAAGTAGTATCTCAATTTTCTGAACCAGCTTGTTGTACTGTTAAACATGCAACACCTTGTAGTGTTGCATTAGGAAAAAATGTTATAGATGCATTTAAAAAAACTTATTATGCGGATTCCATTTCTTCTTTTGGAGGAATTATGGCCGTAAATGTTCCAATAACAAAAGAATTAGCGAATAAAATGAATAGTCTATTTTTAGAAGTTATTTTATCTCCTAGTTATGAAAAAGATGGATTAAGTATTTTAAAAAAAAAAAAAAATATAAGAATCATTAGGATAAAAAACCCTATTTCTGATACATTGGAATATGTAAAAATAGATGGAGGAATATTGGTACAACAAGTAGATCCTACTTTATCTTATGATTATCAAATAGTAACCAAAAAACAATTTTCTTATCAAGAAATAAGATCTTTATTTTTTGCTCAAAAAGTAGTAAAATATGTAAAATCTAACGCTATTGTTGTAGCTAAAGGGACACAAACTTTAGGGATTTCTGGAGGTCAAACAAATAGAATTTGGGCAGCTCGTCAAGCTATAGAAAGAGCTTTAGAAAAAAGAAAAGAAGATTTAGTCCTTGTTTCTGATGCTTTTTTCCCTTTTAGGGATGTCGTAGATGAAGCGGCTATATCCGGTAAAATAAGAGCCATTCTTCAACCAGGAGGATCTATACGGGATAAAGAATCTATCCAAGCTTGTGATGAACATGGAATAGCTATGGCTTTTACGGGAAAAAGACATTTTAAACATTAAAAAAAAATATTATGAAAGTTTTAATTCTCGGAAATGGAGGACGTGAACATGCTATGGGAAAAAAATTTTTAAAAGATTTTCCTACTATAGATCTTTATTTTTATCCTGGTAATGGAGGCACAGATCAAATAGGAAAAAATATTAAAAATACTTATACAACATTAGATTTATGTTTATATGCTAAAAAAAATGCAATAGATATAACTATTGTTGGTTCAGAAACTTTTCTATTGGATGGAATTGTAGACGTATTTCAAAATTTTGGACTAAAAATTATGGGGCCACATTACCTTGCTGCTAGATTAGAAGGTGATCGTGTTTTTTCTAAATCATTTATGAAAAAATATGGGGTACGTACTCCTAAATACGAAGTTTTTTCTTCTTATCAAAAAGCTGTAGATTTTTTAGAAAAAAAAAATTATTCTGTAGCTATCAAAACAAGTGGTATAGCAGGAGGTAAAGGAGTAATCTTAGTAAGAAATAAAAACGAAGCAAAGAAGGCTTTGACTTCTATTATGATAGATCATAAATTTGGAAAATCGGGAAATAAAGTTATCATAGAAGAATTTTTGCAAGGTAAGGAATCCTCTATTATATCCATATTTAATGGAAAAGAGATTATTCCTTTTTTATCCGCTAAAGATTACAAAAAAATTGGAGAAAAAGAAACAGGCAGCAATACTGGAGGAATGGGAACGATAGCACCTAATCCTTATATGAATAATGAAGTTTGGATAGATTTTAAAAAAAATATATTGGAACCAACTTTAAAAGGCCTTTTTTTAGAAAAATTAACTTTTTTGGGATTTATTTATTTCGGATTAATGATCACTTCAAATAGTGTATACTTATTAGAATACAATACTCGTATGGGAGATCCTGAAACTCAAACTTTATTGCCATTAATGGAAAGTAATTTTTTTCAGATAATACAGTCGGTTTTTCTTCAAAAAGAAATATCTATTTCTTGGAAAAAATTATGTTCTTGTTGTATCGTCCTATCTTCAAAAGGATATCCTGAACAATATGAAAGTGGAAAAATTATAAATGGATTAAATTCTTTAAAAGAACCTTTTTATATTGCTGGTGCTAAAAAAGAAAAAGAAAAATGGATGACATCACATGGACGAGTTTTAAATATAGTAGGAATAGGGGGGACAGTCGATGAGGCTATAAAAATAGCTTATAATAAGGTAAAAAAAGTTCATTTTGAAAACTTGTATTTTAGGAAAGATATTGGATTATAGTTTTTTTTAAAAAATTCCAATGATACAAAAGAAATGATAATGAAAAAAGACTCTATTTTAGTATTAGATTTCGGTTCCCAATATAGCAAGATGATTTCACGAAGAATTCGAGATATAGGAGTATATGCACATTTATATCCTTATGATATTTCTATTCATAATATTTTATCAAAAAAACCAAAAGGGATTGTTTTATCAGGAAGTCCTTTTTCTGTTTATGACGAAAATCCTCCATTAATATCTAAAAATATATTTCAATTGAATATTCCTATACTTGGAATTTGTTATGGAATGCAACTAATTTCTTTTCTTTTTGGAGGAATAATAGAAAGATCAAAGTATAAAGAATATGGAAAATCCATTTTTATGATAGATCATTGTAAAAATGATTTATTAAACGGAATTCCTAAAAAATCTATTGTTTGGATGAGTCATTTTGATGAAATCAAAAAGATTCCAAAAGAATTCAAATCGATCGGACATACTTCTTCTTGTGCTATTGCTGCTTTAATTCATAAAAATAAAGATATTTATGCCGTACAATTTCATCCAGAAGTGAATCATACTGAATTTGGAGTTCCGATCATGAAAAACTTTATCCTTAAGATTTGTAAATGTTATCCAAATTGGAAACTCAATCATTTTGTACAAGAAAATATAGAAAAAATAAGAAAACGTGTAGATAATAAAAAAGTAATATTAGGATTTTCAGGAGGTGTAGATTCTTTTGTAGCAGCTTATATCATTCATAAAGCTATTGGGTCATCCTTATATTGCATTTTCGTTGATACTGGTTTCCTTCTCAAAGAAGAAACAAAAAAAATATCTTTTTTGTGTAAAAAAATGAATTTATTGATTAAAATAATAGATGCTCAAAAACGTTTTTTATCTAGTTTAATTGGAATTATTGATCCTGAAATGAAAAGAAAAATTATCGGAAAAGAATTTATTTCTATTTTTCAAGAAGAATCAGAAAAAATTAAAAATGTAGAATTTTTAGCGCAGGGAACTATATATTCAGATGTAATTGAATCTTCTACATATTCTTCCTCAAAATTATTAAAAAAGACTGTTTTTATTAAATCTCATCATAATGTAGGAGGATTACCTAATTTAATGAAATTAAAACTTCTGGAACCATTAAAAGAATTATTTAAAGATGAAGTACGAAAAATAGGAAAATATTTAGGAATTCCACAAGAAATTTTATATCGACATCCATTTCCAGGTCCTGGATTAAGCATTCGTATTATTGGAGAAGTAAATAAAAAAAAAATTTCTCTTCTTAAAGAAGCGGAAATAATTCTTTTGCAAGAATTAAAAAATTATAATCTTTACAAATCTGTAAGTCAAGCTTTTATAGTATTATTACCTATAAAATCCGTAGGAGTAATGGGGGATAAACGAACCTATGAATATGTTGCTGTATTACGTGTTACAAATACGGAAGATTTTATGACTGCTACTTTTTCACATTTACCTTATAATTTTTTAGAAAAAATTTCTAGTAGAATAATTAATGAAGTGAATGGAATTAATCGTTTAGTATACGATATTACTTCCAAACCTCCATCAACTATAGAATGGGAATAATTTTTTTTTTTACATCATCATAGAAACAAGATTGGATATATTTTTTTTTAAATTAATTCTAGAAGAAATTAAATCTATAAATCCATGTTCTAGAAGAAATTCTGAAGTTTGAAATCCATCTGGAAGATTTTTTCCAATAGTTTCTCTAATTACTCTAGGTCCAGCAAATCCAATTAGAGCACCTGGTTCTGCTATATTTATATCTCCAAGTAAGGCATAAGATGCTGTAACGCCTCCTGTAGTTGGATCTGTAAGAATGGATAGATAAGGAATTCTTGAATCACGTAATTGAGTCAATCTAGCTATTGTTTTAGCCATTTGCATTAAAGAAAAAGAAGATTCCATGATTCTTGCCCCTCCCGATTTAGATATCAATACATATGGAAATTTTTTTTCAATACAATGTTTTATAGCTCTAGATATTTTTTCTCCTACTACAGATCCCATAGATCCTCCTATAAAAGAAAAATCCATACAAGAAATAACCATGTTAATCCCATTTATTTTTCCAACTCCTGTTCTAATAGCATCATATAAATTTGTTTTTTTTTTTGCTTCCTCAATTCTATCTGTATATTTTTTTCTATCTATCCATTTTATAGGATCTTTACTAATCATTTTAACATTTATTTCTGAAAAATTTCCATTATCAAAAAGAATATCAAAATATTCCTTGCTCTGAATTCTTACATGATATCCATCTTCCGGACTCACATATGCATTTTTTTTTAGTTCATCCGTATCTATAATTTTTCCATTTGGAGTTCTGTACCAAAGCCCTTTAGGTAAATCTTTTCTATCTTTTATAGGGGTAATAATATTTTTTTTCTTTCTTAAAAACCATGCCATGGTTTTATAAAGTGTTAATATTATTCATTAATTCAAAATATTTTTTTAGTAAATTTTTGAATGATTTTTCTCCTTTTCTAAGCCATATTCTAGGATCATAATAGTTTTTATTTGGAAGATATTTACCTTCTGGATTTCCGATTTGTTTATCCAAGTATTCCTTATTTTTACTCATATAATCTCTTATTCCACAGGTAAAAGCATATTGTAAATCTGTATCTACATTCATTTTAACAACCCCATAACTAATAGATTCTTGAATTTCTTTTATGGAAGACCCAGATCCTCCATGGAAAACAAAAAAAACTGGTTTTTCTTTGGTATTAAATTTTTTTTGTATGTACTTTTGAGATTCTTTCAAAATAACCGGACGTAAAATAATATTACCAGATTTATATACTCCGTGTACATTTCCAAAAGAAGCCGCTATAATAAATTCTTTGCTTATTTTGATTAATCTTTCATAAGCATACGAAACTTCTTTTGGTTGAGTATAAAGTTTATTATTTTCTATATTAGAATTATCTATACCATCTTCTTCCCCACCCGTTACTCCAAGTTCTATTTCAATGGTCATTTGAATTTTATTCATTCTTTCAAAGTATCTTTCACAAGTACTCATATTTTCTTCTAAAGATTCTTGAGATAAATCTAACATATGAGAACTAAATAACGTTTTACCAAAACGTTTATAATTTTTTTCATTAGCAATCATTAACCCATCTATCCATGATAGAGATTGTTTAGAACAATGATCTGTATGAAGAATTACAGTAGATTTATACAATTTAGCTAGTTCATGGATATGTTTTGCACAAGCTATAGACCCTTGAATAGCTGCTTTTTGTTCGTGATTACTTAATCCTTTTCCTGCGTTAAAAATAGCTCCACCATTTGATATTTGAATAATGATAGGGGAATTAACCTCTGCAGCAGTTTCCATTGCTGCATTCATAGTATTAGATCCAATAACATTTACAGCAGGTATGGAAAATACTTTTTCCCTAGCATATTCAAATATTTCTTGGATAATACTACCGGTAATAACCCCAGAAGGAAATTTTTTAGACATATGTTTTTTTTTATTTAATTAAGAATTAAAAAATGTAAAAAAAAGAATTTTTTTCTAAAAAGGTGGGTCAATTCCAAAATTGATCAATGGTTTTTTTAATTTTATATAATTTATGATCCATCCCTTTTGAGATGAATCATACAATTTATATACAAAATCTACAAAAAAAACAAAAAATTTAAGATCATATCGAACTCCTATTCCTCCTTCTAATAAAAATTCTTTATAAAAAGGGTTCCATATCAACTTTTCTATTTTTTTTGAATTATTATTTTCTTTATTTAACAGTTCTCTATTTTCTAAGTACAAAAAAATAACTGAAAATAAATTAGAAAGTATTTGATTTCTATATTCATTGACTAATAAAATTTTATTAAATGATGAATTTTTATCTACATTTAGATGAATACTATTCAATTTTCTACCATTTTTACAAAATTCAGATATTCCTGAAAAAAAATTTTTTGGAATTTTTTCATAATTAAAATTCTTTTCAATAAATAATCTTGATATTAGAAAATCATTTTTAGATAAAGAAAAAGATTGTTTGAAATCTAAATTGTATTTAACCAAAAAAATATTATTCAATAACTTATTAGGAAAAAAAAATCTTTGAAATAAATAATATAAAATATTGACAGAAATATTGATATTTCCACGTAATGCAATAGGATATTTTTTACTATGATCAAAAAATTGATTCATCTCATAATTATAAATAATAGAATTGATAAAATTATCCTTTATCCTATTAATTTGTTTTTTTTGTATAGGATTTTTTGAATCAAAATGATCATTATTTTTTTTTTTAAAATTTTTAGAATTAATCATTTTTTTGATCACTTTAAAAGTGATCATTTTTATTTTATGTTTTCTATAAGGGGTGACCTTCCATTCATAATTAATAAAATTGGAAAATATGTATTTTTTTATATCCATATTTTTTTTATTTTTTATTTGAAAAAAAATAGAAGTATGAGTCCTATATAAGGAATATTTAGGACTCATAGATGAGATAAAATTGGTTGTAAATCCTGGATATATCAAATTTCCTTTCAAGGAAATTTTAGATAGGTTAAAAATTTCTTTGGGAGAATAATTTAAACTTCCATTTATAGAAAACATAAAATTTGCACCATTTTGTTGTAGTATATTTCTACTTAGTAAAGTAATTTTTGGATTGATTGTTATATCCATTTTTTTGGATATAGAATTTACTAAATAAAATTTAAATTCATTACTTCTTAAAGTTTTTAAAAAAATTTTGGCATTTAAAAAGGCTATTTTTGAATTTAAATTAGTTTTTTTTTCTTCTTCTACTTTAAATTGATTAATATCAAAATGATGCAAAGAATAAATATTTTTTTGAGTCTTTAAAACCTCATTTTTCTTATACAAAGATCCAGGAAAAATAGTTAAAATATCCGTGATAATTTTTGGATTTAATTTTTTATCGGTAGGAACAAAAAATTTATATCCATTGTAAATGAAGAAATTCTTATTTTCATTATTAATTCTTATCACAATTTTATTGAAAAAATATTTTTTATGATTATGGAAATTTTTTACTTCCATATATAAATTTATTTTTTGATTTTCTATAGAATTTACATGAAACTTAATATCTGATACATGAAAATTATAATAACCATGATTTTCATACATTTTTTTCATCCTTTCTATTTCAAATATTATTTTTTTTTCACTGTATTGTTCTCTTTTTTTAATTAAACTAGAATGAATATTATTTATATAAATATCCTTTAAGTCTTTTTCTTGAAAATTGTAAATAATTTCGTTGATAAAATAAGGTCTTCCACTAGGATGAATATTATTATAAGTTATTTTTCCTGTTTTTTTCTTTTTTCTAAGAATAGAAAAATTTATATTATCCTCAAAAAATACTTTTGAATTAAAATTTTTTACAGATTTTTTTTTTAAATAAGGGGATTCAATTTTTATAGATTTTTCTCCGTTTTTAAAACGAAAATAATTACAATAAATACTTTTTATATACTTATTTTTTTGTATATATTTTTCTTTCGGTACTTTTTTTATAATATTACACGATACAAAAAAAAATACGAAAAAAGAAACGAGAAATAATATATTAATTAAATATGTTTTTTCCCCAATTTTTTTTATCATTCTAATTTTTTTCTTATTTCGTTTTATATTTAAAAGAATCATTGATCAAATTTATTATGTTGATTCCAGCTACATTAAAAATATACAACGCTTCAGCAGGATCTGGAAAAACTTTTTTTTTGGTAAAAAATTACCTTTTTATTCTTTTTAAAAGTCCTCATTGTGACGAATTTAAACGAATTTTAGCTTTAACTTTTACCAATAAAGCTACTGAAGAAATTAAAAAAAGGATATTACAATGTATAAAAGAATTTTCTAATCAAAAAATTAGTAAGGAATATCATTCTTTGTACAATTCTATTATAAAAGATTTAAAATTAACAAAAAGTCAACTATCTGAACGCGCTAAAAAAATATTATCTGAAATTTTATACGATTTTTCTTCTTTATCTATAAGTACTATCGATAAATTTACTTATCGGATCATTCGATCTTTTTTTTCTAATAAAAAAATATATATAGAAATGGATACCCATAAATTTTTATGGGAAGTTGTAGATAATTTATATAATAGATTACAAAGTTCAGAAAAATGGTCTCATATTTTGATCCAATTTTCTTTAGAAAGATTAAAGAAAGGAAAAAATTGGGATATTAGAAAAGAACTATTTAAAATAGCTAGTCTCATAGTAGAGGAAAATAGTTTTTTTTCTATGAAAAAAATTAGATTGCAATCTTTTGATGATTGGATAATACTAAAAAAAAAATTGTTAAAAAGAACGAAAAAATTTGAAAAAAAATGTAAAAAACAAGGAGAAAAATTTTTTAAATTTTTAAAAAAAACATCTATTCAAAAACATTCATTCTATTATTCAGATTTTCCAAAACTTTTTCAAAAATTACGTGTAAAAGACATAATTTTAAATCCTTTTCATCAACGTATTGAAAAATCTATTCAAAAAGAAGTATTATATAGTAGTAAAAATTCTACCAAAAATATGGATCAAAAAATATTGATAGAAAGGAATAAAAAAAAAATACTTTCTTTGTATAAAGAAACAAAATTTATATATAAAAAATATATTTCATCCTATATTTTAGATAAACTTTTTTTTAAAAATTTTCATCTTTTATCTATAATACAGGAAATAGAAAAAGAATTTCTATCTTTAAAAGAAGAAAAAAAAATTCTTTTAAACGCAGAATTAAATAAAATACTTCATGAAAGAATTATTCAAGATCCCATACCCCTAATTTATGAAAAACTAGGGGTACAATACAAACATTATTTTATAGATGAATTTCAGGATACTTCATTTTTACAATGGTATAATATTCGAATTTTAGTTGAAAATGCTTTATCAGAAAATGGATCAGCTATGATTGTAGGAGATCCTAAACAATCTATATATCGTTGGAGAGGTGGAGATTATAATCTTTTTCTTCATTTAATTTCTTCTTCATCTAAATCTTATTATAAAAAAATAATCACTATAGGTACTAATTTTCGTAGTTATGAAGAAATTGTAAAATTTAACAATTCACTTTATCAATCGGTATCTAAAATTTTTAATTCTACTCTTTACAAAGAAATATATAAGGAATCCAAACAAAAAGGATTTAAAAAACCTGGAGGATATGTAGAATTAAATTTTGTTATAGAACAAAAAAATTACAAACATGAACTTTACTGTAAGATACAAAAAAAAATAAAAAAATTGTTAAAACAGGAATATAAATTATCGGATATAGCTATATTAGTTAGAAATAACGAAGATGGAAATTTTTTATCTGAAAAACTTTTAGAAGATGGATTTATTGTAAATACTTCCGTATCTCTTCTTATAAAGAATCATTTGGAAATAGAAATCATTATACATTTTTTTTATATACTTTTAAAACCTCATTGTTATCAAAAAAGAGCTACTTTAATTTTATTATTATTGAAAAATAAGTTAATTCATACCAAACAAAAAGATCATGACTTTCTTGTAGAATCGATTTTTTTACCATTTGATCTTTTGTTAAAAAAAATTTTTACAAAAAAAACATTAAATTTAAAATCTCTATATAATAAATCTATATACAATATAGTAGAACAGGTAATTGATGGATTTGGATTATTAAATCAATATAATACGGAATCTATCTATTCTTTTTTAGACTTTGTTCATCGTTCTATGAAAATTGTAGGAAATTCTATTGTAGATTTTTTAGAATATTGGGAATCTAAAAAAGAAAAAGAAAGTATCATTATTTCTGATAATAAAGAGGCTATTCGTATTATGACGATTCATAAATCTAAAGGATTACAATTTCCTGTAGTAATTCTACCTTTTACAGATTGGAATGCTTTTTCAAAAAAAAAAGAAGGAATATGGATAGATGTATGTCCGGATTTATATCATGGGTTGGATTCTATCTATCTAGAAATAGAACCTTATTTTAAACATATAAATGACCATTTTTTCATAAATATTTATGAAGAATATCTATCTAAAATAAGGATTGATAATCTAAATTTATTATATGTAGCTACTACACGTCCTGTGGAACAACTTATTATTTTTTCTAGATATGGAAAGGATAAATCTGTATCGTTTTATCTAAAAAATTTTCTCTATGAAAAAAAATTATGGAATGATAAAATATTTCAGTATTCTTTTGGAATAGAACAAAAAAATTATTAAAAAATATTTTTTTTATTTTACATGTTTTTCTGCATGATAAGAAGAACGAACCAAAGGTCCACTTTCTACATATTTAAATCCTATTTTTAATCCAATTTTTTTCAATTCTTGAAATTCTTCCGGTAAAACAAAAAAACGTACGGAAAAGTGTTTTAAAGAAGGTTGTAAATATTGTCCTATGGTTAAAATATCTACTTTAGAGTCTTTGATATCTTTCATCGTTTCTAATATTTCTTCTTTTTTTTCTCCCAATCCTAACATAATTCCCGTTTTTGTCCGAATATTTTTATTTTTTTCCTTAATATATTGTAAAACTTTCAGACTACGATCGTATTTTGCTTGAATACGTATTTTCTTTGTTAACCTAGGGATAGTCTCTACATTATGAGAAATAACTTCTGGATTAAGATCTATTATTTGATCTATAATTTTTTTTTCTCCTTTAAAATCCGGAATCAATGTTTCGATTGTTATCCCTGGATTTATCTGTCTGGTAAGTTTGATGGTTTCTATCCATATAGAAACCCCCATATCTTTTAAATCATCTCTATTCACAGAAGTGATAACAGCATGTTTAATTTTCAATATTTTAATTGATTGAGCCACTTTTTTTGGTTCTTTCCAATCTATATTTTCAGGACGTCCTGTTTTGACTCCACAAAATCTACAAGATCTTGTACAAACGTTACCTAATATCATAAAAGTGGCAACTCCTTTTTCCCAACATTCTCCTATATTAGGACAACTACCACTCTGACAAATTGTATTCAGTTTGTGTAAAGAAACTAATTGTTGTAAATTCTTATAATTTTTTCCAATCGGGAATTTCACTCTTATCCAATTAGGTTTTTTTTGAATTAAATTCATGATTATTTTTTTTTATTTTAAAAATAGAATTTGATATAGATTTTATATATATAAATAAATATAATAAAATCAATTTTTTTTATAAATTTGTCATACTTTTTCTTTTATATTTTTTTAATGGAAGTCTTAGTCAGAGATATCGCTGAAGAGTTAGAAAATTTAGCTCCTAGGGAATATGCAGAATCCTATGATAATATAGGACTTATAGTGGGATCTTATTTTCAAAAAGTAAAAAAAATATTGATAACTTTAGATCTTACTGAGGATGTATTTTCAGAGTCTATACATAAAAACTGTAATCTTATTATATCATTTCATCCTGTCATTTTTAAATCAATAAAAAGTTTAACTGGAAAAACTTTTTCAGAAAGAATCGTAATTTCTGCATTAAAAAATGATATATCTATTTATGTAATTCATACTAATCTGGATGTCACATGGAAAGGAACTCATTCTTATATATCCAAACTTTTGCAGTTAAAAAGAGAAAAATCTTTATTTCCTAAAAAGGGGACTATAAAAAAATTAACCACTTATGTTCCAATTTCTTATTCTGATAAAGTTAGAAATTCTTTATTTAATGCAGGAGCTGGAAAAATATCTAATTACAGTCGTTGTAGTTATAATTTTGATGGTTTTGGAAGCTTTATGGGGAACGAAAAATCAAAACCTTTTTTTGGAAAAAAAGGACATTTTCATATGGAAAAAGAAACTTGTATTAATGTAGTTTTTTCATCCCATAAATTGAATCTAATTAAAGAAGCACTTTTTAAAAGTCATCCTTATGAAGAAGTTCCATATGAAATTTATAATATTGAAAATATTAATCCCTATATTGGAATAGGAATCATAGGATTTTTAATAGAGGAAATGAATGAATATGATTTTCTTCTTTATTTAAGGAATAGAATGAATTTATTGTGTATTAGACATTCTATATTCATAGGAAAAAAAATTAAAAAAATAGCTATGATAGCAGGGTCCGGAAGTTTTGGGATTGAAAAAGCTATAAAAGAAAAAGCCCATGTTTTTATATCGTCTGATTTTAAATATCATGATTTTTTCAAATCTGAAAAAAAAATATTGATTGTAGATATAGGACATTATGAATCTGAAAAATTAAATAAAAATCTTCTTAAATCTTTTTTAGATAAAAAATTTACTCATATACCTGTTTATGAATCAGAAATTCATACTAATCCAGTTAAATATTTTTATTAAAAAATATTATGGAAAATAATAAAATAAAAGTAGCTATTACAATAGTAGATAAATTAAGAGTTTTATATCATCTTCAACTAATAGATTCTCGTATAGATGAAATAGAAAATTTTCGTAAAAATATTCCTATAGAAATCAATTCTTTGGAAGAAGAACTTGAAAAAATGAAAAAAAGATTGAAAAATATTCATGAGGAAATTATTTCTATAAAAGAGGATCTCAATCAAAAAAATAAAGAAATTAAATATTCAGAAAATTTGATAAAAAAATATGAAAAACAGAAAGAAAATATAAGAAATAATAAAGAATTCTATTTTCTAGAAAAAGAAATTGATTATCAAAAACTAGAAATTAAATTATCTAAAAAAAGGATTCAACAAATGAATTTAAACATTCATCAAAATGAAGAAATTCTAAAAAAAAAAGAAGATCTTTTTTTAAATCAAAAAGAACATATTTTTCATAAAAAAAAAGAATTAAATCAAATTTTTTCAGAAAATGAAAAAGAAGAAAAATTTTTACTAGAAAGATCTAGAGATTTTTCTAAAAAAATCGATAATAATTTATTAAAAATTTATCAAAAAATAAGAAATAGAGTTAAAAATGGAGTAGCTATTGCTCCTGTACAAAGAGGAGCACCGTTAGGATCTTATCTTGCAATTACCCCACAAAAATACTCCGAACTAATACAACGTAATAAACTTTTAATAGATGAAAATAGTGGAAGAATATTAATAGACGAGGAATTAGCTGAAGAAGAAAAAAAAAAATATTTTGTTTTTTTTTCAAAAAAAAAGAAAAAATAAACTAATTTTATTACATTGGTAAAAAAAAATAATTATGGTAATAACCTATTCTTCCAATGAAATTAAAAAAATAAAAATCAAAAATTTTAAATTATTAGAATCCTTATCAGGGGAAAAAAAATCTATTCAAGATTTTTTTTCTGATATAGCAACTGTGATTATGTTTATTTGCAATCACTGTCCGTATGTTAAACATATAAATCCAGAATTAGTACGTTTAACTAATGATTATCTTCCTAAAGGAATTTCATTTTTAGCTATCAATTCAAATGATATCGAAAAATATCCAGAAGATTCTCCTGAAAATATGAAAAAAATATCTCATAAATTAGGTTATATATTTCCTTATTTTTTTGATGAAAAACAAGAAGTAGCTAAATATTATGGAGCTCAATGTACCCCTGAATTTTTTATATTTAATGGTATAGGAGATTTATATTATCATGGACAATTAGATGATTCTAGACCAAAAAATGGAATTCAAGTTACAGGATACGATGTGAGAAAAATATTAAACTCTATTTTAGAGGATGATGGTGTAAAAAAAATATATCCAATAAAAAAACCAAGTTACGGATGTAATATTAAATGGAAAAAATAAGATGTTTATGATAATTAGGAATAATTTTTAAAAAGTATTCAATCGTTTCGGATAAACTTTTTTCTAATATCCCCCCAGCTGCATTTTTATGTCCCCCTCCTCCAAAATATTTTCTAGAAAACATATTTACATCAAAATTTCCTCTTGAACGAAAAGAAATTTTAATTGGATATTGTTCTTTTTCTTCAAAAAAAAATACTGAAAAAACAATATTTTTTATTCCTAATCCATAGGAAATAATACCTTCGGTATCCCCTTTTTTATAAGGATATAAATCTATATCATAAGCATTAATACTGGTATAAGCTGTACGATATTTTTCGATTACTTTCAATTTACCCAAAGCTTTAGACAAAATTTTCAACCTATTTTCGTTATATTTTTCGTGTAAATGATTATATATATTTTCTACGTTTATTCCATTTTCTATCAATTTACCAGCAATAAAATGGGTTTCCGATGTGACGGAAGGAAAACGAAAATTTCCAGTATCTGTCATTAACCCTACGTATAAACATGTAGCTATTTTTTTATCTATTTTATCTAAATTATTCATTTTAGATATCAATCTAAATACTAAAATACTAGTAGCTGCTACCGTTTGATCTGAAAACATAAAATCAAAATAAAAAGGATAAGGATGATGATCTATTAATATTTTTTTTGCTTTAGAAAATGAAAGTAATTTTTTCAAAATTTCTATTCTTGATAAATTATTAAAATCTATAAAAAAAATATAATCGGAATCTATAATTTTCTTTTTTATCAAAGATTGAGTTTTTTTAGAAAAAATAATAATATCCTTACTTCCAGGAAGCCATCTAAAAGATTCGGAATATTCTGTAGGAGATATTAAATCTACATCATGTTTAAGTTTTCTTAAATAAAATAATAGAGCTAAAGAAGAACCTAAAGCATCTCCATCGGGATTATTATGTGGTAATAATACAATTTTTTTTTTTTCTTTTCCGTTAATGCTATCAAAAAACATATATTAATTTTTAATTATTTTTTTCAATCCTAATTCTTTTCCTTTTTTTAACATAAGAAAATAGGCAGAATGAAATTCATTAGATATTTTTCCTTCTAAAATAGACTCCTTAATAAAATTTTTTATTATTCCTATTTCTTTACATGGATTAATATGAAAAGCATTCATAATATCGTTTCCGGATATAGGAGGTTTCCATTTTTGGAGACGATCTTTCTCTTCCAATTTTTTCATTCTTTCCATTAAAAGAAAAAAATTTTTTTTATAGTTATTTTTTTTTTCTATATTTTTTGTCGTAATATCCGCTATACATAGTTTTATTAAATCTTCCATATATTCTCCCATATCAAATAATAATCTACGTATAGCTGAATCACTAGAATTATGTTCGATTAAAGAAACCGGTCTATAGCTATTCTGGATTATTTTTTTTACGTATTTTATATATTTTCCTTTTGGAAGCTTTAAACGTTGAAATATATTTGAACTCATTTTAGATCCTACAAACTCATGTGCATGAAAAGACCAACCAATTTTTGGTAAAAATTTTTTCGTATTAGGTTTTCCTATGTCGTGTAGCAAAGCTGCCCATCTTAACCATAGAGAATTATTTTCTTCTTTACTAATATTATCCACTACTTGTAAAGTATGATAAAAATTATCTTTGTGCTTATATCCATTTTTTTCTTCTATTCCTTGTAATAAAACTAATTCCGGTAATATTATTGATAATAATCCAGATTTAGATAATAAAAATAATCCTATAGAAGGCCTTTTAGATAGAAGTATTTTATTAAATTCTTCTGTAATTCTTTCTATAGAAACAATACTGATTCTATTTTTATTTTTCTGAATAGATTGAAATGAAGATTTATCTATGATAAATTGAAGTTGAGTTGCAAATCTTATAGCTCTCATCATTCGTAATGGATCATCAGAATAAGTAATATCTGAATTTAATGGATTCCTTAAAATTTTTTTTTTCAAATCTAATACCCCTCCAAATGGATCAATCAATTTTCCATAATTATTTTTATTTAAACTAATAGCTAAAGCATTAATTGTAAAATCTCTTCTATTTTGATCATCTTGCAATGTTCCAAAATCAATGATAGGATTTCTACTGTAGAAATGATACGATTCTTTTCTAGAACTAACAAATTCTATTTTTTGATTATCAAATTCTAACATAGCAGTTCCAAAACGTTTAAATATATTTATTCTAGGAGAGGGGTTGATCTGTTTAGAAACTTCTTTAGCTAATTTAATCCCTTCTCCTATTGTTAAAATATCTAAATCTTGGGAAAGATTTTTACCAAGTAAAAAATCCCGAACATAACCTCCTACTACATAACAATCTTGTTGTATTTTTTTAGCAGAATTACTAATAATACGAAATATATCCCTATGAATAGCAGAAACTAAATTCATGTAAATTACATACGTAATATTTTAATTTTATTTGAACTAATTTTTAGTATAGAAGAACTATTATAGCGAGATTTTTCACTTCTACGAAAATTAACAGAATAATCTATTTTACTTAATATAGAATAACTAATTTCAGAAAAGGATTGAGGAGTTGGAAATCCTGATAAATTTGCAGAAGTAGATATAATAGGTCTATCTAATGTTTTAATTAAATGAGAACAAAAAGGATCGTTGGTTAATCTGATAGCTAAAGTGTTATCTATACTATTTATCAATAAATTAGAAACTATTTTACGAGGTTTTTGATATACTATAGTAATAGGTTTCTCTTTTTTTATATAATTATCCTTAATAATTTTCTTAACTAAGTTAGGAATATACTCTATTAATTCGTATAAACGATTTATATTTTCTACTAAAATAATCATAGATTTAGAAATATTTCTATTTTTTATTTTATATATTTTTTCTACAGAATTTAAATTAAAAGCATCACATCCCAATCCCCATACAGTATCTGTAGGGTATAATAAACATTTTCCTCTTTTCAAAATTTTTACACTTTTTTCTATTTCTTCATAAAAATACATGATAAGTAAAAAAAATTACAAAACAAGATGATGCGTTCTCAAAGCTTCATTTAAAGATGTTTTTTTATTAGTGCTTTCTTTTCTTTTTCCTATAATCATTGCACATGGAATATGATATATTCCTGAAGGAAATTTTTTTGGGTAGGATCCAGGGATTACTACAGAATATTTAGGAACTACACCTTTCATTTCTATAGGTTTTTTATTTGTTACATCAAAAATTTTAGTAGAGGAAGTTATAACAACATTTGCTCCTAATACGGATTCTTTTTCTATAAGGACTCCTTCTACTAAAATACACCTAGATCCGATAAAAACATTATCTTCAATAATTACAGGATTATCTTGTATTGGTTCTAAAACTCCTCCTATTCCAACTCCTCCACTTATATGGACTCTTTTTCCAATTTGAGCACAGCTTCCTATAGTTGCCCATGTATCTATCATGGTTCCCTTTCCTATATAAGATCCTATATTTACATAAGAAGGCATTAGGATCACTCCAGGAGAAATATAAGAACCATAACGTACTATAGCATGAGGAACTACGCGAATTCCTTTCTTTTTAAATTTATTTTTTATTGGTATTTTATCATAAAATTCGAATGGACCAAATTCTATAGTCTTCATTTTTTTTATAGAAAAATACATAATTATAGCTTTTTTTATCCATTCATTGACTCTCCATTTTCCATTTATAAACTCCGAAACTCTTATTGATCCTTGTTCTACATAATCAATAACATGGATCACTAGTTTTTTGATACTATTATTTGTAGACCATACTTCTTTTTTTTTATCCCAGTAATTTTCTATTTCTAATTTTAGTTGATTTACTTTCATAAAAATTGATACAAACCAAGACAAAAATATATATAATATAAATATATTTGTTACAATAATGAAAAAAATATTGGGGATAGATTACGGAAAAATTATAACTGGGTTGTCTATATCAGATACTTCACAAGTATTTTCTTTTGGATTAAAATCCATTCTAACTAAGAAATTAATGAATTTTTTAGATATTTTTATAGTTAACGAACAGATCGAAAAAATTGTTATAGGGTTACCTAAAACATTAAAAAATAAAAATTCTTTAATAGAAAAATCTATTCAAAAATTTATTTTTAAATTTCATAGAAAACACCCTAAAATATTAATAGATAGATTGGATGAACGTTTTACATCTAAAATTGCTTTTTATACTATGATCGAATTAGGTATAAAAAAAAAAAAAAGAAGAAAAAAAAATATTTTAAATCAAATTAGTGCTACCCTCATTTTACAATCTTATCTTGCAAAAAAAAAGAAAAAAAATTAATCTATGATCTTACCTATAATACTTTATGGAAATCCTATTTTGAGAAAAAAATGTATAGATATAGATATAAATATCTATTACAAAGATAATCGAATTAATCAATTGATCAAAGATATGTTTGAAACTTTACATAAAGTAAATGGAATAGGATTAGCAGCACCTCAAATTGGTAAAAATATACGATTGTTTATAGTAAAAACGCCTTATCTATCAAAAAAGGTAAATGATAATTATCAAGAAGTTTTTATTAACGCTAAAATATTGAAAATATATGGAGAAGAATGTGAATTCAATGAAGGGTGTCTAAGCTTTCCTGGAATCATGGAATATGTCAAAAGAAAATCTCATATATTAATAGAATATTACGATAATAACTGGAATAAAAAACAAAAAACTTTAAAAGGAATTTGTTCAAGAGTGATCCAACATGAATATGATCATATTGAAGGTAAACTTTTTATAGATTATTTTTCTTCCATGAAAAAAAAATTAATAAAAAAAAAATTAATAATTTTTTTGAAAAGTAAAAAATTATTTATAAGGTAATATAATCCACTATTTTCTTGAAAACATCTGGATGATTCATAGAAAAATCTGAAAGAAATTTTCTATTAATTTTAATACTTTTATCAGATAATTTTTTCATAAACTTTGAGTAGGAAATTCCATATCTACGTGATCCAGCATTAATACGTTGAATCCAAAGAGATTTAAAATATTTTTTCTTTTTTTTCCTTCCTGAAAAAGCATAACTAAAAGATTTTTCTACAGCATTTTTAGCAATTGTATAAACCTTACTTCTAGCTCCATAAAAACCTTTTGCTAATTTAAGTATTTTTTTTCTTTTTCTTCTTGAGTAAACAGAATTTGTAGATCTTGGCATTATTTTCTATAATTTAGAATTGTTTTTTTATATTCTTTTTATCAGACTTCTTCAATAGAGAAAATGTAGAAAGTTTCCGTTTTCTTTTTTTTGATTTTTTCGTTAAAAGATGATTTTTAAATGCATGTTTTTTTTTTATATATCCATTAGCGGTTTTTTTAAATCTTTTTTTAGATCCTGATTTTGTTTTTAATTTTGGCATACTAAATTTTTTTTGGGGCTAATATCATGTACATTCTTTTTCCTTCCATAACTGGCATTTGTTCTACTTTTCCATATTCTTCAATTTCTTCTGCAAATTTTAACAATTTTATTTTTCCTTGGTCTTTATATACTATAGAACGACCTTTGAAAAAAACAAAAACTTTTACTTTATCCCCTCTCATTAAAAATTTTTCAGCACTCTTTATTTTAACTTTTCCATCATGATCTCCTATTTGTGGTCCAAATCGGATTTCTTTAGTATTTACCTTAATTTGTTTTGCTTTAAATTGCTTCTTTTTTTTCTTTTGTTCATATAGAAATTTTTTATAATCCAATATTTTACATACTGGAGGATCTACTTTCGGATTGATCTCCACTAAATCTAATCCTTTATCTATAGATAATTGAATAGCATCTTGAATGGAAAAAATTCCAGTTTTGATAGAATCACCAACTAAACGAACTTTATTAGAATTTATATGAGCATTAATACGATGTTCCTCCTTTTTTTTGATAAATGAACGATATATTCTCTTTTTTTTATTTACCCTTGAAAATTTTTTTTTTATGATAATAATTTTATAAATTTAATGAATTTCTTTAAAAATAGTGTCTATTCCGTTGGAAATGGATAATATACCTATATGACCTAAACCATGTTTTCGTAATGAAATAGTTTTAGTTATTACTTCTTTTTCCCCTAAAATAATCATATAAGGAATTTTATTTTCTTCCGAATCTCTGATTTTTTTATCAATTTTCTCGTTTCTTTTATCAATAAAAACACGAATATTATAATTTAACATCAAATTTAAAATTTTTTTTGCATAAACTATATATTTATCACTTATAGGAAGTATTACCGCTTGATTAGGAACCATCCATAATGGAAGGTTTCCCTTTGTATGTTCTATAAGAATTGCTATAATACGTTCTAAAGAACCAAATGGAGCTCTGTGTATCATTACTGGACGTTCTTTTTCATTATTTTTACCTCTATAATATAAATCAAACCTTTCAGGTAAATTATAATCTACTTGAATAGTTCCTAATTGCCAATTTCTTCCCAAAGAATCTTTAATAAGAAAATCCAGTTTAGGACCATAAAAAGCAGCTTCTCCATAATGAATAGTAGATTCTATTTTTTCTTCTTTTACCGCTATAAGTATAGCTTCTTCAGCTTGTTTCCAATTTTTTTCAGATCCAATATAATTATTTATTTTTTTTGGATCTCTAAGTGATACTCTAACTGTATATTCTAAAAAACCTAAACGACGAAATACATAAAAAAATAAATTTATTACTTTTTTAAATTCTTCCAATAGCTGATCATAAGTACAAAAAATATGTGCATCATCTTGAGTAAATCCTCTTACCCTTGTAAGTCCATGAAGTTCACCACTTTTCTCATAACGATATACGGTCCCAAATTCTGCAAAACGTTTAGGAAGATCCCGATAGGACCATTTCTGTGAACGATAAATTTCACAATGATGAGGACAATTCATCGGTTTTAAAAGAAATTCTTCTTCTGAATGAGGAGTTTGAATAGGTTTAAAACTATCTTTTCCATATTTATTCCAATGTCCACTTATAACATATAATTTTTTATGTCCAATATGTGGAGTAATAATCATCTCATATCCGGATTTTTTTTGAATATCGGTTAAAAAATTTTCTAAATTTTTTCTTAAAATTGTTCCTCTAGGCAACCATAATGGTAATCCTGATCCAACTCTATCAGAAAAAATAAAAAATTTCAGTTTTTTTCCTATTTTTATGTGATCCATATTGGAATCTTATTAAAAAAAAGGGATCAAATATTTATTATCCATTATTTATATATACACTTAATAAAAAAAAGTTACAAGTTTTTTTATTATGAGAATAACAATAAATATAATACAGCAGCTCCTGAACTACCTACAATAGGGCCTAAAACAGGAATAAAAGCGTAATCCCAGTTACTTTTCCCTTTTCCAGGAATTGGAATTATAGAATATATAATCCTTGGACCTAAATCACGAGCAGGATTAATTGCACAACCAGTAGTTCCACCTAAAGATAATCCAATTCCCAACACAACTAAAGAGGATAAAAAAGCCCCTAAAATACCTAATCCTACAATAGGATATTTTTTTGTAAGGTAACAATTCACCAACATAAAAATAAATGTAGCCAATACTTCGCTCAAAAAGTTAGAAAAAAAATTTTTTATAGTAGGGCCTGTACTGAAAACAGATAATTTATCTTGTTCTTTCTTAGTTTCTAAAAAATGATCTTTATAGAAAATCCATACTAATAAAGCCCCTAACATTGCTCCAATAAATTGAGCAAAAATATAAAAAGGAACAAGATTCCAATTTAACTTACCAGTTATGGCAAACCCTATTGTTACAGATGGATTTAAATGCCCTCCACTATAAGGATAAGAAACTAAAATACCTATAAAAACGGCCAAAGCCCATCCTACAGTAATAGTTAACCATCCTCCACCATTACCTTTTGTTTTTGACAAAAGTACGTTAGCTACTACTCCATTTCCTAAAAATACTAAAATCATAGTTCCTATAATCTCGGCATATATTTTTGTCATTTTATTTTCATTTTTATAAAAAAATTTTACTTACTAGACCAAGTACGGGTGGTTTTGATCGCTTTTTTCCACCCTTGAATTCTTTCCAAACGACTTGACATCCCTTTTGGTTCAAAAACCTGTTCCATTTTCCAGTTATCTTGAATTTCTTCAAGACTATTCCAATAATTTACAGCTAATCCAGCTAAATAAGCTGCTCCTGCTGCTGTAAGTTCAGAAATTTTAGATTTAACAACTTTTACATTTAAAATATCAGATTGAAATTGCATTAATAATTTATTTACTGTAGCACCTCCATCTACACGAATTTCTTTAATAGAAATACCGGAATCTGCTTCCATTGCTTTTAGTACATCCATATTTTGAAAAGCAATACTTTCCAAAGCAGCACGAACAAAATGAGCAGAAGAGGTCCCCCTAGTAATTCCAACAATAGTCCCTCTAGCTCTTTGATCCCAATAAGGAGCCCCTAACCCAGAAAAAGCTGGAACCATATACATACCTTCTGTATTTTCTACTGAAGATGCAAGTATTTCGGCTTCACTTGAAGATAAAAGTAACCCTAATCCATCCCTAAGCCATTGTACAACGGCACCTGCAATAAAAACACTACCTTCTAAAGCATATTGAACTTTATCTTTAATTTTCCAAGCAATAGTAGTTATTAAATTATTTTGAGAAAAAACTGGATTTTCTCCTACATTCATTAACATAAAACAACCAGTTCCATAAGTATTTTTTACCATTCCAATTTTTGTACACATTTGACCAAAAAGTGCGGACTGTTGATCTCCAGCAATTCCAGATATAGGAATCTTATTAGAAAGGATATGACCTGTTGTGTAACCAAAAATTTCACTAGATGATTTGACTTCTGGTAGCATTGTTTTTGGAATATCAAATAAATTTATTAAATCTTGATCCCAACTAAGAGTATGAATGTTGAAAAGCATAGTACGAGAGGCATTAGTGACATCCGTGACGTGAATTTTTTTTCCGGTTAAATTCCATATTAACCATGAATCTATAGTACCAAAAGCTAAATATCCAGAATCAGCTTTTTTCTTAGCTCCTGGAATATTTTCTAATATCCATTTTATTTTAGTAGCAGAAAAATATGGATCTATAACAAGACCAGTTTTTTTTCTAATCATTTCAGTTAGTCCATCATACTTGATTTTATCACAATAATTAGATGTTCGTCTATCTTGCCAAACTATAGCATTAAAAATTGGTTCTCCCGTTTTTTTATCCCATACTACAGTAGTTTCTCTTTGATTAGTGATTCCTATCGAAATAATATTTCCCCCTTCTAAATTTGCTTTTAAAATAGCTTCTAAAGCAACTGAAGCTTGTGTAGACCATATTTCTTCTGCATTATGTTCTACCCATCCAGGATAAGGATAAATTTGTGTAAACTCTCTTTGAGCTACGGAAATAATATTTCCAATTTGATCAAAAATAATAGCTCTAGAACTAGTAGTTCCTTGATCTAACGATAGCACATATTTTTTCATAAACATATAAATAATTACAAAAACTTTTCTCCTTAAAAAAAAATTAAACTAATGGATAATAATATTGCATGGCTAACTCTTTGAAAGAAGCTATCTGTGATTCTTCCCATTTTTTATCTCGAGAAAGTTCTTTTGCCATTAATGATGCTATTATTGGTGCTATATCTATTGCTATTTTAGCATTTAAAAATAATAAACGAAATCTTCTTGCTAAAACATCTTCAATTGTTCTAGCCATTTCATAACGTACCATCCATATAACTTCTGCTTTTGTACAATAATAAGGATATTGAGAAATTAATGGATCCCCCCATAAAGGATTTTCCTCAATTAATTTTTGAATATAAATTTCTTCTTCTCCATATTTATACCCCCAATTATTATAATTTTTACATGAAGAAGAAGAAGTTCTGGAACCAAAAATCTTAAGATTTTTGGTTCCAGAAGAAATTTTATTTAATTTTCCTATTTCAATAGCTTTATTTACAGTTTCTACTGCCATTTTTCTATATGTAGTCCATTTCCCCCCTATAATAGTTATTAGACCAGAAGGACTAATCATCAATTTATGAGATCTAGAAATATCTTTAGTAGAAGAATAAGATAAATTAGGAGGAACGAAAAGAGGACGTAACCCAGAAAAAGCACTTAAAATGTCTTTTTTATTCGGATTATATAAAAAATATTGGTTAAAAGTTTTTAAAATAAAATCTATTTCTTTTTCTAAAGGTTTGGGTTCAAGAACACTTTTTTCCAAAAATGTATCTGTAGTTCCTACTAAAACATGATCATACCATGGAACACTAAATAGAATTCTTCCATCCGAAGTTTTTGGAATTACTATAGCATCTGAACTACTAAAAAAATATTTTTTTAATACAATATGCGTTCCTTGACTAGGCTTTATCAATATAGTAGATGTGGAATCATCCATTTTTAAAATAGTATCGGCAAAAACTCCAGTTGCATTAATAACTATTTTTGAATAAATAGAATATTTTTTTTTAGTTTCAAGATCATAAGCTATTACTCCAGTTATTTTATTTTCTATTTTTTTGATAAGATTTTTCACTTGAAAATAATTTAATAATACTCCTCCTTGTTGAACACAAGTTTGTGCTAAATCAATAGCTAAACGAGCATCATCAAATTGTCCATCATAATATAAAATACCTCCTTTTAAATTATTTGGTCTAATTTCAGGAAACATTTTTAGTATTTCATTTTTAGATAAAAATTGAGAGTTTCCAAAACTCAAGGATCCAGATAACCATTCATAAATTTTTAAACCAGTCCAATACAAAATACCCATTTTCCAATTAAAAATAGGAATAATAAATCGTTTTTTTTTCACCAAATGAGGAGCATTTTGTAACAAATACCCCCTTTCTTGCAAAGCTTCATAAACTAATTTTATATTTCCTTGAGCTAAATATCTTATACCACCGTGAATCAATTTCGTACTACGACTAGAAGTTCCTTTAGAAAAATCATTTTGTTCTAAAAGTAAAGTTTTGAATCCTCTAGAAGCTGAATCTAATGCTATTCCTAACCCTGTTGCTCCTCCTCCAACAATAACAATATCCCAAATATTTATATTTTCTAAAATTCTTAAAAATTTATCTCTATTTAAAAAACCTTTCATCATGATTTACTCATTCATATTATTCAAAACGAAATATCCACCACCATCCTCTATTATTATTGGAATATTGAAACATATAACGAACAAAATTAAAAATATTTTCAATAAAAGAAAACTTTTATTAAAGTTAATCCAATAACTTTTTATATTATATTTTATTTATTAATAATTTTTGATAAAAAATTTTTTATAATTTCTTTTCCTGAATTCCCCTTAATGGTTTTCATGATTTTACTTATGTTATAAAATTGTTTTAATAAAAGATCTATCTCTTTTAATGAAATTCCACATCCATTTGATATTCTTTTTTTTCTTTTTATATCAGTAAGTATTTTCGGATTATTCCTTTCATAAGGAGTCATGGATAAAATCATAGATTCTATTTCTTTGAAAGAATCTTTTTTTTCCTTTTTATTATCAATCATTTTTTCCATACCAGGAATCATGGAAACAATATTTTTAATACTTCCTATTTTTTTTACTTGTTGAATCTGCTCTAATAAGTCTTCAAAATCAAAACTATTTTTTGAGATTTTTTTATAAATTTTTTTAGTTTTCTCCTCATCAAATTGTTCCTGAACTTTTTCTACTAAAGAAACTATATCTCCCATTCCTAAAATTCTATTAGCTATTCTTTCTGGATAAAAAATTTCTAGATTTTCTATCTTTTCTCCATTACTAATAAATTTAATAGGTTTTCCAATAACGCTAGACATAGTAATAGCTGCTCCCCCTCTACTATCTCCGTCTAATTTAGTCATGACTATTCCATCAATATTCAAAAATTTTGAAAAACTTTGAACAGTATTTATAGCATCTTGTCCAGTCATTGAATCTACAACGAATAAAGTTTCATCTGGTTTAGAATATTGATAAATTTTTTGAATTTCATCCATCATAATTTTATCAATAGCTAATCTACCTGCAGTATCAATAATAATGACATTGCATTTTTTTTCAGAAGCATAAATAAGAGATTTGTCAAAAATTTCTATGATATTTTTACTTTTTTTTAAGAAAAAAACGGGAAGATTATCTTTTTCTGCTATAATTTTTAGTTGATCTATAGCTGCAGGACGATGAATATCTGCGGCTACTAATAAAGGTTCTTTCTTTTTTTTTTTTAAAAAAAAAGAAAGTTTAGAAGAAAAAGAAGTTTTTCCACTACCTTGTAATCCACAAATTAATATAATAGAAGGATTATTAGAAATATTGATTTCTATGTTTTTTTTTCCCATTAAGGAAACTAATTCATCATATATTATTTTTATAATTAATTGTTTTGGATTTAAAGAATTGAGTACTTTTTTACCAATAGATTTTTCTTTAACCTTTTGAACAAATATTTTAGCTATCTTATAATGAACATCTGCATCAATAAGAGCTTTACGAATATCTTTCAGTGTTTCTGCTATATTGATTTCGTTTATTCTACTATTTCCTTTGAAAATATGAAGAGCTTTATCTAATTTTTTTTGTAAATATTCAAACATAAGTGTGTTTATTTATTACATACGATCAAGCATTTTTATTCCTAATAAACTCATTCCTGATTTTAAAATATTTCCTGTAACATGAATAATATTTATTCTAATATTACTATGAATAACATTTAAAGGATCTATTAATCTTTTATTTTGATAGAGATGGTTAAAAATTTTAGAAACTTCATAAACATAATTTGCTACTAAAGAAGGATTCAAATACATTGCTGATTTTTTTAATATTAATGGATATTTTTGAAGAATTTTAATCATTTTTTTTTCATAAAGATCAAATTTTATATTTGACCAATCCTCATTAGTTAATGAACATAAATTTAAAAAATTTCGTTCTAAAGAACGAATTCTAGAATAAGCGTATTGAATATATGTTCCTGTTTTACCTTTAAAATCTATAGATTTTTCTGGATGAAAAAGAATCCTTTTTCTAGGATCTACTTGAAGAAAGTAATATTTTATAGCTCCTAATCCTATTATTTCAGAATATTTTTCTTTTTCCATCTTGGGAATATTTTTTAAAAATTTTTTTTTTACAATGGAATACATTTCTAATATAAAACTATCAGCATCTATAATATTACCCATTCTAGATTTCATTTTACCACTTGGTAAATCAACCATTCCATAAGAAAGATGAGATAATTTTTTTACCCATATATATCCTAAACGTTTTAATATACTAAAAAGTACTTGAAAATGATAATCTTGTTCTTTTCCTACAATATAGATTAACCTATCTATACAATATTTTTTAAAACGTGCTACAGCAGTTCCTATATCTTGGGTAATATAAACAGAAGTTTCATCTGATCGTAATAAAAGTTTTTGATCAAATCCTTCTTTTTCCAAATTAACCCAAATAGATCCATCTTCTTTTTTAAAAAAGAGACCTTTTTTTAGACCATTTTTGACAATATTTTTTCCAAATTCATAAACATGACTTTCATATTCTATTTGATCAAAATTGACTCCCAATTTTTTATAAGTTTCTTTAAATCCTTCATAAACCCATTTGTTCATTTTTTTCCAAATACTTATAGTTTCATGATGTCCAGATTCCCATTTTTTTAATAAAATTCTTGCCTGTTTGAGAATAGGAATATTTTGATCATTGTAATCTTTATTTTTTTTGGAATAATCGTGAATTTCCTTATGATAAATTTGATCGAATAGACTATAATATTTACCTACAAAGTGATCTCCTTTCATTTTTGAACTATGAGGGGTTTCTCCTTTACCTAATTTTTTCCAAGCGATCATAGATTTACATATATGTATTCCTCTATCATTAATAATTTGAATTTTAGTTATTTTATGTCCAACTATTTTCAGTATTTCGGATATAGAATGTCCAATAAGGCTATTTCTAATATGACCTAAATGAAGAGGTTTATTTGCGTTAGGAGAAGAGTATTCCACTATGATATTTTTAGATGGTAATTTTAAATTATAAAAATTGTTATTCAACATTCTTTTAAGAATATGAAGATAATAACTATCCTTAAAAATAAAATTTAAAAAACCTCCTATAATAGAAAAAGTGATAAGATCTCCTAATTGACTCTTTACATAATTTCCAATATCCTTACCAATTTTTTCTACAGGTTTTTTTAATTTTTCAGATAAAGGAAATAAAATCAAAGTAATATCTCCTGGATATTCTTTCTTAGTATATTGAAAATTCAAACTGGGACAAGGTTTTAATTTATATAAAATAAATAAAGATTGTTTGGTTATTTTTTCTATGGATTGAAATTCTTCATTCATAGATATTACAAAATACTTTTTAATTTTAACCTCCATCCAAAAGGATCTTCCGATAAATTATGTTGTATATCTAATAGTCTTTTTCTTAATCGAATTGATATCCTTTCTTTATCTGAAAGATCCGGGAGAAAAAATTTTTTACCTTTATAACTAATTGTTTCAAAATAAGCAACAACTACTGCTGTACCACAACCAAAAGCTTCTTTTAAGATCTTATTTTTCAATCCATTTATAATTTCTGAAACCTTTAATTTCCTTTCCTCTATCTTTAATCCTTCTTTTTTAGCTAAAGAAAGAAGACTTTTACAGGTGATTCCGCTTAATATATTCTCATTAGCTAATGGAGTAATGAGTTTATTTTTTAACCAAAAAAATACATTCATAGTTCCAGATTCTTCAATTATTGTGTGAGTAGAAGAATCTGTCCATAATATCTGATCAAATCCCTCTTCTTTAGCTAATCTAGTAGGATAAAATGAAGAAGCATAATTACCAGCAGCTTTAGTAAAACCAACACCTCCAGATGCAGAACGACTATATTTTTCTTCTATCTTGATTTTTAAAGGTTTTTTATAATAATAATCTGCAGGTGTAGATATAATCATAAATAGATAATCATTAGAGGGCTTTGCCGACAAACATTTATCTATTGCAATTAAAATAGGACGAATATATAAAGATTGTCCATACTTTTTGGGAACCCAATCTCTATCTATATCTATTAAATTTTTTAATCCATTCATAAAAATATATTCTGGAATAGTAGTCATTTCTAAACGTAGAGCAGATTGATTCATTCTTTTTAAATTTTCTTTTGGACGGAATAAAAATACTTCTTCATGTTTATCTTTATATGCTTTCATCCCTTCGAAAACAGATTGACCGTAGTGAAAAACAAGAGATCCAGGAGAAAACATAATATTTCCAAATGGTTTAATAATAGAATTTATCCACTTTCCATTTCGAAATTCTGAATAATACATATGATCCGAATAGTGATTTCCAAAAGAAATATTTTCGAAATCCATTTTTTTGATTCTTGAATGCAAGCTTCTTACTATTTTCATAATAAAAATAAAACTGAATCTTTTTGATAATTCAAAGATAATAATTTTATTACTACTACTTAATAAAATTATTATATATACTACTATTCACTAATTAATTATTATGCATTATTTTCAATACTTTTTCTACAATATCTTCAATAGATGGTTTGGAAAAATAATCTCCATCTGATCCATAAGGTGGACGATGTTCTTTAGCCGTAATTGTAATAGGTGGACAATCCAAATAATAGTATCCCTTTTGTTCTTCTAATATCTTTTGTAAGATATAAGCAGATGCCCCACCTGGAACATCCTCATCAATAATTAATAATCGATTTGTTTTTTTTAAACTTTTTTCAATATCTTTTCGAAGATCAAAAGGTAATAATGATTGAATATCAATTACTTCAGTTTCTATATTCATTTTAGATAATTCATTTGCTGCTTCATTAACAATTCTCCATGTAGAACCATAAGTAACTATAGTTATATCTTTTCCTATCCTAGTAACTTCTACTATTCCAATTGGAATTCTAAAATAACCTAAATTTTTTGGTAATTTTTCCTTTATTCTATAACCATTTAAACACTCAATTACTAAAGCTGGATCGTCTCCATATAACAAAGTATTATAAAAACCAGCTGCTTTTACCATATTTCTTGGAACAAGAATCAAAATTCCTCTTAAATAATTAATAATTCCTCCCATAGGAGATCCAGAATGCCAGATTCCTTCTAAACGATGACCCCTAGTTCTAATAATAACGGGGGCTTTTTGTCCTCCTTTGGTTCTATATTGCAAAGTAGCTAAATCATCACTCATGATTTGCAAAGCATAAAGAATATAATCTATATATTGAATTTCAACTATGGGACGAAGTCCTCTCATTGCAAGACCTATACCTTGTCCAAGTATTGTAGATTCTCGAATTCCAGTATCAAAAATACGTATTTCTCCGTATTTATTTTGAAGTCCTTCTAATCCTTGATTGACATCTCCAATTTTACCAACATCTTCTCCAAAAATTAAAAGATCCGGATATAGTTCTAATAATTTATCAAAATTATCTCTTAAAATTATTCTTCCATCTACCTCATAATCAGAATAAATTGGTTTAATTTCGGTTATTTTTATTGATGATTTTTCAGAAATGCTATATAAATTTGAAGAATAATTTTCTTTTTCTTTATTGAATTTTTCTTTTAACCATTTTATCAGAAAATTTTTTTGATAAAATTCTTTTTCAGTAAGTAAATATAAAGATCTTCGAATAATACAAAATATAAATTTTTTAGTATATAAATGTTTATTTATATGTAATTCTTTGATCTGTTTTTTTATCCATTTTTTACAAGGAAATGCATTTTGCAACTTTTCTAAAATAGTTATAGCTTCATTTTTTATTTCTTCAATAGGTTTTTGAAAAGATTCCCAAGCCTTTTTTTGTTCAGAATGAACATATTCTTTTGCTTCTATATCTATTTTATCTAAAGAATGCATATCTGAAATATTATGAAATATTCCTGGTTCATTTTCAATCCTAAAATTCAAAATCCAATCTCTAAATTTCTTTATTCCATCATTTTTTTTTTCCCATTCTAAACGTTCTTTGGATTTATATCTTTCATGTGATGAAGAAGTAGAATGTCCTTGTGGCTGAGTTAAATCAGTAACATGTATTATTACAGGAATATGTTCATAACGTGCTATTTTATCTGCTTTAATATAAGTCTTTGTAAGATCTATGTAATTGGATCCATTTACACGAATAATTTCTATTCCATTTTCTTTTTTAGTTCTTTGAAATCCATATAAAATATCACTAATATTTTTTTTTGAAAATTGATATCTATTAGGAACAGATATCCCATATTCATCATCCCAAATAGAAATAATGATTGGTATTTGTAATACTGAAGAGGCATTCACTGTTTCCCAAAATAATCCTTCAGAAACACTTGCGTTACCAATAGTTCCAAAAGCAACTTCATTTCCATTATTAGAAAATATTTTATGTGTTTTTTTTAAATTTTTTAAATTTTTATAAATTTTGGAAGCTTGAGCTAACCCTAATAATCTTGGCATTTGAGAAGCTGTAGAAGAAATATCTGCACTAGAATTTTTTTGGTTCATTAAATTTTTCCAATTCCCATCATAATGGAGTAGACGTGTCCCAAAATGAGATGTCATCATTCTACCAGAAGAAACCGGTTCTTCCTCTAAATCAGAATGTGCATATAACTGAGAAAAAAAACTTCTTACATTTAAAACACCAATGGCAATCATAAAAGTTTGATCTCTATAATATCCAGATCTAAAATCTCCATTTTTAAAAATTTTAGACATAGCTATTTGAGGAATTTCTTTTCCATCTCCAAATATTCCAAACTTAGCTCTACCATTTAAAACTTCTTTACGTCCTAAAATGCTTATTTCACGACTTATTTTTGCTAATTTATAATCATTTAAAATCATTTTCTGAAATAAATAAAAAGAGGAAACTCCAAAACTTTTAAAATTAAATTTATTGTTCTTTTTTTTTTTATTCATGATCATGAATACTAATTTTTTTTTAAAATACAGTAATTTTCATTTTATTTATTTCTAATTTTAGAATTATTTAAATTAAAAAAAATACAATTATAATGATTTTTCATATAAAAATATGATAATAGGAAAAATAACATTAGCTATTATAAAACCTGATGCTGTTGAAAACGGATATATAGGACCTATTTTATTTCATATTATTAATGCTGGATTTTTTATAAGAGCAATTAAAATGATGGAAATTTCCAAAAAATTAGCTAAAAAATTTTATTATGAACATAAAAAAAGTTTATTTTTCGAATCTTTAGTGAAATTCATGTCTTCTGGACCGATAGTATTGATAATCCTAGAAAAGGAAAATGCAGTAAAAGATTTTAGAACTTTAATAGGAAATAAAAATCCAATAAAATCCAAAGTAGGAACTATACGTAAGTTATATGCAAGTTCTTTAGAAAAAAATGCTATTCATGGATCAGATAGCAATAAGAATGCTTTTAGAGAATGTCGATTTTATTTTTCTGATATAGAAATATTCTTAAAAGAAGGTTTTTAAATAAAATACTTAATTATTAATTAAAAAAAATATAAGAATTAAACATTACAAAAAATTTGTATTTTGTAAAAAAATACTTAATTAAAAATGAAAAAAGGTTTTTTAATTTCGATTTCTACTATTTTTATAGTGATATTTTTAATTTTTTTTTGGATTACTGGAACATATAATCAATTAGTTCAACTCAACGAAAATATAAAAACACAATGGAGTCAAGTAGAAAATTCTTATCAACGAAGATCCGATTTAATCCCAAATTTAGTAAATATAGTTAAGGGATCTTCTAATTTCGAAAAAAATACCTTGAATCAAGTAATAGAAGCAAGAGCAAAAGCAACCTCTATAAATATAAATCCAGATAATTTAAATCAAAATCAAGTAAGTAGATTTCAAAAATCACAAGAAGGATTAAATAACTCTATCAATAGGTTACTCTTAATTGTAGAAAATTATCCTAATTTAAAATCTACACAAAATTTTTCCGAATTACAAAATCAATTGGAAGGGACAGAAAATCGTATTAATGTGGAAAGAAATAGATTTAATGATAAAGTCAATAATTTTAATACTTATAGAAATAAATTTCCAAAAATTATCATCTCAAATTTTTTTTCTCAATTTAGAGAAAAAGGATATTTTAAATCTCAAATAGGATCGGAAAAAGCACCTATTGTAGATTTTGATAATTCATGATAGGGTTAAATTGAAAAAATTAGGAATGAAAAATTTCATAAAAAAAGTTTTTAACTCATTATTTATTTTACTATTTTTTACAAATATCGTACAAGGACAATTCAATATACCTGACCCTCCAAAAAAAATATATCCTGTTAATGATTATGCAGGAGTACTATCTCATATTCAAATAGAAAAATTAAATAAAAAACTTATTCAATATTCGAAAATTACCTCAACAGAAATTTTAATTCCTATCGTTCAAGATATACATGGAGAAGATTCTAATTTTTTAGCTTCCAAATGGGGAGAAAAATGGAATATTGGAAAAAAAGATAAAAATAATGGAATTATTATTTTATTATCTATAAAAGATAAAAAAATATCTATCCAAAATGGATACGGAATTGAGCCATATCTGACAGATTTTTCAACTCAAAATATAATCAAAAAAATAAAACCTTTTTTAAAAAATAATCTTTATTATAAGGCTATAGATATCGGTATTCAAGAAATATTTAAAATTTTAAAAAATAAATATGAATACAAAAAAAAATATAATAAAAACCCTTTTTATATATGGAAATTTTTTATTCCTATTAGTATCTTTTTTATTATGTTTTTTTTATTTCAAAAAAAAAGGATTGACCCTTCATTATTAAATACATTATTTTTAACAAGTATTCTATTCAAAAATAGATCTATAAAAAATCCAAACGATCATAACCATGAAGATAATTTTGACGGATTTGGAGAAGGAGGAACCTTTGGAGGTGGAGGATCTAGTGGAAACTGGTAATTTAATTCATTTTTTTTAAAATCTCTTTAAGATAAACTATTTTTTTCAAAGTATCACTTTCTTTTTTTTTTTCCTTTAAAAGGAGGTGTTTTGGAACCGATTTTACATATTTATCGTTTGATAAATTTTTACGAATGATAGATAAAAAATTATGAAAATACTGAATTTTTTTTTCAATATTAAATGAATCATTTTTATCTAAATGATACTTTCTATCTAAAGATAAAAAGTATCTATCCGTTCCAATAAAAAAAGAAAAAAATCGTCCTTTTTTAGGTCTTTTTAAGATTTCAATAATTTGAGATAAATTTGCTAATTTTAATATCACTGGATGATATTCTTCTTTATTTTTTACAGAAAATAAAACTAAACTTGTCTTATGAGGAAGATGTATTTGATTTCTGATATTACGTATTTTAGATACAATTTGAATAGCTCTTTCAAAAGAAACTAATAAATTCCAATTATATGATTTTTTTTTAGGCCAAGAAGAAATAATTAAAGCTTCTTTTTCCGTTCTCTTTTTAAGAAGACTCCAAATTTCTTCTGAAATAAAAGGCATATATGGATGTAATAATTTTAAAATATTTTCAAACCATTTAACAGTCTTTAAATACACAGTTTTTGATATAAACTTTCCAGAAATCGGTTTAATAATTTCAAGAAATAATGAACAAAAATCATTCCAAATGAATTTATATAAAATCATTAACGATTCATCAAATTTATATTTATTGAAATAAATCTCAAAAAGTTCTAATACATAATAAAAACGATTTTCAAACCATATAAGTGCCATATTAGATACTTTAGGAATATCATCATAATATAGATTATGATTTTCTTTTATTTCCCAACTTTGTATCAAACGAAAAGCATTCCATATTTTATTAGAAAAATTTCTTCCTTGTAAACAAAAATTTTCCTCAAAATGAAAGTCTTTTCCTGCACTAGCTCTAAGCATAATACCCATCCGAACAGAATCTGCTCCATATTTTTCAATTAAATCTATAGGATTTGGAGAATTATTTAATGATTTAGATATTTTTTTATTTTTAGAATCTCTTAAAATACCTGTAAAATAAACATTTTTAAATGGTTTCTTTTTTTGAAAAAAAAATCCTGCTATAATCATACGAGCAACCCAAAAAAATAATATATCCGAACCTGTAATCAAATTTTCAGTAGGATAATAATAAGATATTTCATGATTATTAGGATTAGAAATTCCATCAAATACAGATATAGGTAATATCCAAGAAGAAAACCAAGTGTCTAAAACATCTGAATCTTGCCAAAGATTATCATAGTTTAAATCGTAATTATGACTCTTAATTTTCGCTTTTTTTAAAGCTGATTCCAAATTTTCTGCAACAACAAAATCATTTGGAGAATGACCATAATAATAAACAGGAATACGGTGCCCCCACCATAATTGTCTCGATATATTCCAATCATGAATTTTATCCATCCATTGAAAATAAATTTTTTTAAATCTACTTGGATAAAATTTAATTTCCCCATTTTTAACTGCTTCTATAGCCGGATTCGATATTTGTTTCATTTTTAAAAACCATTGAAGAGATAATTTTTGTTCTACCACAGATTTAGTTCTTTCTGAAATTCCTATTTTTTGATTAAATTTTTCTCTATTTACTATAAATCCTAATTTATCTAACTCTTGAATTATCTTTTTTTTTACTTCAAAACGATCCATTCCTTGATAGTGAAGTCCATTTTCATTGAGAGTTGCATCCTCATTAAAAATATCAATTATATCTAAATGGTATTTATCCGCAATATTTTTATCATTAATATCATGAGCTGGAGTTATTTTTAAAAATCCTGTACCAAAATTTGGATCTACGTATGAATCTTGAATAATGGGAATCACTCTATTTATTATTGGGATAATTACATACTTTCCCTTTAAATGATAATAACGTACATCATCTGGATGAAAACAAACCGCTGTATCTCCAAATATCGTTTCCGGACGACTTGTTGCAATAATAATAAAATCTTCTTTTCCTTTGATTTTGTATTTTATATAATAAAGAGTTCCTATCCTTTCTTTATATACAACTTCTTCGTCAGAAATAGTAGTTCTAGCTTTTGGATCCCAATTAACTACATGATATCCTCTGTATATATATCCTTTTTCATATAAATCTATAAAAATTTTTGTGATAGATTTAGATAATTTTTTACTCATTGTAAATTGAACACGAGTCCAATCACAAGAACATCCCAATTTTTTTAATTGATTAAAAATAATCTTTTTGTGTTTTTTAGACCATTCCACAACATAGGATAAAAATTTATCTCTTCCTATAATAAATTTGGATAACCCTTTCTTTTTTAATTGATAAACAATCTTTGCTTCTGTGGCAATAGAAGCATGATCTGTTCCTGGAATCCAACATGGATTATTCCCTTTCATTCTAGCATATCTAATTAATATATCTTGTATAGTATTATTCAAAATATGTCCTATGTGAAGAATTCCAGTAATATTTGGAGGTGGCATAATAATAGTATAAGATTTTCGATTATCTGGATAGGAAAAAAAGTAATCATTATTTATCCAATGATGATATATTTTTTCTTCTACAGATTTTGGATCATATTTAATTGGAATATCCATAAAATATAAAAAAAATTAATTTTTAATGAAAATTGTACTTGTCTCTGCGATTTCTAAAAATGGATTTATAGGAAAAAATAATAAATTAATGTGGCATCTTCCTAATGATTTAAAACGATTTAAAAATATGACTATTGGAGAAATTGTTCTTATGGGTAGAAAAACTTTTGAATCAATTGGTAAACCACTTCCAGGTAGAAAAAATATCATATTAACAAAAAAAAATAAAATAAAATTATCATATTCTTATAACGGAATTTTTAAAATTTTTTCTTCTTTAAAAGAAGTATATGATTTAAATTATAAAAAAATATTTGTTATAGGAGGAGAAAAAATATATACTTCTACTATAAATAAAGCAAAAATTTTAGAATTAACAATCATTCATCAAAAATTTTACGGTGATGCAAAATTTCCCAAAATTAATTTTAAAAAATGGGAAAAAAAATATGAATTTTTTTATGAAAAAGATCAAAATCATTTATACGATTATAGTTTTGTTCGATACGAAAAAAAATTGTAATTGATTATTCTCTTCTATTATCTAGTTCTTTTTTGATTTTTGCTGCAAGTTCATAACATTCATTTACTACCGCATGATTCAATAAAGCATTAAGATCTCTTTCTGTCATTTTTTCTAATTCTTTTTTACTTTTTTCTTGATCAGAAAAAGAGGAAGAAGTTTTTTTTTCTAATTCTCCTTCAAAATTATCATTTTCAGGAAATCCATTTTCAAAATAAATTCCAGCTTTATCAAAAATTTCTTTTGTAGTATAAATAGGAGATTGAAATCTTACGGCTAAAGCAACTCCATCCGATGTTTTTGAATCTATTTTATATTCTTTATTTTCTCTTTCAAATAAAATATAAGAAAAAAATATTCCATTGACTAATTTATATATAACCACTGATTTTAATCTAATATGAAATACTTTTGCAAAAGTTAAAAATAAATCATGTGTAAAAGATTTGGATATATCTCTTTTACCTATAGCAGAAGCGATAGATTGAGCTTGTAAACTTTCTATAACAATAGGTAGTTTTATTTTTCCAGATTCTTCTTCCAATAATAAAACATATATCCCAGATTGTATTTGACTTAAGGATATACCACGTATAGCTAATCTGATTAGTTGTTCCATAGGAAAAAATATATAAATCTTTCTATTCTCATCAAATATACTAAATTTATGTCTTTTGATAAGGAGAAAACATATAGAATTTTTTGTAAAAAAAGAAGAGTATTCATCTGTAATAATTTTTTTTATATATTTAAAAACTATAACTAAAAATTTTTATTATGAATACTTCTATGAAATTTTTAATTCCAACAATTTTTCTATCGTTAGGAGTTTTTATTGTATCCTGTAATGATGATGAAATGACTTATTCCAATGATCCTGTCAATAATAATACAAATCCTCAACCATCCCATAATATCCCACAAAATCCAACTTTTGTAAATTCTATTCCTGAAGCAAATATTATTCCTCCAAATTATCCTTTTTTTATGGAGGAAATTCCTAATTTTCACATACCTTCTGATATAAAACCTGAAGAATTATCTAAAAGAATAAAAGATCTAGAAGTAAAAATAAAAAAATTAGAAAAAGAAAGTAATTTTCATCAAAATCAATATTATGATATGATAAATAATCAGAAACAAATTTTAAATGAAACAAAGAGAAGAAGATCGGTAATGAGATCTAAACCTTACGGTTCAGAAGAGCAATTACAAGCTAAAAAAGATTTTGAAGAATATAAAGAATATGGAAAAGGAAAATTAAAAATTCTTAAAGAGAAAAGTTTATTTTTGAATGACATAAATAAATCTCTAACAGATTCTAAAAATGAACAAATAGCTCTTCAAAAAATGCAGGAAGATTTACAAAAAAAAAATCAAACAACTAATAATTAATTATTCAAAACGGAAAAGGAATCTATTTGATTCCTTTTCCGTTGTTCTTTTTTATATGGAATTTTGACTTTTTACTAAAAGTTGGATCCATTAAAAAAAAATATTATGAAAAAAATGACTTTTCGTGAAGTCATAGCGGAAGCTATGAGTGAAGAAATGAGAAGAGATCACTCCGTATATCTAATGGGTGAAGAAGTTGCTAAATATAATGGAGCTTACAAAGCTTCTAAAGGTATGTTAGAAGAATTTGGACCAAAAAGAGTCATTGACACTCCAATCTCAGAATTAGGATTTTCTGGTATAGGAGTAGGATCTGCAATGAATGGGTGTCGCCCTATTATTGAATTTATGACATTTAATTTTTCTTTGGTAGCAATGGATCAGATTATCAATAATGCTGCTAAAATACGTTATATGAGTGGAGGGCAATGGAATATTCCTATTGTTTTTAGAGGGCCTACTGGATCTGCTGGGCAATTAGGAGCTACCCATTCTCAATCTTTTGAAAGTTGGTACGCAAGTTGTCCTGGATTAAAAGTAGTCATTCCATGTAATCCATATGATGCTAAAGGTCTTTTAAAATCTTCTATTCGAGATAATAACCCCGTAATTTTTATGGAATCTGAACAAATGTATGGTGATACAATGATGATTCCAGAAGAAGAATATCTACTTCCTATTGGAAAGGCAGATATAAAAAAAGTAGGAACTGATATAAGTTTAGTTTCTTTTGGAAAAATTATGAAAATGGCTTTAAATATAGCAGAAAAATTAGAAAAAGAAAATATTAGTGTAGAAGTAATAGATATTCAAAGTATTCGTCCATTAGATTATGAATCTATACTTTTTTCTGTAAAAAAAACCAATCGTTTAGTGATTTTAGAAGAATCATGGCCTTTTGCTTCAATAGCTTCTGAAGTTTCATATATTATACAAAAATATGGATTTGATTACCTTGATGCTCCTATTAATAGAATCACTTTACTAGATACACCAGCACCTTATTCTTCCAATTTGATAAGGAATTGGTTCCCTAATGAAGAAAAAGTAATCCACTCCATAAAAGAGACTCTTTATCTTGTTTAATTTTTTTAATAAATAGCTTGAACTATCTTATAAATATTTTCTGGTTTATCCATTGTGTAATAATGAATAACTTTGACTCCAGAATTTTTTAGTTCCTTAGACTGTTGTATAGCCCATTCAATTCCAATATTAAAAATCAATTTTTTATCTTTCGCTTTTTCAATTTCTTTTACTAATTCATTAGGTATATTTAAATAAAAACGAGAAGGAAGACTATTTAATTGAATTTTAGAAGAAATAGGTTTAATTCCAGGTATTATAGGGATAATTATCCCTTCAGATCTACATTTTTTTACAAAAGTAAAGTATTTTTTATTATCAAAAAACATTTGAGTAACAATATAATTAGCTCCAGCTTCAACTTTTTTTTTCAAGAAAAATAAATCACTTTCCATATTTGGAGCTTCTAAATGTTTTTCTGGATATCCAGCTATACCAATACAAAAATCAAATAATGGAGAATTTTTTTTTTCAAAAGTTTTATTAAGATACTTTCCTTTGTTCAAGTTTTGAACTTGTTCTACCAATTCTACTGCATATTTATGTCCATCTTTTTTAGAAAAAAACTTATTTTCTGATTTAATAGGATCCCCTCTAAGTACTAAAACATTATCTATTCCTAAAAAATTTAGATCTATTAAAGCATTTTCAGTCATTTTTTTATTAAAACCACCACAAATAAGATGTGGGACTGCATCTATTCCATATTTATTCATAATTTCAGCACAAATACCTATAGTACCAGGACGCCTGGATACAGATTTTCTTTGTAAAAGACCATTTTCTTTTTCTACATAAAAAAATTCTTCACGATGATATGTAACATCAATAAAAGGAGGATTAAATTCCATTAATGGATCTAAAGTAGAAAAAATATTTTTGATATCATGTCCTCTTAAAGGAGGTAATATTTCAAAAGAAAATAAACTTTTTTTCGCTTTATCTATATGATCAGTCACTTTCATAAAAAAAATATTTTTTATTTAATATTATCAAATCCTGTATAAGGAATTAAAACTTTAGGAATATTAATTTGATTAACAGTTTGATTATTTTCTAATAAAGCGGCAATAATTCGTGGTAAAGCTAGAGAGCTTCCATTAAGTGTATGACAAAACTCCATTTTTCCTGTAATAGTTTTATATCGAAGATTTAATCTATTAGATTGAAAATTAGTGCAATTTGAAATAGAACTTACTTCTAACCATTTTTTTTGTACCATAGAATACACTTCAAAATCATAAGTTATAGAAGAAGAAAAACCTAGATCTTTCCCAATCAAACGAAGTATTCGAAACGGTAATTCTAAAGATTTTAGAATATTTTTAACATGTAAAATCATTTCCTCTAAATAATCATAAGAAGTTTCATGGGTAGTAATTTGAATGATTTCTACTTTTTCAAATTGATGTAATCTATTTAACCCTCTAATTTGAGAACCATAAGATCCAGCTTCCCTTCTAAAACAAGAAGTATAAGTGGTCGCTTTTATAGGTAAGTCCTTATATGTAAGTCTATTATTTCTATAACAATTCATAAGAGGAATTTCTCCAGTTGGAATCAGATAAAAATTATCTTTTTCTATTAGATACATTTGACCTTCTTTATCCGGAATTTGTCCTGTTGAATATCCTGACTTTTCATTTATAAGATAAGGAAAACTATATTCTGTATATGAAGCACGTATGTTCTGATCTAAAAAATATTGAATCAAACTTCTTTGTAATTTAGCCCCTTTTCCGATATAAACTGAAAAACCAGATCCACATATTTTCGTACCTAATAATAAGTCGAATAAATGAAATTTTTTAGCTAATTCCCAATGTGTAAGTGCTCCTTCCATTATTATTGAATCAATAACCCCTTCTTGAAAAAGAATATCATTCTTATCTGCATTTTTTTTTACTTTTTCATTGGGTATATTAGGTATTTGATTTAGTTTTTCTTCTAAACATTGAATAATATTTTTTAATTGAATATTAAGATCTTTTTTTTTATTTTTTAGAAAAAGGGATTTTTCTTTTAAAGAATTTATTTTTATACCTTTATCAATCTTCAGAATAAGATGACTGATATTTTTGGATATTGTATTTTTTTCTTCTGAAATTTTATTCAAAAAAGTTTTTAATTCCTTTTTCTTTTTATCTAAAGTCAATATTTCATCTATCAAAAAAATTTTCTTAAATTTTCTTTTTTTTAATCCTAATAAAACTTTTTTTCTATTATTACGTATAAAAGAGGGTTGAAGCATAGAAAAATTAAAATTGTATTTCCAATCTTAATAATAAATAATACAAATACAATAAAAAATAAATATACAAATAATATTAATATATTTCTTTTCTATATTTGCATAATGAAAGAATATTTTTTTAAAAAAAAATTCGATCAATATTTTTTAAAAGATAAAAATATAGCTAAAAAAATTGTAAAAAATCTATCTTTTCAAGATTATAATACAGTAGTAGAAATAGGTCCAGGGGTAGGAATATTAACTCGTTATTTATTATTATTATGTAAAAAAGTATTTTTAATAGAAATTGATGAAAATCTCATCTTTTTTTTAAAAAAAAATTTTTTTATTCCTAAAAATCAAATTATACATCAAGATTTTTTAAAATGGAATCCAGAAGAAATAAACCTTAAAAATTTTGCATTAATTGGAAATTTTCCCTATGGTATTTCTTCTAAAATATTATTTCATATATTAAAATATAATCAATATATACCAGAATGTATTGGAATGTTTCAAAAAGAATTTGTAGAACGGATATTTTTTTCTCATAAAGGGATTGGTAAGTATGGAATTTTATCTGTTTTAGTACAATCATTCTATGATGTAGAATATCTTTTTTCTGTCAAAAAAAATGTATTTTATCCTATTCCAAATGTAAAATCGGCCGTAATATCCTTAAAAAGAAAAAAATTAGAAATCCTTTTTAATAAGGATATTTTATTTAAATGTGTAAAAATGGCTTTTAATCAAAGAAGAAAAATATTGAAAAATTCACTCCAATATTTTAAAAAAATACCAAATTTTTATGATATTCCATTTTTGAATAAAAGAGCAGAACAATTATCTATAAAAGAATTCCTTCAATTAACAAAAGAAATAGAAATTCGAAAATGACCCAATTATTAAATGGAAATCTATTAGCAATCGAAATAAGAAAAGAAATTTCTAAAGAAATTGATCAAAATATACGAAATAAAAAAAAAAGGATTCCTCATCTTGGAATTATTTTATTAGGAAATAATAGTTCCAGTATAACATATGTCAATAGCAAAATAAAAGAATGCAAAAATATTGGAATACGATCAACTTTAGTACATTTAACTGTAGAAAGTTCCGAATTAAAATTATTAAAAGAAATTCAAAAAATGAATGAAAATTCTTTGATAGATGGTTTTATTATACAATTACCTCTTCCAAAACATATCAATACGGATAATATTATTTTATCGATTAATCCAAAAAAAGATGTAGATGGATTTCATCCAGAAAATTTTGGAAAAATGTCTTTGAATATGAATTCTTTTTTACCTGCTACTGCATTAGGAATATTAACTCTTTTAGAAAGATATAAAATAAAAATTTCTGGAAAAAATACTGTAGTAATTGGAAGAAGTCGTATTGTAGGAATACCTATTAGTATCTTGATGAGCAGAAAAAATTATCTTGGAAATAGCACTGTAACACTTACTCATAGTCATACTCAAAATATAGAACATTATACGAAAAAAGCAGATATCATTATAATTTCTGTTGGTATTCCAGGTTTTTTAACAGGAAAAATGATTAAAAAAGGAGCTATAATTATAGATGTAGGCATTAATAAAGTAAAAAATAAAAAAAAATTTATTTTAAAAGGAGACGTTGATTTTAATAGCGTTTATGGAAAAGCCTCTTATCTTACACCTGTTCCAGGCGGAGTTGGTCCTATGACCCGTATTATGCTTATAAAAAATATTTTAATAGCTTTTTCATTCAACAATGAAAAAAAATAATCTATTTGATCCAATATCTATATAGATATAATAGAAATCTTATCATTTTTTTACAAGTGATATTATTATAGAATATCAGTATATTTTTTAGAAAAGAAAATATAAAATGTAATTGGTGGGATACTATAAAAATATTTCCAAAAATAATTTTTTATATTATTTTATATTAATAAATTTATATAAATAAAGTGTAAAATTTTTTTTTAAAATACAAAAAATATTAAATATCCATTAATTCTTTTTTTTTATTTTTTAAATGTCTTTCTTCTAAAATATTTATAACTTCCTGTATAGAAAATCCTTTTTTATGTAAAAGAATAAGATAATGAAATAACAAATCTGCAGATTCATTTAAAAAAAAATGTGGATCATTATCTTTAGATTCAATGATCATTTCTACGGATTCTTCTCCTAATTTTTGAGATATTTTATTAATTCCTTTTTGGAATAGTTGAAAAATGTAAGAATTTTTATATTTTTTATTTATTCTATTAGAGATAATATTTTCTAAATGAAATAAAAAATTTATTTTATTTATTTCTTTCCAACAAGTATCCGATCCTTTATGGCAAATAGGTCCTGTAGGGGTAGCTTTAATCAACAAAGTATCTTGATCACAATCAATTAATATATCTTTAATTAAAAGATAATTATGACTAATTTCTCCTTTTTTCCACAATCTTTTTTTAGATCTGCTATAAAAAATAACTTTTTTTTCTTCAATACTTTTTCTATAGGACTCATCATTCATATAACCAAGCATTAAAACTTTACTAGTTTTTGAATCTTGAACAATAACGGGAATTAATCCTTTTTGAAAATTTATTTCTTTTTTTTGAATAAACTTCATTTTTTTTAATTTATTTATTAGTTCTCACAGGTATATTATGATAATTTAAATAATATTTTAATTTAGGAATTTCTATTTCTCTATAATGAAAAATACTAGCAGCTAATGCTGCATCTGCTTTCCCATTTTTAAAAACTTGATAAAAATCTTCTAATTTTCCAGCTCCACCTGAAGCAATAATAGGTGTAGAAAGTAGATCCGAAATTCTTTTAGTTATATCTAAAGCAAATCCATTTTTCATTCCATCATGATTCATTGAAGTTAATAATATTTCTCCTGCCCCTCTATTTACTCCTTCCTTAGCCCAATCTAAAGTTTTTTTTCTGGTTGGAATTCTTCCTCCATTTAAATATACCCACCATTCATTTTTTTCGTATTTTGTATCAATAGATAAAACAATACATTGACTACCAAATCTTCTAGAAAGAATTTCTAAAATTTTTGGATTTTTAAAAGCAGCTGTATTAATAGATATTTTATCTGCTCCTGCATTTAATAATAATTCTACGTCTTTTTCTTCCATGATCCCACCTCCAACAGTAAAAGGAATATTAATATAACGAGAAATTTTTTTCACTAAAGAAAATAATGTTTTTCTTTTTTCATTTGTAGCTGTGATATCCAAAAATATTAATTCATCTGCACCTTGTTTTGTATACCAATGACTCATTATAATTGGATCTCCAGCATCTTTTAAATTCTGAAAATTAACTCCTTTGACAATCCTTCCATTTTGGATATCTAAACAAGGTATAATCCGCTTAACTAACATAGTTAATATAGTTTATTTTCATTTTTTTTCACCATATTCCCAATTTTTAAGTTCCGATAACGATATTTTATTTTCATATATAGCTTTTCCAATAATCACTCCATGACAACCTAAATCATATAATATTTTGATATCTGACATATTTCTTATTCCTCCACTTGCAATAAGTTCAATATTTGGGAACCTATGAATAATATCCTTATATAAGGATAAAGATGGACCAGAAAGATCTCCATCTTTAGATATATCCGTACAAAAAAATTTTTTTATTCCATGAATATTTTTTTCTTTTAAAAAATCCCAGAAAGGAATCTGATGAAATTTTGTCCATCCATTAGTAGCAATTTTATGATCCTTAACGTCCACTCCAAGAAGGATTTTATCTCTTCCATAAATTTGAATCCATTTTTTTAGAAGAAATGGATTTTTTACAGCTATACTTCCAATAGTAACCATATCTCCTCCATTTTCAAATACAATCCTAACATCCTCTTCTGTCTGAATCCCCCCTCCAAAATCAATGATTAAATGTGTATACTTTGCAATTTTTTCCAAAATATTCCAATGAATTACTTTCCCTTTTTTTGCTCCATCTAAATCTACTAAATGTAATCTAGATATTCCATGATCTTCTAATAAAAATGCCATATCTAATGGATTTTTATGATAAATTTTTTTTCTTTTATAGTCTCCTTGTGTTAAACGAACACATTTTCCATCAATAAGATCTATAGCTGCAATAATATTCATTATAAAAATTTATTTTTTTATAATCTTATAAAGTTTTCTAATATTTTATTTCCCACATAAGAAGATTTTTCTGGATGAAATTGTACAGCATAAAAATTTTTTTTTTGTAGTGCTGAACTATAAGAAACTATATAGTCTGTTTTAGCTATAGTATATTTTCCTAAAGGAGCATAATAACTATGTACAAAATATTGATAACTTCTATTTGGAATATCTTCAAATAATGGTCCTTTTAGTGTATCAATAGTATTCCAACCAATTTGAGGAATTTTATGATTTTTATTTTCTGATTGAAATTTTTTTACTAATAAATCAAAAATGCCTATACAAGTAGTACTACTTTCTTCAGAATATTTACATAATAATTGCATTCCTAAACATATTCCCAATACAGGTTGTTCCAATTTAGATAAAAGAATATCCAATTTTTTTTCTTTCAAATATTTCATAGCAAAATTGGCTTCTCCTACACCAGGTAAAATGACTTTTTCTGCATTTTTAATAGACTCTCGAGAGTCCGTTACGAAAGCATCTATTCCTATTCTTTCTAAAGAAAAAAGGACAGATTGTACATTTCCAGCAGGATATTTTATAATAATTGTTTTCATAATTTTTTTATTGAAAAATTTTTATAATAGGCCTTTAGAACTAGGCAATTTTTTAATATTATTTTTTTGTATAGCCATTTTAATAGCTCTAGCGAAAGCTTTAAAAATAGATTCTATTTTATGATGATCATTTTTTCCTGTAGCATGAATATGAATATTGCATTTTGCAGAAGAAGAAAAAGACTTAAAAAAATGAATAAACATTTCTGTAGGGACTTGACCAATCTTTTCACTTAAAAAATTTGTTTTCCAAGATAATTCACTTCTCCCTCCAAGATCCAATATTACTGTAGCTAAAGAATCATCCATAGGAATGAAAAAAAAACCATAACGTTCTATTCCTCTTTTATCTATAATAGATTGATGAAAAACTTCTCCTAAAGCAATTGCAGTATCTTCTATAGTGTGATGTTCATCTATATTTAAGTCTCCGTTTGTGTGAATATTCATATCTATCATACTATGAAAAGCTATTTGTTCTAGAAGATGATCAAAAAAACCTAATCCTGTTTTTATATCTGATTTCCCTTCTCCATAAAGTTGAATAGTGATTCTTACGTCTGTTTCTAATGTTTTTCTTCTATGTTTAACCAATTTTTTATTAGATGCATATTTCAAATATTCGTAAATATTTTTCCAATTATCAGTTTTCAAAACTATTTTTTTTTTGAAATTTTTTATTTCTATGGAAAATTCTTTTTCGGATACATTATGATGATTTTTATTGATCCATATGGACTTACATCCTAAGTTATTAGCTAATAAAACATCCGTAATTCTATCTCCAATAACAAAAGAATTGGAAAGATCATAATCCGAATGAAAATAAGAAGTGAGCATTCCGATTCCTGGTTTTCTGGTAGAAGAATATTCTTCTGGAATAGTTCTATCTATATGAATAGAAGAAAAATGAATTCCTTCTGTTTTTAATATCTTTAATATATGATTATGTATAGGCCAAAATTTTTTTTCAGGAAATTTTTCAGTACCTAATCCATCTTGGTTAGTTACCATAACTAAATCATAATCTAATTCATTAACTATTTTAGTTAAAAAAAATATAACTTTTGGATAAAAATTCACCTTTTCAATAGTATCAATTTGATAAGTAGGAGGGGTTTCTTGGATTATTGTTCCATCTCTATCAATAAATAATATTTTTTTCATGGTATTTTTTTATTTTATTCCTTATACTTAGAACATTTTTCGGAATATTTTTTGATTTGATCTATCAAATACTCATTTTCTTCATGAGTACCTACTGTTATTCTTAAACATTCATTACACAAAATGATTTTAGATCGATCTCTAACAATAATATTTTTATTAACTAAATGTTGATAAAGATTTTTTGATGAAAAGGAAATTTTAACTAGTATAAAATTTGAAGAACTAGGATATACTTTATCTATAATTGGAATTTTTTTTAAAGAGTCTTCCATATATTTTCTTTCTGAAAGGATATTTTTTAAATGATAAAAAAATAAATCCTTATTATTAAGAGCTTGAATAGCTATTTTTTGAGATATTTGACTTACGTTATAGGGAAATTTCACTTTATTCATCCATTGAATAATTTTTTCAGAAGAAATAGCAATTCCTATTCTTAATCCAGCCAGTCCCCAAGATTTAGAAAGTGTTTGTAAAATAATTAAATTGGGATATTTCTCTATTTCTAGAGAAAAAGATTCTTTTTCTGAAAAATCAATATAAGCTTCATCTAAAACAACAATACCGGTAAATTGTTTTATGATATTTTCAATATCTTCTTTTTTTATATCATTTCCAGTAGGATTATTTGGAGAACAAATAAAAATTATACGACTATATGGATTAATTGAATTTTTGATTTTTTTCAAATTTAATTGATATTCTTCTTCCGTTAGAAAAACTTTTACAATATCTACTCCATGAATTTTTCCACTAACTTCATACATGCCATATGTAGGTGGAAAAATAATTACATTATCTGTATTTGGACGAGAAAAAATACGATAAATTAAATCAATAATTTCATCACTTCCATTTCCTAAAAAAATTTTGGATGAAGAAATTTTTTTTATTTCTGATATTTTTCTTTTTAATTCTTTTTGTAATGGATCCGGATATCTATTGTAGGAATTAGAAAAAGATAAAGGAGCCCCAAAAGAATTTTCATTGGCATCTAGAAATATAGAATTTTTTTCTTGATAAGAATATTCTTCTCTAGCAGATAAATAAGGATCTATTTTTAAAATATTATCTCTGATTAAGGAATTCAAATCAAAATTTGAAAAATCATCTCTATTCATGCATTCACATTCAATATTCATTTTTTTAATCTAATATTAATCGATTTTTTATGTGCTATTAATCCTTCTTCAGAAGACAATAAATCAACACATTTTGATAAATTTCGTAATCCTTTTTTGGAAATTTTTTGAAAAGTGATTTTTTTAATAAAACTATCTACAGATACTCCACTATAAGATTTAGCATAACCATATGTAGGAAGTACATGATTGGGACCAGAAGCATAATCCCCAATACTTATTGGAGAATAATTTCCTATAAAAATAGACCCAGCATTTTTTATTTTGTTACTCCAATAAGAAGCATTATTACAATTAATAATAAGATGTTCTGGAGCAATTTCATTAATTAAGTTTATCCCTTCTTCCAAAGAATCAAAAACAATAATTTTGCTTTTTTCCAAAGCCTTTTTCATAATATTTTGTCTATAGGATAGATTAATTAATTGTTTTTTTAATTCACTTTTTACTTTTTCTATCCACCAAGATTCATTTATAGTAACTAAAATAATATAACTTTCCATATCATGTTCTGATTGAGAAAGTAAATCGGAAGCTACATATTCTGGATTAGCTGTATTATCTGCTAATATAACAATTTCTGAAGGACCTGCAGGTATGTCAATAGACACAATTCCCTTTTGGGATACAATTTGTTTAGCTATTGTTACATAAGAATTACCTGGTCCAAATATTTTATAAACTGATGGGATACTTTCTGTCCCATATGCCATGGCAGCTATTGCTTGAGCTCCTCCTATTTTATATATTTGTGTAATCCCTATATATTTAGCTGTGTATAAAATAGATGGATGTATTTCTCCATTTTTATTTGGAGGTGAACATAAAATTATATTTTTGCATCCTGCTAATTTACCTGGAATTCCTAACATTAATACAGTAGATAATAAAGGAGCGGATCCTCCAGGTATATAAAAACCTACTTTTTCTATAGGAACAGATTTTCTCCAACAAAGAATTCCTGGTAATACCTCAATTTTAGATTCTTCATGGATTTGTTTTTGATGAAAAAATTTTATGTTTTTATATGCTATTTCAATAGATTTTTTCAAACAATTTGAAATTTTTATATTTGCTTTATTAATATCTTCTTCCGTTACTTGAATATATTTTAGATTAAAATTATCATATTTTTTTGTATAGGTTTTTAAGGCTAAATCTCCATATTTTTTTACATTATTTATAATAGGAGTCACTGAATCAATTAATATGGAAATATCTTTAATAGGTCTTTTTATAAGATATTTCCACGTATTGAATGAAGGATGCATATAAACTTGAATATTCATATTATATTAAAGTATAATTTTTTCTATTGGAAGAACTAATATATCTTGTGCACCAAGTTCTTTTAAATTTTCTATAATCCCCCAAAAATCATTTTCATTGACTACAGAATGTACAGAACTGCATTTTGAATTTGCTAATGGAAGAATAACTGGACTTTTAATTCCTGGAAGATGAGATATTATTTTTTCTAAGTGTTCATTAGAGACATTTAAAAGAATATATTTATGATTTTTAGCTTTTTTTACAGATCGAATCCGAAATAACAATTTTTCCATTATGATATTTTGTGGTTCTCCTAAATGCAGATTAGATGCTAAAACAGCTTCAGATTGAAGAATTGTTTCTACTTCTTTTAATCCATTCATAAAAAGTGTAGATCCACTACTTACCAAATCACAAATACAATCTGCTAATCCTATTCCAGGTGCAATTTCTACAGCTCCAGAAATTTCGTGAATTTCTGCTTTTATATATTTTTTTTCGAAAAATTCTCTAACCAAAAATGGATAACTTGTAGCGATTCTTTTCCCATTTAAATCATTTATTTTTTTATAAACCAAAGATTTAGGAATTGCAATAGCAAGACGGCATTTTCCAAATCCTAAAGTTTCTTTTATTTTTATTTTTTTTCTTTTTTCCAAAAGAACATTTTTTCCAACAATTCCTATATCAGCTACTCCATCTTCTAAATATTGAGGAATATCATCATCACGTAGAAAAAGTATTTCTAGTGGAAAATTAAGAGCTGTTGTTTTTAATTTATCTATTCCAATATTAACCTCTATACTACAATCTTTAAGTAACTTGATGGAGTCGTCATAAAGACGCCCTGATTTTTGAATAGCTATTTTAAGTTTATCCATTATATAGGAAGGAATAATATATTTAATAGTAAAAGCTTACAATATAGTAAGCTTTTACAGTAATTTTTATCTTTATCTCTAGATTTAATGAGCAAATATAAAAAACTATTTTGAATATTCTTTAACCTTTTCGACCACTATTTTTTTTATTCATTATTTAATAATTATTATAAATTGAATGATTATTTTTAATAAAAAATTTTTTTTATGGAATATGAAAATTATTAGTTATAATATTAATGGAATTAGATCTGGAATCAATAAAGGGTTATCCAATTGGATTAAAATAAATCAACCAGATATTTTATGTTTTCAAGAAATAAAAGCTTTTCCGGAACAAATAGATACCAGTATATTTGATAATTTGGGATATTACCATTATTGGTATCCTTCAATAAAAAGAAAAGGATATAGTGGAGTAGGTATTTTATGTAAAAAAAAACCAAATCATATAGAATATGGAATTGGAATCGATACTATCGATCAAGAAGGAAGAATATTACGAATAGATTTAAAAAAAATATCCGTGATTAATCTTTATCTTCCCTCAGGAATAGATATGAAAAATAGATTAAATTTTAAATTTTATTTTATGGATAATTTCATTTATTATATAGAAAAAATGAAAAAAAAATTCACAAATCTTATTATTTGTGGAGATTACAATATTTGTCATAAAAAAATAGATATTTATGATCCTATAAAAAACCATGAAAATTCCGGATTTTTGCCAAAAGAAAGAAAATGGATGAGTGATTTTTTAAATTTAGGATTTATAGATAGTTTTAGAAGATATGTTAAAGAATCTAAACATTATAGTTGGTGGAGTTATCGTTATAATTCAAAAAAAAATAATAAAGGTTGGAGAATTGATTATATAATGGTTAGCACTTTTTTAAAAAAAAAAATGATAAATGCATATTTATTACCTGAAATAAAATATTCGGATCATTGTCCAACTGTATTAGAAATTGAAATATAAATGATGAATGAAATGACCTGACTGGGATTCGAACCCAGGACCCTTACATTAAAAGTGTAATGCTCTGCCAGCTGAGCTATCAGGTCTGAATTCTAATATATTTGAATTCTATCTATGCTATCTATGGATTATATATATTAATTATTAATTAATTTAATTTAATAAACAAATATACTATTATAAATTTTATATTTTCATGAAAGTAACTTTGATTGGATATATGGGAAGTGGGAAAACTTATATAGGAAAAATTTTATCCAAAAAATTGAAATTTGTTTTTTATGATTTAGATTCTATGCTAGTTAAAAAAAAAAAGGATTCTATATATAATATTTTCAAAAAAAATGGAGAAACTTTTTTTAGAAAAATAGAACATTTAATGCTTAAAAAATTTTTAAAAAAACATAAAAAATATATTTTATCTGTTGGTGGAGGGACTCCGTGTTATTATAACAATATTGATTTATTAAATAAATATTCGAAAACATTTTATCTAAAAACAAATATTTATACATTATATAAAAGGCTGTATATAGAAAAAAAAAATAGACCTCTTATATCTCATTTATCTAAAAATGAATTATTTATATTTATTATGAAGCATTTTTCAAAGAGAATTTTTTTTTATGAAAAATCTTCTAAAGTAATTGACATTACTGGAAAATCTAAAAACAAAATAATTAAGGAAATTATAAATCATATTGATTGAATCATTATGGAATATAAATTATCTGATCCTTTATTTTTAAAAAAATTAATAAAAGAATTTTCAATTGAAAATAAAAATGTTTGTGTTGCTGTAAGCGGAGGATTAGATAGTATGGTCCTTCTCAATTTATTACTTTATATTTCTTTTAATTTTAATATCACATTAAGTGTAGCTCATTGTAATTTTTTACTAAGAAATAAAGAATCTAATGAAGATGAAGATTTTGTAAGGAATTTTTGTGTTAAAAAAAATATTTCATATCATATTAAACGATTTAATACTTTTGATTTTTCTAAAAAAAAAAAATTATCCATACAAATGGCTGCTAGAAAACTTAGGTATAATTGGTTTGAAGAATTATTAGAAATATATTCATATGAATATATAGCTTTAGGGCATCATTTTAACGATTCTATCGAAACATTTTTTATTAATATGATGAGAGGAACAGGAATTAAAGGATTATTAGGAATACCTATAAAAAATAAAAAATTTATTCGTCCTCTTTCTGATTTTACTAAAAAAGAAATTTTATATTATGCTAAAATAAAAAATATAAAATGGAGATTAGATAGCAGTAATAAAGAGTATAAATATTTAAGAAATAAAATTCGCTTAATAACATCTACTTTTTCCAATTCTTTTTATAAGGGTGTAAAAAAAAGTATGGAATATCTTTATAAGGAAAATCTTTTTATAGAGATAGAGGTAGAAAAAATCAATAAAGAGATTACAGTAGAAAAAAAAAATAATCCATTTTTATGGAAGATAGAATGCAAAAAAATAAAAAATTTACAACCATTATCATTTTATTTATTTAAGTTATTTTTTCCATATGGATTTTCTAATATAGAAAATTTAAAACATCTTATTCATGCACAATCTGGGAAACAACTTATCTCAAAAAAATATCGTATTATTAAAAACCGAAATTATTGGATTTTAATAGAAAATCATTTTTTTGATAAAAACAATAAGGGGTACTTGATACAGGATATAAAATTTGGAAATTTAAAATATTTACCTATTGATATAAAATTTATTATAAACCCTCCTACAACTACAAATACAATAAAAAAAGAAGAAAATACGAAAAATATGTCATTCATAGATTTTGATAAAATTAAATTTCCTTTAGAATTAAGAACATGGAAAAAAGGAGATTACTTTTTTCCTTTAAACATGAAAGGTAAAAAAAAATTAAGTAAATATTATAAAGAAAAAAAATTTTCTCTTTTGGAAAAAAAACAAATATGGTTATTAATTAATGGTAATGGATATATTATTTTGGTTATAGGGAATCGATTAGATGATAGATTCAAAGTTACAAAAAAAACAAAAAAAATATTAGGAATAAAGATATAATTTTGTTATTACATTAGTATTTTTTTTAATTTTGGAAAAGAATTAGTTATTCTAGTTATTCATGATATGAAAATACATAATTTTAATGCTGGTCCTTCTATTTTACCAAAAGAAGTTATTAGAAAATCAGCTCAATCTGTAATTAATTATAATCAATACGGATTATCTTTGCTTGAAATATCTCATAGGAGTAAAGATTTTGAAGAAATAATGGAAAAAACTACTAATTTGGTAAAAAGTTTGATGAATTTAAATGAAGATTATGCAGTTTTATTTCTTCAAGGAGGTGCTACATTACAATTTACAATGGTTCCATATAATTTAATGAAAAAAGAAGCAGCTTATTTAGATACAGGAATATGGGCTAATAATGCTATTGAAGAAGCGAAAAAAATTGGAAAAGTAAAAATACTTTTTTCTGGAAAAAAAACAAAATATGTTTATATATCTAAAAATTATAAAATTCCAGATGAAGTAGATTATTTTCATTGTACTTCAAATAATACTATTGTTGGAACACAAATGAAAATATTTCCTAATACTTCTATACCCATAATTTGTGATATGTCTTCTGATATTTTTAGTAGAAAATTGAATTTTTGTAAATTTGGATTAATCTATGCTTCTGCACAAAAAAATGTAAGTTCTGCAGGAATGACAATTGTTATAGTAAAAAAAGATATTTTAATAAAAACTCAAAGAAATATACCTTCTTATCTAGACTATAAAATTCATATTAAAAATAAAAGTATTTTCAATACACCAAATGTATTTTCTATTTATACTTCTATGTTAACTTTAAAATGGATAGAAAATAAAGGAGGAATTTCTATTTTAGAAAAAGAAAATCAAGAAAAGTCTCAATTATTATATGATGAAATAGATAGAAATAATCTATTTGAAAATAAAATTTATAAGGAAGATCGTTCTAATATGAATGTTACCTTTTTTTTAAAAAAAAAAAATCTAAAAAAAAAATTTGATGATATGTGGAAAAAAGAAAATATTATTGGATTAGAAGGACATAGAGTTTTAGGTGGATATCGTGCTAGTATATATAATGCAATTCCATTAGAAAGTGTACAGGTTTTAATTGATATAATGAAAGAATTTGAAAGAATATTTTCATAAAAATGAAAAAAATCGAACATCGTATTTGTTCCATAAAAAAATCAATACCAAAAAATATAAAAATTTTAGCAGTATCTAAAAATCAAAATATTTCTTCTATAGAAAAAGTTTATCAAACAGGACATAGAGATTTTGGAGAGAATTATATTCAAGAAATGATCCTAAAATATAAAAAATTACCAAAGGATATTCGTTGGCATATGATTGGTAGAATTCAAAGTAATAAATTAAAATATATAGTTCCTTTTATTTATTTAATTCATAGTATTCAAAAAATTGAACATCTTAAAATAATAAATAAAGAAGCGCTTAAATATAATCGGTTGATAAACTGTTTATTGCAAATAAAAATTTGCAATGAAAAAAATAAATCCGGAATTACTAATAAAAAAGTTCATGAAATTTTGGAAAATGATCATTATAAAAATATGAAAAATGTAAAAATTATTGGACTAATGGGTATGGCTACTTTTCATGGATCTATTCAAAAAATACGTCATGAATTTGATTATTTAAATAAAATATATAATGAATATAAAAATAAATATAAATATTCTGTCCTTTCTATGGGAATGAGTAGAGATTATCCTATAGCTATAGAATGTGGGAGTACACTTATTCGGTTAGGAACGTATTGTTTTGGAAAAAGAAAAAAAAAGATTCAATAATTAATAAAATCTATTCGAGATTTTTTTCTAATCTTTATTTTTTTAATGATTCAATAAAGATAATTTCAATTATTCATTTATTTTCATATTTACATAATTCCAAAAAAAAATATTGAATATTATCGTAATATACGATATCCATAAAAATAATAATAAGGAATAGAGTAATTTTAACTTTTAAAGTTTTGAAAAAAAATCATTGATTAAAATTGGAATATTCCATCTATCATTGATTATAATTTTTTTATATTATGAAAAAAATTTGAATATAAAATATTCACTACATTTTTATATAAATATAAAAAAAGTTATAAAATTGGATTTATACAAAGAATAAAATTCATTATTTTTTAAAATAAGGATTATCAATTTTTAATAATAAAGTTTTTGGAAAAAAAAAAACTTAATTTTAAATTAAAATATAATTCTATTGGAGTAGTTCTATCATCTCAAATTTTTTCTGAATAGTTCTAAAAATAAATTTAAAAAAAAATACTTAAAAATAAAAAAAAACTCATAAATAATATTGTATATATAAAATAATTGGAATAGAAAAATCTTATACTATAAAAATAGTAATTATATGAATTTTAAAGTAAAACTATATATATAATATATTTTAACAAGTCACAAGTTCACAAGAATAAATAAATTTTTCATATTTAAGTTTATGTTATATTATTATTTATGTATGGATAATAAAATCAATTTTATTATTATGAAAATATTTATTTTTCCTTTTTTATTTTTGATTTTTTCTATTTCTTTTTCTGTGAAATCTATGGAAAAAGAAAATATAATGGAAAAAAAAATTTTAGATATTTATCATCCAATTTCTAAAGATTATCAATATTGGACAGAAGATAATAAAAAAAAAAGAAATTTGGATACAAATTCGTTTTCTATAGAAAACGAATATTCTAATAATTTTTTTATAAAGGATAATTTTGGTTTTTTTAAACTTAAAGAAAAAGATTTAATCATTCCTAATTCTGATACAAAAAAAAATTTTTTATCGTATTGTAATACAATATTTCTTAATAAAAATCATCTACCTAAAATGTATTTTTTAAATGATATTTTTTTCTCTCGTGAAAAAATTAGATACTTTGACGTAAAAACTCCAATATCAGAAATTTTTTATATAAAAAATTCTTTTCAAGAAAAAATACTAAGTGGTTTATTTAGTCAAAGTCCAAATCAAAAAATCAATTATTCTATAGAATATAGAAATATTTTTTTTGAAGAAGAATCAAATATAAATTTAAAAAAATATCATAATTTATTTTTAAGTACATTTAATTATAAATATTCTGATTCTGATCATGATAAATTAATATGGGGGCATTTTTTATATCAAAATTTTTATAAAAAAAAAAAAAATAAAATTCCTTTTTGGAAAACAACGGATAATTCGAATTTTTTTTTTGATAAAAAAAATCTTTTTCATCAAAGATTATACATAAGTTTTTTTCAAAATATACCCCATTCATGGATTCAATCAAAAAATAGAGAAAGTACTATTTTTTTAAAAGTCAACATGGAATATTCCAAATATTTGAAATCTTTTTTTTATTCTAAAGAAAAATTTCAAAATAATAGGATCAATTTATTATATTTTAAAAATGAATCTTCTTTAATTTTTGAAATTAAAAAAAAATTAAATCTAGAAATAGGTGCTATTTATGATCAAATACATTATCAATTATTTTCAAATTATTTATTTGATCCAATTTATGAAAATGAAAAGAAAAATTTGAATTTCAATAAAATATATTTAGAAACAAAAATTCATTATTTCATTAACAATATATTTAAAATTAATTCCTATGCAAAATGGTTGATATATAAAAATAATTTACAAATATCTACTCAATTGGATACAAATTTATGGTCAAAATTTCAGTTTTTAATCAAATTTAATATCAATAATAATATTTTTTCTGATTTTATCAATTTTTATATGTTTCAAAAAAATGGAAATTGTTACAATAATCAACAATACAATAATGAAATATTATATATAAAATCCATTAATCTTTCTTTTTTATCAAAAAAAAAGTTGAACGTTTTTTTTAATATATATGATATAAATCGTCCTGATCAAAATAATAATCCAAATCTATTATATTGGAAGTATATACGTTCCTGGAATTTAAAAATTAAAATAATTCATGATATATGGAAATTTCATTTTAATAATTTGATTTTATTCCAAAATCAAGAATCTGATCAATTAAATTTTTCCATTCCAAATTTTCTTTCAAAAAATACAATATCTTACGAAGATAGTTATTTTAATAAAGCATTATTAGTGCAAACTGGATTTTCTATTCATTATTTTAATAAATATTTTCATCAATATTTTTCATATCCCTTTGATTTATTTTCTTTTTATTTAGAAAATGAATGTTGCCCTACAAAAATAGGAGGATCACCTTGGTTAGATTATTTTTTAAATTTTAAAATATTTAGAACTATTTTTTATAGTAGCATACAAAATATAGGATTTTATCATAATAAAAAAAATATTTATAATCATAAAAATAAAAATTACTTTTTTAAAATAGGAATATTATGGAACCTTTTTACTTAAACTTAATTCGATTAATTAATCTTTTTTTTAATCTGTAATTTTAAGAAAATAATAAAAAAATAGAAGATATCATGACATATACTACTAAAAAAAAATATGCTTTATTTTTCGTTAAAAAAATGAAGAATTTTTAGACATTTCTAGATTTTTTTAATGATCATTCAATATTCTTTAAAAAAGTAAATTTTTGGACTATAATGAAAATTGAATAATTGATCAATTCATAAAAAAAAATAGATAAGTATTTAATTAAAATAAAAAATTAAATTTTTGTACAAAAAAAAATATTTAATATCTAATATAATGAACCTTAATAATTTAAAATATAGTAAAAATCATGAATGGATAGGATCATATGTTTTTAATGATAATAATAATGAAAATATATATGCAGTAGGAATTACTCATTTTGCTCAAAAGGAGTTAGGAGATATTGTTTATTTAGATATAGAGGAAACTATTATAGGAACAAAAATAAAAGAAGGAAATATCTTTGGAACAATAGAAGCAGTTAAAACTGTTTCCGATTTATTTATGCCAGTTTCAGGAGAAATACTAGAATTTAATAAAATTTTACTATCTAATCCAGAATATTTAAATAAAGATTCTTATAATAAAGGTTGGATACTTAAAATAAAAATATTGAATAAAAAAGAATATGATAACCTAATGTCATTTAAAGAATATAAAAAATATATAGGAGAAAAATAAAAAAGTAAAATTCTGAAATTAAAATAGATAATAATAAAAATGAAACGAAATGAAAATTTTAAATTTCTTGATGATGAAAAAATTGCAGAAAAAATAATTGATTTTAAAGATAAAAATATCACTTCTGTTCGTTTTTTTATTCCATCTATTCATTGCAGTTCATGTATTATGATTTTAGAAAATTTATCTAATATTCATAAAAATATAATTGAATCTACCGTTGATTTTCCAAGTAAAATAGTGAGAATAATATTCAATCATTCGGTATTAAAATTAAGTTATTTAGCAATTATTCTTGAAAAAATAGGTTATAAACCTTCTATTAATTTCGAATTTCTAGAAAACAAAAATAAGAAAAAAATATTTGATAGAAAATTGATAGGAAAATTAGCTATTTCTTTTTTTTGTTTTGGAAATATTATGCTTTTAGCTATTCCAGAATACGTAGGATCTCATGAAGATATATGGTTTTTAGAAAATCGTAATTTTTTCCGTTATTTAATGTTAATTCTTTCATTACCTATTGTATTATTTTCTTTCACAGATCATATAAAATATGCTATTTTAGGATTAAAAAAACATATTTTTAATATGGATATTCCTATTTCTATTGGAATATTAGTTCTTTTTTCATGGAGTTGTTATGAAGTATTTTTTGATTTAGGATCTGGATATTTTGATAGTCTATCTGGATTTTCATTTTTTTTACTTATCAGTAAAATATTTCAAATTCATACTCATAATAAAATATTTTCTTTTGAAAAAAGTTATAAATTCTTTTATCCTATTTCAATATCAAAAATTAAAAAAAATAATAAAGAAGAAAATATTTTACTTTTTTCCTTAAAAAAAGGAGATCATATTATAATTAGAAATGAAGAAATTATTCCTGTAGATTCTATATTAATAAAAGGATCCGCATTATTAGATAATAGTTTTATTACAGGAGAATCTTATTTAATAAGTAAAAAAATAGGAGAACGAATTTATGCTGGATCCAAACAAAAGGGGGAAGCTATCTATTTAAAAGTAATCAAAGATGTAGATCAAAGCTATCTAAGTTTATTATGGAATAATAAAAAATTCCGTAAAAACAAAAAATTTTTTCATTTAAATTCAATAACCAATAAATTTAGTCAATATTTTACTCCTATTGTTTTAATCATTTCTATAATAACTGGAATATATTGGTATTTTATTAATGTATCAAAAATTTTTCAAACTGTTTTTTCCGTATTAATTATTACTTGTCCTTGTGCAGTAGTTCTTTCAACTCCATTTATACTTGGAAATTTCATACGAATATTTTCTAAAAAAGGATTTTATATAAAAGATATTTCGACTATGGAACGAATTGCTAATATAAGTACTTTAATTTTTGATAAAACAGGAACTATTACAGATCAAAATAAAGACAAAATTTTTTTTATTGGTCCATATCTTAAATTTAAAGAAAAAAAAATTATTTCCTCTTTATTAAGAAATTCAATTCATCCCTTAAGTAAAAAAATTTTTTCAGAATTGTCTATACATCAATTCTATCCTATAAAAAAATTTCGGGAAATAATAGGTTATGGTATGGAAGGAATTATAAATAAGGTTCCAGTCAAAATTGGATCTTCCAAATATATAGGTGTGACAATAAATAATTCTCAAGGTACTTCAGTAGCTATTTCTATAAATAAAAAATTCATAGGTTATTTTTTATTTAGAAATTATTACAGAAAAGGAATAAAAAAAATATTCCAAAATCTAAAAAAAAAATATAAAATCATTATTCTTTCCGGTGATAATAATGAATTAGAAAAAAAATATTTAGAATCGATTTTACCAAAATCTAGTAAAATTATTTTTAATCAAAGTCCAGAAAAAAAATTAAATTATGTAAGAAAAATACAAAAAAATGGAGAAAAAGTAATGATGATTGGAGATGGAATTAATGATTCTTCTGCATTAAATCAAAGTGAAGTTGGCGTTTCTATATCAGAAACTCCAAGTAGTTTTTTCCCTAATTGTGATGCTTTTATTCAATCCAATTATTTGAATAAAATTTTTTTATTTTTAAAAATATCCAGGATATCAATCAAATTGATTATTGTAAATTTTATGATTAGTTTATTTTACAATGGTATAGGAATTATATTTGCAATAACCGGTTATTTAACTCCTTTTATCGCAGCTATTTTAATGCCTTTAAGTTCTTTATCCGTAATTATTTTTTCTTTATTATCTACTTGGATGGTTTCACGAAGATTTTTATCTTAGATAAATAAAAAATTATTTTTTTATGGATATATTAATTATAATGATATTATCTAGTATTTCTTTAGGAGCTATTTTTCTTATAATTTTTTTAATCAGTCTTTATTATGGTCAATTTGATAATTATGAATCTCATAAAATTAGAATTTTAATAGATGATCATAAAAAAAAAAATAATAATTCTATATTATTATGAAAATAGAAACATACTACTACAATAATCGTATTGTAAAAGCATTTCTATATGCTACCATATTTTGGGCTATTATTGGATTTTTTGCCGGATTAGTTATTTCTCTCTTATTATTTTATCCTGAATTACCTGATTTTATATTAGGAAGTAAACTGAAAAATTCCCAAGGAATATTTGGATTTGGGCGTTGGAGAATGTTACATACTAGTACAGTAGTATTTGCTTTTGTTGGAAATATTATTTTCACAGGATCTTACTATTCTTTACAACGATTATTAAAAACTAGAATATTTAGTGATAATCTTAGTTGGATTCACTTTTGGGGATGGCAAATTTTTATTCTTTCTACTTGGATAACTTTTTTATTGGGAATAAATACTAGTAAGGAATATTCGGAACATGAATGGCCTATAGATATAGGAATTTTTTTTATTTGGATGATTTATGGAATCAATATGATAGGAAGTATTTTAAAAAGAAAAATTAAACATTTATATGTCAGTATTTGGTTTTTTTTAGGAACATGGGTTGCCGTAGCTATGTTACACATTTTTAATAATCTTGAATTACCTATTGATATTCTAACTTTTAAAAGTTATTCTATATATGCTGGAGTTCAAGATGCTTTAATGCAATGGTGGTATGGACATAATGCTGTAGCATTTATTTTAACTACTCCTATACTTGGATTAATGTATTATTTTGTTCCAAAAGCATCTAATCAACCCATTTTTTCCTATAAACTTTCCATTATTCATTTTTGGTCTTTAATATTTATCTATATATGGGCTGGTCCACATCATCTTATGTATACATCTCTTCCTAATTGGGCTCAAATTTTAGGTACTATTTTTTCTATTATGCTAATTGCTCCTTCTTGGGGTGGTATGTTAAATGGATTATTGACCTTAAGAGGAGATTGGAATAAAGTAAAAAAGGATCCTATTTTAAAATTTTTTACAGTAGGAATTGTTTGTTATGGAATGGCTACTTTTGAAGGGCCTATGTTAGCAACTAAAAAACTAAATTCAATTGCTCATTTTACAGATTGGGTAATTGCTCATGTTCATTTAGGAACTTTAGGTTGGAATGGATTCATGGCTTTTGGAATAATCTATTGGTTAACAAAAAAATTATGGAATACTAAATTATATTCTACATTATTAGCAAATATTCACTTTTGGTTTGGAATATTTGGGATAATATTTTATATTTTTCCACTTTATTTCGGATCTTTATTACAATCTGAAATGTGGAAAAAATTTAATCCTGATGGGACTCTAGTATACAAAAATTTTTTGGATACCGTTATATCTATTATTCCTTTTTATAAAATAAGATTTATTGGTGGAATCATTTATTTTTTAGGTTTTATTATGATGATTTATAATATTTTTAAAACCATACAAAAAGGGTATTTTATTAATAATGAAGAATTTCAATTAATTTCATTGCATGAAAATGAAAATAAAATAGAAAAAAAGGAAAAATTTCATAATTGGTTAGAACAAAAGCCTATACAATTTGCTATTCTTTCTTTTATAGCTGTAGCTATTGGGGGGATAATAGAAATAATTCCTACTTTAGTGATAAAGTCTAATATTCCCACTATTGATAATGTAAAACCTTATAAGGCACTTGAATTAGAAGGTAGGGATTTATTTGTCAGAGAAGGATGTAATTCCTGTCATAGTGCTCAAGTTCGGCCTTTTAGAGATGAGGTAGTTCGTTATGGAGAATATTCTAAAGCAGGAGAATTCATATATGATCATCCATTTCTTTGGGGGTCTAAAAGGACAGGTCCTGATTTAGCTAGAGAAGGTGGAAAAAATCCTAGTTCATGGCATTTTAATCATATGCATAATCCTCGTTCTACTTCTCCTAAATCTATTATGCCAAGATATCCTTGGCTTATTTATAATGAATTGGATAGATCTAATACAGAAAAGAAAATAAAAGCTATGGTCAAATTAGGGGTTCCATATACTTTGGAATATATGAAATATATATATCAGGATATGGATACTCAAGCAAGAAAAATTGTATCTGATATTTATCAGGAATATCCAAGTTTAAAAAAAGAAATAGATCAACAGAGGAAAATAGAAAAAGAAAAATTTATTCCTTTGGAAAAAAGAGAAATCATAGCTCTAATTTCTTATTTACAACGTTTAGGTACGGATATTAAATCTTAAAAAAAAAATTGATGATAAATTTTTTTAAACAAAATTTTATAACAGAAAAATATATAGGAATATTTCAATCTATTATGTTAATTTTATTTTTTATCGCTTTTTTATTTATTTTATTTTTGGTTTTTGTAAAATCTTCAAAATATTATAAAGAGGTAAGTATAATTCCTTTAGAAGGAAAAAAATAAAAATATTTATGAGATCAAAAATTCCTTCTTTTATTATTATTCCTTTTTTTTTATCCGTTATAATATTCATTCTCTATATTTTTTTCGGAATAGATCATCGTTCGTACATAGTTAATCCAATAACTATATTCTTTTTTATTATTATAACAATATTATTGTTTATTTTAGATTCTATTAATAATTTAATTTATCGAAGAAAATTAAAATTTCTTACAGAAGAAGAAAGACGTAAAATTTTTGAAGAAGATGAAGGAAATTATTTTTATAGATTCTATAAATTTTTATTTCATGATTCCAAAAAAATGAATCAAGGGGTAAAAAAAATAGATCATGGATTTGATGGAATTCTAGAATTAGATAATAAATTACCAATGTGGTGGGTTCATCTTTTTTATACTACAATTTTTTTTTCCGCAATTTATTTTTTTTCTTATTTATTCATGGATTTTTCTAATCCTTATAAAGAATATGAAATAGCTTATAAAAATCAGTTAAGAGAAATAGATATTTTTGAGAAAAAAAAGCCACAAGTAACTATAGAAAATGCTTTTTTTAATCCAAAATTTATTGATAGTGGAAAAGCTCTTTTTGAAGAAAATTGTTCTACTTGTCACCAATCTGATGGTAGTGGAAATATAGGCCCTAATTTAACAGATGATTACTGGATAAATATAATAGAAAAAGATTTATTTAAGAATATATTTTCTATTATTTGGTATGGAAGTAAAAATAATCCTACTATGCGTGCTTTTGGTCAATCAGGGGAAATTAAAGGAAATGATATTCATAAAATATCTAGTTATGTTTATTTTATAAACATACAATCAAAAAAACCTATAAAATACAAAGCACCTCAAGGAAAAAAAAATATGGATTGGAATAAAATTTAATTGATTCAATTTTTATTTTTATTTTTTGAGTACACATATACATTAATTATGAGAATTAAATTTAGCTGGGAAACAAGTATTATATTATCTTTTTCTTTTTTTATCATTTTTATCATTTATATTGCGTTTTTCTTTCCTCATGTAGGTAGTCAGCTTGTATCCGATAGGTATTATGAAGAAGAAATAAAATATCAAGAAATTCTCAATGAAAAAAAAAATGTATTAAAACTTCCTAATAAAATTAAAATATTCATCTTATCTTCTGGAATTAGAATTATCTTTCCAGAAGTTTTAGATAATATTTATGGTTTTTTTACTTTATTAAGATTTTCATCTAAATATTTAGATGTGAATCGGTCTTTTAAAATTTTGAGATCTTCAAGTAAAATATTATTTATTCCTAAAAAAAATTTGAAAAAAGGATGTTATAAACTTATAATTAGATGGAAATCTGATCAAAAAAAATATTTTTTTGAAAAAAATTTATTTTGGTGATCCTAATATTTTTTTATAAAATTTATTTTTTTATCTGTTTTCAAAACCATATCAATATTTAGTATAATGAGAAAAGACATAAATAATCTTCGTGAAGAATCTTTAAATTATCATAGTAAATTTCCTTCTGGAAAGATACAAATATCTCCAACAAAAAAATACAATAGTCCAAAATATTTATCTCTAGCATATTCTCCAGGAGTAGCAGAGCCTTGTAAAGAAATAGCACGATTTTCTAAGGAAGTATATAAATATACATCTAAAGGTAATCTAGTCGCTGTTATTACTAATGGAACTGCTGTTTTAGGTCTTGGAAATATTGGTGCATTGGCTTCTAAACCTGTAATGGAAGGAAAAGCAATTTTATTTAAAATATTTTCTGGTATTGATGTATTTGATATAGAAATTAATGAATCTGATCCAGAAAAATTTATAAAGGTTGTAAAAGCTATTTCTCCAACTTTTGGAGGAATAAATTTAGAAGATATAAAAGCACCAGAAGCATTTGAAATAGAACGAAGACTTAAATCTGAATTAAATATACCAGTAATGCATGATGATCAACATGGAACGGCTATTATTTCAGGAGCTGCTTTACTTAATTCTATCACTTATGTTGGAAAAAAAATACATAATATAAAAATGGTAATTAATGGAGCAGGAGCTGCTGCTATTTCTTGTGCAAGAATTTATAAAAATCTTGGGGTAAAATCTAAAAATATCCTTATGTTCGATAGTAAAGGATTATTACATATTTCCCGAAAAGACTTAAATAAAGAAAAAAAAGAATTTGCAGTAAATACTTCATTTACTAAAAATTTAGAAGAAGCAATTAAAAATTCGGATGTTTTTATAGGTTTATCCATAGGTGGAATATTAACTCCAGATATGTTAAAAAATATGGCGAAGGATCCAATTGTATTTGCTATGGCAAATCCAGATCCTGAAATTGATTATAACTTAGCCATAAAAGTTAGACCAGATGTTATTATAGCTACAGGTAGAAGTGATTATCCTAATCAGGTAAATAATGTATTAGGATTTCCTTATATTTTTAGAGGGGCATTAGATGTTCATGCAAGTATTATCAATGATGAAATGAAATTAGCAGCTATTCATGCTATTGCTTCTTTAGCAAAAGAACCTGTTCCAGAACAAGTTAATATTGTTTATAATAAAAAAAATATTTCTTTTGGAAAAGAATACATTATTCCAAAACCTTTTGATAATCGGTTAATTACTCGTGTAGCACCTGCTGTAGCTAAAGCAGCGATGGATTCTGGAGTAGCGAAAAATCCTATTTTAGATTGGAAAAAATATCAAGAAAAACTGCTAGATAGAATGGGATATGAAAACAAAATTATCAGAATGATTCAAAATAGAGCACGTACAAATCCTAAAAAAGTTGTTTTTTGTAATGGAGAAGAATATGAAATTCTTAAATCGGTTCAAATTCTTAATGAAGATGGAATTATTTCTATTCCCATTGTTTTAGGAAATGAAAATCGTATAAAACGTTTAATAGATACAAATAATTTAAATGTAAAATTACAAATTATAGATCCTGAAAAAGAAGATAATATAAAAAAAGTAGAACATTATGCTCAAATACTTTGGAAAAGAAGGAATAGAAAAGGATTAACTTTATATGAAGCAAAAATACTAATGCGTACAAATGATCATTTTGGAGCAATGATGGTAGACCAAGGAGAAGCGGATGCCGTTATAACAGGATATACTAGAAATTTTTCATTAAGTTTACGAACTTTATTAGAGGTTATCGGAAGATCAGATTCTATTCATAAAACAGCAGGAATGATTATTTTGTTAACTAAACGTGGTCCTTTATTTCTAGCAGATACTTCCGTAATTTCAAATCCAACTAGTGAAGAGTTAGTAAGAATTGCTCTTATGGCATCTTATGTAGTTAAAGGTTTTGATATTGAACCTCATATAGCAATGTTATCCTTTCAAAATTTTTCATCAAATTCAAAAACTTCTTCTAAAGTATCTCAAGCAGTAGCCTTTTTACATAAAAAATATCCTGATTTAATAGTAGATGGAGAATTACAACCTGATTTTGCATTAAATGAATTTTTATTGGCTAGTAAATTTCCTTTTTCCAAACTTATGAAAAAAAAAGCAAATATTTTTATATTTCCAAATCTTGAATCCGGAAATATGACTTATAAGTTTATTAGAGGATTAGGAAATATGCCAATTATTGGACCTTTAATATTAGGCATGCGTAAAACAGCACATATCATGCAAATGCAATCAAGTATAGAAGAAATTGTAAATCTTGCAACTTTATGCGTAATAGATGCACAATTTAGAAAAAATTAAGAATATGTTTTTTAAATAAAATTTTTTCTCCAAAATGAATTCGAACTTGTTCTTTAAAAAATGGAGAAATAGAACTAGATGTATAAAAAATTGTATTATTCCATTTTTTGGGATGAATGCATAATAAATTATTTTCAAATAATTTATTTTTTATTTCCTGAACTACAATTTTTTGTATATCTATTAAACGAACTTTACCATGATAAAAATTATCTATTTTTTTTTTTAAAAATAAGTAATGAGTACAAGCTAATAATAGCGTATCTATTGATTTTAGATGATTCAAATAATATTTTATGATGGAATTAATCTTGATTTTTTCAAATCCATTTTCAATTATTGTAGCTAATAAAGGCGTAGATATTTGGGTAATATCTAAATGAGGAAAACATTTTTTAATTTTTTTATGATAAAAATTGGAATGTATGGTAGCAGGAGTTGCCATTATTCCTATTCTTTTAGAAGAAAGAAATATTTTATTTTTTACTATGGGATCTATAACATTGAATATTAATATTTTTTTATAAAAATTTTTTTTAATTAAATCTAAAGCATTAGAAGTTATAGAATTACAAGCTATGACTATGGCTTTACATTTCTTTTTATAAAGGAAAGAAACAATTTTTATAGAATTATTTCTAATAAAATCTTTTGACTTATTTCCATAAGGCATATTTTTAGTATCTCCAAAATAAATAATACATTCATTAGGCATATAGGTTTTAATTTCTTTAGCTATAAGAATTCCTCCGATACCAGAATCAAATATTCCTATCGGAGAATAAGGACTTATTCTCATTTTATTGATTTTGAAGAAAAAAAATTATACTTTTTCCAAAAAAAAATAATAGTTATAAAAACCTATAAAAACAAATGACCATCATTATTCGTTATTTACTTAGGATCATTTTTTATTGATCAATAACTTTTTTCTTAATTTATTTTTTAACCTTGCTGCTTTATTCATATGTATGATATTTTTTTTAGATAATTTATCTATCATAGAAAAAACCTTAGAATATTCTTCCTTTTTTTTTTTCCCTTTTATTAATTGTTTAATAGTAGTTCTGGTACTTTTAAATACATATTTATTACGCAAACGTCTAGTATTATTTTGTCTAATTCTCTTTAATGCCGATAAGTGATTTGCCATAAGAATGATCTAGTATTTTGATAGCCCATAGGGGAATTGAACCCCTCTTTCCAGGATGAAAACCTGACGTCCTAACCAATAGACGAATGGGCCAGAATACAAATTTAATTTTTTTTAAATTTAATACAAGTATTTTACTTACATTTGAGCCTCTATTAATAATAATTAATAATTTATTTATTAGAATTTCTTTTGAATAATGGAAAAAAAATAAAAATTATTCCTATTTTAAATTCTAAAATTCTTTTATTTTTTGTATTCTATTCTCATTTTTTTTATATTCCGTTATTATATGGAAATATGGTATATAAAAAAAAGTCTGAAACAATTTTTTTCAGAAAAAATAAACAGAATCCATACTACGATAAAAAAAACTATTTTCAAATTATTAAAAATAAAATTTTTTTAAAAAAGAAAATGGATTTTCTTATTGAAGAAGCTAAAAATTATATGTCAACTCCATATAGATATGGTGGAAATACTAAAGATGGAATAGATTGTTCAGCTTTTATAAAAAATATTTTTGCATCTTATAAGATTTCATTACCACGTATATCTTCCAATCAAGCTAAAAAAGGACTTTTAGTTCCTAAAAAATATATAGATAAAGGAGATCTATTATTTTTTGCTACAGGACAATCTAAAAAAAAAATTAATCATGTAGGAATGGTGATCCATGTAGATCATAATAATATCTTCTTTATTCACGCATCTACGTCAGGGGTACTTATTTCTAGATTGTATCAAAAATATTGGAAAAATAAATTTATTACGGCAAGGAGAATACTTTATTCTTCATAATAATCAATTGAAAAACCTAAATATTTCAAGTCCATCCAAAAATTTGGATATGATTTCTCTACAACTTTTGGTTCCTCTATTTTCAAAGAATAAAATAATCCAAAAGAAGAAAAAGCCATAGCCATTCTGTGATCTTGATAAGTTTTTATTTTTATAGTAGAAGAATCCATTTTTTTTGGAAAAAAATCTATTATTTCTAAACAAGAACTTGTAATTTTTATTATTACACCCAATTTTAATAATTCATTTTTTAAAGCTTTCAAACGATCTGTTTCTTTAATTTTTAAGGTTTCTAAACCTTTTAAATAACACTTTATACCAAGAAAAGAACAAGTTACAACAATAGTTTGTGCAAGATCTGGAGTTTTATTTAAATCTAAATGAATGACTCTAGGTAGAGTAAAATTTAATTTTTTATTTAATATTATTTTATTTTTTTCAAAAATTGTGGATATTCCAAAATATTTTTCATAGATGGAAGTAATTTCTCTATCTCCTTGTAAACTTTTATTTTTATAGTCACTTAAAGTTAGATTACTCGTTTTTACAATACTAGCCATTGAATAATAATAAGAAGCTGAACTCCAATCTGATTCTATAGAAAAATATTTTTTTCCTATTTTTTTACCTGGATAAATATGAATAATTTTTTTTTTCCAGGATATTTTTATTCCTGCTATAGTTAATAAATCAAAAGTCATTTTTATATATGGAATTGATGTAATATCTTCTTTTAAAGATATTTGTAATCCAATCTTAAATTTGCTAGCTATTAACATTAAAGAACTAATATACTGGCTACTAATTCTAGCATTGATATCTATTTTTCCTCCTATAATGTTCTTACCAATAATTTTTATGGGTGGGTATCCAATTTTTTCTAAATAAATAATTTCTGATCCTAATTTTTTTAAAGCATCTACAAGAATAGATATAGGTCTTTCTTTCATTCTATTGGAACCTGTCAATACGAATTCTTTTCCTTCTTGTATAGATAAATAAGAAGTTAAAAAACGCATAGCAGTTCCTGCATGATGAATGTTTAATATGTTAGAAGTGCTATATAAACTTTTTTCTAAAACTTTTGTATCCTCACAGTTAGAAATATTTTCAATATGAATATCATCTTTATAAATAGCTTTTAAAATTAAAAGACGATTAGATATACTTTTAGATCCCGTTATAGATATAGAACCGGATAAGTTTTTCCTCTTTTTGTGAATTTTGATATAAGAAGGCATATTTTTTATTTTAATTTTTCATTTTTATGATGTCTTTCATCATCTCTTATTTTTTTTTTTTTTAATTTTTGATGAAAAGATTTTTCCAAATCAATTCCAGTTTGATTAGCTAAACAAATTAATACAAACAAAACATCGGATAATTCTTCTCCAAGATCTTCTTTTTCTTTACAATTTTTTTTTAAAGATTGTTCTCCATAATTTCTAGCAATAATTCTAGAAACTTCACCTACTTCTTCAGATAAAAGTATGGTATTAGTTAATATATTAAAATAACGTATTCCATAATTGACAATCCAATTATGAACTAGTTTTTGTATATTTTTGATTTTCAAATTTTTTTTTATTGATTCTTTTTTTTTTCTAATAAAATTTTTACATGATTCATAATAGAATCACGATCAATTTTATATTTTTTTAATAACTCCATTGGTTGACCACTTTCACCAAAAGTATCATTAACAGCTACTAAACTTTGATGTACGGAAAGTCTTTTAGTAGTAATTACTCTAGCTATACTCTCTCCTAATCCTCCAAAATAATTATGTTCTTCTGCAGTTACAATACATTTTGTTTTATCAATGGAATTTAAAATTAGTTTTTCATCTAATGGTTTTATTGTATGAACATTAATAACTTCACAAGTTATTCCCTCTTTTTCGGACAATATTCTAGATGCTTCTAAAGATTCCCATACTAAATGACCAGTACTCACAATAGTAATATCTTTCCCTTCGGTTAAAAGAATGGCTTTACCAATTTCAAATATTTGATTTTTATCCGTAAAATTAGCTACAGCTGGCCTACCAAATCGTAAGTATACTGGCCCAAAATAGTTAGCTATAGATAAAGTAGCTGCATAAGTTTGGTTATAATCGCAAGTATTAATGACGGTCATTCCAGGAAGCATTTTCATCATTCCAATATCTTCTAAACTTTGATGTGTAGCTCCATCTTCACCAAGTGTTAATCCGGAATGAGAAGCACATATTTTAACATTTTTATAAGAATAAGCAATGGATTGACGTATCTGATCATATACACGAGATGTTGCAAAATTTGCAAATGTCCCAGCAAAAGGAATATATTTTCCAATACTTAGTCCAGCAGCTATTCCAATCATATTAGCCTCTGCAATTCCAATTTGAAAAAATCGTTCAGGAAATTCTTTAGAAAAACGATTCATAAATAAAGAACTGGTAAGATCTGCACATAATGCAACTACTTGATTGTTTGTTCGACCTAATAAAGTCAAAGCATTTCCAAACCCTTTTCTGGTTTCTTTGAATCCTTTATTTTCATATATTTTGATCATAATTTTTTATATTTTTGGAAAATCCCCCAAAGTTTCAGGAAGTTGGAATAGTGCTTTTTTTAATTCCTCTTCGTTAGGAGATTTTCCATGCCATACATTATTTCCTACCATAAAATCTACACCGTATCCCATTTCGGTGTATAGAATAATTAAGACTGGTCTACCTTTACCAGTCTCATTTTTTGCTTTTTTTAAAATATTAATAACCTTTTCAATATTATTTCCTTTTAATTCTTCTAAAACTTTCCAATCAAAAGATTGGAATTTTTTTTTCAGATTTCCAAGAGGAAGAACTTCATCGGTATTTCCATCTATTTGTTGTCTATTGTAATCTACAGTAGCTATATAATTATCTATACCTTTAGATCCTGCATATAAAATAGATTCCCATATCTGTCCTTCATTCAATTCACCATCTCCATGTAAACTATAAATAAGACTATTATTATCTTTACTAAGTTTTTTAGATATAGCTGCACCAATTGATACCGACATCCCTTGTCCTAATGATCCTGAAGAAATTCGTATTCCTGGAAGATTTCCATGTACAGAAGGATGTCCTTGTAAACGAGAATTTAATTTTCTAAAAGAAGATAATTCTTTTATAGAAAAAAAACCAGAACGAGCTAATACACTATAATAAACAGGAGATATATGTCCATTTGATAAAAAAAAAAGGTCTTCCTTTTTTCCCTCCATAGAAAATCTTTTGGGATCGTAATGCATTATTTCTTGATATAAAGAAACAAAATATTCAGTACATCCTAAAGATCCACCAGGATGTCCAGAATTTGCGTTATTTACCATACGTAATATATCTCTTCTCACTTGAGTACATAAATTTTTTAAATAACATACACGTACATTTACATTCATAATTTTAAAAAAATTTATAGAATTTTATTTTTTCACAAAAATAACAATTAATTATGAGTATTCTAAACAGAAAAGCAAGATTTCAATATAAGTTTATAGAAGAATATATAGCTGGTATTCAATTATTTGGTTCTGAAGTCAAATCTATAAGACAAAATAAAGCTAATATAACGGAAAGTTTTTGTCAGATAAAAAATGGAGAATTGTATTCTATTAACATGTATATTTCTGAATATAAATTTGGAACTACTTGGAATCATTCAAGTAGAAGAGAAAGAAAATTATTATTAACTAAAAAAGAATTAATAAAAATAGAAAAAAAGTTAAAAGAACCTGGATTAACTATTATTCCTAATAAATTATTTTTTAGTGAAAAAGGATATGTGAAAATCCAAATTTTTTTGGCTAAGGGTAAAAAAATATATGATAAGCGTGAATCTATCAAAAATAGAGATCTTCTTCGTGAAAGAAAAGAATCTTTTAAAAGATAATTTTTAAAATCATATATATGATTTATATTTGTTGAGGTTCAAATTCAAAGAAATTCAAAGAAATTATAGTTCTATGAAAAAAAAATTAAATTTTTTTATTATTACTTTTTTTGTTTTATTTTCATCTGTATTCTCTCAATATTCTCAGAAAAAATGGTCTATTCGAATAGGAGCAAATGATATTAACTATTATCCAAGGAGTAATCCTATTAAATTTTTTTTACACAAAAAAAATAATAGCATCAATCCTATTTTTTCTAATGTAGAATTGGTACATCATATAAATAAAAATCTGGGGGTATATTTAGAGGGTGCATTAGGAATGGTTGACAATAATAGATGGAGAATAATAGATGGATTTTTCTTAAAATTTGGTCCTGGAATTAATTTCTATTTTTTACCGAAATATTGGTTTGATCCTTATTTTAGATTAGGAGGTGGTTATCATCAATTTAATTATCAAAATAGAATATTAAAACTATCAGGATCAAAATCTTATAAATTGAATAAGAAAAATTTTTTTCTATTAGATGGAGGATTAGGTATCAATTTTTGGATTGTCTCTAATTTTGGGATTAACATTCAAAGTACCTATAATCATGTATTTGCAAATCATTCAAGAGATTATTTAAATTTTTGTAAACATTCCCTGGGATTAGTATTCCGTTTCGGAGGAGAACATGAAAATTATTCTGATGATTATGATAATCAAACACAAAAAAAAATAATAGAAATCAATCAAGAAAATTCTTATTTACCTTCTATAATAGAAAAAAAAGAGGATAAAAATATTATAGAAAATTCGGAATATGAAAATAAAATTTGTTGTAAAAAAGATGACTTAGATAACGATGGTATTTTAGATAAAGAGGATTTATGTCCTGATCAATTTGGATTAAAAAAATTTAAAGGATGTCCAGATACAGATTCTGATAATATTCCAGATATTGAAGATATTTGTCCCAATAAATATGGAATAAAAGAAAATAAAGGATGTCCCAATAAAATAATTTTCAATACTATTTTATTTGATCTTGGAAAATACCAATTATCTTCTAGTTCCTTAGTAATTATTAATAAGATTTCTGAAATTATGATCAAAAAACTTCCTAATTCTAAATTTTATATCAATGGATATACAGATTCTTATGGAAAATATTCTTATAATAAAATATTATCCTTAAAAAGAGCAAATTCTGTATTTGAAGCTTTGGTTTCCAAAGGTGTAGATCCTTCTAGGATGGAAGTTAGAGGATTAATAAAATATGCAAAAAAGAAGAGTAAAGGAAGATATGTTGAAATAACAATTAAAAAATAATCATAAAAAACCTCTTAATTTAATTTTTAAGGGGTTTTTTATTTCTTTTTAGAAAAAGAAAAAGAAATATAGAGACTTAATTGATAAAGAATCAATAGAGGAATTAAAACGATTATCGTACTTAAAATATCGCCAGGAGTAATTGCAGAAGCAATAATTAAGATCATCAAAAAAGCATGTTTTCTATATTTTTTCAAAAATGTATAAGTTATTAATTCTATTTTAGTAAGAAAATAGATAAAAATTGGGAATAAAAAAGTCATCCCCATAGAAAGCATAGAATTCATCATCAAAGATATATAATCCGATAAATCAAATATATTTTTTGGAATAGAACTAATTCTAAAAGTATAACCAAAATGAATTAAAAATGGACATAATAAAAAATATCCAAAAAGAATTCCAAATATAAATAAAAATGTAACTGTTATAATGATACCACGAGAATATTTTCTTTCTTCATCAGTAAGAGCAGGTTTGATAAATTTCCAAAATTCATAAAATATATAAGGAAAAGATAAAATAAATCCACCGATACAACAAGTCCATATATACATATTAAATTGGCCAAATATTTTTCTATTTTGTATTTCCAAATTTTTTGTAAAAAAAAAAATAGGATCATGATCTATTCCAAAAAAAAGAAATTCTAATTTAGAAAATATACGGTAAGTAATAAAATCCTTTTTTGCTGGACCAAAAAGAATATAATCAAATATAAAATATTTATTATTCATCAAAATAATAGTTGAAATTATAATTGCACATAAACTATGAATCAGATGTTTTCTTAGATCTTCAATATGTTCCCAAAAAGGCATTTCTTTTTTTTCATTTTTCATAATAAATAGAAATACGATAAAATACTTATTTTTTATTTACAATAAATTGTAAATTTCACAGAAAAATATTGTTAGTTAAAATTTTTTTTTGAGTTTTGGAGTCAAAAAATGGCTATTTGATTAGTTAAATTTATCAGTATAAATAAAATATTTTTATCATCAATGAAATGTGGAATTATTGGGTTACCAAATATAGGAAAATCAACATTATTTAATCTTATTTCTAATTCTAAAGCATTATCAAAAAATTTTCCTTTTTGTACCATAGAACCTAATTATGGAATAACAAAAATTCCAGATAAAAGATTATATGAATTAAAAACCTTGATTAATCCCAATAAAATAGTTCCATCCAAAATAAAAATAGTAGATATTGCTGGATTAATTAAAGGTTCACATAAAGGAGAAGGATTAGGAAATAAATTTCTATCCCATATTCGTGAAACAAATGTAATAATCCATATGATTCGTTGTTTCAACGATATAAGTGTACTTCATATCGAAGGGGAAATAAACCCAATTAGGGATAAAGAAATTATTGATATAGAATTACAGTTCAAAGATCTAGAAACGATAGAAAAAAGACTAGAAAAAACTTCTAAAAATAAAAAATCTGTAAGTAATATACTACTACAAAAAGTTTTTTCTTTTCTAAAAGAAGGAAAAAATATTAGAATATTTCCATTTAAAAATAATGAAAAAAAGTACATAGATGATTTACATTTACTAACTATTAAACCCGTACTTTATGTATGTAATATAGATGAGAAAAATGATCCTAATCTAAAAAAAATCAAAGAAATGGTAAAAAAGGAAAAATCAACTTTAGTTGTTTTATCGTTGAAAAGAAAATTATATGATCAGAAAAAAAATTACATTTCAGGAATTGATAAGATTATTAAGGAATCATATAAGTTATTAAACTTACAAAGTTTTTTTACAATAGGAAAAGAAGAAGTACGTGCTTGGTCTATTCCAAACCATTATACTGCTTACCAAGCTTCTTCAGTTATACATACAGATTTAAAAAAAGGATTCATTTGTGCAGAAATTATTCATTATAAAGATTTTATCAAATATGGTTCAAAAGAAAAAGCGAAAAAAGCAGGAAAAACATTTTTAGTAGGCAAAAATTATCTTATTAAAGATGGAGATATTATCCATTTTCGATTCAATCAATGAAAAATTTTTCTTGAGAATAGTTAATTCCTTTTAAGGTTTCAAAAATTAATTGTATCGTTTTTTCCACATCTTTTTTATGTACCATTTCTACTGTAGTATGCATATATTTAAGAGGTATGGAAATTAAAGAAGAGAGAACCCCCTTATTAGAATAAGCAAAAGCATCCGTATCGGTACCCGTTCTAGATGAAACTAAACGTTGAAAAGAAATTTTTTTATTTTTAGACGTATCAATAATAAATTCTCTAATTTTTTTATGTATTGAAGGAGCATATCCGATTACAGGTCCTAAACCACATTTAATATCTCCCTGTATTTTTTTATCAATCATCGGAGTAGAAGTATCATGTGTTACATCAGTAACAATAGCTATATGAGGTTTTATGGCATGAGAGATCATTTTAGCTCCTCTCAATCCTACTTCTTCTTGAACAGAATTCACCACATATAATCCAAATTGTAAATCAATTTCATGTTCTATTATCATTTTTGCTACTTCTGCAATTATAAATCCTCCTATTTTATTATCCAAAGACCTACAAACAAAATAATTATGATTCATAATAAAAAATTCATCAGGATAAGTGATAAAACATCCTACATGAACGCCTATTTTTTCTACTTCTTTTTTATCAAAAGCACCAATATCTATGAAAATATTATCTAAACTAGGGTTTTTTTCTTCTAAAGATTTTCTTGTATGGATAGCTGGCCAACCGAATACCCCATTTACTAACCCTTTTTCTGTGTGTATAACTACTTTTTTCGATGGAGCTATTTGATGATCAGATCCTCCATTTCTGGAAACATATATTAATCCATCTTCTGTAATATAATTCACATACCAAGATATTTCATCCGCATGAGCTTCAATTATTAATTTGTAAGGAGAATTATTAGGATTAATAATTCCTACTACGGTTCCATACAAATCAGTTACTATTTTTTCTACATAAGAACTAATATAATCTTTCCATATTTTTTGACCTTCACTTTCGTATCCAGTTGGGGAAAAACTATTTAAATATTTATTAAGAAATCTTATAGATTGATCACTTATTGAATAACGGTTTTTATCCATATTTTTTTATCTTTATCATTAAATATTAATATACCCTTCAAAAATAAATTTAACAGATCCTGTTAAATTTATTTCTTTATATTTATCATGTATTTTTTTAAATGAAATCCATAATTTTCCTCCTAAAGTGTAGGCTAAAACCTTTCCATAAACATGATTATAATATGCAAGAATCCCTTTTTCATAAGCTGCAATAGCAGAAGCTGTAACTCCTGTACCACAGGATAAAGTTTCTTTTTCCACTCCTCTTTCGTAAGTCCGTACTTTTATCGTATTATTTCCAATAACTTCCACAAAGTTAACATTGACACCATCTTCTTCATAAGGGGACTGAAATCTAATTTTTCTACCTTGTTTATTAACATCTATTTTTTGAATATTTTCTACAAAAAGAACATGATGTGGAGATCCAGTATTTAAAAAAATATATTTTGGATAAATTTTTATCATATTTATTTCTATATCAATTAGATTTATGCATATCAAATTTTTATCCTTTATTATACCATAGTGAATTCCATCTATAGCTCTAAAATAGATTTTATTTTTTTTTTTTATTCCTAATTTTTTTGAAAATGAAATGGCACAACGTCCTCCATTTCCACACATTGTACTTTCTTTTCCATCAGAATTATAATACTTCATATAAAAATCGCTTTGAAAATCATTTTTAATTAAAATAATTCCATCAGCTCCAATTCCAAAATTCCTATTACATAATTTTGTAAACAAAGCAGGGATACATACCGGAATTTTTTTTTTTCTAATATCTAGTATGATGAAATCATTCCCCGTCCCTTGGTATTTAAAAAAATTAAATTTCATGAATAATATTAAGAAAAAGTTAATATTTTTTTTTAAATAAAGTTTACTTTATAAGTATCATATTTATATATTTGTGTAATCAGGATAAATATAATTATATTATCTTATTATTAAGAACATAACATGAAAAAAATAGTTGTTTATATTGTTATTAGTAGTATCATGAGCTCAGTAATGACTATTGCAGTATACAAAAAATATACTAAAGAAGACCCTCCATTATTTCCATATGGATCTTCGTTTGAAAAAACGACCCCCTCAAATTCATCTTCATTAATTAGTTCTGCTGGATTACCTGATTTTACAAGAGTAGTAGAAAAAACAATACATGCGGTAGTAAATGTAAAAAATTATTCTAAAAAATATAGTAATCGATTGAATTTCGATCCATTTGACTTTTTCTTTGGATTTCCTGATGATTTTGGAGGAAGAGGTAAAATGCCTCAAAGAAATGATATACCTGGTCTTCATGGATCTGGAGTGATAATATCTCCTGATGGATATATTGTTACAAATAATCATGTCATAAAAGATGCAGATAAGATAGAAATTACTCTTAGTGATCAAAGAACTTATAGAGCAAAATTGATTGGTACAGATACAAGTACGGATATAGCTTTATTAAAAATAAATGAAAAAAATTTACCTTTTATTTATTTTTCGGATTCTAATAAAGTACAAGTAGGAGAATGGGTTTTAGCAATAGGAAATCCTTTTGATTTGAATTCTACTGTTACTGCAGGTATCATAAGTGCTAAAAATAGAAATTTAGGAATATTAAGAGGAGAAACTCAAACAGCTATAGAATCTTTCTTTCAAACAGATGCAGCTGTAAATCCTGGTAATAGTGGAGGAGCATTAGTAAATACAAATGGGGAACTAATTGGAATTAACACGGCAATTTCTTCTAATTCAGGAAATTTTATAGGATATAGTTTTTCCGCTCCTTCAAATTTAGTTGGAAAAGTGATACAGGATATTAAGAAATACGGAACTGTACAACGTGCATATTTAGGAGTTAGAGGAATGGATCTTTCTAAGGCTGAATATTTAAAAGCTTATAACAATGAAACTCATCAAAATATAAAACCACAACAAGGATTCTTAATTGGAGAAGTATTTGACAAAAGTGGAGCCTATGAAGCAGGTCTTAAAAAAGGAGATATTATCAAAAGTATAGACGGAAAACCGATTCAAAATGTAGCAGATTTATCTTTTATGGTTGGAACCAAACATCCAGGAGATCAGGTAAAAGTTAATATTGTACGTAATAGAGAAAAAAAAACTTTTAACGTTACTTTAAAAGATTCACAAGGAAGAACAAAAATTAGAAAAAAAGAGGAAATAACACCATCGGAATTACTAGGTGCTACCTTTGAAACTCTGGGTAAAGATTACAAAAAAGATTTTGGAATTAATTATGGTATTAGAATTACAGAAATCCGAACAGGTCGTTTAAGTTCTATAGGACTGGAAGAAGGAGATATTATTTTATCTATTAATGGAGAAAAAATAAGAAAACCTAATGATGTAGATCGTATTTTAAAAAGATACAAAGGAGATGTAACTATAAAATCTATTAAACAAAATGGTCAAGTATATATAGCAGGATTTGAAATGAATTAATTTTTATTTCTATTCCAATAAATGAATAATGTGATTATTCCCATAATGATATTTGGAAGCCAAACAGATAAATAAGAAGGTAAATACTCTTTTGTAGAGTATACTTTAGATATTTCTATAAAAAAAATATAAAAAAAGGCTAATATTAATCCAATAATGAGATTTACTCCTATTCCTCCTTTTTTCATTTTTGATGATATCGATAATCCTAAAATAGTAAATATAAAAGTAGAAAAAGGTAAACTTGTTCTTTGATAATACTCATTCAAATGCATATTTATGTTATGGCTTCCTTTTTTTTTTTCTATATTAATAAATTTTTTAAGTTCCGAAATGGTCATAGTTTCTGCTATATACTCTTCCGGTAAAAGTTCTTCCGGAGTCATAGCAAAATTTTTTTTTATATAAAATCCTTTGAATAATATATCTTTATTCTTTTTTATATAAGTTTCTATATAATCATGTAGAATATATATACGATATTTTTTGGACCAAAAAATATTTTTAGCTTTTAAAATATATACTAATTTATTTCTATTAAGTTTTTGATATACACATTCATGTCCTATATTTTTTTTTTTTGAAAAATTTCTAATAAATAGATATTCATTATTGGAAATTTGAGCACTTATAGCTTTACTATTTTCGTATTGACTTTTTTGTCTTAAACTCAATAAATATTGATAATGAAATTTATTTTTTATTTTATTAGCCATGGGTAAAAAAGAATAATTCATGATTAAAGAAAATCCTCCTATCATAAATGCTGAAATTAAATAAGGAATAGTAATTCTTTTGAAACTAATTCCGCTACTTAGAATAGCGGTCATTTCTAAATTTTTAGTTAATCTAGATGTAAAAAAAATAATAGATAAAAAAACGGAAATAGGGGAAAAAGTATTGGCTAACCATATAGACCAAAATGGGTAATAATGAATTAAAGCCTGTTTTATTGATCCTTGATTGTTATCCAACCTATGCATACGTTGAGAAATATCTATAACTATAGATAGTATCTGTAAAAAAAAAGTAATAAATATATAAGTAACAAGAACATTATAAATAATATAACGATCTATTTTTTTCATTTTATGAATGTTCTTTTCATGAATAAATTATAGATTATTTCCAATAAAAAAAAATGGATTTTTGAGAAGATTATTTCTTTTTTTTTAAAATTTTTTTTTTGAATAAAAAAGATTTCTTACATATTCCCATTTTTTATATTTACAATACATTTCCAGGTAAATAACATTTTATGATGTATTTTTTGTCAACACTACGTAATCAAATATTTATATATTAAGTTAATTTTCTTATTAGTTAATAGAATAAATTTGAAAACCTACATTATCTTTCTAAGATGGATTTTTTCAAAAAAAATCTTATATCCAACATTGTATAGTTCATTTTTTGGAATAGATTTCACACTTTATTTTAAATTTACTGTTAATGGAATAAAAATAGGAGTTTCTATTTTTCCATGATCTTTATTTATTATATTATTATAGAGACTTTTTTTATAATATTTATTAAATTAAATAAAAATTTTATCGAATTATATATGAAAAATATGAGGATAAAGCATAATTTCGTTTTCAATAGAAAATAACAACCTATTCAAAGAGTAAAAAATGAAATTTCAACATTATTATTACCATAAACCAGTACTACTCAAAGAAAGTATAGATAATTTGGTTACAGATAAAAATGGAATTTATATAGATGTTACATTTGGTGGAGGTGGACATTCTTATGAAATTTTAAAAAAATTAGATCGAAAAGCTATTTTAATTGCTTTGGATCAAGATGAAGAATCCATAAAAAATAATTTTATCAAGGATAAACGTTTTCATTTATTCCAAAAAAATTTTATACATATAAAAAATGTATTGAAAAAACTTCATATCGAAAAAGTATCAGGATTATTAGCTGATTTAGGAATATCTTCTTTTCAAATGGATAATCCTATAAGAGGATTTTCTCATCAATTAAACTGTACTTTGGATATGAGAATGAATCAGAATGGAGATTCTTATTCTGCTGTACATGTGATCAATAAATATTCAAAAAATGAATTATTTCATATATTTTACAAATATGGAGATTTCAAAAATGCAGTAAAAATTACTGAAAAAATATTAGAAAGACGTTTAAAAAAACCTATTAAAACTACCTTGGATTTAAAAAATATTTTTTTTCTTAAAAAATCTTCTTTTAATAAAAGAAAAAAATTTTTTTCTAGACTTTTTCAATCTATACGAATAGAAGTTAATAATGAAATAAATATTTTAAAAAATTTTTTACTAGAATCTTCTGAAGTTATCCTACCAGGAGGTAGAATTTCCGTGATTTCTTATCATTCAATAGAAGATAGAATTACAAAATATTTCTTTAAAAAAGGATGTTTTAAACAAAAAAATAGTAGTCAGATCGATATAATTCCATTTAAAATGATTCATAAAAAAGTAATTAGGCCTAGTATTCAGGAAATTATGGATAATCCAAGATCTCGAAGTGCTAGGTTAAGAATTGCGGAAAAACTATAAATCAATAATAATTAATGAAGACTAATTTCAAAGATATACTGAAAGGAAAATTTTTAGTGAAGGAAGATGCATATCGTAGTTGGAATTTTATTGTTTTTATTACTATTTTATCTTTAATAAGCATTACTAGTTCTCATATGATGGATCGTAAAATTAGAAAAATTACGAATATAAGTGAAGAAATAAAAGAACTTCAATCTGAGTATGCAGATATTCATAGTAAATTTCTAAAAATGAAACTATCTTCCGTTTTAAATAAAATGGTCAATATAAATGGTTTAAAATATTTAGAGGAGCCACCATACGAATTAATTTTAATCGATAAAAAAGAGATGGATCCAAAAAGAAAATGATGAAACGAAAAAGGTATATTTTATTGTATAAATCTTACTTAATTGGTTTTTTATTTCTTTTTATTGCATCCCTGATTATTTTTAATTTATTCTACATTCAGAATTGTTCAGATCAATATAAAAAGTCTTTTATAGAAAGAACAATTAGAACTAATTTAATTAAGGCAAAACGTGGAAATATTTATGCATCAGATAGCAGTATTTTAGCCATGTCTATCATAAGATATGATATTCATATTGATTTTAGATCTATATCAGAAAAATTATTTAAAGAAAATATTTTCTTTTTGTGTAATTCTTTAGAATCTTTGTTTAAAAAACCAAGAAATTTTTTTTATAAAAAATTTCAATACGAAAAAAAAAAGGGAAATAGATATTTTTTATTAGTAAAAAATTTAGATTATCCACATTTCAAAATATTACGAAATTTTCCAATTTTTAACAAAGGAAAAATACGAGGAGGTTTTATTGTAGAAAAGAAAAATTTCAGAGTACATACATTAGAAAGTATAGGAAAAAGAACTTTAGGATACGATGATCATAGGGGTAAAGCAGGGTTAGAAGGAGCTTTTAGTAAGTATCTTAAAGGAAAAAATGGAAAACGATTAGAACAACGTATTAGTTCTAATATCTGGAAACCATTAAATTCAGGGAATGAAATTGATCCAGAAGACGGAAAAGACGTTTATTCTACTATAGATATATCTTTACAAGATATTGCTTATAATGCTTTACTTCATGAACTAACCATTTCTAATGCTGATCATGGATGTGTGATCCTTATGAAGGTAAAAAGTGGTGAAATTAGTGCTATGATTAATTTAGAAAAAACAAAAAAAAATGTTTATGAAGATTTAAGAAATTTTTCTGTATGGGAATGTAGTGAACCTGGATCTACTTTCAAGACTATGTCTATTCTTGCTGCTTTAGAAGATAAAAAAATAGAAATGGATATGATTGTTAATATTAAAGATGGTGTTATGAAATTAAGAGGAAAAAAAATACGAGATAGTCATTACAGTGGATATAGAAAAATGAATCTAAAACAAATTTTGGAATATTCTTCAAATATAGGAATCGCCAAAATTATTTATGAAAATTACAAAGAAAATCCGAAACAATTCATAGAACATTTTAGAAAATGGAAATTAGATAAAAAAATAGGAATAGATATTCCAGGTGAAAGTCACCCTTTCATTCCAAAACCGGGTGGAGAAAATTGGAGTAGTATTACATTACCATGGCTAACTTTCGGATATAACTTGAAACTAACCCCTTTGCAAATTCTAACTTTTTATAATTCTATTGCTAATAAAGGGATTATGATTAAACCTATTTTTATTAGAGATATTAAATTTTATGGAAAAAGTATTAAAAAATATACTACCCCTATTGTAATGAATCCTTCTATCGCATCAAAAGAATCTATAAAAAAAATTCAAAATATGCTAGAAGGAGTGGTAAAAAATGGAACAGCTAAAAAATATTATCATCCAGAATATCCTTATGCAGGAAAAACTGGGACCACACAATTAGATTATTGGATAAAAGGGAAACCTTTATCTTACAATAGTTCTTTTGTAGGATATTTTCCTGCAAAAAATCCAAAATATTCTTGTATTGTAGTTATTTCAAAACCAGAAAAAGGATATTACGGAATAGAAGTAGCTGTCCCCGTATTTGATAAAATAGCTAGATCAATTTATCCAAAAATTGGAAAAAAGTATCTTAACAAAAATAATAAAGTAGATATTAATTTTATAAAAAAAATTAAAGAATCCAAAAATTATTCGTTAATCTATTACCTTGATCAAGGTATTATGCCTAATATAATTTCTTTTCCTGGAAAAGAAATTATCCCTCTATTAGAAAATAGAGGGATAAAGATACAATATAAAGGGATAGGAAAAGTTTTTTTTCAGTCTGTAAAACCAGGAAATAAATTGAAAAAAAATAAAGTTATATTTCTGAAATTAGAAGAATGAAAAAACTACTAATGGATATTTTAATAAAAGTGAATATATTAAAAATCATAGGAGATTCTAAAAAATGGATAGAAGGGATTTCTATACATTCTAAAATGGTAAAAAAAAATAGGATTTTTGTAGCTCATAAAGGAAGAAGTACAGATGGTCATTTGTTTATTATAGAAGCTATCCAAAATGGAGCAAATATCATAGTTTGCGAAAAAAAACCTTTTTTCATACATAAATCTATTACCTATGTACTCGTCAAAGATTCAATAGAAGCTTTAGGAACTATTTCTTCTAATTTTTATGATAATCCTACTAAAAAAATAAAATTGGTAGGCATTACGGGGACAAATGGAAAAACCTCCGTGGCTACAATACTTCATTGTTTATTTTATAAAATGGGAGAAAAAAATATACTTATTTCTACTATGGGTATTAAAATTATGTCTAAAAAAATTCCTACTTTACATACAACTCCCAATATTATTGAAATAAATAAATATTTAAATATATCGATTCAAAAAGGATGTAAATATGCATTTATGGAAGTAAGTTCACATGGAATTCATCAAAAAAGAATTACAGGATTATTATTTACAGGAGGAATATTTACTAATATTACACATGATCATTTAGATTACCATAAATCTTTTGATAATTATCTATCAACTAAAAGATTTTTTTTTGAAAATTTTTTGCATAAAAATACTTTTGCATTAATTAATGTTGATGACAAAAATTCACATAAAATCATAAAAAATGTTTTGGCTAAAATCTATTTTTACGGAGTAAAAAAAAAAGCAGATTTTAAAATTAAAATTTTAAAAGAAAACATCAATGGTAATGAATTATTAATTGATAAAAATAAGTTTTTTATCGGTTTAATTGGAAAATTTAATATTTACAATTTATTGGCTAGTTACGCTACAGCTATATTATTGGGGAAAAAAAAATATGAAATATTAAAAAAAATAAAGACTATAAAACCTATAAAAGGTCGTTTTGAACAATTTCTATCCTATTCTGGAATTCGTATCATTGTTGATTACGCTCATAATCCAAATGGATTAAAAACGGTTTTAAATACCATTAAAAAAATAAAAAAAAAAGAGGAAAAGTTAATTTGCGTAATAGGTTGTGGAGGAAATAGAGATAAAAAAAAACGTTCATTAATGGGAAAAATTGTCTATGATCTATGTGATAGATCAATTTTTACATCAGATAATCCTAGGGAAGAAGATCCAAAAAAAATATTAATCGATATGAAAAAGTTTAGATCATATTTCAAGAAGAAAAAGTATATTTTGACAATTGTTAATCGAAAAGAAGCTATTAAAAAAGCTATTCAATTAGCAAAAAAAAAAGATATTATTGTTCTAGCAGGAAAAGGACACGAAAATTATCAAGAAATTAAAGGAATACGTTACCCTTTTAACGATATGAAAATTGCTAAAACGTTATTAAAAAATGATAATAGATAAGGATTGATATGTATGATAATTTTTCCTATTTTTAAGTATTTAATTTCGAATTCTATAATCATAAATTCTGTTTTTTATAGATCTGTCATAGCATTTATTTTATCTATTTGTATATCATTTTTTACCAATAAAAAAATTATTTTATGGAATAAAAGAAAAAAAAGTATAGGAGAACGAGTACGAAATCTTGGTCTAAAGGAACAAAAAGAAAAAGAAGGAACTCCTACAATGGGAGGATTAATTATTATAATTTCTGCATTAATTCCTACCATGGTTTTTTCAAAATTAAATAATTTATATATCATAATTTTGATAATTACTACATTATGGATGGGATGCCTTGGATTTATAGATGATTATATAAAAATCAAATATCATAAAAATGGACTTAGTTTCATGGGAAAAATATTAGGTCAAATAATCCTAGGTATTTTTATCGGAATTTTTATGTCTTTTAATAAAAATATCACTACTTTTAATCAAAAAATAGATTATTGTTCTAAAAAATATCCATCTTTATTAGTATCCGAAAAACATAATTTTAAGACAACTATTCCTAGTTTTTCCCATATAAATGAATTTGATTACGCCTATATTTTTAAAAAAAAATGGAAAAAATATACATGGATTATTTTCGTACCTATCGTTATTATAATTATTACATTTATATCTAATGGAGCAAATATAACCGATGGAATTGATGGATTAACGGCTGGGGTCTCTTCTATCATATTTTCAACATTATCCTTATTTTCTTTAATTTCCAGTAGTAAAATTTACTCCTCTTTTTTTCATTTTTTGTATATTCCTAATATAGGAGAAATCACTATATTCTCTTTTTCTTTTTTAGGATCTTTAATTGGATTTCTTTGGTATAATGCCTATCCAGCACAAATTTTTATGGGAGATAGTGGAAGTTTAACTATAGGAGGTGTCATTGCAGCAATATCTATATTAATTAGAAAAGAATTAATACTTCCTATTTTATGTGGAATTTTTTTTATCGAAAATTTTTCTGTAATAATACAAGTGTTGTATTTTAAATTTTATAAAATAAAATATGGAATAGGAAAAAGAATTTTTATGATGGCTCCTTTACATCATCATTTTCAAAAACTAGGTTATCATGAAAGTAAAATAGTATATCGTTTTTTAATCATACAAATGATTCTTTCTATGGTGGTAGTTATTTTATTAATCACATAAAAAAAATAATACAATGAAAAAAAAATTCATTGTTGTATTAGGAGGAGGAGAGAGTGGAGTAGGGGCAGCTTTATTAGCTAAAAAAAATGGGTTAAAAATATTTTTATCTGATTCTGGAATTATTCTAAATAGATACAAAAAAATTTTAGTAGAAAATCAAATTCCTTTTGAAGAAAAGGGACATACAGAAAACATGATTCTTCAAGCGTTCAAAGTGATAAAAAGTCCGGGTATTTCTAGAGAAAATATCTTGATAAAAAAAATCAATTTTTTAGGAATTCCCATTATTTCCGAGTTAGAATTTGGAAAAAGTTATCTGAATTCTTCTTATATTATTAGCATTACAGGAAGTAATGGAAAAACTACAACAAGTTCTATTGTGTACAAAATTCTTAAAAAAGATGGATTCCATGTAGGAATTGCAGGAAATATTGGACGTAGTTTTTCACGAGAAGTAATAAAAAAAAAAGAATTTTATGTATTAGAAGTGAGTAGTTTTCAACTGGATGATTGTTTAAATTTTCGTTCAAATATTGCAGTATTATTAAATATAACAAGGGATCATTTGAATAGATATAAGGATTTTCAAGGATATATATCTTCTAAATTGAGAATTTTTACTAATCAAAATAAGGAAGATATTTTTATTTATAATCATGATGATCCTATTCTAAAAAAGGAATTAAAAAAATATACAATTTTATCTCATTGTATCCCTTTTTCTATAAAAGAAGAGTTACAGGTAGGTGCTTATATCAAATGGAATAATATTGTTTTTCGTAAAAAAAAAAATAAAAAAGAAATATGTCTTCTCAATATAGAAAAAATATCTTTAAAGGGAGATCATAATTTATACAATATAATAGCATCAGTTCTTGTTTCCAAAATATTGAATGTTAAAAAAAAATCCATTATCCATTCTGTATTGGACTTTTATCCTATAGAACATCGTATGGAAAAAGTATTAAATATTAATGGAGTACAATTTATTAATGATTCTAAAGCTACTAATGTAAATGCCGTTTTTTATGCATTAAAAAGTATGAATTCTCCTATAATATGGATTGCAGGAGGAAAAGATAAAGGAAATGATTATAGAGAATTATTACCATTGGTTAAAAAAAAAGTGAAAGCCCTAATTTTTTTAGGAAAAAAAAATAAAAAATTTATAAATTTTTTTCAAGATGTGATTGATATTATTATAGTTACGGAATGCCTTAAAAATGCGGTTAGAATAGCATACATGTTATCTATTCATGGAGATAATATATTATTATCTCCAGCATGTTCTAGTTTGGATATTTTTAAAAATTATAAAGAAAGAGGTCATCAATTTAAACAAGAAGTAAAAAAAATTTTCTATGAAAAAAATAGATATTTTTTTTAATAGATATATAAAAGGAGATAGATATTTATGGGCTTTTATTACCTTATTAGCTTTATTTTCCTTTTTACCAGTCTACTCAGCAAGCACCAATTTGGTTACTACATATGGAGGAGGTTCAAATACCGTATTCCGTTATTTATTAAGACATACCATTTTTTTGTTAGTGGGGTTTGGGATTCTTTTTTTTACTCAATTTATAGACTATAAATATTTTTATCGTTTTTCTATACTTACGATTCCTGTAGTTTTAATTTTACTTGTTTTTACCATTAACCAAGGAAAAGAATTAGATGGTGTCAATGCATCTCGTTGGTTGCATATACCCATTATTAATATATCTTTTCAAACTTCCAATATTGCTGGATTAGTTCTTTTTATTTACTGTGCTAGATATTTAGCAAAAAAAAATAAAGAAAAAATTAATTTTATTAATTCTTTTTTTTCCTTAATTTTTCCTATTTTTTTTATTCTTGGGTTGATATTTCCCGCTAATGGTTCTACTGCTGTCATTTTTTTGATTTCAGTTTTGATTATTCTTTTTATAGGAGGATATCCTTTTACAGGAATTATAGGAATTTTATTTATGGGTATAATATCAGCAGGAATATATATTTTTTCTGTAATCAAATGGGGGGAAACAAAACCTATAAATAGAGTTTATACATGGAAAAATCGTATAGAAAATTTTCTTAATAATGAATCTGAAGAAAATTATCAAATAAAACAATCTAAAACAGCCATTATTTTAGGAAATAAATTTGGTCGTGGTCCTGGAAAAAGTGTTTTGAAGGCTTTTCTCCCCCAATCTTCTTCAGATTTTATTTATGCTATTATTATAGAAGAATATGGATCTTTTGGAGGAATTATTCTTCTGTTTATTTATATTCTTATTTTGCTTAGAATTATGGTTATTGCTACGAAAGTAAAAAATTATTTTTGTACTTTATTGGTTCTTTCTGTAGGGGTTCCTATTATAAATCAAGCACTCATTAATATGGGTATATCTGTAGGTTTATTTCCTGTTACAGGACAAACTTTACCACTGATTAGTGCTGGAGGGACTTCGATGTGGATAACATTTTTTAGTTTTGGTATAATATTGAGTGTAAGCAGGATCATATATAAGGAAAAAAAATCATAATGAAGAATACTTTTCCACCTAGAATAATTATTGGAAGTGGAGGAACAGGTGGACATATTTATCCAGGAATAGCTATAGCAGATGAGCTGAAAAAACAGATTCCAGAAGTCAATATTTTATTTATTGGATCTAAGAATAACATGGAAATGCAAGAAATACCTAAATTTGGATATCAAATTGAAGGTATTTGTATTTCAGGTGGAAAAGATAAATTTTTTTCTATATCAGGATTTTTTATTCAATCAATAGAATTAGTGTATAGTTTTTTTTTAGCAAATAAAATTTTAAAAAAATTTTCTCCAGATATAGTTATTGGAACAGGTGGATACGTTAGTTTTCCAACTTTATATGCTGCAAAGAAAAAGAAAATTCCCATTGTTATTCAAGAACAGAATTCATTCCCTGGATTTACCAATAGAATATTTTCTCGTTATGCTCAAAAAGTTTGTATTGCTTTTGAAGAATCAAGAAAATATTTTCCTAAGGGAAAAACTATAATAACGGGTAATCCAGTACGATCTGAAATATTGAAAAAATTTACTAGTAGAAATAAAGCTTGTCTTTATTTAGGATTAAAAAAAAATAGACCTATTATTTTATCTATGGGAGGAAGTCAAGGGGCTAATAGTATCAACAATGCTTGGATGAATGGATTAAAAAAACTGATCCATTTTGATATACAACTTATTTGGCAAGTAGGAAGATCTAATATTCATAGAATAAAAAAAAATAATACTCTTTCTAATCATAAAAATTTTATTATAATGGAGTTTATTGAAAATATTCCGATATGTTATGCTGCAGCAGATATTATTGTATCTAGAGCTGGAGCTTTAACCATATCAGAAATATGTTTAATAGGAAAACCTTATATATTAATTCCTTTTCCTTGGTCTTCAGATGATCATCAAAATAAAAATGCTCAAATATTGGAGGAAAAAGAGGCTGCTATAATAATTAAAAATGAAGAAATAGAGAAAAAATTAGTGGATTCCACAATACAAATACTTAACGATTCTGATAGAAAAAAAAAAATGAGGAAAAATATTTTACAATTAGGAAAACCTCAAGCAACAAACGATATTGTTAACGAAATTTTACATATTCTTTGATGATGAATTTATGAATATAAATCAAATTGATGCTTTTTATTTTTTAGGAATTGGAGGAATAGGAATGAGTTCCTTAGCAAGATATTTTCATTATATGGGTAAAAAAGTTTATGGTTATGATAGATATAAGACCTTTTTAACCAAAAAATTAGAAAAAGAAGGGATATTGATCAATTATCAGGATACCATAAAAATGGTCCCTGAATGGATTCATTCTCAACGATGTTTAATTGTATATACACCGGCTATACCATCTACTCATAAACAATGGATCTTTATAAAAAAATACGGAAAAAATATAAAAAAACGTTCTCAAGTATTAGCTTTAATTACAGAAAATAAAATTTGCATAGCTATAGGAGGAACACATGGTAAAACAACTACTAGTGCTTTACTAGGACATATTTTATATAGTTCAGGTAAAAAAGTTACGGCTTTTTTAGGAGGTATTTCTGAAAATTATCAATCTAATCTCATTTTGAATGGCACGGAGATCTTCTTGGTAGAAGCGGACGAATTTGATCACTCTTTTTTATATCTATCTCCTAATATAGCATGTATTACTTCTTTAGATCAAGATCATATAGATACTTATCCTAAAAAAGAATCCTTGATAAAGGCTTATATAAAATTTTCCAAAAAATTAAAAAATCCATATAAAAAACTCTTTCTTTGTCAAGAAGAATATTTTCCGTATTATAATAAAAACGCTATATATTATTCTGTAGGGAAAATAGGAAATTATTATTCAAATTGTATTTCTATCAAAGGGGATAAATGGTATTTTGATTTTCATACTCCAAAAGAAACATGGAAATCCCTTTTATTACCTATTCCAGGATTACATAATTTAAAAAATGTAACTGCTGCATTAGCTATATCTGACTATTTGAAAATAGATAGTGAAAATATTAGAAAATCCTTATTTTTATTCAAAGGAATTAAAAGAAGATATTCCATACATTATCAATCTAGAAAAAAAATATATATAGATGATTATGCACATCATCCTACAGAAATTAATGCATTGATTAGTACTATAAGAAAGTGTTTCCCTCGTAAAAAAATATTAGGAATTTTTCAACCCCATTTATTTAGTAGAACTAAATTTTTTGAAAAAAATTTTGCAAAAAGTTTAGAAAGACTTGACTTTTTAATTTTGTTGGATATTTATCCAGCAAGAGAATACCCCATTGAAGGGATTAGTTCTAATAGTTTATTAGAAAAAATAAAAATGAACTCTAAAAATAAAGAAGTTACTAGCCTATCTAGAGTTTTAGAAAAAATTGGAAAAAAAAATTTTGATATTCTACTTACAATAGGTGCTGGTAATATAGATACCTTGATTTTCCCAATCAAAAAATGGTTGTATAAAAAATATGGATAAATAAATAATAAATGAGAAAACATAAAAAAAATTTTATTCCTACTTTATTGTTTTTATATATGATTTTTATGACATTTTGTTTTTACTTTTCTCAAAAAATACATAAAAATAGAAATTTAGAAAAAATCAATATTATCATGGATCCATTATCCAAAAATCATTTTGTAAATGAAAAAATTATTAAAAATTTTTTATTTTATACAACAGAAAAAATTGAAAAAAAAATTGGTCAATTATGTATATTAAAAATGGAACAAAAATTAAATAATCATCCTTTTATAAAAAAATCTGAAGTATTTCTTAGTGCAGATGGAACCTTAAATATTAAAATTTGGCAAAAAGAACCCATTTTAAGAATAAAAAATGGTAATAAAGAATATTATCTTACTAAAGAATTGGAAAATTTAGGACTTTCTTCTTTTTATTCTTCAAAAGTTATTTTAGCAAAAGGATCCTTTTCGAAGGAAGAAAAAAAAGACTTATCGGATTTAGTGAAAACCATCAATTCTGATGAATTATTGAAAAACCAAATTATTAGTATAAAAAAAACTGTTTCTAACTTATTTATTTTAATTCCAAAAATAGGTAATCATCATATTATATTAGGAACTATAAAGGATTTTAAAAGTAAATTGAATAAATTAAAAGCTTTTTACAAGCAGTACTTAAATAAAATAGATATTAATCAATATAAAAGCATTGATTTACAATATAAGGACCAAGTAGTAGCAAAAAAAAGATAAGTCTATGGAATATCAAGATATAGCTATAGGTCTTGATGTGGGAACCACAAAGATTGTAGCTATGGTAGGAAGGATAAATGAATATAATAAAATTGAAATTTTAGGTATAGGTAGATCTAAAAGTACAGGAGTACATAGAGGAGTTGTTAACAATATAACTCAGACAATTGAATCTATTCGTGAAGCTGTAAATGAGGCAGAACATAGTTCTGGATTAAAAATAAAAGAAGTTATTGTTGGGATTGCAGGACAGCATATTAGAAGTTTACAACATAATGATTATATTACAAGATTAGATTTTGAAAATGTTATCAATCAAAAAGATATCCAAAAATTAATTAACCAAGTCCATAAACTAGTTATGCTTCCAGGAGAAGAAATAATTCATGTTCTTCCACAAGAATATAAAGTCGATAGTCAATCAGAAATCGGAGAACCTATAGGAATGTATGGAAGTCGTTTAGAGGCTAATTTTCATGTAGTTGTAGGACAAATTTCTTCAATTAGAAATATTGGAAGATGTGTAAAATCTGCAGGATTGAATTTATCTGGTATGACTTTAGAGCCATTAGCTTCTGCAGAAGCTGTTTTAAATATAGAAGAAAGAGAAGCTGGGGTAGCACTAGTAGATATAGGAGGAGGGACTACGGATGTTGCAATATTTAAAGATAATATTATTCGTCATACTGCAGTCATTCCTTTTGGAGGAAATGTCATTACTGAAAATATTAAAACAGATTGTTTAATTATTGAACGACAAGCAGAATTATTAAAAATAAAATTTGGATCCGCATGGCCTGGAGAAAATAAAGAAACCGAAATTGTTTGCATTCCTGGATTAAGAGGTCGTGATCCTAAGGAAATTACATTAAAACTTCTTTCTCAAATTATTCATACAAGAGTTTGTGAAATTTTAGAGCAAGTTAATATAGAAATAAAAAATTATGGAAATGAAGAACATAAAAAAAGACTTATAGCTGGAATAGTGATGACAGGTGGAGGATCTCAACTCAAACATATTCGACCCTTAACAGAATATATTACTGGAATGGATGTACGTATCGGTTATTCTAATGAACATATTTCAGGAGGAGAGAACGGAATGATAAGTGATCCAGAATATGCTACATCTATAGGTTTAGTGATAAAGGGTATTGAAGATAAAAAAAAATATATTTGCACAGAAATGGAGTCTAGATATTATGATGAAAATTCAGAATTTTTTTCTTCAAAATTATATGATAAAAACCGTAGATTCAATAATAATAAGGACCCAGAGGATAAAAAAAATAAGAAAAAATCTAAATCTTTTCTTGAAATTTGGGCTGATAAGTTCCGTCAAATACTGAATGATACAGAATAAATAATGAAAAAAGAAAATTTTATACAAAAAAAAGAAAACGTACCATTTGGATTTTCTAAAAATCGTTCAGCTTCTATCAAAGTTATTGGTGTAGGAGGTGGGGGAAGTAATGCTTTAAGTTATATGTTTGAACAAGGTATTACTGGTGTAGATTTTATAGCGTGTAATACGGATGCACAAGCGTTAAATAATAATCCAGTTCCCTTAAAAATTCAATTAGGGGCTTCTATTACAGAAGGGTTAGGAGCTGGAGCTGATCCAGAAGTAGGAGAAAAAGCAGCCTTAGAAAGTCTAGAAGAAATCAAAAGTATTTTAGATTCTAATACAAAAATGACTTTTATTACAGCCGGAATGGGAGGAGGGACTGGCACTGGTGCAGCTCCAATTATTGCAGGTATTTCTAAAGAAAAAGGAATCCTTACTGTAGGTATTGTAACAATTCCATTTCATTTTGAAGGAAAAATGAGATTACAACAAGCTCAAAAAGGAATAGAAAAATTAAGAAAAAATGTTGATTCTCTAATTGTTATTAATAATGATAAATTGAGAGAATTATATGGAAATCTTGGATTTAAAGCAGGATTTTCAAAAGCAGATGAAGTTCTTACTACTGCAGCTAAGGGGATAGCAGAAGTCATTACCCACCATTATAAACAAAACATAGATTTAAGAGATACTAGAACGGTTCTTAAAGAAAGTGGGACGGCCGTTATGGGATCATCTATTTCTGTTGGTGAAAATAGAGCAAAAGAAGCCGTTGTACAAGCATTAGATTCTCCATTATTGAATGACAATAAGATAACTGGAGCAAAAAATGTTCTTTTGCTTATTGTTTCAGGAAAAATTGAAATTACTATAGATGAAATAGGAATCATTAGTGATTATATACAGGCAGAAGCCGGAAATAATGCTAATATTATTATGGGAATCGGAGAAGACGAAAATTTAGAAGAAAGTATTTCAGTTACTATAGTAGCTACTGGGTTTCCAACGGAAGTACAAAGGGTAATTAATCACGAAGAAAAAAAAATATTTCATAGGTTAGAAGAACCTTACAAACAAAGATTAACAAAAATAGAAGAAATTCCTTCTTATTATAATTCTAAACGAATAGAATCTATTGCTTCAAAAAAAGAAAATTATAATAAAAGGGATTCATCGATAAATTATAATAAGGGAAAATTGTCCTTAAATTTAAATCCAAAAAAAAATATGATTAATCATCCTTCCAGTTCTTTGGTAGAAAAAAAATATAAAAGATATATGCTAGAAGATAATTTTAATCTTCCTATTTCCTACGAAGAAAAAAATAAAATATTGAAAAATAATAAAATGAAACTTACTAATAACATTTTAATAAAAAAAGAAAATAATAAACATGAATAGATAAAAAATTTTTAGATGAACTATATATATCCTTTTTTTTGATGGAAAAACCTAGTATTCCAAAAGGAACAAGAGATTTTTCATCCATGGAGATGAATAGAAGAAACTATTTAATTCAAATTATTCGAAATAAATTTGAACTTTTTGGTTTCTATCCTATAGAAACTCCTTCTTTTGAAAATATTTCTACTCTTATTGGAAAATATGGGGAAGAAGGAGATTCCCTGATGTTTAGATTACTTCATTCAGGAAATTTTTTAAAAAAAGGAATTTCAGATTTTTTGATGAAAAATAAAGAAACTAAAGTTGATATTATTAAAAATTTATTGACCGAATATATATCCAATAAAGCACTTAGGTATGATTTAACGGTTCCTTTTGTACGTTATGTAGTGATGCATAGAAATGAAATTTTTTTTCCTTTTAAAAGATATCAAATACAACCTGTATGGCGTGCAGATAAACCACAAAAAGGTAGATTTAGAGAGTTTTACCAATGTGATGCCGATTTTATAGGAATCGAATCCTTATCTTTATGGTCAGAAATTGAACTAATTCAACTTTGTGACGAAATTTTTACTAAATTAAATTTTCCTATATTAATTCATATTAATCATAGAGATATCTTAGGAGGATTAGTAGAAATTTCTGGAATAGAAAATAATTTATGGAAAGATTTTACTATTTCTTTGGATAAATGGAATAAAATGGGAAGAAATATAGTAAAAAAAGAAATGTTACGTAAAGGTATTTCTTCCGAATCTTTTGAAAAAATAGCTTGTTTTTTTGATATGAAAGAAAATTTTTCCAAAAAAATAGAATCTTTAACTTTTGCTTTAAAAAACTCTAAAAGAGGAAAAAAAGGAATAAAAGATCTTAGCTTTATCTTTAGAAATATAAAAAATATTTCTTTAAAAAATACAAAATTGGAATGGAATATTTCTTTAGCTAGAGGTATGAATTATTATACAGGAACTATATTTGAAATATTTCCAAAGGATAATAAGGGATCTAGTCATTTAAATTCTATTGGAGGAGGAGGAAGATATGATCAATTATCTAGTTTTTTTGGAATGAAAAATTTTTCTGGAATAGGGGTCTCTTTAGGTTTAGATAGAATTTATTTATCTATGATAAAAGAAAATTTTTTCCAGAATATTTCTAGTGCTCCTTCAAAAATATTGTTTATTAATTTTGGGGATGAAGAGGTTTTATATGCATATAAGATGATAAATTTTTTGAGAAAAAAAGGAATATCTACTCAATTATATCCTAATGCTGTTAAAATAAATAAACAATTTAGATATGCGAACGATAATAATATTCCATTTACTATTAGTATAGGAAAAAATGAAATAGAAAGAAATACAATACGAGTCAAAAATATAAAAAAAAGAGTAGAAATAGAATATGATAATATCAATGATTTTTTTTATCAATTAAGGAAAGATTCTTCTTAAATTAACATAATATAATATAATATAATATATAAATAAACTTTTATTTATTGATGAATAGTGCTTTTTTTTTCCAAAGCACATAACCAATTATGGATAGTACTGAAAGAAAAATAAATAAAAAACCTGTTAATATAAGACCTTTCAAAAAATAAATGGGGATAGAAATTAGGTTGCCAACCATCCAAAATATCCAATTTTCTACTTTTTTCATAGACATTTGATACATTCCAGAAAAAAAAATACCAGTTGTCAATACATCCATCCAATCGGAATTATTTTTAAGTTTTCCATTTAAAAAATAAACCGTTATACTTAAAATACAAGTTGATAAAAAAAATAAAGCTGTATATAAATAATCTTTTTTATTGGAATAAGTTATAGGTATTTTTTGTTTTTTTTTATCCTTTTTTGATGTCCATACATACCATCCATAAAAACCCATTCCTGTATAATATATATTGATAATAAAATCTCCATAAAGAGAGAATATAAAAGTTAAATAACTATATATACAGGTACTAAATATTCCTATTGGATATAACCATATATTATTTTTTTGTGCAAATATTACACTAAATATACTAAGTATTACAGCTGATAATTCTAAAATGATAGAACCCCAACTTTTATTATGATAAGGCGATAAAAACATATTTATCCATTCATTCATCCTAAATTCTATTTATTTATCATCTATAATATAAACTAGATAATGGTCATCTATTTTTCTATAAAAAGCAGAGAATTTTTTACTATAGGAATCTTTTATAATCCAACAGGAGATGCAAGAATCCTTTTTTAGAAAAAAAGGAGAAACTTTATAGTGATTTAAAAAATTGGAGGATAGGCCACCTTCTAACTTATATAAACTTTCTTTAATCCCCCATATGATATGAAGATAATCTTCTTCGTAATTAGGATGAATAAAAACTGATTCATCATTTCTAATGAATTTTTTTTTTATTTTTATTATCTTTTTATCTTTTCGTAATTTTTCTATATCTATACCTATATGATAGGAACTAATTGCTATAGCAATTAGTTCAAAAGAATGACTTAAAGAAATATACTTTCCTTTAGGAAAAAAAAAAGGCTTTCTTTTTTCATTATACAAAAGATTCATGTTTATACCTATATATTTTAGGGCATAACGTACTCCTAAAAATTCTTTTTTCCGTTTTTCTGATAAAGATAAAAAAAACTTTTTTTCTTTATCAGAAAATATTAATTTTTCTAAAAGCATAGTTTTTAGATGTGAACATCTAAAAACTATAATTTTAGTGTGAATATGGTTAAATTTATTCAAAATAAACATAGAAATAGAGATACATATTTTTTATGTTAAAAAAATTATCAAAATTCAATCTAGCCATTTTTTTTGTACTATTGTGAAAAATATCCATATATGGATTAGAATTTTTTTTTTATGAAACAAAAAATTTATCAAGCATTAGAAAATGTTTTTATCCTTGAAAATAAAAAAAATATTATTGAGTCTGGAATTGTAAAAAAAATAGATGTATTGAAAGATGAAATAAGAATACATATAAGTTTATACAATCCGACTATGCATATCAAAAAAAAATTAAAAAAAGATATTTTAAAATCTATAAAATATAAAAATTTAGATACAAAAAAAATTTGTTTAAAAATAGAAATTAAATTAAGAAGAAATACTGATCAAAAAATATCTGGGATAAAAAATATACTAGCAGTAGCTTCTGGAAAAGGAGGAGTTGGAAAATCAACTATTGCAACAAATATAGCGGTATCTCTAGTAAAAATGGGATTTCATGTTGGTTTATTAGATGCGGATATTTATGGTCCTTCCATTCCATTAATGTTTAACATAGAAGAAGATAAGATCCATTCTTCTATTCTAAAAAAGAAAAATAATTCTTATGTAATGAATCCTATCACGAGTTATGGAGTTAAAATTATATCTTTAGGTTTTTTTTCAAAATCTGGAGAAGCTGTTGTTTGGAGGGGACCAATGGCTACTAAGGCTTTAAGACAATTTATTCATGATACGGATTGGGGTCCATTAGATTTTTTAATTGTAGATTTACCTCCAGGAACAGGAGATATTCATTTATCTATTTTACAAGATATCCCCTTAAAAGGAATTATTATCGTGAGTACACCTCAAAAAATTTCTTTATCGGATGTACATAGATCTGTAGCAATGTTTCGTATTAGATCTATTCAAGTTCCAATACTTGGAATCATAGAAAATATGTCTTTTCTTCTTGAAAATAAAACCAAAGAAAAACAATATTTTTTTGGAAAAAATGGAGTAAAAAATTTTTCCAAAAAAATGAATATTTTTTTTTTGGGAGAGATTCCAATGTTACAAGAAATCAGAGAATATTCTGATTTAGGAGTCCCGGTAGTTTTAGAAAACGATCAAATAAGAAAAATTTTTGAAAAAATAACAAAAAATATAATAAATAAATTATCCTAATAATCATTTTTAAAATTTATACTAGGAACAAAGTTTTATAAAATCTTTGAAAATTAATATTAGAATAGGTAGAAATTTTTCGGTTTCGTCAAAAAATTTAGTCATAAAATTTATGGAATTAGAATAAGAATCCTTATTTTCATATAATCCAACTATCATGGAGATAAAAAAAACTCGTAGATTCATACATCTAGCTGTTATTATGTATGAAATCGGATTCATTCCAACACTATCTCCACCTATAGATCGGATCATTGCATGTTCTGCATAGGTTTTATAATTTGGATATGAAAAGGTTACATATATCCCTTTTTGTATGATTATATTATGATTCATTGCAATATTTTCTGCCATTTCAAGCATATTTTGATCATATAACTCTGTAATACAAAAAGACTTATTATTTTTTTTTTCTATAAATTTTTTTATTTTAGGATTTTCTGGTAAAAGATTGATATGATCTTTGACCAACATAATATCTCCTATTTTATAATTTGGATTTACTCCTCCAGAAATATTAATTAATATTAATTTATCTACTCCAATATTTTTAAAAATTATAATAGAAAAAGGAATTTTTTCATTTTCATAAAATGGTTCTATTGAAAAAATAACTTTTTTATTTTCTATTTCTCCGAAAATAAATTTTCCATATAAATTTTTTTTATTGAAATTGGGAATTTCTTCGTAAGAAATATATATAGGATTTTTGATTTCTTCTACCAGTTTATTAAACTGATTTTCCAATAATATTATTCCAAAATCAGGTTTTTCTTTGATTTTTTTTTGTATATATTTTGTTGATTTTTCTTCTAAAATTATTGACATAGATTAAATTTTTTTATCAATTTCTATATTATTTAAATAAAATAGAATCTTTATTATAAGATAATAAATAAAAAAAAAGTATTTTATTGATAGAAGATGGTTCTCTTTTTTTTTATTAATAAACTTTATCTAGAAAATTTTTTTAGTTATTTTTTACTGTATCATATTTACTTCTTTAGATAACACGACACCTAACTTTTCTTTAATTTTTTTAGTTATTTTTTCTGAAAAAGAATAAATATCCATACCACTAGCTTTTCCATAGTTTACTAAAACTATAGGTTTTTTTTCATAAACCCCAACATCTCCTATTTTTTTTCCTTTCCATCCTATTGTTTCGATCAAGGAACTAGCAGATATTTTTACTTTATCTTTAGAAACAGAATATCCAATAATAGTTGGATATTGATATTGTAATTTTTTTAAATCAAATATTCCTACTATAGGATTCATAAAAAAACTACCAGCATTTCCAATTTTTGTTGGATTGGGAAGTTTTCTATTTCTAATATTAAAGATAGCCTTTCTTAAATCGTAAGGATTTGGTGTTTTTACATTCATGTATTTTAATTCTTTTTGAATTTCAATGGAATAAATATTTAATTTTTTATATTTTTTCCTTAATAGAAAAGAAACAGATAAAACCAAAAATTTATTTCTAGCATGTTGATTTTTAAAAAAAGAATTTCGATATTCTAGTTTACATTCTTCTCGTGTGAACCTTTGGATTATACCACTATAGATATCATATACTTGAACTTCTAATAAAGTATCCTTGACTTCTGATCCATACGCTCCAATATTTTGAATTGGGGCAGCACCAACCGTACCAGGAATAAATGATAAATTTTCTAAACCATTAAATCCTTTTTTTAGAGTCCAATCTACAAATTCATTCCAATTTTCTCCAGCAAAAGCTTTAACAATTACTTGATCATTGTTCTCCTTCATTATTTTTCTACCTTTTATTCCCATTTTTATTACTAATCCTTGATAATAATTTTTTAAAAAAAGAATATTACTTCCATTTCCCAAAAAAAAATTGGGAATGTATGGATATCTATTAAAAGTTTTTTGTAGATCTTCTATACTTGTCACATTTACAAAATACCGAGCATAAACATTTATTCCAAATGTATTAAAATTTTTGAGAGAAAAATTTTTTTTAATATCTAACATATAGAAAAATATTTTCATAAAATAACAAATATCATTTTGTATGTAAATATTGTAAATTTATCTATAAATATAAAATTGTTTTTTTATGAAAAAAGGAGGAAATTTTTTTTGGGGATTGATTATTGGAACTATTGCAGGGTTAGTAATAGGAATGATTTTATCTACAAAAAAAGAAAATAAAATTAGAAATATACTAGGAAAAAAAACAGAAGAATTGAGAAATAATTTACAAAAAATAGGTAAAAAAATTGGAAAAAAAGTAAATAGAATTAAATCTGACATTGAAGAAAAATGGAAAAAAAATAAAATAGATAAAATTGATAAAGTAGAAGAAGAATTGGGAACTTAATAATTCTTTTTTTTAATGTTCACATTTATCAAAAATTTGATCAATAAAAAATTGAACTTTTTTAAAAATGAAGCAACAAAAATTATAGTATCCATCATGACAGAAATTTTTCTGAATTTTTGTTTACTTATATTTTTCATAATGATTCTTTTTTTAGGAAGTTTTTCTTTATCTTTTTTTCTATCCTATTATTTTGGAAATTATATTTTAGGATTTGGAATTATGACTATTTTATATATTTTTCTTTTATTCTTTATATTTTTTTTCTGTAAAGATTTTATACGATTTTTGATCAAAGATTCATTTTTTAAAATTTTTGATAAAAAAAAATAAAAGGATTATGAGTAAATTAGAAGTTATTTATGGAATACATCCATTAATAGAAGCCATTCAATCAAAAATTACTATTAGAAAGCTATTTTTTCAAATAGGATGGGAACAAGGAGCTAATAGTTATAAAAAAAAATTAATAAATCTTTCTAAAAAAAATAATATCCAAATTCATTCCGTTTCAAAAAAAAAATTTGATCAATGGAAAAATAAAAATCATCAAGGAGTTTTTGCGATTCTTTCACCAATAAAAACTTATCATATAGAAGATTTGCTACCGATTTTTTATGAAAAAGGAAAAAATCCACTTTTACTCATTTTAGATCGTATTACCGATGTAAGAAATTTTGGATCTATCATTCGTACTGCGGTATGTGCAGGTGTAGATTCTATAATAATTCCTAAAAAAGATATGGCTATGATTGGATCTGATTCCATCAAAACTTCTTCAGGTGCTTTATTTAAAGTTCCGATATGTAAAGAAAAAAACATTGTAAAAACTATTGAGTATTTGATAAAATCTGGATTAAAAATTGTTTCAGCTACAGAAAAATCTAATCAATATTGGTATGATATTGATTTTTCATTTCCTACAGCTTTAATACTAGGAAATGAGGAAAATGGAATTTCCCGTAAATATTTAGAACTTTCCTATGAAAAGGCAAAAATACCATTAATACAAGGAATATCATCTTTAAATGTTTCTGTAGCATGTGGAGTCATTTTATATGAAATAGTACGACAAAGAAAAAATATAATAAAATGAATTATTTAAAAATCACTTTTAAATTGTCTTAAAAAACGAATATCGTTATCAAAAAAAAGTCGAATATCATTGATTTTATAAATCAATATAGCAATTCTTTCTATGCCTACTCCAAAAGCAAATCCAGAATAAATTTCTGAATCAATATTTACGTTTTTTAATACTTTTGGATCTATCATACCACAGCCCATGATCTCTAACCATCCTCTATTATTTTTATTATTAAAATAAATATCCACTTCAGCACTAGGTTCTGTAAATGGAAAATAGGAAGGACGGAATCGGATTTTTACTTCTCCAAAAAGAGATTTTATTAAATATTGAATGGTTTTTTTTAGATCTGAAAAAGATACTTTTCTATCTATAGAAAAACATTCTGCTTGGTGAAACATAAAATGGGATCGTGAGGAAATTGTTTCATTTCGATATACTTTTCCTATAGATAAAATCCGAAAAGGAGGACAATGTTTTTTCATATATCGTATTTGGACAGAAGAAGTATGTGTACGTAACAAAATATCTGGATTTTTATGTAGAAAAAATGTATCCTGCATATCTCTTGATGGATGATCTATAGGAAAATTTAAAGCCGTAAAATTATGCCAATCATTTTCAATTTCAGGTCCCTCTACATAAGAAAAACCTATTTTTCTAAAAATGTTTATAATTCTATTTTTTAGAATAGATATAGGATGTATAGATCCTATATCTATAGATTTTCCTGGAACTGTAGTGTCAAAATTTAAGGTATTTTCCTTTCTAAAAAAATTTGTTGGAGGATTCATTTGTATTTTTTCTTGAACCTTTTGTTTTAAATCATTGATGATTTTACCATACAATTTTCTTTGATCAATAGGTATTGTTTTTAATTCTTTAAATAAAATCGTTAAAATACCTTTTTTTTTCCCCAAAAATTTAATTTTGAATTTTTCTAAATCTTCATATTTTTTAACCTGAAAAATTTTTATTTCTTCTTTGATTTGATCCATTTTTTTATCCATAAAACATGATTATTTATTTTTCTAAATATCATCAAGAATATTTTCTTCAATCATATAACGAATGATTGCTTTCTTAATTAAAAAATATTTTTCTTCCTTTTTTAAAAAGAAGTAATTTTTTTTCAATAAATAATGTGGCCATCCTTCTCGATCCCTACCAATAAATACATAATAACCAAAAGGTTCTAAAATTCTACATATTGCAATATGTAAAATGTTTATTTTATCTTCTTTTTTTAAAAATCTATTTTTACCTTTTCCTAGAACTTGAATCCCTATCAGGTAAATAATTCCAATAGAACTAATTTTTCCTCTTATGTAAAAATTATTTCGTATATATAAAATTACTTTATTCCAATTAATATGAAATTCTCGTATAAATTCTTTTTTCATGTTATTTTATTAGCTTACTATTATTAATATTTAGAAAAATAAGAATATTTATGATGATGATCACAGATATAATTATTCTGATTACAGTTTTATATGGTGGATATCATGGTTATAAAAAAGGGTTATTGTCTCAGTTATTTGTATTCATGATATTTTTTATATTGATATATAAAGGGATCGATATATTTGACTTAGTTTCAGAAATATTACCAAAAAAAGTAATTAGTAGTAATAAAGATCCTTTTTCTACTAGTTATTCTATAATAATTTCATTTTTTTTGATAATTTTAATAGCTTTTTTAACTAAAAAAATTATCGAATTTTTTTTTATAATTACATGGATACAACCTTTTGAAAAATGGTTAGGTGGTATTTTAGGATTAATCAAATATTTTTTTTATCTATCAATATGTATTCTTTTATTTAAAGAAGTAAATGAAAAAATAAATTTAATTCCTTATAATTTTTTTCAAAATTCTTTTGAAAAAGAATTTCAATATATTTTTTCAATATATAGGAAAGCCCCTCTGTTCTTTTTTAAGAAATTGGAAGAATTATATTTGCAAATTTCATGAAATGTACTTTAAAAAAAATATTATAATGATGGATACAGTATAAATAAAGGAAAAAAGAAAAAAAATAATTCGTCAATAATGAAACTATATAAAAAAAAAGTGGTTCGTATAAAAAATATTCCCTCGAAATATAAAATGACATAATTTTTGTATCAAAAAAATCCAAAGAAAAGGTCTATTTCGATGTGATCCTTTGGATGAGACTACGAGATCTATAAAATAGTCATATAGATTGAAAAAAATAAAATTAATTGATTAAAATTGATATTATTGATTTATCCAATTATTTTTTTTACTTTTATTTATACTAATGATTTATGAAAAAAATAAATAACGAGGAATTTTCATTTTTAGTAAAAATAGATTCATCAAATATACGAGGATAATTTTTTAAATTTTTATATTTTTTACAACTAAAATGGAAGAGTCTCTGTTTGAATAAAAATGGGATAAAAAATTTGTATATAATAGGATAAAATCTTCTATATTTTCTGTAATTTTTTTTGATTGGATAAGAATATCTAACATTAATAATGTATTTTTTTTACCATATTTTTTATGGATAATTCCATTAACCTGTTGATTTATTTGTTCTTCAATATTTTTTATAATATTAATTTTTATTTTTTTTCTTACATATTTACAATTTCTATTCATGATTATTTTTTTTATAATACTGAAATATTCTATCATAAAATGTTCAAGTGTAAGTAAATTATTTTTTTGATTGTATTTTAAAGGATTATGGCAATTAATGACATGAAATAAAGTGCAATTGGTAATAATGTCTTCGGATTCCAATATTTCTTTAATTTTATTGTATATACGTATATAAATTCTTCCAAAAATAGGATCACTATTCCTTGTTTTTTTGATCACTCTAATTAAAGAGTTTTGTATATAATTAAAATTTTCTTTTACTTTTAAAAAGTTTTTTCTATTATCTTTAAGGGGGTTCAAACTTTCTTGAGTAATTCCTTCTATACTATTTTTATAAATCAGTTCTATAGATTTGAGCATAGGCTCTAAAAGATCTGAACTTTCGGAAGTTTTGTTTTTTAATGTTATCCATTCTATTATCCCAAATATAGTTTTTTTCTCTTCCACTTTTTGATATTGTATTTTTTGATAATTTTTATAACTTTTGTAAAAAATAAATACCATTAAAAAAATAAAAAATATTAGAGCCCATACCTTTATAAAATACAAAAAATAGGCTATAATGACGGACATAGTGAATGCTATCAACCCAGTTAAAAACCATCCCCTTATAACTTTTAAAACTCCTGATATTCGATAAACCGCACTTTCTCTATTCCACGCTCTATCTGAAAGAGAAGTTCCCATAGAAACCATAAAAGTGACAAAAGTAGTAGATAGTGGAATATTTTTAACGGTAGCTATAGAGATCAATATACTAGATATAGTTAAATTAGCAGAAGCTCTAACTAGATCAAAAGCAATATTTTCCTCTTTTTTGATTTTTTGCTTAAAATTTTTTTCTATTTTAACCAGAAATCGTTTCGGAAAAAAATTAAAAAATTTTTTTCCGAAAAATAAAAAAAATCGAACAATTCCTCTTGCAAAAGAATTGGATAAAAATTTTTCGTTTCCTTCATTTTGTCTACTTAAATTAATTTCCGTTTTGGTAATTGTTTTTGTTTTTTTAGAAACCCAAAGTGTTAATATCATAATTATACCTGCAAATATCAAAACAAAAGACGGAACCTGGACATTTCCAGATAAATTTTTCATATTAAATTCTTCTGCAGGAGGACTTCCGGCTTCTTTCCATATATTATAAGATTGTATACTAGCTATAGGAACTCCTATGAAATTGACTAAATCATTTCCTGAAAAAGCCATAGCTAAAGAAAATGTTCCATATAATACGACAAATTTTAAGATATTATATCCTAAAAGAAAAAATATTTTCGCTATAATGATCCAAGTTGTAAATAATAAAATCAAAAAGAAAAAAAAATTATGATGGATCCATTTTATAAAATGTTGAATTACTAAAGATAATCCTGATAAATTATCATATATGTATCCTTTTTGTAAAAAGTTACTGTGTAGGCCTCTTACAATCAAAAAATAGGTCATACTACTCAATGAAATAGAGGCCCATATAACTCCGGTATATTTTAATCTACTTTTATATTCAAAACTGAATAAAAGCCGTATAAAATAGTGAATCAATGCACCAGAGGAAAAAGAAATTATAATAGATAAAAAAATTCCTATACCAATTGTCAATGTTTTTTCCGCTTTAATGTATTGACTTAAATGATGAAATGGTTCATTACTTAATGGAGAAGCAATTTTTATCATGGAAATACTAAACGCTCCTCCTAATAAACAAAAAACCATTGATACTGTAGTAGAGGTCGGCAATCCTAAAGTGTTAAAAATATCCAATAAAATAATATCGGATATCATAACTGCTAAAAAAATAAAAATAATATCAGAAAAATAAAAATAAGACGGATCAAAAATACCTTTTCTTGCTATTTCCATCATTCTACTAGATAAAAAAGAACCCAATAGAATACCTAAACTAGCAAAAATCATAATAGTCTTACGAGAAGCGACTTTAGATCCGATAGCGGAATTAAGAAAATTTACGGAATCGTTAATCACCCCTACAATAAGATCAAAAATAGATAATATAAAAAGAATAACTATAATTGATGGATAAAAAATTTTCATAATAAAGAGGTCAATATTAATTAATCAATTTCACGAAAAAAACAGAAATATATTATTTTTAGGGTTTGTTTTTTTTTCATCAATTAGAAATTGTAAATAATGATTGACGATCTTATAACTTTTTTAAAGATTCTTTGATTAAATTTTCTACAGTAAATCTTGGATTTTTTTCTAAAAGATCCTCTAAAACTTTTTTAGATTCTTTAGTAGAAAAACCCAATACTATCAAAGCACTTAAAGCTTCTTTTTTTATAATAGATGGTGTATTTTTATCGAATAATGTAACGTTTTTTTCTTTTTTAGAAAAAATACCTATTTTATCTTTAAGTTCTATTATAATTCTATGAGCCATTTTTATACCAATACCCTTAACTCTTTTGAATACTTCTGTCTCTTCTTTAGATATAGATTTTTCTATTTCATATGGAGTTAATGAAGATAACAATGTTATAGCAGAATTTGGTCCTATTCCATTTACAGATATCAAATTAGAAAATATTTTTCTTTCGATTCTATCAAAAAAACCATATAAAACATGTTGATGTTCCTTTATAAATAGATAAGTATATATATAGATTTCCTCTCCTTCTTTTTTAGTAGAAAAAGAAGAATAAGTAGATAAGGATATATGAATATAATATCCTATTCCGTTACAATCTATGATTAAATAGGATTGATTCCTTTCGATAAATTTTCCTCTTAAATGTGTTATCACTTTTTTATAAAAAAAACCACTAAGTAAGTAGATAGATGAATTATGAAAAAATTATTTTTTTCTGAAAAAAATTTGTATAGGAACTCCTATAAAATCGAAATAATAACGAATTTTATTTTCAATAAATCTTTTGTAAGATTCTTTTATATACTGAGGATAATTAGAAAAAAAAATAAATTTTGGTGTATATGTAGGCAATTGAGTACAATATTTTATTGTAATCAATTTTTTATTGATAGAAGGAGGAGGATTTTTTTTAAAAATTGGTAACATAACTCTATTTAATAAATTGGTTTTTAATCTTTTTTTTCTTTTTCTAAAAATATGATAAGCTATGGGGATAATATTATATATACCATCCTTATTTTTAGCCGATATAAAAAGGATAGGTACATTATCAAATGGAGCAATATTTTTTTTAATAAAAATTTCAAAATTTTTCTGTATAGAAGAATTTTGATTATTATGTAATAAATCCCATTTGTTAATAAGAATGATTACACCTTTTTGATTTTTTTCAATCAATCTAAAAATATTTCTATCCTGCGATTCCCATCCTCTAACTGCATCCACCATCAAAAAACAAATATCTGTATATTTAATCGTTTTAACCGTTTTCATAGTAGAATAAAATTCAATATTTTCACTTATTTTTGATTTTTTTCTAACTCCAGGTGTATCAAATAAAATACATTTATATCCCAATTTTTTGTAGAAAACATCTATACTATCTCTGGTTGTACCAGAAATATTTGTGACAATATGACGGTCTTTCTCTAAAAAAGAATTAATTAATGTAGATTTTCCTACGTTTGGTCTACCAATTACAGAAAAACGTGGAATACCTTCCCTTTCCTCTACTTTTTTTTCTACTAATTTTTTCAATATTTCTATTAATCTATCCAACATTTCCCCAGTACCACTTCCATTTATAGCAGATATACAATAATAATTATTAAATCCTAAACGGAAAAAATCTGTATCATGATACAGATTTTTTCCGTTATCTACTTTATTAACTACTAATAATATTGATTTTTTACATTTTCTAAGTATTTTAGATATTTCGATATCTACATCTAGTAGACCTATTTCCATATCCACTAAAAACAAAATTGCATCAGATTCTTTTAAAGCTATTAAAATTTGTTTTCTGATTTCTGTATCTATTATATCTATATGATTATTTGGAGGATTATAACCTCCTGTATCTACTACAGAAAAATGGATTCCATTCCATTCAGAATTTCCATAGATCCTATCTCTGGTAACTCCACTTTTAACATGAACTATAGCTTTTTTTTGTCCTATAATACGGTTAAATAAAGTTGATTTTCCTACATTTGGACGTCCTACTATAGAAACTAGATAACTCATTCTAAAAAATTATTCACAAAGGTAGAATTTTTTCACTATTTTCATTCATAGATTCTTATTCAAAGTGTATATTACTAAAAAAAATGCGTATAGATATTGTTAGCATAATTCCGGAAATACTAAAGGGACCATTTTCCAATTCTATGATTCAAAGAGCTATAAATAAAAAAATCATAGAAATTTATCTTCATGATTTACGAAAATATGGTTTAGGAAAACGTAAAAAAGTAGATGATTATCCTTATGGTGGAGGATCTGGGATGGTGATTCGAATAGAACCTGTATATCGGTGTTTTCATAAACTTTTTTCAGAAAGAGATTACGATGAAAAAATTTTTATGACTCCTGATGGAAATATTTTTTCACAAAAATATGCTTATGAATTTTCTTGTAAGAAAAATATTATTATTTTGTGTGGTCGTTACAAAGGTATTGATCAAAGAATCCGAGATCACTTAATTTCCAAAGAAATATCAATTGGTCCTTATGTTTTATCTGGAGGAGAATTAGCAGCAGCGGTTGTAGTAGAGGCTATAACTAGATTGTTACCTGGAGTTCTCAATAATCCAGATTCTATGATTACAGATTCTTTTCAAATGAAATCTATCAATCCTCCCCCTCTTTACACTCGTCCAATCCTTTATAAAGGATTAGCTGTCCCAAAAATACTTGTATCTGGACATCACAAAAAAATAAAAGATTGGTTCTCTAAAAAATCTATCCTGAAAAAAAAAATGGATTCTTAAATTTTCATAGTTTATTCCATAAATAATAGGATAAATTCACATTATATATAAATAGATCCCAAAATCTATTTTCGATTAGTATTTATCCTCCATTTTTTTTATAAATAAGTAAAAAAAAATTAACCATAGATATATTTTCTTTGATTCTTATATATTTGATTATTGATAGATCTTTTACTATGAATTTTTTTCTACTTTTTCTAATCAATTTATTAACAAAAATTATACTTTTTGAGAATAAGAATGAAAATCTTCATTCCTTAATGAAAATTTTAAAAATTTTTTTAGATAAAAATAATACTTAATATCATATTTACATGATCTATCGTTCCAATGAATGATATTATTATAATATCATGTTAATCTCAAAAAGTAGATCAAATTTCGAATCTTTCCATGATGTAAAATTTTCTATTAGTCTCTTTTTTACAAATTTTTATATGATAACATTTTTTATATTTTTTCTATCTTTATCAAATAGATTAATCAAATATAAAACTATAAATTTTTTAGAAAAAATTTCTAATAAAATTCATATTATGAGTAAAAAAACAGATTATACTGCAGATAGTATACAATCTTTAGAAGGAATTGAACATATAAGGATGAGACCTTCCATGTATATTGGAGACGTAGGGATTAGAGGATTACATCATTTGGTATACGAAGTGATAGATAATTCTGTAGATGAAGCCTTAGCAGGTTTTTGTAATAGGATATTCGTTACAATTCATAAAAATGGATTTATTACAGTTATTGATAATGGTCGTGGAATACCAATAGAAATTCATAAAAAAGAAGGGAAATCAGCTCTTGAAGTGGTAATGACTAAAATTGGAGCAGGTGGAAAATTTGACAAAAATTCCTATAAAGTTTCTGGAGGATTACATGGTGTAGGAATATCCTGTGTAAATGCCTTATCTAGGACACTTATTGTTACAATTTATCGTAACGGAAAAATTTACCAACAAGAATATTTTAAAGGAAAAGCTCTTTATAAGGTAAAGTTTTTAGGAAAAACTAATAGGAAAGGAACAAAAATTCATTATATAGCTGATAATTCTATTTTTAGTTCTATCACATATGATTATAACATATTAGTCAAACGTTTGCAAGAATTATCTTTTCTCAATAAAGGACTACACTTGTTTTTAAAAGACGAAAGAACTAACATAGATAACCAAAAAAAAGAATACTTTTTCTCAAAAAATGGATTAAATGAATATCTTTCTATTCTAGATAAAAATAAAGAATCCTTAACAAAAAATATTATTTTTTTCGAAGGGGAGAAAGACAGTACCATTATAGAAGTAGCTATGCAATACAATACTTCTTTCAAAGAAGAAATTTATTCTTATGTGAATAATATTCATACTTCTGATGGAGGAACTCATCTTACTGGATTTCGAAGAGCCTTAACTCGAACGTTAAAAAAATACACTGATGGATATATCCTTTCATCCAATAGAGATAAAATAGAATTTACGGGAGATGATTTTCGAGAAGGAATTACAGCAATTCTTTCTATAAGAGTGATGGACCCAAAATTTGAAGGACAAACTAAAACAAAATTAAGCAATCATGAAGTAGGAGGAATTGTAGAAAAATTTGTTGGGGAAAGGTTCAACAGTTATCTAGAAGAAAACCCTAATGATAGAAAAAAGATTATCGATAAAGTTATTTTAGCGGCTAAAGCTCGTCAAGCCTCTAAAAAAGCGCGAGAATTGATACAAAAAAAAAATCCAATTTACAATAATATTTTACCTGGAAAATTGGCAGACTGCTCATTTAATGATCCAGAAAATTGCGAAATTTATTTGGTAGAAGGAGATTCTGCAGGTGGTACTGCTAAACAAGGTAGAGATAGAAAATTTCAAGCTATATTACCTTTACGAGGAAAAATCCTAAATGTAGAAAAAGCAATGGAATATAAAATATTTGAAAATGAGGAAATAATAAATATATTTACCTCTTTAGGAGTTTCTATTGATAAAGAAGAAAATACAAAAAATTTAAATATTAAAAAACTTAGATACAATAAAATTATTATTATGACAGATGCGGATATAGATGGTAGTCATATTTCAACTTTGATTTTAACCTTATTTTTTCGTTATATGAAACCATTAATAGAAAAAGGACATATTTATATTGCTACGCCTCCACTTTATTTAATACGAAAAGGTCATCGTTCTCAATATGCTTGGAGTGATCAAGAAAGAGAAAGTATTATTCATCAATTAGGAGGAAGGAAAAATAATATAAATATACAACGTTACAAAGGATTAGGAGAAATGAATGCTGAACAACTTTGGGAAACTACTATGAATCCAAAAAAAAGAACCTTACGAAAAATTAATATAGAAAATATTTTTGAAGCAGATAAAATATTCTCCATACTTATGGGGGATGAAGTTCCACCACGTAGAAATTTTATAGAAAAAAATGCGATACATGCAAAAATTGATGTATAATAAACTAATAGTTTGGTTAATTATATGATTTATTATTCTATAATCATATTATACATATTATATAAATTAATTTATGAATTATATCCAATCAATCCTATTAGGAATTATTGAAGGAATTACAGAGTTTTTTCCTATTTCTTCTACAGGACATATGATCCTTGTATCTTCTTTAATGGGGATTTTAGAGAAAAAAATTACAAAATTATTTCTAATATCTGTTCAACTTGGAGCTGTTTTTTCGTTAGTTTTTTTATATAGAAAAAAATTTTTTTTTCAAAAATTTAATTTTTATTTAAAAATTTTTATAGCTAGTTTACCTATATTGATTTTTGGTTTTTTATTAAAAAATAAAATAATTTTTTTTTTTAGAAAATCCACTTATGGTAGCTATTTTTATCCTTATAGGAGGAATAGTTATTTTAATAGTGGAAAATTTATATGAAAAAAAAAATTATAAAAATAAAGACTATAGAATAACTTATTTTAAAGCTTTTATTATTGGATTAGGACAATGTTTTTCTATTATTCCAGGAGTATCTAGAAGTGCTACTACTATAGTATCCTGTATGTTACAAAATATTGAAAGAAAAAAGGCTATTGAATTTTCTTTTTTTTTATCTTTTCCTGTTATTTTTATTGCTACATGTAAAAAATTATTTGACCATTATTTTCAATTCCAGTATTTCACTTTTTCATTTAATGTTCGTAGATTTTTTATTTTTCCAATAATAGATAAAAATTTTTTTTTACAAGAAGATATAAAATTATTATTAGTTGGAAATATAGTTTCTTTTATTACAGGAATTTTATCCATAAAATGTTTTATGTCCTATCTCAAAAAAAATAATTTTAAAATATTTGGATATTATAGAATTATTTTTGGAATTCTATTCATTATTATACATTATTTTATTAAACCAATTGAAAATTTTTGATAAAAAATTGTTCAGAATTTGAAAATGGAAAGCTATTATTAATAGATAAACCGTGGGGGTGGACTTCATTTGAAGTGGTGAAAAGGATTAAAAAAAAAATAATGGGTTTTTCTAAAAAAATAAAAATAGGACATGCTGGAACTCTAGATCCTCTTGCAACAGGACTTTTAATTATTCTTACAGGGAAATATACTAAAAAAGTAGATTCTATTCAAAATTATAAAAAAACTTATACAGGTCTTATAAAAATGGGATGTGTGACTCCATCTTTTGATTCAGAAACCCAAGAATATAATTTTTCTTCTACCTCCCACATAACTCCGGAACTTATTCAAAAAATATCTCAAAAATTTATTGGTGAAATAAATCAATTCCCCCCCTGTTTTTCGGCATTAAAAATAGAAGGAAAGAGATTTTATGAATATGCTAGAAAAGGGAAAAAAATAAAAAATATGAAACCTAGACGAGTAAGAATTTATCAATTTTATATCCTAAAAATTGGAATACCTTATATAAAATTTTTGATAAAATGTGGAAAAGGAACTTATATTCGATCTATAGCCCAAGATTTCGGAATAAAAATAAAAAGTGGCGCCTATCTTCTTTCTTTAAGAAGAGAACGTATAGGCCCATTTTCTATAAAAGATTCTTATAATGAGCTATAAATTAAATTAAAAATATAATAAAACTATCATGTTAACTTACCCTACTATATGCTCTATGATAAATTTTTATTTTTCCAAAAATGAAATTTTTTATGAGCTTCTTCATCACTTAATCCTCCTCTTTTAACTCCTTCTAATAAATGTTTTTTTAATAATACTCCATTTTTAGAAAAAATAGATCTTACCGTATCAGTAGGTTGTGCACCTTTGATCAACCATGATACAGCATTATTCATTTTTAATACTGTTGAAGGTGGATTCGTATTAGGATTATAAGTCCCTATTTTTTCAATAAATTTCCCATCTCTTGGTGAACGAGAATCGGCTACAACTATATGGTAAATAGGCTTATGTTTTTTTCCAATTCTTTTTAAACGTATTTTTACAGACATAATAATTTGATGAATTCTGGTAATGATAAAAAAAAATTTTTTTATCTATTCAACATATCGTTTTTCCCTTTCTTCTAATATACTAATTAATTTTTTTTCCTATTTGGATATGGGGTTCTATTCGTACAATTTTCTATTGTAGATAGATCCTATAATCTAAAAAATATCCTTATCCATCATTGTAATGTTTTTGAAAAAAAATGGTATATATTTACATTTTTCATAGACCCGTTGTGTAACGGTAGCACAGCAGATTTTGGTTCTGTTAGTTGGGGTTCGAGTCCCTACGGGTCTGTTAACGATTATCCTTTTCTTCTTATATATATATAAATGTTGAATTTCACAAAATGAGTATTGGAATGAAAGTAAAAAAAGAAAAAATTTTACTAATAGCATTTTTAAGTTTTTTCGCATACGTGTTTATTCACTTATCAAAAAATTTTTTTGGATTAGATAAATTTACTCTTTTTATTTTTAGATATTTCGTTATCTCTATTTTCATATTTTATGCATTTTTGAAAAAAGACCTAACTACTTGGATCTTATTATCCATAATCATAGGAATAGAATTCGGGATAGATTATCCTAAAATTGCTATAGAACTTAGATTTTTATCTCAAATATTTTTGAGGCTTATAAAAACTATTATAGCTCCAATATTATTTTCCACTTTGGTAGTTGGTATAGCAAGTCATTCTAACATTAAACAATTAGGGAATATGGGGTGGAAATCCTTATTGTATTTCGAAATAGTTACTACTTTAGCCTTGTTCATTGGTCTTATTGCCATTAATATTTCTCAAGCTGGAGTAGGAATTGTTATGCCTTCAGGAATAACGGAGAATCAATTTCCAAAAGTAGAAATTAAAACTTGGCAAGATACTATTATTCACGTATTTCCAGAAAATTTCATTAAATCTATATATCATGGAGATGTATTACCTATTGTTGTTTTTTCCGTAATTTTCGGAATATCTATGGTTTTTTTAGATGAAAAAAAACGTAGTCCTATATTATCATTTACAGAGAGTCTTTCAGAGATTATGTTTAAATTCACTAAGATAATCATGTATTTTGCTCCTATAGGAGTAGGTTCAGCTATAGCTTATACAGTAGGACATATGGGATTGGATATATTATATAATCTTTTTCAGTTATTATTTACGCTTTATATTGCTTTATTTATATTTTTGATAATGGTGTTATTTCCCATTCTTTTATGGATTAAAGTTCCTTTAAGAGGATTTATAAAAGCTTTAATGGAACCGGTTTCATTAGCGTTTGCAACTACAAGTTCCGAATCTGCTTTACCTCTACTTATGGAAAATTTAGAAAAATTAGGTGTTCCAAGAAAAATTATTGCTTTTGTGATTCCTACAGGTTATAGCTTTAACTTAGATGGAACCACTCTTTACTTATCTTTAGCCACTGTTTTTGTAGCGCAAGCAGCTGGAATTCCTTTAAGTTTTAGTCAGCAAATATTTATAGGTTTAACTTTAATTTTAACTAGTAAAGGTGTTGCTGGAGTACCTAGAGCATCTTTAGTCATTCTGTTAGCTACTGTTTCTTCTTTTGGTCTACCGAATTGGCCTATATTAGCAATTATAGGAATAGATGAATTAATGGATATGGCTCGTACTACCGTAAATGTTATAGGTAATGGATTAGCTAGTTGCGTTATTGCTCGTTCCGAAGGAGAATTAGATGATGAAAAAATGTTAGATTATATAAAAAAACGTGATAACGGTTGATAAATTGAATCGTATTTTTTTACATAACTTTTGAAAAGTAATTGTTTCTTTTATAAGAAAAAAAACTATTCTATAGTTTCAAATGGAGTAGTCACCAAAAAGAGCCATTCCAATATAGCTTTAATAAAATATTGGGGAAAACGAAAGAATAAAATTCAAATACCGATGAATTCTTCTATTAGTTATTCATTAGAAGAGGTTTACACGGTAACAAAACTAATTTATCATCTTAGAGAGAAAAAAAAAAAAAGATCTATAAAAATTTTCTTTTCTGGAAAAGAAAAAACTAATTTTCTCCCAAAAATTTTGGAATTTTTTCATAGAATATCATTTTATTGTTCTTATTTGCGATATTTTAATTTTGTTATCAAAACCGATAATACTTTTCCCCACAGTAGTGGAATTGCTTCTTCGGCTTCTTCTATGAGCGCTTTAGCTTTATGTATTATGGAAATAGAAAAAAAATTAGATTCTTCTTTAAAAGAAGCTTTTTTTTTAAAAAAAGCTTCTTTTTTAGCTAGATTAGGATCCGGAAGTGCTTGTAGATCTATCTATCCAGGACTTGTAGTTTGGGGAAAACATAAATCAATAAAAGGGAGTAATAATCTTTATTCTATCCCTTATCCCTATAAAATACACCCAATTTTTACAAAAATTTGGGATACTATTTTAGTAATAGATGAAGAACCTAAAAAAATTTTAAGTTCAAAAGGACATCAATTAATGAATAACCATCCTTATGCTAAAGAAAGATTAAAATTCGCTAATAGAAATATGGATCAACTGATATCTATATTAAAAATAGGAGATTTTCCAAAATTTGGAGAATTAATAGAACATGAATCTTTAAATCTTCATGCTATGATCATGACCTCTAATCCCTATTTTTTATGGATGAGACCGAATACACTTCACGTACTTCATAAAGTATGGGATTTTAGAAAACAAAGCAAACAAAACATCTATTTTACACTAGATGCCGGCGCAAATGTTCACCTTTTGTATCCTATTCAAGAAAAAAAGGCCATAATAAGGTGGATATACAGTGAACTTATCTATTATTGCAAAAAAATTATCGAAAGTTTTTGTCAATAAATTAATTGATTGTCTATATTTGTTATTATTACGATAGATAGATATGGTGGATGTAGCTCAGTTGGTTTAGAGCATCAGATTGTGGTTCTGAGGGTCGCCGGTTCAAATCCGGTCTTCCACCCAAAATTAAATTATTTTAATACTTTTTTTATCCTTGTAAGAGCTTTTACAATTTTATCTTCTGTTGTAGCATAAGAAATACGTAAATATTCATTATCTCCAAAAGCACTTCCACTAACAGTGGAAACTTGAGCTTTTTCAAGAAAAAAAGAAGATAAATCTTCTGAATTTTTAATAATTTCTCCATATAACTTTTTTCCAAAAATATCTGAAACTTTTGGAAATACGTAAAAAGCTCCATTTGGTTTATTGATTATTTGAAATTCAGGAATTTCCTTCATCATATCCAATACTAAATTTCTTCTTTTTTTAAATTCTTTGATCATATATTCTATTTTAATTGGTGAAGCGTTTAATGCAGAAATAGCTGCACGTTGTGCGATAGAATTAGCACAAGAAGTTATTTGTCCTTGTATTTTTTCACAAGACTTAGAAATCCATTCAGGAGCTCCAATATACCCAATTCTCCATCCAGTCATAGAGAAAGCTTTTGATAATCCATTTATTGTTATGACTCTATCATAGATATCAGGAAAAATGGCAATACTAATATGTTTTACTGAGTAACAAATATGTTCATAAATCTCATCGGAAAGAATAATGATTTTTGGATATCTCTTAAAAATTTCTACTAAATTTTTTAATTCTTTATAAGAGTAAACACTCCCTGTAGGATTGCATGGTGTATTTAAAATAAATAATTTTGTTTTTTTTGTAATAGATTCTTCTAATTTTTTTGGATTAATTTTAAAATTTTTTTCCATAATCGTTGGAATAATAATAGGAATAGCTTCACATAATTTTACCATTTGATAATAACTTACCCAATATGGTGCGGGAATAATCACTTCATCTTTTGGATTAAGTAAAGATAAAAGGACATTCATAATAGATTGTTTTCCACCAGTAGAAACCACAATTTGAGATGGAATATATTTCAATCCATTATCACGATAAAATTTCTTGCATATTACTTCTCTAAGTTCTAAATATCCAGATACTGGAGTATAGTAATGATAGCTTCCTTCATCAATAGCTTTTTTTGCATCGTTTAAAATAAAATTTGGTGGAGAAAAATTAGGTTCTCCCAAACTTAAGTTAATAATGTCATACCCTTTATTTTGTAATTTTAAAGCTTTATTAGACATAGCTAAAGTTTGCGAATAAGATATATTTTGTAATCTTTGGGATAATAATCTATTTTTCATGGATAGATAATTTGAAATGATTGCAAATCTAAATAAATTTGATTATAAATTTGGATTCATTTATCAATCATATGGAATGGAATTAATTAAAAAGTATTTTCCAAATCTATTGGATAATCAAATACATCAATTATCTTCTTTAAAAAATTTATATGAATATTGGAATACTTATGTAAATATTATTTCTAGAAAAACATTCTATAATTTTTATCAACAACATGTTCTTTTTTGTTTAGGAATTGCTAAAGTTTTTCCTTTTTTTCCTGGATCCTTTGTTATGGATTTAGGTACAGGAGGTGGATTTCCAGGAATTCCTTTATCTATAATTTTTCCTAATACAAAATTTATATTGGTTGATTCCATTAAAAAAAAAATTAAAATTGTAGAGAAAATAATCTATGATCTACACTTAAAAAATGCACATGCTATTTGTATACGTGCAGAAAAATTAGAATATCGATTTGATTTTGTTGTTAGTAGATTTGTAACAAAAATATCAAAAACTCAAAAATGGATCAAAAATAAATTTAAATATAAATCCAACTATATAATCCAGAATGGATCCTTATATTTAAAAGGAGGTGACCTTTCTAAAGAATTAGAAAAATTTCCTCATGCAGTAGAATATCCTCTCATTAATTATTTTAGAGAACCATTTTTCATTACCAAAAAAGTTATTTGGATTTCCAATATTTAATATTTATTATAAAAAAAATCAAAATGAATCCCAAAAAAAAAATTATTGAAAAAGTTAAACAGAAAGGTGGGTGGGTAAATGCCCATTCTCACTTGGATAGAGCTTATACTCTAACAAAAAAAAATTTTAAATATTCTTATTATTCCCTTAATAAAAAATGGTATTTAGTTGATGAAATGAAACGTTTATCTTCAGAAGAAGATATTTATATCCGAATGGAAAAAGCTTTGGAATACTTTCTAAAACAAGGGACACAAGCTTTATGTACTTTTATTGATGTGGATGAAATTATTGAAGATCGGGCATTAAAAGCCGCTAAAAAATTGAGAAATAATTATGGAAATTCAATTCATATTCGTTTTGCAAATCAAGTACTTAAAGGAGTTTTGAATCAAAAATCGAAATATTGGTTCGATCAATCAGTGGAATTTGTAGATATTATTGGTGGATTACCTGCTAAAGATTATGGAAAAGAAAATGAACATCTAGATGTATTATTACAAATAGCTAAAAAAAAGGGGAAATTAGTACATGTACATGTAGATCAATTTAATACAAGTGAAGAAAAAGAAACTGAAAAACTAGCAAAAAAAACTATTGAACATGGGATGCAAGGTAAGGTAGTAGCCATACATAGTATTTCTTTAGCAGCACATGATAGAAAATATCGTTATGAAATATATAGATTAATGAAAAAAGCTAATTTAATGGTAATATCTTGTCCTATAGCTTGGATTGACCATACTAGAAGTGAACGTTTGACTCCTAGCCATAATTCTATTACTCCAGTAGATGAAATGATTCCTGAAGGAATTATAGTTGCTTTTGGAACAGATAATATATGCGATATATACAAACCTTTTTCTGATGGAAATCTTTGGATAGAATTACGTGTTATGTTAGAATCTTGTCATTATTATGACATAGACCATTTGGTTGAAATTTCTACAAAAAACGGATTAAAAGTTTTAGGGTTAGAAGAATAGACCTATTTATTTTATTTTTTTTCTGGTCGCATTTGCGGAAAAAATAAGACTTCTTGAATAGAACTTTTCTTCGTAAATAACATGACCAATCGATCTATTCCAATTCCAATCCCTGCAGTAGGAGGCATCCCAAATTCTAAAGATCGTATAAAATCTTTATCAAGCAACATAGATTCATCTGTATTTTTTTCAGATAATTTGATTTGTTCTCGAAAACGATCGAGTTGATCTATAGGATCATTAAGTTCTGAATAAGAATTAGCAATTTCTTGTCCGTTGATAAGTAATTCAAAACGTTCTGATAAATTTTTATTATGACGATGTCTTTTCGTTAATGGGCTCATTTCTATAGGAAAATCGATAATAAAAGTAGGATTTATGTAATTTTTTTCGCATTTTTCTTCAAAAATTTTTTCAATCATTTTAGCTTTGCTCATTTTTATATTTTCCTCTATCTCTATATGCAATTTTTTACAAACTTTTCTTAATTCTTCCTCTTCCATATTGATAATATCAAATCCAGTATTTTTTTGAATAGAATCCAATATAGGAATTCTTGGAAATGGAGTTTTAAAATTAATACGATTTTTTTCTATTAAAATACCCTTATCATCCTTTTGAACTTTTTTGTAAATACACTTCAAAAGTTCTTCTGTAAATTTCATCATCCAATAATAATCTTTATAAGCAACATAAAGTTCTAACACCGTAAATTCTGGATTATGAATACGATCCATTCCTTCATTTCTAAAATTTTTAGAAAATTCATATACTCCGTGAAATCCACCAATGATTAGTCTTTTTAAATAAAGTTCATTAGCAATACGTAAATATAATGGAATTCCAAGTGAATTATGATAGGTAATAAAAGGACGAGCTACAGCTCCACCAGGAATAGATTGTAGAATAGGAGTATCCACTTCTAAATAACCTTTATGGTCTAAAAAATTTCTAATTTCTCGTATTATACGAGTACGTTTTAAAAAAATATTTCTAACATGATCATTCACAATAAGATCTACATAACGCATACGATAACGTTGTTCAGTATTAGAAAAAGCATCATATATTTTTTTATTTTTTTTATCTATTTTTACTTGTGGTAATGGTCGTAAAGATTTAGATAGGATAGTTAATCTATGAACATGTATAGTAATTTCATTCATTTTTGTCTTAAATAAATTACCTTTAACTCCAATAATATCTCCTATATCTATAAGTTTTTTTAAAAAAATATTGTAGGATTCCTCTTTTTCCATTTTTTCTGAGTAAAAATGATTCTTATTAAAGTATATTTGTATACATTCTGTGTGATCTTTTATTTCTCCAAAAGAAGCTTTTCCTAAAATTCGTAAACGTATTAAACGTCCAGCTATGCTGATAGGGGCTTTTTCTCTAAAATTTTTTTTTATATCAAAAATAGTATTTGTAATAAAATACTCCTCTGGAGGATAAGGATTTATCCCTAATTGTCTTAATTGATTCAATTTTTTTATACGTATAATTTGTTGTTCTGATAAATTAGGCATAAAAATATTTCATGCAGAGAATTGTATGATTGTAAAAACAATACGAAGGTACATTTGTTTTTTTATTGTATTATTAATTTTTCAAAATTAAAAAATTATGAAAAAAAAAATACTTTTTTTCGAAGACTTAGGAAAAAAAGAATATAAAGAAACTTGGAAATATCAAAAAATATTATTTGATGATATTATCCAAAAAAAAGTAAAAAACAGATTTTTTCATAATAAAAACGAAATAGCAGGATATTTACTCTTTGTAGAGCATCCACATGTATATACGATAGGAAAAAATGGAAAAAATAAACATTTATTAGTATCATCGGATTTTTTAAAAAAAATAGATGCTACATTTTATCAAACAGATAGAGGAGGAGATATAACTTATCATGGTCCTGGCCAATTAGTTGTATACCCAATTTTAAATATGGACTATTTTTTTACTGATATTCACAAATATCTACGTCTTTTAGAAGAAGTCATTATTCATTTTCTAAAAAATCATGGAATAAAAGGGGAACGAGAAAAAGGAAAAACAGGAGTTTGGTTAAAGAAAAAAAATGGTAAATATAAAAAAATATGTTCGATAGGAATTAGAATGAGTCGTTGGGTTACCATGCATGGTTTTGCTATAAATGTAAATACAGATTTACGGTATTTTAATTATATCATTCCTTGTGGTCTTTTCAACAATCAAGAAGTAACTTCATTAGAAAAAGAATTAAAAAATAAGATATCCTTTTCATATACAAAATATCTAGTAAAAAAATCTTTTAAAGAAATTTTTAATGTAAAATTTATTATAAATAGAAAAATAAAAGTTATTTAATAGATTTAGCAATCATGATACCATCTTTATCTACTTCCGTTAAAAGTACATTTTGTAATGTATTTTTTAATATTGGATTTGAAGATATTTTTGTTCGAATATAATTTTCTGTATATCCATACAAATATTCGTTATTCGTAGAATTATTTTCAAACAAAACAGTTTTTTTCGTATAAATTTGTCTTTCACAAAAAGAAAAATATTTTTTTTTGGAAAGTGCTCTTAATATTTTGTTCCTTTTCCATTGTATTTTTTTAGATACTTTTTCCTGTATAGTTATAGATCTAGTATTAGGTCTTTGAGAATAAGAAAATATATGTAAAGAAGAAATTTCTAATTTTTTCAAAAAATGAAAAGTTTCTAAAAAATGTTTATGTGTTTCTCCAGGAAATCCAACAATAATATCTGAACCTATATAAGCATCTGGGAGTAAATTCCGTATAATTTTTACTTTTTCTTGATAAAGTTCTCTTCTATAACGTCTTTGCATTTTTTCCAATATATCGTTACTTCCAGATTGTAAAGGAATATGAAAGTGAGGAACAAAATGTTTACTTTTCGATAAAAATTCAATACATTCGTTTTTCAATAAATTAGGTTCTATTGAAGATAAACGGATTCTTCCCTTTTCTTTTATTTTATTATCTATAGCCTGGATTAAATCAAAAAATGTATAGGTACGATATTGATGTATCCCATCTATTTTCTTTCCATAGTCTCCAATATTGATTCCCGTTAATACTATTTCTTTTACTCCTTTATTAAAAAGTATCCTGATCTTTTTCAAGATATTTTCTATACTCTCAGATCTAGATCTACCTCTTGCCATAGGAATAATACAATAACTACATTTATAATCACATCCATCTTGGATTTTTAAAAAAGACCGAGTTCTATCTCCAATAGAATACGATGAAAAATAAGAAAATGTTTTTTTTGAAATAATTTTTGCAGGATATCTTTTAAATAAATGAATTTGATGGATATAATCGATTATTTTAAATTTTTCTTCAGACCCCAATACCATATCTACGCCACGTATATAAGAAATCTCTTTAGGATTAAGTTGTGCATAACATCCTACTGCAATAATAAAAGATTTTGCATTTTTCTTCATAAAAGAACGTACAATGTACTTAAATTCCAAATCTGCATTTTTGGTAACAGAACAACTATTGATCACATAAATATCTGCAACTCCCTTGAAAGAAACATGTTCATAATTTAAATTAGAAAATTTTCTCGCTATAGTGGAAGTTTCTGCATAATTTAGCTTACACCCCATTGTATAAAATGCAATTCTTTTTTTCCCCATTTAAATGAAAGATAATATTAATTAACGGAAATTAACCTTTTTTTTCAGAGTTTTTTTTAAGAAGAAAAATAATCTAAAAGACCACTATGACTAGCTTTCATAGATTTTTTACCTTTTTTCCAATTTGCTGGACAAACTTCTCCACTTTTTTCATAATACTGAAGAGCATCGATCATACGAATTGCTTCATCTACATTTCTACCCAAAGGAAAATCATTAATTAAAAGATGTCTTATAATCCCATTTTTATCTATTAAAAACAATCCTCTATAAGAAATCATTTCTCCCGTTGCTTTCAATTCTTCATTATTGCAAATCCAATTTGCAGATAAAACTCCATAATTATGGGATATAGTTTTATTGATATCTGAAACGATAGGATATGTAACACCATATATACCCCCTTTTTCTTTTGGAATCTGCAACCAAGCCCAATGCGATTGTTCTGTATCTGTAGATACAGCAATTATTTGTACATTTCTAGATTCAAAATCCTTCATTTTTTCTTGAAATGCATATATTTCTGTTGGACATACAAAAGTAAAATCTTTAGGATAGAAAAAAAGCAATACATATTTACTTCCCTTAAATTGTTCCAAAGTAAAATTTGGAACAATTTCTTTTCCATTTAATACTGCATTAGCTGTAAAATTAGGCGCTTTTTTTGCAATTAATGTATTCATTTTTCTATATTTTATATGCACGAATTTACCAAAATTCTTATAAGAATCAAAAATAAAACAAGTCATCTTCCATTTTACATAAATTCTATAATGAATATTTTTTCATTTTTATACATATCTATGTAATTTTTTATTCAGTTCATTTTTTAAAATTGTTAAATTCATTATTTTTTGTAAAAGATCTTTCTTATTCTCAATTTTAATATTTTTTCTAAAATTACTGATTTCTTTTTGAATTAATTTCAAAAAATATTGGGACTTATATCTCAATAAAAGGTCTATAAGATATCGATCTATGTTATCCTCTTTAGAGGACACTTCAATTCCTTTTTTATCCCATTTGGATAATGAATAGGATTTCGTATTTTTATGATACAAAAATTTCCATTTTTTTATTTCCTTTTTTTGTAAACAAATTTGGTCAAATATTTTTTGATGAGAATCCAAAGAAAAACGAAAATTATGGAATTGAAAAGTCTGGAATATTTTTTCGGAAACTGTTGTCTTAGATCCTTCTATTTTTATCTCCTTATCTCCATAATTTAAAATCAACTGAATCAACTTTTCTTCAATTAGAAGAAGAATATTTTTGTTAGTTTTTTCTGAACTAATACTAATAGTTTTATTTTTCTTATAAATTTTTTTATTATTTATTCTTTCCAATTCAGAAATTAAAATTTCTTTACGAATTTTTAGATTTTTGGAAGCTACTTCTATATATAATTCTCTTTGAATCAGATTGGATACTTTTGAAATGCTCTTCAAAATATTCAAAACTAAAAACGATTTTTTAATTGGATCATCTTGACAGAATTTTTCAAACATTTTTTGTTTAAAAGAAACAAAATTATAACTTTTTTTTTCTAAAAAATATCTCAATTGAGAATAAGAATATTTTTTCGAAATAGTATCTGGATCTTCTCCATTATTAGTCAATAATATACGTAAGTTCATTTCTTGTTCCAAGAACATATTTATTCCTCTTAAAGAAGCTTGAATTCCAGAACGGTCCCCATCGTAAAAAAGAACAATATTTCTTGTAAATTTCTTAATTAATAATATTTGATCAATTGTCAAGGAAGTCCCAGAAGAGGATACAACATTTTTTATTCCAGATTGATGCAAAGAAAGGACATCTGCATATCCCTCTACTAAATAACAAAGATTCTCTTTTAAAATAGTTTTTTTAGCTTGAAATAAACCATACAAAATTTTACTTTTTTGAAAAATATCATTTTCGGATGAATTTAAATATTTCGTTGTACGGGAATAACTATTAATAGTCCTACCACCAAATCCTATAACCCCACCTGATAAATCATGTATAGGAAAAATGATACGTTCACGAAAACAGTCAAAATTATTGGATTTTTTGAATTTAGTAAGACCAGATTTTTTTAAATCACGTATTTTAAATCCTTTTTTTAAAGCTGTTTCCGTAAATAATATCCAAGAAGAATTGGCATAACCTAATTCAAATTGATGAATCGTTTTCATATCAAATCCTCTTTTTTTTATTAAATAATTCAATCCCTTTTCTTGACCTTCTTTTGTGGAATGTAATTGTTGAATGAAAAAACATTTTGCATAATTCTGTATTAAATATAAAATTCCATATTTTTCATGATAAATTTTCCTAAATTCTGTATTTTCTTCAGATTCATGAATCTTTATATTATACTTTTTAGCTAAATAATGTAAGGATTCTACATAAGTTAATTTTTCGTATTCCATAAGAAAAGTAATAATATTTCCACCTTTTCCAGAACTGAAATCTTTCCATATTTTTTTTGTAGGAGAAACAATCAGAGAAGGTGTTTTTTCATTAGAAAATGGACTAAGACCTCTATAGTTTAGACCACTTTTTTTTAAAAAAACAAAATCTCCGATAACTTCTTCTATACAAGAAGAATAAAATATTCGTTTTATAGTTTCTTTAGAAATCATGATTATTCAAAAAAAAGAATAAGAATACAAAAATCTGATTTTAAATGCTTCCTAATTTCATTCTATGAATAATTTTTTTTGGGTTAGAATTCGAAAAAATAGTAGTTCCTGCTACCAATATATCTGCTCCATTTTTGAATAATAAAGAAGCAATTTCTAAATTAATACCTCCATCTACTTCGATAAGTGCAGAAGAATTTTTTTTAAAAATCAAATCTTTAGTATCTTCTATTTTTTGATAAGTTTGATGAATAAATTTTTGTCCGCTAAAACCAGGATTTACGCTCATTAATAAAACAAAATCTATATCTTTAATAACATCTTGTAAAAGAAAAACGGGAGTATGAGGATTGACTGCAACACCTACTTTCATTCCATATTCTTTAATGGAATTAATAGTTCTGTTTAAATGTATACAAGCTTCATAATGAACATGTAAGTTATCTACTCCACAGGATTTAAATTCTTCTATATAGTGTTCTGGTTGCATAATCATTAAATGCACATCTATAGGTTTATGAGTATATTTTTTGACATGTTTGATAAACAAAGTACCAAAAGAAATATTAGAAACAAAAGAGGAATCCATAATATCAATATGGAACCAATCTGCTTCACTTTTATTTAGCATTTCTATATCACGATATAAGAAAGCCAGGTCTGCTGAAAGTAAAGATGGAGAAATAATTTTTTTCATATTTTATATTTTTCTAAAAAAATTGAAATAAATAAATAAAAATTATGAAATCATCGTTTCACTAATCCCTGTTTTAGAAAAACCTCCATCATGATACAAATTTTGCATTGTTACTTTTCTTGTAAAATCTGAAAACAGTGTAATTATATAGTTTGCGCAATCTTGTGCCGAAGCATTTCCTAAAGGAGATATTTTTTCAGATAAAATAAAAAATTGATTGAATCCTTTAATAGATTTTGCGGCCTTTGTAACAGTAGGAGATTGTGAAACCGTATTAACCCTAACTTTTTTTTTTATTCCCCAATGATAACCAAAATTACGTGTAATGCTCTCTAGATAAGACTTATAATCAGACATATCTCCATAATATGAAAAGCTTTTTTGAGAAGCCACATAAGTTAGAGCTACAATAGATCCCCATTGGTTCATGGCATTTTTACTCCAAGCCGTTTGCATGATTTTATGATAGGATACGGCAGATATTTCCCATCCTTTTTTTAAAAATTCATAATTAATAGAGGTATAAGGAATCCCTTTTCGAATATTTATGGACATAGCAATGGAATGCAATAGAAAATCTATTTTTCCTCCAAAATGATCTAAAGCTTTATCAAACAAAATATTAAGATCTATCATAGAAGTTGCATCTGCTGGAATTACCATAGATTCTGTTTTATGAGATAATTCATAAATTTTTCCCATTCTTAAAGCCGCAGGGGTATTTGTTAAAATAAAAGACGCTTTTTCTTGATAAGCACGTTCTGCTACCTTCCAAGCAATAGAATTTTCATCTAAAGCTCCAAATATAATCCCTTTTTTTCCTTTCAATAGATTGTAAGACATAGTTAAAAATTTAACCAAAAATACCTATTTTTTATTGAATTAAATATCAAAAACTTCTTTGATTATAGGCAAATAGTCCAATTTTTCCCATGTGAAAAGTTCTACTTCTTGTTTTTTTTTATTTCCTTCTATATCCGAAAAATATTTCCATACTTTTTTTGGAATTTTTCCCATATGTCCATAAACAGCTGTTTCCTCATATATTGGGTTACACAATTTTAATTTTTTTGTTATAGCGTAAGGACGAAAATCAAAAATTTTCTTAATTTTTAGTACAATATCTTCATCAAGAAGTTCTTTTTTAGAAGACCCATAAGTATTCACAAAAATTCCTATAGGTTTTGCAATACCAACTGCATAAGATATTTGTATCGATAATTCATCTGCGACTCCTGCTGCAACAAGATTTTTGGCAATATACCTAGCAGCATAAGCAGCAGATCTATCCACTTTAGAAGGATCTTTTCCAGAAAAAGACCCTCCTCCATGAGAACCTCTTCCTCCATAAGTATCCACGATGATTTTTCTTCCGGTAATTCCAGTATCTCCGTGAGGTCCTCCAGTAACAAATTTACCTGTAGAATTTATGTAATATTTCGTTCGATCGGTAAATAATTTTTTTATATCCTTCGATAGGATATTCTTTACCCTTGGAATCAAAATATTTTTAATATCTTGAACTATCCGTTTATGCATTTTTTCTTTTGTATCAAATTCATCATGTTGAGTTGAAATTACAATAGTGTGAATATGTATAGGGATATTTTTATCAGAATATTCCAGAGTAACTTGAGATTTTGCATCTGGACGTAAATAAAGCATTTTTTCTCCTTCATTTCGTATGGATGAAAGTTCCCTTAATAAAGAATGAGACATTTCTAATGATAAAGGCATATAATTTTCTGTTTCCTTAATAGCATACCCAAATACAATACCTTGGTCACCTGCACCTTGATTTTCTTTTTTCTTATTTTGTATACCCTGGAATAAATCTCTAGATTGTTCTTGAATAGAAGAAATAACACCACAAGAATCTGCATTGAATCTATATTCATTTTTCGTATATCCAATCTTCCTAAGGGTATCACGAGCTATTTTTTGAACATTTACCCAAGTTTTAGAATTGACTTCTCCTGCTAATACAATTTGCCCTGTAGTAACTAAAGTTTCTATAGCTACTTTTGCTTCTGAATCATAGGCTAGAAAATGATCTAATATAGCATCCGATATTTGATCCGATATTTTATCAGGATGTCCTTCTGAAACAGATTCGCTAGTGAATAAATAAGGCATTTTTTTTATTTGATGACTTCGCTTGCTATTCTCCTAAATTCTATTTTTAATATTTTTGAATTTTAATGGATTCTTTATGCAATATTTTGAAAATTTCTTCAATAAGATCTTCCGAAACACCTAATTCTTTTCCTAATTTGATAGATTTATTTAAAATATACTCCCATCTATTTTTCTGTAATAAAGCTATATTATATTTTTTTTTCAGAATTCCTAATTTTTTAGAAATTTTCATTCTTTCTGCTAAAAGAGTAATAATATTTTCATCTATTTCATCAATGAGGATTCTTAACGAATTTAACTGATTTTGATATTTTTCATCATCATAATTATTAGAATATATCAATTTTTTTAACATTTCCAAAAGTTTTTCAGGAGTGATTTGTTGTTTAGCATCACTCCAAGCATGATCAGGATCACAATGACTTTCGATCATCCATCCATCACATCTAAAAAAATGAAAAGCTATTTTGGAAATTTCTAAAATTCCTTCTTTATTTCCACAAATATGTGAAGGATCACAAATAATAGGAATTCTAGGAAGAATACTCCTCAAATTCAATAATATATTCCAGTTAGGTTGATTACGATATTTAGATGTTTGATAGGTATAAAAACCACGATGTATAACTCCTAATTTTTTAACTCCTTTTGAAAATAAACGTTCTAAAGCTCCTATCCATAATTCTAGATCAGGATGTATAGGATTTTTTACTAAGATAATTTGATCCTCTTTTCCTTTTAAAGAATCCGCAATTTCTTGGACAGTAAATGGACTTGCTGTACTTCTTGCTCCTATCCAAAGAATATCTATATCAAAAGATAACGCCAACTTGACATGTTCTGCATTAGCTACTTCCGTAGCAACCATTAATCCTGTATTTTTTTTTACATTTTTTAGCCATTGAAGTCCAACTTTCCCAATTCCTTCAAAATTATTCGGTTTAGTTCTAGGTTTCCATATACCTGCTCTAAATGCTTGTACATAGGATGGGTCCATCCTTATAGCTGTTTCTTTGATTTGTTTTTCGCTCTCTGCACTACAAGGACCAGATATGACTAGGGGTTGATCAAACTTGTTAATCCAAGATCTGTCTATACTATTATTTAGAATATTTTTTTCCATCATAATACAATTTATACATTATACATATTTTTTTTATTTTATATCATTTGCTTTTTTTATATACCGATCCATTTGATGAAATTCTTCTTTTTTTAAATATTTACGAAATATCTTTAAGTGATCTATATAAACATCCATAGCTTGAATCAGATTATTTTTATTAGAAATAAAAATAGGTAACCACGTTTCAGGTTGACTTTTCGCTAAACGTGTAGTAGAATCCAATCCACTCCCCCTCATATTATTAAAAATTTTTTTTTCATTTTTAAATTTTTCTAAAACGGTGCTCGCTAAAGAAAAGGAAACCACATGAGGTAAATGAGATACGTAAGAAATATAAAAATCATGTTCTTTAGATGTGATATAAATCATACGCATATCCATTATAGAATAAATTTTCTCTACGATGAATATCGCATCTGGATCACTAAGTTCAGAATCACAAAGAATACAATTTTTTTTATGGAAAAGATCTGAATGAGCATATTCTGGTCCAGAATTTTCTACTCCTGCAATAGGGTGGGTAGCCACAAAACGACTTCTTTTTGGATGAGAATAGACACTGTTACAAATTTCATACTTAGTAGATCCAGTATCTAAAATAACTGTATCATTACTTATTTTATTAAGAATCATTGGAAGTATTTTTTCTATTCCATCTACAGGAATGGATAAAATAATAACGGATGATTGTAGAATAAGATCCTGAAAAGAAATGATTTTATCTACAATTCCAAGTTTTACAGCATGAATAGCATTTTCTTTATTAGAGTCTATTCCTAGAAATTTATCTCCAAAATTGGATTTTCTTAATCCTAAACTAATAGATCCCCCGATTAACCCTAATCCTATAATTCCAATATTCATGAAAAAATTCTATTTTTTGCTTTTTCCAAAGTTTTTACAGGACAACACATAGATAATCTTACATACCCTTTTCCATTATTTCCAAAAATGCTTCCAGGTGTAATAAATATGTGATAATTTTTGAGAATTTTATCGGACCATTCACGATCATTTTGTTCTAAATCTAGAATCTTAGCCCAAACAAATATTCCGGAACTTTTTCTTCTATATTCTAAATATAGACGATCACATATCTCCAATATAATTTTTTTACGTTTTAAATATTCTAGATTTAGTTTTTGAAACCATTCTGAATTTTGATTCATTGCTTCAATAGCCCCAATTTGTATTGGATAATACATTCCAGAATTGATTAGACTTTTTACTTTTAAAATATTTTTAATATATTCGTTTTTTCCTATTATCATTCCAATACGCCATCCAGCCATATTATAACTTTTACTTAAAGAATTTAATTCTAAAGCAATATCTTTAGATCCTTGAATATTAAATATACTTAAAGGACGTTGATTATTATTTAATATTAAACTATAAGGATTATCGTGCACTAATAAAATACGATTTTTTTTCGCAAAAAAGACTATCTCTTCCAACTTTTCAAAAGTTATAGTTGCACCTGTTGGCATATGAGGATAATTGATCCACATAATCTTCACCTTAGATAGATTTTTATTTTCCAATAGTTTTATATTAGGCCACCAATTTTCCCTATCATAAAGATCATAATAAATCACTTCCGATTCTAAAAGTTTAGATATGGAAGAATAAATAGGATATCCAGGATTTGGAATTAAAACTTGATTTCCTTTGTTCAAATAAGAAAGGCTTATATCCATAATTCCTTCCTTTGAACCCATCAAAGGTAACACTTCTTTTTGAGAATCCACATACACTTTATACGTATTTCCATACCAATCTGCAATAGCTTTACGTAAACTTTCTATCCCAATATAACTCTGATAAGTGTTAGCCTTTTTTATTTCTGATGCTTCTTTCATTTTATGAATAACTCCGTCTGGAGGTAGAATATCCGGATTACCAATTCCTAAATTAATGATATCTATTCCCTTATTTTCAAGAGTCTGAATCTCTTTCATTTTTTCGGAAAAAAAATATTCCGATATTTGATGTATTCTTTTTGCTACAACAATCATTAAGATCTAATTATTCCATTTTTATATTCTCCCATAATAGAAAGTTTATGAAGATAGGGGATCCTTTGTATACATATTTTCATTTTTTCATAATCTTTTATATTATTGAATATAATATCCACATAAAAGAAATATTCCCAAGGTTTTTGTATTCTAGGAATAGATTGTATTTTAGTCATATTTATTCCAAGATTTGATATAAGACTCAATATTTGAGATAAGCTACCAGTAGTATGGAAAATTTTTAATCTTAGTGAAGCTTTATTAAAATTATCTTCTTTATTGGAAAAATTTTTAATAATAAAAAACCTGGTAAAATTTCTTTTAATGGTTTGTATATTTCTAGAAATAATTTCTAATCCATATTCCTTAGCTGCATATTCTGATGCAATCGCAGCTAATCCTTTTTTCTTGCATATAGAAATGTATTTAGCGGCAGAAGCCGTATCAGAATACTTGGATATCTTTACATCAGGATGTGAATCTATAAATAACTCACATTGCAAAATAGCCATTGGATGAGAGTAAATTTCCTTTATATCTTTCATATTTTGTCCATGGATAGCCATCAAATGATGTCTTATAGGAATATATATTTCTCCAACTATTCTTAATTTATATTCATATAAAAGACTATAATTAGTCAATATAGGACCTGCTATAGTATTCTCTATAGCCATTACACCAATATCTACATTAGATTTAGAAACAGAAAAGGCAAGTTCTCTAAAGGAAGAACATTCCATCAGTTTGTAATGACATCCTTCAAAGTATCTAGAAACTGCAGCATGATGAAAACACCCCTTTATTCCTTGTATAGCAATTTTTTTCATGTAAGAAATATTTAATTAATCTCATACTCCATATCACCGATTCGATAAAAAAAAATAAGGAATAAGGAGTCCTATTCTTTGTCTTTCTTACTTCTTACTTACTTAACTTCGCAGAATCAAAATAAATAAAGGTAAAAAATAATTGTATAAAATAAAATTTTTTTTTAAAATTTTATCCTAATAAGACAATCGAAAATAAAAATAGTAAAACAGTTAACTTTATATTTTCATACTCTACTAATTCTATTTTTATGCTAAAAAATAAAGATCCAATAAAAGGATGGAGAAAAAAGAATAAAACCCCTTCCCTTTCTGAGGTTTTTTCTACTGTTTATGTTCCTAAAAAAAAAGGAATATGGAAAAAATTTTTTGCTTTTACTGGACCAGGACTATTAATTGCTGTAGGGTATATGGATCCAGGAAATTGGGCAACAGATATTGCTGGAGGGTCTAAATTCGGATACATGCTTTTATCCGTTATTTTTATATCCAATATTTTTGCTATCATTTTGCAACATTTGTCTTTAAAATTAGGAATTGTTTGTGAACGAGATTTAGCACAAGCCTGTAGGGATCATTATCCTCCCTTTATTAGTTTTATATTATGGATTTTATGCGAAATCGCTATTGCTGCATGTGATTTAGCAGAAATAATTGGTTCCGTATTAGCATTAAAATTACTTTTTGGAATTCCCATTACGTGGGGGGTATTAATTACGACTATAGATGTTTTACTCATTTTATTTTTTCAATATAAAGGATTCAGATACATTGAAAGTGTGGTAGCCGTATTAATTTTTACAATTTTGATTTGTTTTAGTTTTGAAATTATTAGTTCTAAACCAGAAATTTTACCCATTTTAAAAGGAATTATTCCAAATCCTGAAATAATTCAAAATTCACATTCTTTCTACATTTCTATTGGAATCCTAGGAGCAACTGTCATGCCTCACAATCTTTACCTACATTCAAGTATTATACAAACAAGGAACTACCAACGAACTATTGAAGGTAAAAAAATGGCCATAAAATATGCGACTATAGATAGTACATTATCTTTATCTTTAGCTTTTTTTATCAATGCAGCAATATTAATCATATCTGCAGCAACTTTTCATAAATATGGGCATACAGAAGTAGCAGATATTATGGACGCACATAAACTTTTATCTCCTATACTAGGATCTAGTCTTTCGGGAGTTTTTTTTGCACTAGCTTTACTCGCATCAGGACAAAATTCTACACTTACTGGAACTTTATCTGGACAAATTGTGATGGAAGGATTTCTTCATATACGATTAAAACCTTGGGTTAGAAGACTAATAACTAGGTTAATTGCTATTGTTCCTGCTATGATAGCCTCTATTATTTATGGAGAAAAAGGAACTGCAGAATTACTAATAATTAGTCAAATAATTTTATCAATACAATTAAGTTTTGCAATTATTCCTTTAGTTAATTTTACAGGAGATTATAATAAAATGGGATTATTTGTCAATGGACCTTTTTTAAAAATATTATCTTGGTTGATCACTATTATCATTGTTTTACTCAATTTAGTCTTATTATACAATACCTTTCAATAATTTAAAATTCAATCATATCAGGAAGACAATACTTCAAAATTTAGAGTGAACTCTTTTGTACGATGTAAACGTATACTTACCTGATGTTTCCCAATTGTCTTAATTACTTTATTACCAGGAATTCTGATAGATTTTTTTTCTATAGAAATTCCTTTTTTATTTAAAACTTTCATTATTTCTTGATTGTTAATGGAACCGAATAATTTTCCTCTTTTTCCTACTTTAGCTTTTATTTTTATAGTTAATTTTTTTAATTTTTTTTCTATTTCTTTGGATTTTTCAATTAAAAAACTTTCCTTTTTATAGCGTTGTTTCAATATTTCATGAATATTTTTTACTGTTCCAGGAAGTGCTAAAACAGCATAATCATTAGGAATTAGATAGTTTCTAGCATACCCAGGTTTAACATCTAATTCATCGTATTGAAACCCTAAATTTTCCACGTCTTTTTTTAGAATAATTTTCATATTATCTTAAATCATCTGTAACAAAAGGTAAAAGCCCTATTTGTCTGCATCTTTTTATAGCAGAATTTAATTTTTTTTGATTTTTTTGTAGAGTACCTGTAATACGACGTGGTAAAATTTTACCTTGTGCATTCAGAAATTTTATTAAAAAGGTAGGATCCTTATAATCTATATACTTTATATTACTTTTTTCAAAAAAACAATATTTTTTTTCTAATTTTGTTTCTATTTTAAGAGGAGATAAGTATCTTAAATCGCTATCTCCTCCTTTTTTTTTTATATTTTTTTGATCTATCTCCTCTAAACTCATAATTCTTTGTTCTTGTTAAAAAATTTATTTCTTCTCCTTTCTGCATATTCTATCCCATATTTATTTAATTTTACAGTAATAAAACGTAAAATTCGTTCATCTTGTCTTAATTTCAATTCTAAATCAGATACTAAGTTAGAATTGAATAAAAATTCAAATAAATGATAACAACCACTTTGTTTTTTTTGAATTGGATAAGCTAATTTTTTTAAACCCCAATGTTCCTGATAAACTATTTTTCCATTTTTTTGTATTAGATAATTTTCATATTCTTTTGCCGTTTTTTTTGCTTGATCATCCGACAAAACTGGTGTAATTATCATTATATTTTCATAATGTTTAAGCATTTAAATTTTTTTTTCAAAAATGTAAATCTATATTTTTTTTCAACAAAAAGAATCATTATCAATTTTTTCTTTAATTTTTTTCATCATATTTTCTATACGTCGTATACTTTCTTCTTGACCTAACATTTCCAAAATCATGAAAATGTCAGATCCTTTTAAAGCACCTACTAAAGATAAACGAAATAGTTGCATTATTTCATGGATATTTTTATCGTATATTCTTTTTTTTAACAAAAATCTTAAATTTACGTATGTAAATTTATGAACCTCTGATAATGATTTTTTACAAAATTTTAATTGATCAATAGTATTTTGATGACAAATTTTATCAAAAAAACTGGGATCATAATAACTAGGAGAAACAAAAAAGTAAAAAGAATGTTCCCAAATTTCATGAATAAAATAAATCCTATTTATTGTTAGATGGATCACTTTCCATAAATAATCTTTTTCATATAAAAGAGAACGATTTTTTAGTTCTATACAAAGAAATGAAAATATTTCTTCTTTTTTTTTATTTAAATATTGTTTATTGAACCAATTGGCCTTCTTTAAATTAAAAGTCACTCCAGATTTATTGATTTTTTCTAAAGAAAAAGAATTTTTTAATTCTTGTAAAGAAAAAATTTCTTTTTTACCTCCAGGATTCCATCCTAAAAAAGCTAGCATATTAACAAAAGCTTCTGGAAAATAACCTAGCTCTCTGTATCCTTTAATAATGGTTTTATTACCGGGAACTTTCCATTGCAAAGGAAATATAGGAAAATCTAAACTTTCTGCATTTCGTTTGCTTATTTTTCCTTTTCCATCATCTCTTAATATTAAAGGTAAATGTGCAAAAATAGGAGGGATCCAACCAAATGAACGATACAATAATAGGTGCAATGGCATGGATGGGATCCATTCTTCTCCTCTGATTACATGAGTTATTTTCATTAAATAATCGTCTATAGTATTAGCTAAATGATAAGTAGCAACTCCATTAGATTTTAATAAGACTTTATCGTCTAAAGTATCTGTATTTACCATAATAGTTCCACGTATCATATCCTGTATTTTCAATTTTTCTCCAGGTTTAATTTTAAATCTAATGACATAGGAAGTTCCATCATTTAATTTGTAAGATAATTGTTTTTTTGTCATTTTTAAGGAATTATTAAGGGACATTCGTACTCTTGCATTATAAGAAAAAGTTAATCCACGATTGTAATATTCCTTCCTTTTTTTATTAAGTTCCTTATCTGTATCAAAAGCATAATAAGCATCCCCTTTCTCTAACAGTTTATTTAAATAAATACGATAAATATATCCACGTTGAGATTGATAATAAGGAAAATATTTACCACCATAACCAACTCCTTCATCAGGTTCGATCTGGCACCATTTTAATGTTTCCAAAATATAGGATTCAGAATTTTGAACAAATCTTTTTCTATCCGTATCTTCTAGTCTAAGAATAAATTTTCCTTGATTTTTTTTAGCAAAAAGATAGTTATATAAAGCAGTCCTTATTCCACCTAAATGGAGTGGACCTGTAGGACTAGGAGCAAAACGAACTCTTATACATGACATACTTTTCTTTTTTCTTTATTATTTTCCAATACAAAATTGGGAGAATATGTTTTTTAGTACCTCTTCATTAGTGATTTCACCTGTAATTTTTCCTAAATGATGTAAAGCCTCTTTGATATGTATAGAAACTAAATCTTCTGGTAATCTTTTACTTAATGCATCATGAGCAAGTAAGACTTCCTTTAAGGATTGTTTCAATGCTTCATAATGTCGGTTTTGTGTCACAATAATATTTTTTTCTTTTAATTTTTCAATGAATAAATTACTTAAAGTATAGAGAATTCTTTTTATACCGTGATGATTTTTTGCAGAAATTTCAAAAAAATAAGAAAACTTTGATTTTAAGTTATAGAAGTCTTTAAAAGAGGATAGATCCGATTTATTAGCAATCACTAAAATTTTTTTAAGTGGATTTTTTTCGTGGATAATTTGAATTTTTTTGAGCATTTTTTTCTGTTTTTTTCTATCATTTTTAGATGCATCAAAAAGGTATAATAGGACTTGAGCTTCTTGTATTTTTTCCATAGTCTTTCGAACCCCCATTATTTCTATTGTATCTTTCGTATCTCTAATTCCTGCTGTATCCACAAAATGAAAATGTATCCCATTCAAAATCAATTCTCCTTCTATACTATCTCTAGTTGTCCCTTCTATGTGAGATATAATCGAACGGTTTTCTTGAATTACGTAATTGAATAACGTAGATTTACCTACATTTGGTTCTCCAATAATTACTACATAAATTCCTTTTTTTATAGAATTTCCTAGAGAAAAAGATTCAATTAAATCTTTTAAAGTTTCTTCTAAATCCTTTAAGAAAGAAAAAAGATCGGATCTTTTTGCAAAAATCATATTTTCTTCAGAAAAGTCCAATTCTAATTCTAATAAGGAATAAAAATCCAATAATTTTTTCCGTAAATTTTTAATGGTACTAGTTAAGGTGCCCTTTATTTGTTGCAAAGATAATTCATGAGAGGCTTGATTATCCGATAATATGAGATCTGCTATAGCTTCTGCTTGTGATAAATCCATTTTTTTATTTAAAAATGCACGAAATGTAAATTCTCCAGGACGAGCTAAACGTATTCCTTTTCTGATTAACAATTGTAAAATCTGTTGTTGAATATAATAAGATCCATGACAAGATATTTCTATCATATTTTCTCCTGTATAAGAAAAAGGAGATCTAAATATAGATACTAAAACTTGATCCAAATAATTACTTCTATTATTACTTCTATCATCATCTATATGATTATCTACAATATATCCTAAATGAATAGTATGAGTGGATTGATTTTCCAATTTTTTTCCAGAATGAACGGAACTAAAAATAGTTTCAACGGTGGATATAGATTTTTTTCCAGAAATACGAATAACCGAAATTGCACTGGAACCAGTAGGAGTAGCTAAAGCAACAATTGTATCATCATCAAACATAAAAAAATTATTTTTTAATAAAATAAAATTCCACAAAAAATAAGTATTTTTTTGAATTCATTTTTTATTTTATGATGTATTTTTATAAATTTTACAATTTATTTTATGATACTCTTAAAAAAGTATATCCAGAAATTAAGGAATTAAATCATCTATTTTTTATTCTAACAACTCATGTTTTGGAATGTGATAAAATAAAAATTATCTTAAAATTAAGTAGAAAGGAAAAAATAGATGATTTCATATACAAAAAATTGATAAGAAAATTATGGGAATTAAAAAAAAATAGACCCATTCAATATGTAATTGGAAAGACAGAATTTTTTGGAATGGATTTCCTTGTTAATGAAAAAGTTTTTATCCCGAGACCAGAAACAGAAGAATTAGTATCTTGGATAATAGATGATTATAAAATAAAAAATAGTGAAAATATTCAAATATTTGATATTGGAACAGGATGTGGATGTATTAGTATTACTTTAAAAAAAAAACTTCCTAAAATCCGTTCTATTCATGCAATAGATCTTTCTCATGAAGTCCTTTCGATAGCAAGAATAAATTCCAAATTACATAACGTAAAAATTTTTTTAAGAAAAGTTGATATTCTTCATAATTTAATTTTTTTACAAAAAATAAAAAAATATACCGTTAATATTATCGTGAGTAATCCTCCTTATGTAAGAGTATCTGAGAAAAAATTGATGCATCCAAATATTGTTCAATATGAACCTTTTCAAGCTTTATTTGTTCCAGATGAGGATCCATTCATTTTTTATAAAAAAATTATTTTTTGGATAAAAAAAAGGTTTACTGGTGTAGTAGTATATGTTTATTTTGAGATCAACCAATTTATTCATTTAGATTTTATTCATTTTATGAAAAAATACGGGTTTACGGATATAGAAATGAGAAAAGATTTTCAAGGGGTTTTCCGAATGATTCGTGCAACATATTATTAATTAAAAAATGAATGAAATGAATAATAATAGAAAAAAATATATCAAAGAAAAGATAGACAAACTAAGAAAAGAATTATCAGAATATAATTATCAATATTATATATTGGATACTTATAATGTATCGGATTACGAATTTGATAAAAAATTGAGAGAATTATATTTATTAGAAAAAGAAAATCCAGAATTCTATGATCCTAAATCACCTACAATCATAATAGGTGGAAGTATTCATCCCAAAAAATATAGATCTACAATCATTCATCATAAATATAAAATGTACTCCCTTCAAAATACCTATTCCAAAAGTGAATTAATGATTTGGAAAAATAGAATTGATAAATCAATTTCTTTTTCTACTTTCGTGTGTGAACTAAAATATGATGGAGTATCCATTAATTTAATCTATCAAAATGGATTATTAACCAATGCCGTAACTCGTGGAGATGGTAAAAAAGGAGAAAATGTTACAAAAAATGTACGAACCATAAAATCGATTCCCATAAAATTAATTGGAGAAAACTATCCTAAATATATTGAAATACGTGGAGAAATTTTTATTCCTAAAAAAAAATTTATAGAAATAAATATAGAACGAAAAAAAAAAGGAATAATTCCTTATTCTAATCCAAGAAATACAGCTAGTAGTACCCTAAAAATGAAAGATACCAAAGAAGTCTATAAAAGAAATCTATCTTGTATTGTATACACGGTTATAGGAAAAAATCTTCCTTTTGAGACACAATATCAATCTTTCAAATACCTACGAAATTGGGGATTTAAAGTACCAGAAAATGCTATGCTTTGTAAAACAAAACAGGATATATTTCATTTCATGGACTATTGGAATATATGGAATAATCATCTACCCTACCATATTGACGGGATAGTCATTAAGGTTAATGAGTACCAAAAACAAAATCTTTTAGGATTTACGAATAAATATCCAAGATGGGCAATTTCTTATAAATTTAGACAAAGATTATCAGAAACAAAGTTGTTAAACATAAAATTTCAAGTAGGACGTACTGGTATCATTACACCTGTAGCTTATGTACGCCCTACAAATATTTCTGGAACCATGGTGAAAAAAGTTTCTCTTTATAATGATCGTTTTATACAAAAAATGGACCTCCATTATGGAGATTCTATTTTTTTGGAAAAAGGAGGGGATGTCATTCCTAAAGTTACCAAAATAAATGTAAAAAAACGATTGATCAATGCCTATCCTATCTATTTCTTAAAAAAATGTCCATCATGTGATAGTTCTTTAATAAAAAAAAATAAATTGTTATACTGTTCCAATCATAAATGTCCTTCTCAAAGGATTGGAAAAATACAACATTTTGTAAGTATACGAGCCATGAATATACAAGGAATTGGAAATAAAATGATTAAAAAACTATATAAAAAGGGATTTTTATACATAATTTCCGATTTATATAGATTAAAAAGGGAAGAATTTCTTCAACTTAAGGGAGTTAAAGAAAAATTAACAGATAATATCATAAAAAATATAGAACAATCTAAATACAATTCTTATGATAGAGTTTTATATGGATTAGGAATTCCTCATGTAGGAGAATATATTTCTAAAAAGTTAACAGAAACCTTTACCGATATCAATCATTTGATCAATGCAGATTATAATATTTTAACGTCAATTTCAGGTATAGGTAAAAAAATAGCAAAAAGTATAAGTACTTATTTTTCAATCATGGAAAACAAAAAAATGGTAGAAAAACTTATAAAATATGGATTAAATTTTTCAAAAAAATATTCTATGATTGAAGGAAAATCTATGATTGAAGGAAAATCTTTTGTTTTTACAGGAAAACTATCTTGTATGTCACGGAATATCGCTAAAAATATGGTAGAAATTTTAGGTGGAAAAGTATTTAGTACTGTTAATAATCAAATTAATTTTATCGTTGTTGGAAAACAATTTGGTTCAAAATTAAAAAAAGGAATGAAAAAAGATAATGTGAAAATTTTGACTGAAGATATTTTTATTGAGCTCCTTAAAAAGGAAAAGAAAGAAAAGGAAATCAAATATTAACAGAATTATTCAGAATAGTATCAAAAAAAAAGGGGTATGTAGTCTATATTGAAGGTTTTTTTTTTCATATAGAAAACAGTATATTTAAATAGGTGATGATGATTTTATGAATCATCATTTGCATCATTTAAGTAAGAAATCTATTTTTTTATGTTACTAAAAAATATATTTACCGAATCTGGATTCGAGTCTGAAGCAGAATTTATCCCTTTAATGAGTCAAGATGAAGAAGATCAGCTTCTTAAAGATGATATTCCTGAACAATTATGTATATTAACAGTGAGAAATATGGTTTTGTATTCTGGGATCGTTTTTCCTATTATAGCAGGAAAAAGTGGATCTATTCAGTTATTACAAGATGCTTATGGATTTGATAAAACGGTTGGGGTATTAACACAAAAAAATTCTGTAATAGAAAATCTTAGTGAAAAAGATTTATATACTATAGGAACAGTAGCTAAAATATTAAAATTGTTAAAAATGCCTGATGGAAATACTACTGTAATTTTACAAGGAAAAAGGAGATTTAAAGTTAACCGTTTTATTCAAAACGATCCATATTTTAAAGCAGAAATTATAGCGTTAAAAGAAAATAAACCGTCTTGCAAAGATAAGGAATACCTTGCTTTGGTAGAATCAATCAAGGAAATTGCCATAAAAATTATTCAGGATAATCCAAATATTCCATCAGAAGCCAGTATTGCTATTCGTAATATAGAAAGTCCTTCTTTTTTAATCAATTTTGTAGCTTCTAATATGAATTTAGCTACTAGAGATAAACAAAAATTGTTAGAATACAATGATTTAAAAAAAAGAGCTATGGAAACATTACGTTTCCTTAACGTAGAACATCAACAAATAAAGTTAAAAAATGATATTCAGTCCCGTGTTCGTAGTGATATGGATCAGCAACAGAGAGAATATTTTTTACATCAACAAATTAAAGCTATACAAGAAGAATTAGGTGATATATCTTATGAAAAAGAGATTGATGAAATGCGTGCTAAAGCTTCCAGAAAAAAATGGCCTAAAGAGGCTAAGAAGCAGTTTGATAGAGAACTACTTAAAATGCAAAGGACTAACCCCCAAATGCCAGAATATACGGTTCAAAGAAATTATCTAGAATTAATGATTGATCTTCCATGGGGTCGATATTCAAAAGATAATTTCAATTTAGAATTTGCACAAAAAATATTGGATAGAGATCATTACGGATTGGAAAAAGTTAAAGAACGTATTATAGAATATTTAGCTGTATTAAAATTAAGAGGAGATATGCGTTCTCCTATTCTATGCTTTTATGGTCCACCTGGAGTCGGAAAAACATCTTTGGGTAGATCGATAGCTACCGCTCTTAAAAGAAAGTATGTCCGTGTTTCTTTAGGAGGATTACACGATGAATCGGAAATACGTGGTCATAGAAGAACTTATATTGGAGCTATGCCAGGACGTCTTTTACAATCTATACGAAAAGTCGGAACTTCCAATCCAGTTTTTGTAATTGACGAGATCGATAAAATGGGATTAGGAACAAATGGAGATCCCTCTTCTGCCATGTTAGAAGTTTTAGATCCGGAACAAAATACTTCTTTTTACGATAATTTTTTGGAAATGGGTTATGATCTATCAAAAGTATTGTTTATTTCTACAGCAAATTCTCTTTCCAATATACAATCTGCTCTGATAGATAGAATGGAGGTCATCGAAATGAATGGATATACGGTGGAAGAAAAAACTCCAATTGTAAAAAAGCATATTTTACCTAAGCAATTGAAAGAAAATGGATTGAAAAAATCTGATTTAATACTTGGTAATAAACAAATTGAAAAGGTAATTGAAAGTTATACCCGAGAATCGGGGTTAAGAACTCTAGAAAAACATATTGCTAAATTAGCCCGTTATGCAGCAAAGCATATTGCTATGAATAAAAAATATGTAAAACGTTTAAATATTGAAAAAATAGAGGAAATTCTTGGAATTCCAAATGATCCAGATCGTTATGAAGGAAATAATGTTACAGGAGTCGTTACAGGTTTAGCTTGGACTAATTTTGGTGGAGATATTTTATATATTGAATCCAGTCTTTCCAAAGGAAAAGGAAATTTAAGTATAACCGGTAATTTAGGAGATGTAATGAAAGAATCTGCAACAATTGCTTTGCAATATATTAAAGCTCATTATGAAGAATTTCATATTGATCCTAAAATGTTTGAAGAAAAAAATGTACATGTTCATGTACCGGAAGGTGCTGTACCTAAAGATGGTCCATCTGCCGGAATTGCTATGTTAACTTCTCTTGTATCCATTTATAAAAATAGGAAATTAAAACCTCATTTAGCTATGACTGGAGAAATAACTTTAAGAGGAAAAGTATTACCTGTAGGAGGAATTAAAGAAAAAATATTAGCTGCTAAAAGGGCTAATATCAAAGAAATTATTCTTTCACAGGATAATAAAAAAGATGTAGAAGAAATTAAACAAGACCACTTAAAAGGATTAACCTTTGATTATGTTATAGACATGAATGATGTAGTTCATTTATCCCTATTATAATAGATTTTATAGTCCAAAATACATTCTATTTTTTTTATATATGTTGTTGAAAAATATGAATCATACAGTTCATAGAGAACAGTTAATACAAATAGGAATAAAATACGGTACTCCACTTATATGATTCTGGAAAAATAGAGATACAATATATAAAGATGAAAAAAGCCTTTAGTAGTGTTAAAAATTTAAGAATTAATGATGCTTGTAAAGAAAAAACCAATTTTTCTGAGGTTATGATGATTCAAGGAAAATATTTTCTGATAAGAAGAAGAGAAACTATGCAAGATCTTATTAGAAAGATCGTGGATATAAAAATATAAAAAAAATGGAGAGATGGCAGAGTGGTTAATTGCGGCGGTCTTGAAAACCGTTGAGGTTTTATTCCTCCGGGGGTTCGAATCCCTCTCTCTCCGCTAATGATGATGTAATTACACTTTTTTATAGAATATTTTCAATCTAGTTTATCATTTTTTTTACTGGAAATTTGAACTAAAAATTACCTTTTAAGTCTAACTTAACTTAGATGGAAAAAATAGCTGAAATAACATTCATCCTTAATGTTTTTACTCCATTCTATACAAAAAAAAATATTAAAAATGATCCATACAAATAAACTTTAATAATACTACTTACACTCTATTCGTCAAAAATAGATATTGATGGATTATATTTTCGCTATCAAATAAGAAAAAATGATTCCTTTTTTGGAATCATTTTCTAATGAAAAGACACATTCATTACTCATCTATTTCTTTTTTTTAATTTTTTTAGTTGCTTTTCAACCTTTTCATTTGTTATTTTTTGAAATAACAATATAGATTTTCCCAATACATGTCCTGGACATAAAATTTCTTCTTTGTTTTCTATTTTTTTCCAAAAAAAAGCTTTCAAACGTAGCATTTTTAATAATTTTTTTGCTGTATATGGAAGAAAAATATCTGATAATTGCGCTAACATTCCAACGATTTGGAAAGAAACATAAAGAATGGGTTTCAATCTTTGATTATATAACCCTTTCCAAGGTTCTTCTTTTGTTAAATACTTGTTCCCAAGTCTAGCCAAATCCATAAAGCATACTAAAGCATCACGAAATTGAAAAGATTCGATCAAATTACCTATATTTTCTGGATATTTTCTTACTTTTTTTAAAATATATTTATCCCGAATCGATAGAATTCCAGGATGAGGAATAATTCCATTGTGATATTTTTGAATTAAAGTTATACTTCTATTCACGAAATTTCCTAATATAGCTACTAATTCCGTATTATTTTTTATTTTAAAATCTGTCCAATTAAAATTATTATCTTTTTTTTCTGGCATATTTGCTATGAGAATGTAACGAAGTGAATCCTGTTGATTTGGGAAATCCTCCAAATATTCATGTAGCCATACGCCCCAATTTCTAGAAGTAGAAATTTTCTTATTTTCTAAATGAAGAAATTCATTAGCAATAATCTTATCCGGTAATATATATCCAAGATTACACGCTTTAAGTATAACTGGAAAAATAATGCAATGAAATACAATATTATCTTTTCCTATAAATTGAATTAATCGAGTATTCTTATTTTTCCAATAAGGCTTCCAGTCTATTTTTTTACGATTTGCCCATTCTATGGTAGAGGAAATATATCCTATGGTTGCCTCAAACCATACATAGAGAACTTTTCCTATTTCTTCCGGAAAAGGAATAGGAATTCCCCAATTCAGATCTCTTGTTATAGCACGAGGTTTTAATCCTTTATCTAACCATGATTTTGATTGTCCATAGACATTGACTTTCCAATCTTTTTTATGATCCGTTAAAATCCATTTTTCTAAAAATTCTTGATATTCGTTTAAAGGTAAATACCAATGTTTGGTTTTTTTTAAAACTGGTAAACTACCACTTATAGTAGATCGAGGATCTATTAATTCATCAGAACTTAACGAAGACCCACAATTTTCACATTGATCTCCATAAGCATCCTTTTTTTTACAATGAGGACATTTTCCGGATATATATCTATCTGCTAAAAATTGTTTAGCTTCGTTATCATAATATTGTTCAGATATTTTTTCAAAAATTTTTTTTTCTTTATAAAGTTTTTTAAAAAAATAAGTCGAAATTTCGTGATGAATCATTGTAGAAGTTCTGGAATAGTTGTCAAAATGTATTCCAAAATTAGTCAAGCTATCTTTAATCATGAAATGATATTTGTTTACTATTTCTTTAGGAGTAGTATTTTCCTTTTTAGCTTGTATAGTAATAGGGACACCATGTTCATCCGATCCACATATAAAAACAACCTCTTTATTTTTTCGTCTAAGAAAACGAACAAAAATATCTGCAGGTAAATAAACCCCCGCCAAATGTCCTATATGTATTGGTCCATTTGCATATGGAAAGGCCGCTGTTACTATATATTTATTTGATTTTTTCATAAATTATAACTACCTAATCTTGCAAAATTAGTAGCATTATTATGAAAAAGAAATTTTTTATAAAAATTATTATGAAATATGAATAATAAAAAATTATTTTTAATAGATACATATACAATCCTTTATCAAGGATATTATGCTTATATAAAGAATCCTCTTTGTACTTCTAAAGGCCTAAATACTTCTCCTATATTGAATTTTACTTATTTGTTGATTAATACCCTTAATGAAGAAAAACCTTCCTATATGGCTGCTATTTTTGATAGTAGTAAAAAAACTATTCGTAAAAAAGAATATCATAAATATAAAGCTCATAGAAAAAAAACACCAAAAGATATTTCTATTGCTATTCCTTATGTGATAAATATTTTAAAATCTTTTCGTATTTCCTTTTTTTATGCTAAATATGGCTACGAAGCAGATGATCTTATCGGAACTATAGCAAAAAAAGCAGAAAAAAAAGGATATATAATTTATATAATTACTTTAGATAAAGATTTTTGCCAACTTGTTACAAAAAATATAAAAATTTACAGACCTCCTTTTAAAGGAAATCCAAAAAAAATATTAGGTATTGAAGAAATAAAAGAAAAATTTGGGGTAAAAAAACCAAAACAAGTTATAGATTTATGGAGTATGATGGGGGATCATTCTGATAATATTCCAGGACTACCAGGAATAGGAGAAAAAAATGCTAGAAAATTTATTAAAAAGTATGGAAGTCTTGAAAAATTTTTAAATTCCACTCATGATCTTAGCGGAAAAATTAAAAAAAATATTGAACAAAATAAAGAATTAGGTTTTTTATCTAAAAGATTAGCAACTATTGTTACTAATATTCCTCTTTTCTATTTTCATGATGAAAAATTTTATATAAAAAAACCAAATTGGAATTCCATAGAAAAAATATTTTTGGAATTAGAATTTAGAATATTATTAAAAAAGGCCTATCAATATTTTATTTTTAGAATGGGATAAAAAAAAATACAATTTAATTTTTTGTTCTATAAAACTTATGTTTTTTTATATACTTCCAAACTTCTGTTTGAAGTAAATGGTTCATATTCTTTCCTTTTTGAATAGAATTACGAATGTAAGAAGAAGATATTTCAATAATTGGCGCTTTCAAAAAAAATATTTTATTATGTTGAATAGGGATAAAAAAATGATTATAGTTAGAGAAAGTACCAAGACGAGGGTATACAAAAATATCATATTTATTTAAAATTATTTTATAATTTTTCCATTTTTTTATAGAATATAAAGAATCTATTCCTAGAATGAGAGTAAATTTATCTTTAGGATATTTTTTTTTTATAACATCAAGTGTATTAATTGTATAAGAAGGGTAACATCCAGATTCTATATCTAAAAAACTCATTTTTTTATAACCAAAAATGGCTATACGAAGCATTTTAACTCTATGAACATAATCTAAAAGATTCTTTTTTTTTTTAGTGGATTTTGTGGAGAGACTACGAACCAAATATGATCTATATCTAAAAATTCTACGATATGGTTAGCAAGAATAATATGTCCTAAATGAATGGGGTTAAAGGATCCAAAATAAAGTCCTATTTTCATAATACCGAAAAAAAATAAAAAAAAATACCGAGCTGCATTATTGCATTCTCGATATTTTTTGTGTTATCTTTTAAAGTAACTTCACACGATAACTCAATCCTAAAGAAATAAAATGATTATTTTTGTTTTCTTGTTTAACTAAATCCATATATTTTACATTTTTTCTTTGATAGACAAAATATAAACTGAGATCCTCATTATTTTTAATAGGTTGATATTCTATACCACCATAATAAGTATATCCCTTTTTGAATAATTGATTTTTTCCAATAATTTTTTTAATTTCTTTTTTAGATCTTCCTAGTTCATACACTCCTTTCGCAAATAAGTTCCATCTTGGAATAAAGTTGTATTTAAATTTAAGGAAATATGTTCCATATCTCATAGAGGCTACCTCCTTGGTAATGGAACGAAAAAATTGTGTAAAATGTCCATTTTTTTCTATATCTTCATCACTCAATATATAATCTGATTCCATAGAAACAGGTTTGAAATCTAATTTACTTCCCAATGCTAAAACTTTCCAAAAGTGATCCTTTACCATCTCTTGAAAAATAGAATATGACCATCTATTTTGGATTTTATTATGTAATAAATTCCAATTCCAATTCAAAGAATATCCCATCAAATTATTTTCTTTTTGAACTAAATTATTGTCATGATTCAAATGATTTACAATTTGAAATCGAAATTCCTGATTTTTTTTTGGAGTATAAATAAAATTTATACCAATAGGATGATCCTCATTTTTGTATATATCTGGATACTTATATACCGGAAGATATTTTGAATGATATTCCATACTTCCAAAAGAAATTGGTTGTTTCCCTATCAAAAAAGATAGTTGATCATTGAGTTTGCATTTCAAATAAGCTATATCCATTTTTGTATCAATCTTATAAGATTCAGGATACATATGAATTTTTTGTACAAAACGATAATCAATATTTTCATTGGCCTTTCCTATCAAGTCTAATTTCAAAAATTCTTCAGAAAAAATTCCTCCATCAAAAACATTTTTTTCAACTTGAGAAGAAATACTACTTTTTTCAACTTTAGAAGAAATACTACTAATAAAATCTATATACATGTTCAAATGACGATCTTCATGTTTTTCTATGTTTTTTTTTAATATTTCTTCTTTTTTTGTTTTGCTATGTATACCACCATAAAAAGGATAGAAAAAAACTAAAAAAAGAAGAAAAAAGATAGTTTTTATTTTTTTCATTGTTTTCAATATTTTTTTATATAATATAATAATTAAATTCCTTTATCCATAATTAATTGTGGATAATAAAATTAAAAATAAAAGAATGTACAAAAATTTTACGAAAAAAAAGGAAAAAAATATTATGGAAACTATTTTTTGTTTTTTTTTATTAGGGAATAGCCTATTCTTATTTTTAAGCTTTTTTTCTTTTATTTTTCATTGGAAAAATGATCAAAGTCAAATAAACCAACTCTTTGATAAAGATATAGTAGCAGAAAATTTAATTGGAAAAATCGGAGCAACTCTATCTCACTATTTTATACATTGTGGAATAGGAATTAGTTCTTTTTTTTTTCCAATATTCTTTTTCTTAATAGGGTTAAAAATACTTTTTAGAGGAATCCTGATACTGAATATTTATAAATTCATAACATATCAATTTTTATTTTTTAGTATATGGATCCCAATAACATTTTATCTTATTTTTCCTAATTATGGAATATTAAGTGGTGTTTTTGGGTTTGAAGTCGGAAATTTTTTGATCAGTTTATTTGGAAAAGTAGGATTAGGAATGATAGTATTAACGATCTTTTTACTTTATTCCGTAATCATATTGCGTCATATAAAAAATACTAAAAAATTAAAAAAAGAAAAGGAAAAAAATGGAAAAGACAATAAGGGGATATTCCTCAAACTATTCCATAATTTTAAAAAAAAATTTTTCAATTATGAAAAATATGAAAAAAAGGAATATGCTATTGATCATCATCCATTTTTTCTTAATCTTAAAGAAAAAAAAAGAAAAATAGATATCCCTATTTTATCTTCTTCTCTTTCTATTCATGAAGAGAAAAAAGAAGAAAAATATCTAGAAAAAGATAATAAAAAAAAAATACTACAAATACTTAACTATTATCAAATAGGAATAGATAAAATAAAGTGCACTATAGGACCTAATATAACTTTGTACGAAATATTTCCTAAGGTAGGTGTACGAATTTCAAAAATAAAAAACTTAGAAAATGAGATAGCTTTAAATTTATCTTCTTTAAGTATAAGAATTATAGCTCCAATACCTGGAAAAGGGTCTATTGGAATAGAAGTTCCAAATCATCCAACTACTACCGTATATATGAAAAACATCCTTTATTCAGAAGAAAGTTTCAAGAAAAGTACCAATATGGAACTTCCCATTGCCTTAGGAAAAACAGTATTTAATGAAACTTTTATTGTAGATCTAACCAAAATGCCTCATTTGCTAATAGCCGGATCCACTGGACAAGGAAAATCCGTAGGATTAAATTCTATGATTGTATTCTTATTAGGTAAAAAAAATCCAGAAGATATTAAATTTATTTTGATTGATCCCAAAAAAGTAGAATTATCTATTTACAAAAAAATTTCAAAATCTTATTTTGCTATGTTGCCTAATTCAAAAGAACCTATCATTACAAATATATATGAAGTAAAAAATATATTAAATTCTTTATGCAAAGAAATGGATAAACGATATGATCTTTTGGAAAAATCTATGGTAAGGAATATTAAAGAATACAATATAAAATATGAAAAAAAATATCATTTTCCTTATATTATCCTAATTATTGATGAATTTGCAGATTTAAGTTTTTCTTTTCAACAAAAAAAAATAGAAATATATATTACTCGTTTAGCACAGTTATCCCGTGCAGTAGGGATTCATTTGATAATTTCTACACAACGTCCATCGGTAGATGTGATTACTGGATTAATTAAATCTAATTTTACTGCAAGAATTGCCTTTAGAGTTAGTTCTAAAATAGATTCTAGAACAATACTAGATTGCACAGGAGCGGAACAACTCATTGGAAAAGGAGACCTATTATTTTCCAATAAAAATGAATTAATACGGTTACAATGTCCTTTCATAGATCTATCAGATCTTCAAAAGATTATTTCTTTTTATGGAAAAAATAACTTAAAAAAAAACGAATACTTTTTTTTACCGTATCCGGATGAATAAATAATTGATAAAAATATTATCTTAATAATAAATTAATAAAAATAACATAATGTTAAAAATAAAAAAACTGGATCTATATATGATTCGTTTATTTATAGTTCCTTTTTTAGTTATTTTTGTTTCGGTTATTTTTGTATTTATCGTTCAATTTTTTTGGAGTAAAATTGATGAATTAACAGGAAAAAATATTAATATTTTCATCATCCTAAAATTTATATTTTATTTTGGTATTACGATAGTTCCTTTAGTAACTCCAATTTCTATATTGTTAACTTCTATCATGACTTATGGAGAAATATCAGAAAGCCAAGAACTTATAGCAATTAAATCTTCTGGAATTTCCCTTTTTAGGATGATGAACCCTATTTTATTTTTAACATTCATCCTTTCCTTAGGTTTATATTTTTTCTCTGATTATGCCATTCCAAAAGCAAAAAAAAAAGCGAAAGAATTAGGTTATCAAATTTCAGTTTCCCATCCATCTTTAAAGTTAAAGGAAGGAATTTTTGTGAACATTTTTCCAGATTTTTTCATAAAGATAGATAAACAATCAGGAAAAGATAAAAATCATCTGAATGGAATATTCATTTTTTTTTATGAAAAAAATTTATTTATCAATACTATTCTTGCTAAAGAAGGAATTTTGATACCAAATAGAGAAGATGGGTCCTTTCGGATAAAACTCATGAATGGTTTTTTTTATAGAGACCAACATTATGAAAAAAAAGGACCATATTATCAAAATCAAATCGTCCAATTTGATACTTTAATTCAATATTTTAAAATACCTTTGATAGAAGAGAAAATAAAAAACTTAGAGGATTATGATTCTTATCAAACTTTGGATACAATCAAATTGATCGAAAAAATCAATTGTTTAAAAAAAAAAAAGAATCAATTTGATTCTGAATTTCAGAAAAAAAATTACGATTTTATTTTTATAAAAAAAAAATTGGAAAAAATTTCAAATAATAGATCTATTATCCTATCTAAAATGATAGATCGTTTATCCTTTTTGATAGAAAAACTTAAACATCAAAAAAAATTTCTTAAAAAAAGAAAAATAAATTTAGCAAAGTATCAATTAGAATTGCAAAAAAAATTTATATTTCCAGTAACATGCATTATAATGTTTCTTACGGGAGCTCCAATAGGAGCTCTTATACGAAAGGGGGGAATTGGTTTTCCAACTATTATGGCAATAACTATATTCATCATTTATCATACTTTACTTACCATTACACAAAATCAAGGAGAAAAAGCTGATATTGATCCATGGATAAGTGCTTGGATACCCAATTTTATTTTTTTTCCTATAAGTATATGGATTACTTATAAAACTGTAATGGATGATTTTTAAATCATACTAAGAAAATAAAAATAGAGTATTTATATGGCTTTTTATTTTTCTGATAAAAACAAAAAATTGTTTAATCTAAATGGTATTGAAGAATCATTACAGGATATCCAAAATGGAAAAATGATTATTGTTGTTGATGATGAAAATCGTGAAAATGAAGGAGATTTCATTGTTGCAGCAGAAAAAATAACTCCTAAAATTGTAAATTTCCTGATCACTCATGGAAGAGGATTGGTTTGTGTTTCTTTAACAGAGGAAAGATGTGATCAATTAGAACTTACAATGATGGTAAAAAATAACACAGATCCTAGAAAAACGGCTTTTACGATATCTGTAGATGTACGAGGGTATGGAGTTAGAACAGGAATATCTGTTTTCGATAGAGCAAAGACAATCCTAGCACTAGTACATGAAGAAAAACCAGAATCCTTTAATAAACCAGGTCATATTTTTCCTCTTCGAGCAAAAAAAGGTGGTGTCCTAGAAAGACCAGGACATACAGAAGCTGCTATTGATTTAACTAGATTATCAGGATGTATTCCTGGAGGTGTTTTAGTGGAAATTCTTAATAAAAACGGATCTATGGCGCGTCTTCCACAATTAATTCAAATGGCTCAACAATTTCATATTAAAATTATTTCCATAGAAAATCTCATCCAATATCATAAATAAGAATGATCAAGTAGTTTATTTTTTTTAAATGCGGTCTGGACGGGATTTGAACCCGCGACCCCATGCGTGACAGGCATGTATTCTAACCAACTGAACTACCAGACCAAAATTTATTTAATTTTTATTAAAAAATCTAATTTTTTTCTTATCTCCTCTTTAGAGGCTACTCCAATATGCATATCTTTTTTTTCTCCGTTTTTAAAAAAAAACATGGTAGGAATACTTCGTATTCCATATTTAGAAGAAGTTTTTGGGTTTTGATCTACATTTAACTGGAAAACAATAGCTTTTTCTTTATACTCTATGTATAGATCTTTTAATATAGCAGATAAAGTTCTACATGGAGCACACCATGGAGCCCAAAAATCTACTAAAATAGTTTTATCCGATTCAAGAACAACTTTTTCAAAGTTATCATCGTTAATTTCTTGTATCATACTTTTTTCCTTTTAAATAAAATAAGAACAAGACAAATTTACCTTTTTTGTTTTAAAATTGAAAGTCTTTTAACAAACGTATGTAAATATCTATTCCATCTATAATTTCTGAAATAAGAACATACTCATTAGGAGTATGAGAACGTATGCTGTCTCCTACACCCATTTTAATGGTTGGAAATGGCATTACACTTTGGTCAGATAGGGTAGGAGATCCATAAGTTTTTATACCTATTATTTTTGCTTTCAATACAATGGGATGTATTGGATTTATGAAAGAAGAATGGAAATGAAAAGAACGTGGTTTTATTTTAGAACGAATTTTTCTTTTTATTATTTCAATTAATTCCTCATTGGAATATAATTCATTGGTTCTAATATCAATGACAAAAGAGCAAAAATCAGGAATAACATTATGCTGGATCCCCCCTTTTATTTGAGTGACCGTTAATATTGGAAATCCGAGCAATTTAGATTTTCGATCAAATTGAAAATTTCTTAAACATTCTATGTCTTTTGTAGCAATATATATGGCATTAACCCCTTTATTACTTGCAGAATGGGCTGTTTCTCCTTCTGAAATTCCATCTAATATGATCAATCCTTTTTCAGCTATTGCCACTTTCATTTTTGTTGGTTCTCCTATTATTCCTAAATCAATAGATCCTAATTCAGGTAAAATTGATCTTACGCCTAATGATCCAGAAATTTCTTCTTCTGCAGTAATAGAAAGTACCAATTTGTAAGGTAATACACAGAAATGACTTAAATAGATAAAGGTAGAAATTAAGGTAACCACGGAAGCTCCAGCATCGTTACTTCCTAATCCTATTAACTTATCCTCTTTTTGTATTGCAGTAAAAGGATCTGTTTCCCAATTTTTTCCTGGTTTTACTGTATCATGATGAGAATTCAATAGGATAGTACGAAGATTTTCTTTTTTTTTATTATAATTTGTACTTTCTGTCCATATATTGTTAAATTTTCTTTTGATGTTAAATCCATATTTAGAAATATAGTTTTCTATCAGATAAGAGACCTTTTTTTCTTTTTTAGATAGAGATGGAGTATTGATTATTTGTATAAGAAGTTTTATAGCTTCTTCCTTTAAAACTTTCAATTTTACTACAGACATATAATGGTCTTATTATTAAGATCATTTAAATAATTAGGGTGACAGATACTGACCTTAGATACTCCATTTTTTAATGAAAAAAAGGCATTTTCTAATTTTGGTATCATCCCATTTTTAATAGTATGATTCTTTCTTATTATTTGAAATAAAGGAAAATCTATTCTTTTTAAATAGGATTCTTCATCATGTAAATCTCGTAATACCCCCTTTTTTTCGAAACAAAAATGTAACTCTATTTCATCTTTAAAATCCTTTTTCAATGATATGGCTATCCATGCAGCTATAGTATCTGCATTCGTATTTAGAAGATTCCCTTTTCCATTATGAGTGATAGAACATAATACAGGCACAATATTGTTTTTCAAAAGAAATTTTATAAAAGACGTATTAACACTTTTATTTGTGATATCCCCTACATATCCATAATCAATATCTGTTTTTTTTTTTTTTAAACGGAAGCATGACTGAATAATATTTCCATCTGCACCACATAATCCCAAAGCATTACAGTCATAAGATTGTAATATTGCGACAATATTTTTATTGATAAGACCGGCATAGGTCATGACAACTAGGTCAATTGTTTCTTTATCCGTAATCCTTCTTCCTTGTATAAATTTTGGAGTAATCCCCATTTGATCAGAAATAAGGGTGGCCTTTCTTCCTCCTCCATGAATTAATATCTTATTCCCTTGTAGTTTGAAAAATTCTTTTAAAGAATCATTAAGCCATTTTTGATCACTAATTAAATTTCCTCCAATTTTTACTATATGTATTTTCATGATAAAGATTGTAAAATTTTCAAGAAAATTATTTGCGAAGCATAAATTCTATTTTCTGCTTGTTTCAAAACAATGGAATTGGGACTATCCAAAACAGAATCTTCCACTACCATATTTCTCCTTACAGGTAAACAGTGCATAAATTTTGCCTTATTGGTAATTTTCATTTTTCTTTCGGTAATCATCCAATCATTATTATGACAGAGTATTTTTCCATAATTGATATAACTACTCCAATTTTTGGCATAAATAAAATCTGCATTTAAGAATGCTTCATTTTGGTTATATGTAGTATCAACTCCATTAGAAAATTCTTCATATAAATCATACTGTTCTGGACAAGTAATGGTGAAATCTATTTCTTCTATTTTGGATATCCATTGGGAAAAAGAATTTGCCACAGAATGTGGCAATGGCTTTACATGAGGAGCCCAACTTAACACCACTTTACATTTTTTTTTTTTAGAAAAAAAAGGTATAAATTCTGCAATGGTCATTACATCAGCTAAAGACTGCAAAGGATGCAAAGTAGCACTTTCCATGTTAACTACTGGTACTTTAGAATAGCTCAATATTTTCTTAAAAAGAACTTCATTATAATCATAATCTCTGTCTATAAGATTAGGAAAAGTTCTTACTGCAAGAATGTCACAATATAAACTCATTACAGAAATAGCATCCTTAAGATGTTCTTGAGTATCTGTCATCACATTTCCATCTTTCATTTCGATATTCCAGGAATCCCGATGAATATTTAATACCCAAGTATTACTTCCTAAGTTAAAAGCTGCTTTTTGACAACTAATTCTTGTACGTAAACTAGGATTAAAAAATACCAATCCAATTGTTTTATTCTTCCCAATATGTTGAAAACAATATGGATTTTTCTTCAAATTTATGGCTTCTTTAATGATATCATATACGTTGACAACATCTTCAACGCTAAAAAAATTTTTCATCAATTTATTGATATTCATCCCAAGAATTGATGGATAGTTTATCCATAGATAAATTACAAAAAGCTTTTATAAAAGCTTTAGCTAAGCGCGTATTAGTTAGTAGAGGAATATTAAAATCTACGGAAAAACGTCTTATCGCATAATCATTATCTAACTCGAATTTACTTAAATTTTTAGGAATATTGATAATAAGATCGAATTTTCTATCTTTGATCAAGTCAATGACATTGGGATATTTTCTTTCATTTGGCCAATGAACTTTTATTGATGGGACTCCACAATCGGATAAAAAATTATTTGTTCCTTTTGTAGCAAATAATATATATCTTTTTTTATGCAAAAGTTTAACCATATTTAACAAATCTAATTTAGAATCCATCGGACCACTAGATATAAGAATATTCTTTTTTGGAATATTATAACCAACAGAAAGCATCGATTTTAGAAGAGCTTCATCAAATGAATATCCTAAACATCCTACTTCTCCAGTTGAAGTCATATCTACACTTAATATAGGATCTGCATCTTGTAACCTGGAAAAAGAAAATTGAGAGGCTTTTATCCCTAAAAAATTAGTAGTAAAAAAATTAGGATCCGTTTTCTTTTTTTTCTTTCCAAGAAGTACTTGAGTAGCTAGTTCTATCATATTGAACTTAGAAATTTTTGATACAAAAGGAAAACTCCTAGAAGCTCTCAAATTACATTCAATTACTTTGACTTCATTTTCTTTAGATAAAAATTGAATATTAAAAGGTCCAGATATATTAAAATATTTTGCGATTTTATTAGATATACGTATTATTTCCTTTAATGTAGATAAATATAAATTATGTGGAGGATATACCAAAGTAGCATCTCCTGAATGAACTCCAGCAAATTCTACATGTTCTGATATAGCATAATACAATATTTCTCCATTTTGAGCAACAGCATCTAATTCCATCTCTTTTGCATTTCTAATAAACTCTGTGATCACCAATGGATGATCATCAAAAGTAACCGATTCTTTATGACGAATAAGATAGTGCTGTAGTTCTTCAGAATTGGAAATAACATTCATATACGAACCTGAAAGAACATAAGATGGTCTAACTAATATAGGATAATCTACTTCTTCTACAAACTGATAAATACTATCAAAATCTGATAATTCTTTCCATCTAGGTTGTCCAATCCCTAAAACATCCATAGCGTTAGAAAATTTATATCTATTTTCCACTTTATCTATAGAAATAGGAGAGGTTCCTAGAATTTTTACTCCTTTTTTATAAAGTTTTAAAACTAAGTTATTGGGGATTTGTCCTCCCATAGATACTATTGTTCCTTTTGGTTGTTCTAAATCAATAATATCTAAGACACGTTCTAAAGTAATCTCTTCAAAATATAAACGATCACAAACATCAAAATCTGTGCTAACTGTTTCTGGATTGTAATTAATCATTATTGATCTATAAGATTCTTTATTAATAGCATTTAATGTATTGACACAACACCAATCAAATTCTACACTACTTCCAATTCTATAAACTCCAGATCCTAAAGTAATTACAGATTTATAATCTTTTTCATAAATAACGTCATGTTGAATAGAATGGTAGGTTAAATACAAATAATTTGTATCTGATGGATATTCAGACCCCAAAGTATCAATTTTTCGAACATATGGAATAATTCCTTTTTCTTTTCTATATTTTCTTATTTTTTCTTCCATAGCATCAATACTATCTTGATCCTTATCAATAATAAAAAGGTTAGCAATTTGCATATCAGAAAATCCTTCTTTCTTAGCTTTACGTAATAATTCATCCGGAATAGACCTCCAATCGTTATAAGAAGAAATCTCGTTTTTTGTTTGAAATATGTTATCCAACTGGTATAAAAACCATGGATCTATCTTTGTAAGATCATGTATTTCTTTTATAGAAATTCCTTTTTCGAAAGCTTCTTCTAAAAATAAAATTCTTTGATCAGTTGGTTTTTTCAAAAATTCCTTAAGTAAAAGAGTAGATCCAATTTTTTTTTTAGAATTTATGAATCCTAGCATACCAATATCTAACATTCTAATTCCTTTTTGTAATGCTTCTTCAAACGAACCTCCAATAGCCATCACTTCTCCTATACTTTTCATACTACTTCCAATTCTATTGGAAACACCATAAAATTTATTGAGATCCCACCTGGGAATTTTACAAACTACATAATCCAATGCTGGTTCAAAAAACGCATAAGTTTTTTTATTAAAAGAATTCTTTAATTCATGCAATCCATATCCTATAGCTAATTTTGCAGAAACAAAAGCTAATGGATAACCAGTTGCTTTAGAAGCAAGAGCACTAGAACGAGAAAGACGTGCATTGACTTCAATCACACGATAATCTTCTGATCTAGGATCTAATGCAAATTGAACATTACATTCTCCAACTATCTTTAAATCCCTAGCTATATGGATAGCTAAATTTCTTAACCCATAATATTCTGAATTTGTTAAAGTCTGTGAAGGAGATACGACAATACTTTCCCCAGTATGAATTCCTATAGGATCAAAGTTTTCCATATTGCATACTGCAATACAATTATTATATTTATCTCTAACAATTTCATATTCAATTTCTTTCCATCCTTCTAAATATTCTTCTAAAATAACTTGAGAAGAGTAATAAAAAGCTTTCCTGACGATTTTTTTTAAATCATGAATATCTTTTGCAAAACCACTACCTAAACCTCCAAGTGTGTAAGAAGACCTAATTATAATAGGAAACCCAATCTTTAAAGAATAGGATATGGCATGATCCATGGAATGGACTACCAAGCTTTTTGCCGTTTTGATATTAATACGACTTAACCTATTTCGAAATAGATTTCTATCTTCACTGTTCATTATAGATTCAATAGATGTTCCTAAAACTTTAATTTTATATTTTTCGATAATTCCTTCTTTAAAAAGTTTTATTCCACAATTTAATGCAGTTTGTCCTCCAAAAGAAAGAAAAATTCCTTTCGGTTTTTCCTTTTCAATCACGTTTTTTATAAAAAAAAATGTGAGAGGTAAAAAATAAACTTTGTCAGCAACTTCTTTAGAAGTTTGAACAGTTGCGATATTTGGATTAATCAATATAGTATAAATACCCTCCTCTTTAAGAGCTTTTAAAGCTTGTGTTCCAGAATAATCAAATTCACCAGCTTCTCCTATTTTTAATGCCCCTGATCCAAGTATAAGTATTTTATCTATTTTCATTTCATAATACTATTTTTGGAATCTTCTTGAAGATCCAATCGAATTAATAAAAAAATCGAATAAAAATTCGGTATCTGTAGGTCCACTTGATGCTTCTGGATGAAATTGAACCGAAAAAAAAGGTTTAAAATCATGAATGATTCCTTCGCAAGTGTTATCATTTAAATTTTTAAAAAATATCTTCCATTCTCTAGAAATATTGGTAGTGTCCAAAACATATCCATGATTTTGTGATGTAATAAAATTTTGTCCTGTTTCTATAAATACAACAGGGTGATTATGTCCTCTATGTGCATACTTCAGTTTATAAGTATATCCTCCTGCAGCAATACCCAAAAGTTGATTTCCTAAACATATCCCAAATATAGGTCGTTCTTTTTTCATAGCAATACGAATATAGGAGATTGGTTTTTCATAAATCTGTGGATTTCCAGGTCCATTAGAAAGGACCAGGCCATCATATTCTTCCTTCGTAAAATCATAATCCCATGGGACCCTTATTATGGTACAATTTCTTCGCAATAAACAACGTAAAATATTATTCTTTAATCCAAAATCTACAAGTAATATTTTATATTTTCCATTTCCATATATGATTTTTTTATAGGTAGAAACTTTTTGAGAAAGATTATCTTGATTAGGATCATAAAAGGGAATATCTTCTTGTTCCATTATTAAAATTTTACCTAACATGGATCCTCCTTGATTTATAAGTTTTTTTGCAATAAATCTAGTATCTATCCCATATAATCCAGGAATACCATTTTCTTTTAACCAATCAGATAAAGTCGTATACATATTCCAATGATACGGACGGTTGGAATAATATGAAATAATCAGGCCTGAGACTTGAACCTTATCAGATTCGTAAAATTCATGGATAGATTCTTTATAAGATGGAGAAGGAATTCCATAATTCCCTATTAAAGGATAAGTATAAGTCAAAATTTGACCTTTGTAAGATGGATCCGTCATACTTTCCGTATATCCGGTCATAGCTGTATTAAATACTACTTCTCCGGAAGAGGAAACGGGAGCTCCAAAATGATCAGCTTCATACTTAGTTCCATCTTCAAGTATAAGCATAGCCTTTTTACTACTATTATTTTTTTTCATTTTTTAGAGATCTGATAAGGCCTTCTTTAGTTTTTTAATAAATAATTTTATATGACTGAGGTTGATACTCAGTGGAGGGAGTAATCGTAATATATATGAGTTATTGGATGTTCCTACAAATACTTTTTCATTGTAAATTAAAATATTTTTTAAATCATCAATAGGAAAATCAAATTCTAACCCTAACATAAGTCCTCTACCACTAATTTTTTTAATTTTAGGAATCATACGCAATTCGTTTAATAGTATTTCTCCCATTTTTTTTGCATTTTCAATTAAATTTTCTTTTAGAATAATTTTTAATACAGCAATACCTGCTACACAAGCTAAATGATTCCCACCAAATGTAGTTCCTAACATTCCGTAATATGGTTTAAATTTAGGATGGATAAGAACACCTCCTATGGGGAATCCATTTCCCATACCTTTAGCAATCGTAATTAAATCTGGTTTTATAGGATATAATTGGTGAGAAAAAAAAGATCCAGTTCTTCCATATCCACTTTGAATCTCATCAATAATAAAAATTGTGTCATATTTTCTACAAAGTTCCCAATATTTACGAAAATAATTTAACCCAGGATCTATAATTCCAGATACACCTTGTATTCCTTCCGTTATTAATGCACAAATATCGCCATTTTTTAATTCCTTTTCTAAGGAATTAAGATCTTTATAATCTATAAATATAGTTTTATGTTGCGTATTAAAAGGAGATATAATTTTATGATTATCCGTAACGGATAAACTACCGCTCGTTCTTCCATGAAATGCCCCTTTAAAAGCAATAACTTTTTTTTTCCCTGTATGAAAAGAAGCTATTTTCAATGCATTTTCATTAGATTCAGAACCGGAATTGCAAAGAAATAACGAATAGTTTTCATATCCTGAAATACAGCCAAGTAAATAGGCTAATTCTTTTTTTTGAGAAATAAAAACACTATTTGAATAATAGGATATTTTATGAATTTGTTCTGTTAAGGATTTTACATAATATGGATGAGAATGACCAATGGAAATGACGGCATGTCCTCCATAAAAATCTAAATACATATGTCCTTTTTTATCAAAAACATAGATTCCTTTACTTTTGGTCAATTCTATATCTAAAATTGGATAAACGTCAAATAATTCCATTTTTTTTTCTATTAGAAACGAATGGATTTTAATCTTAAACCACAAGTTTCATCAAAATTAAATAAAAGGTTCATATTCTGTATAGCTTGTCCAGAAGCTCCTTTTATAAGATTATCTATAACACTTATAACAATTAGTTGATCCTTTTCTTTAAGAAGATGTAAAATACACTTATTAGTATTTACCACTTGTTTTACATCAACGTTTATGTTCGATATTTCTACAAAAGGATGATTTTTATAATATTCCTTATATATTTCCTTATTTTTTTCTAAAGAAAAACTAGAATAAGTATATAAAGTAACTATAATTCCTCTAGAGAAATTTCCTCTATAAGGAATAAGATAAATTTCTGAATGGAAATTATTTTGCATTTGAAGAATAGTTTGTTTTACTTCTTGCAAATGCTGATGTTTAAATATTTTATAAGAAGAAATATTATTATTTCTCCAGCTAAACTGATTCGTATCGAGATTCCTTTTACCAGATCCTGTTGAACCAGTTATCGCACTTATATGAATATCATTTTTTAATAATTTTTCTTTAGCTAAAGGTAAAATAGCTAAAAGAATAGCTGTAGAAAAACATCCTGGATTAGAAATATTACTAGATTTTTTAATGATATCTTTCTGTAATTCTGGTAATCCATAAATAAAATTTCTATTTCTGAAAAATGAATGATTTATAATTCTAAAATCTTGATTAAGATCAATGACTTTTATACTTTCTGATATATTTTTTAATTCTTTTCTAGATTGTCCATGGCCTGAACATATAAATACGACATCAATTTCTTTGCTTAAGGAATCAGTAAACTTCAAATCATCTATTTCTCCTAATAAATCTTGATGAACCGAATGAATTAACTTTCCAGGTTCACTTCTGCTAACCACACTATTAATCCTTGCTTTGGAATGATTAATGATTAATCTAATTAATTCTCCAGAAGTATATCCAGTCCCTCCTATAATTCCTATTTCAATCATTATTCTTTTTTATTTTTATTTAAATTATGATATATTTTCATTTGATTACTCAATATTTTTGTAAATCCTTTAACATCCTCTGCAGTCCAAGAATAATTCATTTCTCCGTATTTAGCCATATTAGATTCCATTAAATCAAATTCAGATTTAATTCCAACTAAGTGAAATCTATAAGGATGTAAAATTATATATACGGTTCCAGTAAGTCTTTCTTGTGTACTTTTTAAAAACATTTCTATATCACGCATGACAGGATCTAAATATTGAGCTTCATGAAGCAACATTCCATACCAATTGGATAATTGATCTTTCCAATGAAGTTGCCATTTTGTAAGAATATGCTTTTCCAATAAATGATGTGCTTTAATAATAATAATAGCTGCAGAAGCTTCAAATGCTACTCTTCCCTTAATACCTAAAATAGTATCTCCTATATGGATTCCCCTTCCTATAGCAAATTGAGAGGCAATTTTTTCAATTTTTAGGATATTTTTTATAGCTTCTCCCTTTTCTTTATTAACACTTACTAATTCTCCTTTTTCAAATTCTAATTCTAGATTTTCACTTTTTTTTCTGCTTAATTTTGTTGGATAGGCATCATCTGGAAAATCTTGGTAAGAAGTTAAAGTTTCTTTTCCTCCTATACTAGTTCCCCAAATTCCTTTGTTAATAGAATATTCTGCCTTATTCCAACAAATGGATACACCACTATTTCGTAAATATTCAATTTCTTCTTTTCTGGAAATTCTTAAATCTCTTATTGGGGATAAAGTAATTTTATCTGGACAAATAATTTGAAAAGCTATATCAAATCTAATTTGATCATTTCCGGCTCCTGTACTTCCATGAGCGATTGCTTTTGCTTTAATAAAAGTCGCATATTGTGCAATTTTAATAGCATGAAAAATTCTTTCGGAGCTTACTGAAAGTGGATAGGTATTGTTTTTAAGAATGTTTCCAAATATAAGATATTTGATGCAATTTTGATAATAATCTTCTATAGCATCGATTGTTTTGTGTGATTGAGATCCAATATTTAAAGCTCTTTCTTCAATTTTTTTCAATTCTTCTTCTTTAAATCCACCTGTATTAATAATCACCGTATGTACATCGTATCCTTTTTTTATCAGATATTTTAAGCAATAAGAGGTATCTAAACCCCCACTATAGGCCAAAATAATTTTATCCCCATGAATTAAATTATCTATGTTTTTTTTTTGAACGGTTTTATCTTCATAAGATTGAGATGGTTTATATAAAAGACCTGTACAAAGACACATATTTCTTTTATTTCTGGTTAATATATCGAAGTTAGCACAACTTTTACATCCTTTCCAAAATTCTTCTGATTGAGTTAATTCACTAAAAGAAACAGGATTAAACCCCAGTTTTGTATTCATTCTAATCACTGAATGGCTGGTTGTAATGCTAAAAATTTTAGAATTTGGAAATTTTTTTCTAGAAAGTTTAAATATTTCAATTTTTATAATATTTGCTAATCCTTTTTTTCTAAATTCAGGAAAAACAATTAAACCAGAATTAACAACAAATTCTTGATTTTGAAAAACTTCAAGGTAAATAAACCCTGCTATTTTTCCATTATAGAAAGCTATTACGGCATTTCCATTAATCATTTTTGATTTAATATATTCTGGATCTTTCTTAGCAATACCAGTTCCTCTAATTTTTGCGGATTCCTGTATTTTTTTGCAAATTAAGGAAGCATATTTTGTATCCTCTTCATGAGATACTCTAACTTTTATTTTCATCTTAAAAAAAACCAATAACTACTAAAAAAAAATGTAATTTATTGATTTACAAAAAAGTGAATTCATAATATTTACTTTATTTTAAGTGCAAATTTAAGAAAGTCTTATTCATAATTAATTTTTAATTCAAAGAAAAATCTAACCCTTTTATTTTTTCCAAATTTTTTAAAAAACTGGAATTAATATCAACTCTATACTTCTTTGATTCAAAATTTAAAGAAATATGATTTTCCTTATCATAAAGAAGAATATTCAGCTTTTTATATCCTATCGGTTGTTCAGAAAATAATTTTTCTAGATCATCAATAATCATGCTATCTAAGTCTTTTATATTTATCCTAATTACCAGTTTATGGGAAAATTTTTTTAAAACATTTTGTAGACTTTCGATATGAAATATATGTATTTTTCGTTCTTTAGAGCGTTCAATAAAAATATATAAATATAATAGGCTATTACTAAATAATAAATGTTCATACTTTAAATATTGTTGTCCATAAATACGAAATAATTTAGAAGAATGATCATCTTCTAATAAAAAAATTCCATATTTTTTTCCACTTTTGATATATATTTTTTTTTCTATTTTAGATATAATTCCACATATATATATTTTTTTTCCTATCAGTTTTTGTTCATTTTTATTTAATTGGTCTAAAGATAAATTTGTAAAATATTTTCTTTCATAAAAATAATCATCTAAAGGATGTGAAGTAGCATAAATCCCCAATACTTCTTTTTCTTTATCTAATTTATATAGATTGCTCCATGGTTGACATTTAGTAATCATGGGTTTTTCTATTTCCATATTTTTTTTGGAAATATTATCTTTTTTTTTCATTTTTTGGTATTTAGATCCAAATTGAATGATCTTTTCTAGAATACTTAACTTACTTTTTTCTTCAAAGTGGAAATACTGTTCTCTACGTAAATGAAATTTATCTAATCCTCCAGATAAAACTAAACTTTCTAAAGTTTTCTTATTGACTATACGTAAATTAATACGTTTTACCAGATTAAAAATAGAAGTGAATGGTCCATTTTTTTCTCTTTCCTGAACAATCATTTTTACAGAATTTTCTCCTACACCTTTTATTCCTCTAAGACCGAATTGAATACAATTTTGATTTTTTACTTTAAAAAAATCATCACTTTCATTAATATTGGGACCTAAAATTGATATATCCATACGCTTACATTCTTTGATAAAGTAAGTGAGCTGTTTAATATTGTCCATGTGATTACTTAATACAGAAGCCATATATTCACAGGGAAAATGCGTTTTAAGATAAGCCGTCTGAAATGCTATATAAGCATAACAGGTAGCATGAGATTTGTTAAAAGCATAGCAAGAAAAAAACTCCCAATCTTTCCATATTTTTTCTAATATATTTTTTGGATATCCTTTTTTAATAGCTTGATTAAGAAACTTATTTTTCATTTTATTTAGTTCCTCTTTTTGTTTTTTACCCATAGATTTTCTAAGAAAATCTGCTTCTCCTTTGCTAAACCCTGCTATTTTCTGGGATATTAACATAACCTGTTCTTGATATATAGTTATTCCATAAGTTTCTTTTAAGAATTCTTCCATTTCTGGTAAATCATAGGTGATCTTCTCTTTCCCCTGTTTTCTGGAAATAAAGTTAGGAATGTATTGTAATGGCCCCGGTCTATATAATGCATTCATTGCAATTAAATCATCAAATTTATCAGGTTTAAGTTGACGTAAATATTTCTGCATTCCTGGAGATTCATATTGAAAAATAGCTACGGTTTCTCCTTTTTTAAAAAGAGAATAAGTCTTTAAATCTTCTATAGAAAATGAGAATTCTGTAACATTGATGTTTTTTTTGATAAGATTCAAGGAATCTTTAATAATAGTAAGAGTCTTTAATCCTAAAAAATCCATTTTTAATAATCCAACATGTTCTACTACATTGTTATCAAATTGCGTTAACAATAAATCGGATTCTTTAGAAATAGAAACTGGAATATATTCTCTTATATCGTATGGACTTATAATGATTCCACAAGCATGTATACCAGTACTTCTTATAGATCCTTCTAATTTTTTTGCTTGATTCAAAATTTTTCCCTCCAAAGTTTCTTCATGTTCGGCAATTTTTCTCAATTTTTTGATATTTTCCATTTCTTCCTTACTTCTATTTTCTAGTACCGAAGAAGATAATAGAACTTTTAATGGGAGGAAGTTAGGTACCATTTTTGCTATACGATCTGTATCTTTTAAAGATAAATTTAATACACGAGCAGTATCTCGAATAGCAGATTTTGCCCCCATTTTGGAATATGTGATGATTTGTGCTACTTTATTTTTTCCATATTTTTGAACTACCCATTCAATAATCTCTTCACGTCCTCGATCATCAAAATCGATATCAATATCTGGTAAAGATATTCTGTCCGGATTTAAAAATCGTTCAAAAAGAAGATGATATTTTATGGGGTCTATATCCGTAATTCCTATACAATAGGCAACTACAGAGCCCGCAACAGAACCTCTTCCAGGTCCTACTGAAATATTCATTTTTCTAGCTTGAGAAACTAAATTATGAACAATAAGAAAATAACCAGGATATCCAATTTTTTCAATTGTTTGTAATTCGAAGTGAATTCTTTCTTCTACTTCCTTAGTTATATTTTTATAACGTTTTTTAGCACCTTCATATGTAATACTTCTTAAAAATAAATTTTCCCCTCTATTCCCTCCATCTTTTTTATCTAAAGGTGTTTCAAAATGTTTTGGTATCTGAAATTTTGGAAGTAATATTTTTTGTGATAGACTGTAAAATTCAATTTTACTGACTAATTCATCTAAAAAATCAAAAGATTCTGGAATATCCGAAAATATTTCTTTCATCTCTTCTGTACTTTTGAAATAAAATTCTTGATTTGGAAATCCAAATCTAGACCCTCTTCCTCTACCTATAGGAGTTGATTGTTTTTCTCCATTTTTTACGCAAAGCAAAATATCCTGAACATAAGCATCTTTTTGATTTAAATAAAAAGTATTATTTTGTATAATGTACTTTACATGATATTTTTCTGAAAATTTCAGTAGGACCCTATTAACATAGTCTTCTTCTTCTAATCCATGACGTAATAATTCTATGTAAAAATCTTCTTCAAAAAGTTCTTTCCACCATAAAAAAACCTTTTCTGCTTTTCTTTTTCCTTGATTAAGAATAATCTGTGGGATTTCTGCATTGAGATCTCCGGTAAGAGCTATTAAATTACCCTTATATTTTTCAATCAAGTTTTTTCCTATTCTAGGAATTCCACCATAAAGTCCTTCTAAAAATCCATGAGAACAAAGTTTGGATAAATTATGATATCCCGCTTTATTTTTAGATAATAGAACTTGATGATAACGTTTATCCGGTGTTTCTTTAGTAAACTTTTTCTGTAAATAATTATCGGAAATAAACATTTCACAACCAATAATTCCTTTTATTGATTTTTTCAATGAAGCATATTTTTTGTTGAAATAATGAATGGTATTTAAAAAATGGAAACTACCCATCATATTTCCATAATCTGTAATTCCAATAGCAGGCATATTACAGGATATAGCTCTATTTATCATGGATAAAATATCCATAGTTGAAAAAAGAATAGAAAAAGAAGTATGATTATGAATATGAGAATATCTTTTTTTTTGTAATTTTTCCTTATTATTGTTAATTATTTTATTTTCTATTTTTTTTTCTGTATTCTTTTTAGGATTATGGGGATTGAAAGAAACTATAGAGGAAGAGATAATAGTTTGGAAAGATTCTCGAAAATTTTTGATTATTGATTCATCTATTCCAATATCATTATTGGATATAATTCCCATCCGTAAAAGTTCTAAAAAACAACGAGAGGTAGCTTTTACATCATTTTCTGCATTATGATGAAAATTAGATAAATCTATTCCAAATAATTTATAGTATAATTCAATTAATGTAGGCCATTTAAATTTGTTTCTAATACCAGGTAATTTGCAATAATTAACAGAAACTTCTTTAGTATCTAAAAATTTTTTTTCTTTACAAGAAATTTCTTCTTTTATTCTAAAAAATTCACATTCAATAACTTTTCTATCAAAATCTAAATTATGTCCAATTAAACATTTAGATTTTTCAAATGATTTTTTAAATTTTTTAAGAACAAAATCTAAATGGGTTCCTTCTTTTTCTGCTTTTTCATTAGTAATTCCATGAATTTTAAAAGCATTATAAGGAATATCATAACCATCCGGTTTTATAATAAAATTTTTAAATTCTATTATTTTTCCTGAATAAATATCATGACATTGCCATGCTATTTGTACTAGTCTTGGCCAATTATCGGAATTAGTAATAGGAATATTATAGGAATTAGGTAATCCTGTGGTTTCAGTATCAACAATAAGATACATAATTTTTTATTATTATCAAATCAATCAATTTACACTATCTATCACAATGAATTTGTGGAATAATTTTTTTTATATCTATTAAATAAAATATAAATAAAAAATCCAAAATTTTATGTTCTGAAAAATTATTAGTTTTGTATTCCTAAACGACCTAAACAATAGGCCTAATCATAGTGGATATTTTGAATGTATATTCCTAGTTTATAATTTTTGAATATCAACTAGTTAGGGTTTTTTATAAAAAAATATCAAAATATATGTCTAATCAAAAAGAAGAAACTAAAAAAGAAACTACCCATTCATCTGATAGGATCCATGGTAGTGATAAAAACATCAACTTGAAATATCAGGAAAAAGAAAAAAGTTTCGATTGGACAAAATACGAAACTCATTTAAATAATGAGATACAAGAAGAAAGAAAAAAGTGGGAAAAAATATACGAAGAAACTTTGCCAGATATACACGAATTGGAAATATATAAGGGAATTGTTACAAATATTATGGATCACAATGTGATTGTAGATATAGGATTCAAAGCGGAGGGGGCTATTCCAATTAGAGAATTTAAAGAAAATTTTAATTTTGAAGTAGGAAGTAATATGGAAGTTATGGTTGTTAAAATGGATTATAAAGGGCAATGTATTCTTTCCTATCAAAAAGCAAAAACGTTAAGAAATTGGCAAAAAATTAATGAAGCATATACAAAAGAAAAAGTTATTTTAGGTTATGTAGCTGCTAGAACTAAAGGTGGCTTAATCGTAGAAATTTTTGATATTGAATGTTTTTTACCAGGATCGCATATTAATGTAAAACCTGTTCGAGATTATGATACTTATGTTGGTAAAACAATGGAGGTAAAAGTGGTAAAAATCAATCAAAAAACAAAAAATGTTGTCGTATCCCATAAAGTTTTAATAGAAAGAGATATTGAAGAGCAAAGAAAAGAAATGATTTCTAAATTAGATAAAGGTCAAGTTTTAGAAGGAAAAATAAAAAATATTCTTCCTTATGGTGCTTTTGTAGATCTAGGAGGAGTCGATGCTTTATTGCATATTACCGATATGAGCTGGCATCATATTAATCATCCTACAGAAGTAGTTCAATTAGAACAGGAATTAAAATTCGTTGTTTTAGGTGTAGATAAAGATAAAAATCGTGTACAGCTAGGGTTAAAACAATTGCTACCTCATCCTTGGAATTCTTTAGATGAAAAATTAACAGTAGGAAGTAAATTAAAAGGAAAAGTTAGTGTTTTAGCTGATTATGGTGCTTTTGTAGAAATTATTCCAGGTGTTGAGGCTTTATTGCATATTAGTGAAATGTCTTGGTCCTCCGATTTGTCTTCTACACAAGATTTTGTACAAATTGGAGATGAATTAGAAGCTATTATATTGACTATAGATCGTCAAGAAAGAAAAATGTCTTTGAGCATAAAACAACTTACTTCAGATCCTTGGATCGATATTCATAAAAAATATCCTATAGGATCAAAACATATAGGATTGATACGAAAATTTACTAATTTTGGAGTTTTTTTAGAATTAGAAAAAGGAATATCTGGAATTATTTATACAAAAGATCTTTCATGGATTAAAAAAATCAAACATCCTTCTGAATTTTGCAATATTAATGATCAATTAGAAGTAATTATTCTTTTTGTAGATTTTCAAACCAGAAAATTAAATTTAGGCCATAAACAATTAACGGAAAATCCATGGGATAAATATGAAAAAATTTATTATGTAGGTAGTATTCATAATGGAATGATAGAAAATTTATTAGATAAAGGAGCCTCTATTCAATTTAGAGATCAAGAAATAGAAGCATTTGCCCCCCTTCGTTCTTTGGAAAAAAAGGATGGAAGTATTCTTAAAAAAGGAGAAAAAATTAATTTTAAAGTTGTCGATCTTAATAAAGAAACTAAAAAAATTGTAGTTTCTCATACAGCAATTTATCGTGATAGGGATCAAAAAAAAGAACAACGTATTAGAAATAGAAAATTAGAAAAATCTACTCTTGGAGATATTGCGGGGTTAGCTAAATTAAAAGAAAAAATAGAAAAAGAGAAAAAGTAAAAAAAAAGGAAATTTCAATACTAAAAATGGAAACACACCCTATTGCAGAAAAAAAAGGATGGAAAGTAGGAAAAGATTTACCGTTATGGGCTAATAATGAACTGTATTTAACTACAATTAAAGGTGGATATTTATTAGATGGAGAAACTCCTTTTGAAGGATATAAAAGATTGGCTATCAATGCTGCAAAAATTCTTAAAATACCAAATATGGAAGAAAATTTTTTTCAAATTTTATGGAGAGGATGGCTCATCCCTTCCACTCCAGTGATGGTAAATTTAGGAACAAAAAAAGGATTGCCTATTAGTTGTTTTTCTGGACGTATTGGGGATAGTATGTATGATATATATAGAAAAAATTTAGAAATGGCTATTTTAAGTAAACATGGAGGAGGGACTTCTTATGATTTTAGTATGGTTAGACCAATTGGAAGTCCTATTAAAAATGGAGAATTAGGCTATTCGGATGGAATTATTCCTTTTATTAAATCATACGATAGTACTATTATTGCTAGTAAACAAGGAAGTACACGAAGAGGAGCTGTAGCTATTTATTTAAATATAGAACACAAAGAATATCCAGAATTTTTAAAAATAAGAGAACCTAAAGGGGATATCAATCGACAATGTCATAATCTTCATCAGGGAGCCATTATTTCTAATTCTTTTATGGATAAAGTTTTGAAAAAAAATGGAAAAGAAAGATTATTATGGATCAATACCCTTAAAGAACGTGTTAAAACTGGAGAACCATATCTTTTTTTTAAAGATAATGCTAACAAAAATATACCGGATAATTGGAAAAAATATGGATTAAAAATCCATCATAGCAATCTTTGTTCAGAAATTATGTTACCTACAGATGAAAATCATACTCTTGTATGTTGTCTTTCTTCATTAAACTTATATAAATACGTAGAATGGAAAAATACTAATACCGTTTTTTATGCAATTTTATTTCTTGATTCTGTTTTACAAGAATTTATTGATAAAGGAAAAAATATTCGAGGAATAGAAGATTCTGTTCGTTTTGCAGAAAAAAGTAGAGCTTTAGGATTAGGAGCTTTAGGTTGGCATTCTTATTTACAATCTAGAATGATTCCTTTTATTTCCGTAAAATCTGAAATATTAACTCATAAAATATTTAGAAATATCCAAGTGGAATCTCAAAAAGCGACTCAATATTTGGCAAAAGAATACGGTGAATCCGAATGGAATATAGGAACAGGAAGAAGGAATTTAACTTTGATGGCTATAGCCCCTAATAGAAGTTCTGCTAAATTAGCGGGTGGATTATCTCAAGGGGTAGAACCTTTGGCTGCAAATATATATGTAGATGATGATTCAAAAGGAATGCATATTCGTAAAAATCCTTATTTGGAAAAAATTCTTAAAAAAAATGGATATAATCTTCCAGAAATTTGGGAAAAAATTGCTAATGAAAAGGGATCTTGTCTTAATTTAACGGCTCTTAGCGAAGAAGAAAAAAATGTATTTTTATGTTTTAAAGAAATTAATCAATTGGAATTAATAAAACAAGCAGGTATACGACAAAAATATCTTGATCAAGGTCAGAGTATAAATCTGGCTTTTAATCAAAAAACCCCAGCAAAATTTATTAATAAAGTTCATCTTGATGCTTGGAAAATTGGATTAAAAAGTCTCTATTATTATAGAAGTGAAAGCATACTCCGTGCAGAATGTTGTAGGTAATACGAATAAAAAACGAATATATAAAAAAAAAAAAGGGCGGAGACTTACTCTCCCGGAAAAACCAGTACCATCAGCGCTAATGTGTTTAACTTCTCTGTTCGGAATGGAAAGAGGTGGATCCACATTGCTATAACCACCCATTATAAAAATTTCATACAAATATTATAAAAATAACATACAAATAAGGAAAAAAATATAAGCCTATGGGTAATTAGTACTACTTAGCTATGACATTACTGTCTTTACACTTATAGCCTATCAACGTTGTAGTCTTCAACGACCCTTAAAAGAAGCCTAATCTTGTGGTGAGTTTCGCACTTATATGCTTTCAGTGCTTATCTCTTCCGAACGTAGCTACTCAGCGATGCACCTGGCGATACAACTGATACACCAGAGGTTCGTCCAATTCGGTCCTCTCGTACTAGAATCAGCTCCACTCAAGCTTCTAACGCTCACAATAGATAGAGACCGAACTGTCTCACGACGTTCTGAACCCAGCTCGCGTGCCACTTTAATGGGCGAACAGCCCAACCCTTGGGACCTTCTTCAGCCCCAGGATGTGACGAGCCGACATCGAGGTGCCGAACCTCCCCGTCGATATGAGCTCTTGGGGGAGACTAGCCTGTTATCCCCGGAGTACCTTTTATTCTTTGAGCGATGGCCCTTCCATACGGAACCACCGGATCACTATGCCCTACTTTCGTACCTGATCGACTTGTAGGTCTCACAGTCAAGCACCCTTATGCCATTACACTCTACACACGATTACCAAACGTGTTGAGGGTACCTTTGGGAGCCTCCGTTACTTTTTTGGAGGCGACCACCCCAGTCAAACTACCCACCACGCAATGTCCTCAATAATTATGAATTGAGTTAGATTTCAACTAAAAAAAGGGTGGTATTTCAAGGTTGACTCCATATTGTCTTGCGACATTACTTCAAAGTCTCCCACCTATCCTACACATTTTTTAATCAAAACCAATACGAAGCTATAGTAAAGGTTCACAGGGTCTTTTCGTCCCATTGCGAGTAATCGGCATCTTCACCGATATTACAATTTCACCGAGCTCACGGCTGAGACAGTTTCCAGATCGTTACACCATTCGTGCAGGTCGGAACTTACCCGACAAGGAATTTCGCTACCTTAGGACCGTTATAGTTACGGCCGCCGTTTACTGGGGCTTCAGTTAAAAGCTTTGCCGAAGCTAACCTTTTTCTTTAACCTTCCAGTACTGGGCAGGTGTCAGACCCTATACATCATTTTTCAATTTAGCAGAGTCCTATGTTTTTGATAAACAGTCGTCTGGATATCTTCACTGCGGCCTTTTTTGGAAGGCAACCTTTATTCCGAAGTTACAGGTTAATTTTGCCTAGTTCCTTAGCCGTGAATCACTCGAGCACCTTAGGATTCTCTCCTTAACTACCTGTGTCGGTTTTGGTACGGATCACTTTTATCTGAAGCTTAGAGGATTTTCTTGGAAGCTCTTACCTGTACTATCCACTCACCCGAAGGTTTATGGTACTATCATAGCTTAGCAAAACATACGGATTTTCCTATATATTTTATACCTAACTATTTCAACGTACACTTCCGTCCGTACGCGACAGTTTCATAACTCCGTCTTCCCATCGCAATAAAAGCAAGTACCGGAATATTAACCGGTTACCCATCGATTACACCTTTCGATTACATCTTAGGACCGACTAACCCTCAGTTGATTAACATAGCTGAGGAACCCTTAGTTTTTCGGTGTGCGGTTTTCTCTCCCGCATTATCGTTACTTATACCTACATTTTCTTTTGTAATTACTCCACTGTATTTCACAATACAACTTCAACGTTATTACAATGCTCCCCTACCGATTTTTCAATCCCATAGTTTCGGTGATATATTTATGCCCGATTATTATCCACGCTCAATCACTCGACTAGTGAGCTGTTACGCACTCTTTAAATGAATAGCTGCTTCCAAGCTAACATCCTAGCTGTCTGTGTAATTAAACTTTGTTTATACAACTTAATATATACTTAGGGACCTTAACTGATGGTCTGGGTTGTTCCCCTCTTGGACATGGATCTTAGCACCCATGCCCTCACTACCGTGAAACATAATGACAGCATTCGGAGTTTATCAGGAATTAGTAGGCGATGAAACCCCTTCATCCAATCAGTAGCTCTACCTCTGTCATATTTAACACGATGCTGCACCTAAATGCATTTCGGGGAGTACGAGCTATCTCCGAGTTTGATTAGCCTTTCACCCCTACCCACAAGTCATCCGAAGACTTTTCAACGTCAACCGGTTCGGTCCTCCACTATGTGTTACCACAGCTTCAACCTGCTCATGGGTAGATCACTCGGTTTCGCGTCTAATTCTTCCGACTAAATGCCCTATTCAGACTCGCTTTCGCTACGGCTCCATAGCTAAACTACTTAACCTTGCCGGAAAAATTAACTCGTAGGTTCATTATGCAAAAGGCACATCGTCACCCTACTCTTAATTAAGAGGGCTCCGACAGCTTGTAAGCGTATGGTTTCAGGATCTATTTCACCCTTCTATTCGAAGTACTTTTCACCTTTCCCTCACGGTACTAGTTCACTATCGGTCTCTGAGTAGTATTTAGCCTTACCGGATGGTCCCGGTAGATTCAGACAAGATTTCCCGTGTCCCGTCCTAATCAGGTTACTACTAGGTTATTTTTCTATTTCGTATACAGGAATATCACCTTCTATGATTGATTTTTCCAAATCATTCTACTATATAAAAATAATCCTTTATTGTAGACCTACAACCCCACTATGGCCTAAACCACAATAGTTTGGGCTTTTCCGATTTCGCTCGCCACTACTTACGGAATCACTTTTGTTTTCTTTTCCTCTAGATACTTAGATGTTTCAGTTCTCTAGGTTAGCATTACTTTAAAAAAGTAATATCATATAGTTAATATGATAGGTTTCCCCATTCGGAAATCTGCGGATTAATTCGTATGTGCCAATACCCGCAGCTTATCGCAGCTTATCACGTCCTTCTTCGCCTCTCAGAGCCAAGGCATCCACCATACGCCCTTACTTAGCTTTTTTTTCTTTCCTTATTACAGTATGTTATTTCAAAGAACTTTATATCTAAAAAATGGAGAATATCGGAGTCGAACCGATGACCTCCTGCGTGCAAAACAGGTGCTCTAGCCAGCTGAGCTAATCCCCCTTATTCTTAACTAATATAGTAGTCTCGCGCGGAATTGAACCGCGGACCTCTACATTATCAGTGTAGCGCTCTAACCGTCTGAGCTACGAGACTGATACAATTATTATTTATCATCAATCTCTACACTTACTTTTTTATCAATCAATAGAAAAAACTTCTAGCCTGATTCCTTAATTTTCTTATTTATTAAGATATATAAAATTACTCTAAAAAAAGAGATGTTCCAGCCACACCTTCCGGTACGGCTACCTTGTTACGACTTAGCCCCAGTTATCGATTTTACCTTAAGCAGTTCCTTTTATGGTCACCAATTTCAGGTCCCCCCGACTTCCATGGCTTGACGGGCGGTGTGTACAAGGCCCGGGAACGTATTCACCGCATCATGGCTGATATGCGATTACTAGCGATTCCAACTTCATAGAGTCGAGTTGCAGACTCCAATCCGAACTGAGATCGGTTTTTAGAGATTAGCTTCTGATTGCTCAGTAGCAACCCTTTGTACCGACCATTGTAGCACGTGTGTAGCCCAAGGTATAAGAGCCGTGATGATTTGACGTCGTCCTCACCTTCCTCTCGACTTACGTCGGCAGTCTTGCTAGAGTCCCCGACATTACTCGTTGGCAACTAACAATGAGGGTTGCGCTCGTTGAGGGACTTAACCCAACACCTCACGGCACGAGCTGACGACAACCATGCAGCATCTTGTACTCCGTCCTAAGACTAAACTATTTCTAGCTTATTCGTAGTACATTTAAACCTTGGTAAGGTTCCTCGCGTATCATCGAATTAAACCACATGCTCCACCGCTTGTGCGGGCCCCCGTCAATTCCTTTGAGTTTCAACCTTGCGGTCGTACTCCCCAGGTGGATCACTTATCACTTTCGCTTAGCCACTGAACAATAAAATCCAACGACTAGTGATCATCGTTTACGGCGTGGACTACCAGGGTATCTAATCCTGTTTGCTCCCCACGCTTTCGTACCTCAGCGTCAGTATAGATTTAGTAACCTGCTTTCGCGATCGGTGTTCTGTGTGATATCTATGCATTTCACCGCTACACCACACATTCCAGCTACTCCAATCTCACTCAAGTCTATCAGTATCATTAGCCATTTTAACAGTTAAGCTGTAACATTTCACTACTGACTTAATAAACCGCCTACGCACTCTTTAAACCCAATAAATCCGGATAACGCTTGTGTCCTCCGTATTACCGCGGCTGCTGGCACGGAGTTTGCCGACACTTATTCGTTTAGTACCTTCACAATTCCTATCACGTAGAAATCTTTATTCCTAAACAAAAGCAGTTTACAACCCATAAGGCATTCTTCCTGCACGCGGCGTGGCTGGTTCAGAGTTTCCTCCATTGACCAATATTCCTCACTGCTGCCTCCCGTAGGAGTCTGGTCCGTATCTCAGTACCAGTGTGGGGGATCACCCTCTCAGGCCCCCTACCGATCATCGTCTTGGTAGGCTATTACCCCACCAACTAACTAATCGGGCGCATGCCCATCTTTTTCCGCATTTCTGCTTTAATAATATTCTCATGCGAGGATACTGTATTATAGAATATTAATCCGAGTTTCCTCAGGCTATTTTCTAGAAAAAGGTAGGTTACATACGTGTTACGCACCCGTACGCCGGTCGCCATCAAAATTTAAATAAATAAATTTCATGCTGCCCCTCGACTTGCATGTGTTAAGCCCGCCGCTAGCGTTCATCCTGAGCCAGGATCAAACTCTTCGTTGTAAAAAAAAATAATATCAAATACGTAAAAATCTTAATTCAAGAATCCTTAACTAATCAGGTCTAGAAGCTATTTTTCAATTAAAAAATAAAGAACAATTTTTAAAATTCATATTTTTACACTTAAAATATAAAAATAATATAATACAAATATATATATATTTTTTTTTGATGAAAAAAAATAATTTAATTTTATTCTTAGTCAAGAATAAGACAATACCTTGTATATTTGTTTTGTTTCTAATTTAATTATGAGAACTTCAGATTTTAATTTCGAATTTCCATTAAATCTTTTATCTTATCAACCAACCCAAGAAAGAGACGAATCTAGATTAATGATTATTCATAGAAAAAACAAAAATATTGAACATAAATTATTCAAAGATTTATATCAATATTTTGAAGAAGGAGATACTATTATTCTCAATAATACAAAGGTTTTTCCAGCAAGATTATTTGGAAATAAAGAAAAAACAGAAGCAAAAATAGAAGTTTTTTTACTCAGAGAATTGGATATTATAGATAGAACTTGGGACGTATTAGTTGATCCTGCAAGAAAAGTAAGAGTAGGAAATAAATTAAATTTTGGAAGTGGATTAACAGGAGAAGTCATAGATAATACCACTTCTAGAGGAAGAATTTTACAACTTCATTTTAATGGATCACATGAAGAATTAATAAAAAAAATAAAAGAGTTAGGAAAAACACCTTTACCAAAATATATTAAAAGATTACCAGAAAAAAGTGATGAAAAACGCTATCAAACTATTTATGCAAAAATTGAAGGTTCTGTAGCTGCTCCTACAGCTGGATTTCACTTTTCAAAACATTTATTAAAAATATTAGAAATAAAAGGAATCAATTTAGTAGAAATTACTTTACATCTTGGATTAGGTAGTTTTTTACCCGTAGAAGTAGAAGATATATCCAAACATAAAATGGATTCTGAAAAATGTTTTATAGAAAAAAATGTATGTAGTATTATTAATAAAACTATTAAACAAAAAAAACGTGTATGTGTTGTAGGAACTTCATCTATGCGCGCTATTGAAAGTTCAGTTTCTTCTAGTAAATATTTAAATCCTTTTTCAGGATGGACGAATAAATTTATATTTCCTCCTTATAATTTTAGCATAGCTAATTCTATGATTACCAATTTTCATATGCCAAAATCTACATTAATTATGATGACAGCAGCTTTTTCTGGATATGATTTGATCATGAAAGCTTATAAAATAGCTATAAAAGAAAAATACAGATTCTATTCCTACGGAGATGCTATGTTAATTTTATAACATAAATCTTAAAAAAACCATAATATTAAAAAATGAAACATTTAATATTATGAAAAAAATCCTTGAAAAGGTGAAAATTTCCATAAAAAAAGAAATGAAAATTTTCGAAAAACAATTCATTAATATTATAAAAAGTAAGGTATCTATTGTTAATAGAATTACACATTATATCACTAATAGAAAAGGTAAACAAATTCGTCCTATGTTTGTTTTTTTAATTGCAAAAATGTTAGGAAACATACAAAAAAAAACATATCATACTGCATCTTTAATAGAATTAATCCATACAGCTACTCTTGTCCATGATGATGTTATAGATAATAGTTCTCTTCGTCGTGGAACTTTTTCTATCAATGCTATATGGAAAAATAAAGTAGCTGTTTTAATAGGAGATTATTTACTTTCTAAAAGTCTTTTATTAGCTACAAATAATAATTATCATGATCTTCTTAAAATTATTTGTAGAACTATCAAAGATATGAGTGAAGGAGAATTATTACAAATGGAGAAAACTAAAAAATTAGACATTAACGAAAAAATTTACAATCAAATTATTTATCATAAAACAGCTAGTCTAATTGCAGCCTCTTGTGAAGGAGGCGCACGTTCAGTAAATGCAGATGAAAAAACCGCTTTAAAAATGAAAAAATTTGGAGGATTTACTGGAATAGCTTTTCAAATAAAAGATGATTTATTTGATTATGAAGAATCTCATGAAAACTTAATTGGAAAACCTATTGGAATGGATTTAAAAGAAAGAAAAATGACACTTCCACTGATTTATGCTATTCAAAAATCTTCTCAAAAAAATCAAGAATGGATATTAAATTCTATCAATAATTATGATGAAAAAAAAAGAAATCAAATTATTGATTATGTTAAGGAAAATGGAGGTATAGAATATGCTAAAAAAAGAATGATAAAATTTCGTAATAATGCATTAAAAATATTAGATCACTATCCAAAAAGTACAATTAAAGAAGCATTAAAAACAATGGTAAATTTTATTATTGAAAGAAATATATAGAAAAAATTAAGTATTAACAATAAAATGAAAAAAAATTTAGTAATTGTGGAGTCTCCTACTAAAGCTAATACTATACAAATGTTTCTTGGAAAAGATTTTTATGTAGTATCGAGTTATGGTCATCTTATAGATCTTCCAGAAAAAAAGATAGGAGTTAATGTAAAAAAGAATTTTCAACCTGATTATGTCATTTTATCTAAAAAAAGAAAAATAGTTCAAAATCTTAAAGAATTAATTAAAGATTATAATATAATATGGTTAGCCTCTGATGAGGATCGTGAAGGTGAAGCTATCGCTTATCAAATTTATAAAATATTAAATATTCCAAATGAAAAAATTCGAAGAATTGTTTTTCATGAAATAACAAAAAAAGCTATTTTATATGCTATAAATAATCCTAGATTTATTAATTATAATCTTGTTTATGCACAACAAGCAAGACGAATTTTAGATAGATTAGTAGGATTTCAATTATCTCCTATTCTATGGAAAAAGGTTAATTCTGGTCTTTCTGCAGGTAGAGTACAATCCGCAGCAGTTAGACTGATAGTGGAACGAGAACAAAATATTCAAAATTTTATTCCTATTCCTGGATATCAAATATCCGGAATTTTTACTTACGAAAAAAAAATGATTTTTCATGCTAAATTGGAAAAAAAAATAGAAGGAGAAAAAAAAATGAAAAATATTCTATTATCATGTGTTAATGCAAGTTTTTTAATAAAAAAAATTATTCTTAAACAAGAAAAAAAAAGTCCTCCACCTCCATTTACAACATCTACTTTACAACAAGAGTCTTGTAAAAAATTAAATTATTCCATATCTAAAACTATGTTTTTAGCTCAAAAATTATATGAAAAAGGATACATAACATATATTCGTACTGATAGTACTAATTTATCCAAAGATATTTTATCCAAAATAAAGAATTATATTCTTTCTTTGTATGGAGAAAAATATTTATCTCAAAAAAATTTTTTATCTAATAGATTTTCTCAAGAAGCTCACGAAGCTATTCATCCTACAGAAATTAAAAAAATATCTTTAGAAACTTTAGACTTATCTCAAAAACGTCTTTATCAACTTATATGGGAACGAACTATAATTGGACAAATGACTGATTGTCAATTTGAAATAAAAAACTTTTATATTCAATCTTCAAATTTAGAAAATCATTTTATTTACACAAATAAAACCATTAAATTCGAAGGTTTTATGAAAATAAAAGAAAAAAATGTTTCTAATGAAAATAATAAAAAAAAATCATTAGAAATCTTTAAAGAAGGAATTTTTTTACAGAAAAAAGAAATCATAGCAAAACAAATTTTTACAAAACATTTACCAAGATATAATGAAGCTACTTTAGTAAAGAATTTAGAACAATTAGGAATAGGGAGACCATCTACTTATGTTCCTATTATCTCTAATATACAAAAAAGAGATTATATAAACACACAAAAAATTATTAAAAAAACAGAGATTCGTGAATCTTTTATTTTAAAAAAAAATGTTATTATTAAAAAAAAAGATGAAATCATTGAAATAGAAAAAAATAAATTTATTCCTACAGAAATGGGAATTCTAATAACTGATTTTTTAAAAAAAAATTTTCAAGAAATCGTAGATTACAATTTTACAGCAAGTTTAGAAAAACAATTTGATAATATTGCAAAAGGAGAAGTATCCTGGAATAAAATTATTAAAAATTTTTATGATGAATTTCATAAAAAAATAGAACATGTAAAAAAAAATGTAGATAAAATTAACAAAATTCGTTTTTTAGGTATGGATCCAATATCTAATAAAAAAGTTTTTTCTAAAATAGCTCGTTTTGGTCCTATTGTTCAAATGGGAGAATTTAAAGATAAAGAAAAACCAAAATTTTCTCCCTTATTAATTCATCAAAAAATTGATACAATATCTTTACAGGATGCTTTAAAACTCTTAGAATTACCTAAATCTTTAGGATTATTTGAAGAATATGAAATACTTCTAAAAGTGAATAAATATAATATTTATATTAAACATAAAAATCAATCAATTCCTATTGAAGAAAAAATTTTTTTTGATTCATTGAATTTAGAAAAAGCTATTAATATTATATTAATAAGTAGAAAAAAAAATAGTTAACTATCAAAATATCTTTGATTTAAATATGTTGTAGGATATGCTTGATCATGTCCTGTACGTCGAACATGATCTAAATATTTCGGAATATAGGATAAAGCTTTTACTCTATCAGATAAAGACATTCTATTCCATATATTTTCTGCCATTTTTTTTTTACCTACTTTGTATCTATAATCTATCCAAAAACGGTTAAAAGATAAATCTGATGGAATTTCCTCTATAGAAAAGGCCGCTTTTGTTTTTTTCATTTTATTTATAATGGACTCATTATAAGGTATATATTTTCCTATCCATATATAATGTGATAAAGAAAGTCTTTCGGGAAAGATCACTTCCCTTAAAAAACCATTAAGATCATACTTAAAAATAATCTCTCCAGATACTAAACGGCTTCTAAATATATATTCTTTACCTTTCATTTTTTTTTATTTCATCAGCATTTATGAATAAAATTATTAACTATATTTATTTGATAATGAAAATTTAAAAAAACTGAAAAAATATTTTACATAATCTAAATTTATTTTGATTGTAATCTATAAAATAATTCCAAAAAATATAATAGATAAAATGACAAAAGTTATAAATTTTTATTCTATAAAAAATAGATTAAAAAAAAAAAATTATGATCTTTTTTTCATATATTATTCTTTTTTTTTATTCAATTAAATGTTATATATCGTACCTACTCCTATAGGAAATTTAGAAGATTTTACTTTCAGAAGTTTACGAATATTAAATGAAGTAGATTTTATTTTGGTAGAAAATTATAAAGTTTCAAAAAAATTGTTAAATTTTTATAATATTAAAACGCCTATAAAAAATTATCATATTTATAATGAACATAAAATAATTCCTTCAATTTTAGAAAAAATCAAAGATGGAAAAAAATTAGCATTAATTTCTAATGCTGGTACCCCCAGTATATCTGATCCAGGATTTTTATTGATTAGATCTTGTATTAAAAATTCTATTTCTATAGAATGTTTACCAGGTCCAACCTCCATTATCCCAGCATTAGTAATTTCAGGTCTTGCTATTAATGAATTTACATTTATTGGATTTTTACCAAAAAAAAAAAGAAAAGTAAAACTTGAAAAATTGTCGAAAGAAAATAGGACTCTTTTATTATACGAATCTCCTCATAGATTACTACGTACTTTAAACGATTTAAAATTTTTTTTTGGATTGGAAAGAAATATGGTTATATGCAAGGAAATATCTAAAATTTTCCAAGAAACATTGAGAGGGAATATTAAGGAGATGATTTTATATTATAACAATATAAAAAAAATATTGGGAGAATATATTCTTATTATTGATAAAAATAAATAAAAATATTAAATATATTTTTTTTTTATCAATAATTCTGCAATTTGTACTGCATTAGTAGCTGATCCTTTACGTAAATTATCTGCTACAATCCAAAGATTTAAAGAATTTAAAAAGGAATAATCTCTACGAATTCGTCCTACGAATACTTCATCTTTTCCATGAGAAAATAATGGCATAGGATAAATATTTTTTTTTGGATTATCTTGAACAATAATTCCTTTTTTTTTCAAAAAAATTTGATATATATGATCAATATTAGGTTTTTTTTTAAATGTTATATTTACACTTTCTGAATGACCTCCTATAACAGGAACACGTGCAGCAGTAGCTGTAATAGCTATATTTTTATCATTTATAATTTTTTTGGTTTCCTTTATCAATTTTATTTCTTCCATTGTATAACCATTTTTGACAAAAGTATCACAATGTGGTAATACATTTTGATAAATAGGATATGGATATATTTTTTCATAAGAAAAAAAACCATCTTTTTCCTTGTTCATTTGATTTAAAGCTTTTTTTCCTGTTCCAGTAACCGATTGGTATGTAGATACAATAACACGATCTATGCTATATTCTAAATGTAATGGATATAATACCATAACTAATTGAATAGTGGAACAATTAGGATTTGCAATAATTTTATCATCTTTAGATAAAGAAGAAGCATTTATTTCAGGAACTATCAGTTTTTTTTTTGGGTCCATTCTCCATGCAGAAGAATTATCTATTACTGTTGTCCCAATTTTTGCAAATTGAGGGGCCCATTTTTTAGATACATCTGATCCAGCTGAAAATAAAACAATATTAGGTTTTTTTGAAAATAATTCTCTAATACTAATTATTTTATATTTTTTATAATTATGAATAAATTCTTTTCCTATTGATTTTTCAGAAGCGGAAAGATATAATTTTTCTATTGGAAAATTCCTACATTTTAAGAGATCTACCATTACACGTCCTACCATTCCGGTAACTCCTACTATTCCTATTTTCATATTAAATTTAATTCAGATTATTATTATGATATTTTTTGGATTTTTATTTTACTGATATAACATAGATAAAGTTAAAAAATAATAAATAAAATACAGTATATTCTTATTTTCATTCTTAAATGAAATAGATATCATGGAAAAATGAAAAAAGGGAAAATGATTATTTTATCTGGGCCATCAGGATCTGGAAAAACAACTATATCACAGTATTTACTTTCCAAAATTCCAAAATTAAAATTGTCTGTATCATGTACTACACGTTCTATACGGAATCACGAAAAAAATGGAAAAGACTATTATTTTATTTCTACAAAAAAATTTATTTCTAAAATAGAAAATAATCATTTTTTAGAATGGGAAGAAGTTTATCCTAATTTATATTATGGAACCCTAAAAAGTGAAATATCCAAAATTTGGAATAAATGTCAACATGTTTTATTTGATGTAGATGTAAAAGGTGGATTATCTTTACAAAAAAAATATCCATACGATACTTTATCCATATTTATCATGGTAAATTCCCTAAAAATACTAAAAAAAAGACTTTTTTCAAGAAATTATGAGGATTTATCTCAAATTAATATACGTTTAAATAAAGCAAAAATGGAATGGAAATATGCAAGATTATTCGATATTATATTACTAAATCTAAATTTAGATCAAACAAAAAAAAAAGTAATCCAATTAGTTTATAATTTTACAAAAAATCAAAGTTATTGTATTTAAAATATCAAAAATACGTCATTATCAATCTATAAAATTGACCATTTTCAATTTCAATATATGCTCCCCAGGCTGGATTCGAACCAGCGACACCCTGATTAACAGTCAGGTGCTCTGACCATCTGAGCTACTGAGGATTATTTATTTTAATTGGAATTTTTTTGATTCTTATTTTATGTCTTCCTCCTTCAAAATCGGTTTGAATAAATATTTTTACTATTTCTAAAACCTCTTTTTTATTTTCTATAAAACGAGCTGGTAAACTAATTATATTGGCATTATTATGCCTTTTTGCTAAAAAAGCAATTTCTTTTTTCCATACTAATGCAGCACGAATTTTTGGATATTTATTAGCAATCATAGCCGCTCCGTTTCCACTTCCGCAAATTACAATTCCCAAATCAGCTTTTCCTTTTTCTACAAATTCTGCTGTAGGATGAATATAATCAGGATAGTCTACCTTTTCTCCATAACGAAATAATCCAAAATCTTTTACCCGATCTCCTTTTTGAATCAAATAATTAATTATTAATTTTTTATAATCTATTCCTGTATGATCAGATCCTATTGAAATTATCATTTTTCCTCAAATTTTATAAAAATACATTAAAAATTTGGATTTTTTTTTCATTTTATGAGTTCTTTTTTTTCATAATAAAGATTCAATACTTAACATTAAGTTTGTATATTTTAATTTTTATTTATTAATTATAATTATGAAAGAGGATAATATAAAAACTGTTAATGATTTTAATTTTAAAAATAAAACCGCTATAGTAAGAGTTGATTTTAATGTTCCTATCAACAATAAATCTAAAAAAATACTAGATGATACACGGATTCAATATAGTATACCTACCATTAAAAAAATAATTAATGAATATGGAAAAGTAGTATTAATATCTCATTTTGGAAGACCAAAAGGAAAACGTTCCAAAACTTATTCGTTGAAATTTGTAGTTTCTAATTTATCTAATAAATTACAAATTCCTATAAAATTTTCAGAATATTGTATAGGAGAAACTGTAGAAAAACGTATCAATGAATTAAAAAATGGAGAAATTTTACTGTTGGAAAATATTCGATTTTACAAAGAAGAGGAAGAGGGAGATGAAAATTTTGCTTTTCAGTTATCAAAGCTTGGAGATATTTATGTTAACGACGCATTTTCAGTATCTCATCGTTTACATGCTTCTATTACTATTATTCCCAAATTTTTTGGAAAAAATAAATGTATTGGATTTCTCATGCAAAAAGAAATAAATTCTTTAAAAAAGATTTTTGGAAAAGGGAAAAAACCCATTACAATTTTATTAGGAGGAGCAAAAATATATTCTAAAATATCTATTATAGAAAACCTTATTAATTTTGTAGATCATATCCTAATAGGAGGTGGGATGGCCTATCCTTTTATAAAAATACAAGGAGGAAATGTAGGTGATTCTATTGTAGATAAATACAAATATCATGAACTTGAAAAAGTATTAAAAAAGATTTTTGATAAATATAAAAAACAAGATAAAACAAATATATTTTTTCCAAAAGATGTAGTAATAGCAGATTCTTTTAAAAATAATGCTAATACTAAGATTTCTTCCATTTATTCTATCCCAAATGGATGGAAAGGGTTAGATTTAGGTCCTAAATCTATAAAATATTTTTGCAAAATCATCAAAAATTCCAAAACTATTCTTTGGAATGGTCCATTAGGAGTATTTGAATTCTCCAATTTTTCTTTAGGTACTCAATCTATAGCAAGAGCTATTGTCAATGCAACTGAAAATGGAGCTTTTTCTTTAATAGGTGGTGGAGATTCCATTGCTTCATTAAAAATGGAACAGTGTGAAAAAAAAATTAGTTATTTATCTACTGGAGGAGGTGCTATGTTAGAAAGTTTAAAAAATAAAATACTTCCTGGAATAAAATCTATAATTTCATAGTTTATATTTATGAATAATAAATAATTTAACAAATCCTAATATTTGATCTTTTTAATTATATTTGTTTTTTAAATAAAAAAAATATGTCATTCAAACTTCCTAAATTATCTTATTCATACAAGGATTTTGAACCTTATATAGATCAAAGAACTATGAAAATCCATTATATCAAACATCATGCTGGATATACCAATAATCTAAACCAAGTTATTAATGGAACCGATATGGAAAACTTATCTATAAAAGAAATTTTAAGAAGAGCGAATATTGAAAATCCAATAGTAAGAAATAATAGTGGAGGTTTTTATAATCATAATTTATTTTGGGAAATATTAATACCTCATTCAAAAAGTATACCTCCAAGTGAATATCTAAATGAAGTTTTTAAAAAAAAATTCAAAACATTCGATCTTTTTAAAGAAAAATTTACTGCTGTAGCAATGAATCGTTTTGGTTCTGGATGGGCATGGTTATGTGTAAAAGAAAAAGAATTGACTATTTGTTCTACAGAAAATCAAGATAATCCATTAATGTTAGGGATAGGTAATGAAGGGATTCCTATATTAGGATTAGATGTTTGGGAACATGCTTATTATCTACAATATCAAAATCGTAGAATCGATTATATTTCTTCATTTTGGAATATCATTAATTGGAAAAAAGTAGAAGAAAATTATAACTGTTCCATAGTAGAATAATCGAATGGGAAAAATTATTCTAGAGAATATAAAATTATTTGGATTTCACGGTTGCATTCCAGAGGAATCCTTCTTAGGATCTTATTATACAGTCAATATAGAAGTAGAATTAGATTTTCATAAAGCTTCTATTAGTGACGATTTATCAAAAACTATTGATTATGTATATTTATTCCGTGTTGTAAAAGAAGAAATGGCTATTAATTCTAAATTATTGGAACATTTAGCCTATAGAATAATACAAAGGATAAAAAAATATAGGCTAGATTTAGTTAAAAAAACAAAAATAAAGATTTGTAAAGAAAATCCACCTATGGAAAGTAGTATGGATAGATTTTGTATTATTTTAGATGATATAAACTAATTTTGGCATGGTGGCCGATTGGAAAGGCAGGGGTCTGCAAAACCTCTTATAGCGGTTCGATTCCGCTCTGTGCCTTTATATTTTTTAATCAAGTTTTTTAAAAAAAATATTTTTAAATTATATTGGACACTTTTTAAAATATCGATATGATTGTCAATTTTTTTTGTGTGAAAATGGTAATTGTAGAGAAATTTTTTCTCTGTCAGGTTATATTTTTTATAAATTAAATTTACTTCATATTTTTTATGAAAAAAAAAATCCTGTAAAAAAAAAATTTCTGTTAGTAGATTGATCATGTTTTTTTTAGAAATAAAAACACTTATAGGTATACTATTATCTGAATAAATGAAAAAAAATAGTAAAATAATTATTTTTTTTGAAAAAAAAAATTTTTTTATACTAATTAATAATTGTTTTCTTATTCTTTCTTTTTTTGTAAATTTGCGAATTTGAATCATAGTTATAAATTTTTATTCTTTATAAATCAATGATATACACAAAAACAAATGATGAAGATCAATAATATTCTCATTTCACAACCTCTAAAAGGTTCCAATTCTCCATATTTAGAACTAAGCAAAAATGTGAGAATAGATTTTAGATCCTTTATAGAAGTCAAAGGTGTGTCTTCTATTGAGGTAAGAAAACAAAAAATTAATTTTTCTGATTTTACGGTAGTTGTTTTCATAAGCAAAAACTCTGTTGACCATTATTTTCGATTAGCAGAATCTATGCGATTCAAAGTTCCAATTTCCATGAAATATATTTGTCAAACAGAATCTATAGCTTATTATTTACAAAAATATATCGTATATAGAAAAAGAAAAATATACATTGGAAAAAAATATTTTAAAGATATATTGCCTTGTATCAAAAAAAATATAAACGAAAGATTTCTTTTACCATCTTCAGATATATTAAAAATAGAAATACCAAAAATGTTAAATAAACTAAATATTTCATGGAAAAGAGCTATTTTATATAAAACAATTTCTAGTGATTTATCTGATTTAAAGAAGATAATCTATTATGATATATTGGTATTTTTTAGCCCCGCATGTATAAAGTCTTTATTTGAAAATTTTCCTAATTTTGATCAAAATAATATAAAAATTGCTACTTTTGGAAAAAATACTTTAGATGCAGCTTATAAAGCTGGATTAAAAATTGCTATTAGAGTTCCAACTCCTGAATTTCCTTCTATGGCTAAGGCTCTAGAAAAATATATAAAAGAATATCAAAAAAAATAAAAAAAATTATTCTACAGTTACAGATTTCGCTAAATTTCTTGGTCTATCTACGTTTTCTCCTCTTAGGTAAGCAATTTGATATGCTAATAATTGAAGAGGGATTATTGTAATTAAAGGACTTAGTTCTTCCGAAATAATTGGAATTTCTATTACATGATCTGCTAACTTACTTGCTTGAATATCACCTTCATTGACTATAGCTATAATTTTTCCTTTTCTAGCTTTAATTTCTTGAATATTTCCTATTATTTTTTCATAATATCCTTTTTTAGTAGCTATAACCACTACAGGCATATTTTCATCTATTAAAGCAATAGGTCCATGTTTCATCTCTCCTGCAGGATAACCTTCTGCATGAATATAAGAAATTTCTTTTAATTTTAAAGCACCTTCTAAAGATACTGGAAAATTAATTCCTCTACCTAAATAGAGAAAATTATTGACATGATGATATAATTTAGATATTTTTTTTATAGTATTATCTATTTTTAACGTAATATTCATTTTTTTTGGAACAGATATAAGTTCTTTACATAAAAATTCATAACGAATGTCTGTGATAGTGGATCTATATTTTCCTATTTTCAAAGCTAATAAAAAAAGCACTGTTATCTGAGCTGTAAAAGATTTTGTAGAAGCAACTCCAATTTCAGGCCCTGCATGTGTATAAGCTCCTGCATCTACGTTTCGTGCAATATAAGATCCTGCAACATTACAAATACCAAAAACAAAAGCTCCTTTTTTTTTTGCTAATTTTAAGGCAGCTATAGTATCTGCAGTTTCTCCTGATTGAGAAATAACAATAATAATATTTTGTTTTTCTATAATTGGATTTCTATATCTAAATTCCGAAGCATATTCTACTTTGACGGGAATTCTCGATAGTTCTTCTAATAAATATTCTCCAATTAAACTTGAATGCCATGAAGTGCCACATGCAACAATAGTTATCCCTTTTGCATTAAGAAAAATATCTTTATTAGATTCAATTCCATCAATACATATTAATCCATCAGAAATCAATAATCTACCACGTAAAGTGTCCAAAATTGTTTTTGGTTGTTCATAAATTTCTTTTAACATAAAATGTTTATATTCTCCTTTTTCAATCTCTTTGAGATTAATTTTAAGTTCTTTAATGATTGGATTAAGTTTATGATTATCTATAATTTTTCGTAAATCTAACTCTTTATTCTTTCTAAGGATAGCCATTTCTCCATCTTTTAAATAAAGAGCATTTTTAGTATAATCAATAAATGGGATAGGATCAGATGCAATAAAAAATTCTTTTTCATTAATCCCCAATGTAAGGGGACTCCCTAATTTAGCAATTACGATTCTATCTGGATCAGATTTTTCGATTATAGCTATAGAATAAGCTCCAATTACTTCATTCAAAGAAATACGAACCGCTTCTTCTAAAGATAATTGGTTTTTTTTTTGAATATATTCAATCAAATTTACAAGAACTTCTGTATCTGTTTCACTTTTAAAAGTAAAACCATTTTTTAGTAAAATAATTTTAATTGCATGATAATTTTCTATGATTCCATTATGAATCAAAACAAGTTCTTTAGAATTAGAAACATGAGGATGTGCATTAATATCATCTGGAATACCATGCGTTGCCCATCTTGTATGGCCTATGCCTGTTGTTCCTTTTATTGAAAAAATTTTTTTTTCTAATTCAGAAACTCTTCCTTTCGTTTTATATAGACTATATTTTCCATTATAAAAAACAGCTATTCCAGAACTATCATATCCACGATATTCCAATTTTTTTAATCCATTAATAATAATAGGATAAGCTTCTCGATATCCCAAATAACCAATTATTCCACACATTCTAACCTATAGAATTAGAATTTTTCATTTTTTTTTTTATATAGATTAATTAATCTGTTCTAAAACAGTTTTTTTATAAAATTGTTGATAAACAGTTTCTATTTTTTCTACAGGATAATATTTGAACACCAATAATTTGTTTTTTTCTAAATAATCATCTATCTCTTTTGGAAATGAAAGATCTCCTTTTATGATTGCATCAGAAAAGGACATGCATAACTTTATTAGATTAAAATAATTAGGATTTTCTAATAATTTTAATTTTTTAGATTTTATTCCATCTATTTTGATTTTCTTAATAATATCCTTATTCATAGATCCTTTAAATGGTGTATTATATATAGATGTAATAATTTTTGTATTTCTATATATAGGATTTTTTTTATAAAAATTCTTAATATATAGTGGAATAAAAGAACTAATCCAACCATATATATGAATAATATCAGGACTCCAATTCAATTTTTTTACGGATTCCAAAACCCCTTTTGTAAAAAATAAAGCTCTTTCGTCATTATCAGGAAAAAAAATTCCATTTTCATCTTCATACATAGCTTTTCTTTTAAAATAATCTTCATTATCTATAAAATAAACTTGTAGTCTGGCATCTGGAATAGATGCAACTTTAATCAATAAAGGGTGATCTACGTCATTGATCATTAAGTTCATTCCTGAAAGACGAATGACTTCATGTAACTGATGTCTTCGTTCATTGATGATTCCAAAACGTGGAATAAATATACGAATATCATTTCCCATTGATTGCATCAACTTAGTAGCTTTTAAAACCGATAAAGAAATAGTAGTCTCTGAAGAAAAAGGAGATAAATCTGAAGAAACATATAATATACGTTTACCTGTCATCTTAGAGAAATTTTTTTATATTTGAAATATATATAGTAAAATATAGTAAAAAAACGAATCAATCCTTGCAAAGATAATAAATAATATTCAATACTGAGTTACATAATAGTTACATACAAATTTTATAGATATCAAAAATATCTATCATTTTTTTTTAGGTTGTAGATAAAACCTCGTAGATTGTATATTTTTTATTTTAACCGTTAATTAAAATGCCATTTTATTTGGAAAAAAAGAAAAAAAAATATTCCATTGAAAAAAAAATTCAGTATAAAAATTTGACTATTGCAACTGGATTAATCAATATAACTAGTTATGGTTATGCATTTGTTAATGTAGAAGAATTTAAAAATAAAATTTTTATTCCTAAAAAAAAAACTAATCGATCTATAGAAGGAGATTTAGTTCGAATAAAACTAAAAAATAAAAAATTAGGAAAAAAAATGGAAGGGGAAGTTATAAAAATAATCAAAAGAAATAGAGAAAATTTTATTGGAGTATTAAAAATTAAATCTAATTCCAAATATGGATCAGTCATAGTTTATAACAAGACTCTTCATGTAAATATATATATTCCTAAAAAAAAATTACAAGGATATCATCCTAATGAAAAAGTATTAGTTAGAATAATTACATGGCCAAAAAATTTAAAAAATCCTTTAGGAGAAATCATTAAAGTATTTGGAAAATCTGGAGAACATACAACAGAGGTTTATTCTTTATTGGAAGAATACGGCCTATCTGATGAATTTTCTAAAGAAGTGGAAAAAGAAGCAAAAAAAATTGTATTTAAAAAAAATTCAGATAAAAATCTTAGAAGGGATATGCGAAACATTAATACATTTACTATAGATCCTTTGGATGCAAAAGATTTTGATGATGCACTTTCTATCAGAAAATTAAATTCTAATACTTGGGAAATCGGAATTCATATAGCAGACGTTTCTTATTATATAAAAGAAGGAAGTTTATTAGATAAAGAAGCATATACACGTGCAAATTCCATTTATTTTATTGGAAAATCCATACCTATGCTTCCAAAAATATTGTCCAATGATCTTTGTTCTTTACATCCAGAAAAAGATAAATTAAGTTTTTCTTCCATTTTTAATGTAAATAGTAAAGGAAAAATATTAAAAAGTTGGTTTGGAAAAACGATTATACGATCTAATAGAAGATTTACATATGAAGAAGTTCAAAAAATTATAGAAAAAAAAAGAGGATCTTTTCACAAAGACCTTTATACCTTGTTTTCTTTTTCTAAGATTTTTACTAAAAATAGATTAAAAAATGGATCTATTTACTTGGATAAGGTAGAAATAAAAATCCATTTAGATGAAAAAAAAAACCCTTCTAAATTATATTTAGAAAGAAATAACGAAGCTCATCGTTTAATAGAAGAATTTATGTTACTAGCGAACAGAAAAATTTCAGAATTTGTTAGTTTAAATTTAGATGGAGCCCCTTCTAAAAAAACATATATTTACAGAATACACGATAAACCAGATCTTAAGAAGATTTTCATTTTAAAAAAAATAATAGAACCCTTAGGTTATTCCTTAGATTTAAAAAATATCAAAAAATCTCTTAATTGTTTATTAAACAATATTCAAGGTAAATCAGAACAAAATATGATCGAAAATTTGATTCTTCGTTCTATGAGTAAAGCTAAATATTCCACAAATAACATAGGACATTATGGATTATCTTTTATTTATTATTCGCATTTTACTTCTCCTATAAGGAGATATTCAGATATTATAGCACACCGTTTATTAAATGATTATTTAACTAATAATAATGAATCTAAATTAAAATCTCTAGATTTTTATGAAAAACAGGCTATCTATTGTAGTTATAAAGAGCGTTTATCAATAGATGCAGAAAGAGAATTTTCAAAATACATACAAGTTAAATATATCAAGAAATTTATAGGAAAAGAATTTGATGGAATTATTACAGGATTTACAGACTGGAGTGTTTTCATTGATCTATTGGAATTTCAAACAGAAGGTATGGTACGATTATGTGATATTAGAGGAGATATTTATACTCTAAATTCCAACAATTACAGTATAATGGGTAAAAAAAAACGAAAAATTTACCATTTAGGAGATAAAGTAAAAGTAAAACTTTTAGACGCAAATATAGAAAAAAAACAAATTATTCTTGAATGGTTAGATACTTAGAAAAATTTTTTATTAATTCGTACATATTTAGGAACAAATATGGTATAATTTCCTCCATTTTTTATAATATCTCTTACCATACAAGAACTAATATAAGATTTTTCATAAGAAGAAAGAATAAATATTGTTTCAATACAACTATTCTTATCTAATTCTTTATTAGTATAATAAATATTCTTTTCAAATTCAAAATCTAATTGATTTCTAATTCCTCTCAATAAAAATTGAGCCTTTTTTTTTTTACAAAAAGAAATAGTTAAACCTTTAAATAATTCTATTTCTATTTTAGGAAACTTAAAAAAAGTTTTTTTGATCCATTCTTTTCTCTTTTTAATAGAGAACATATTATTTTTTTCCGAGTTATTTCCAATAGCTATAATAATTTTATCAAATAAATTTAAAGATCTAATAATGATGTCGTAATGACCTAGAGTAATTGGATCAAAAGTCCCAGGAAATACAGCTGTTCTATTATTCATATTTATTCATGTATTTATGAATTTATATCAAAAAAAATAAAAAAAGGAATAAAAGTTTTATTTTTGTTTTTAAAATTATTTTAATAATGGAAAAATTATGTTCCGGTTGTTTAACAAATAAATGTTTTATTAACAAGGAAAATAATATTTCCAATAAAAAAAAATGTTTAAAACTTAATGTAGTGGATTGGTTATCTAATATAAAATCTCCTTTTGGAGATGAATATGATATTGTGGAAGTTCAATTTAAAAATGATAGAAAAGAATTTTTTCATAATCAAGATAAAATATCCCTTTGTAAAGGGGATTTTGTTACTGTAGAATCTAAATCTATTGGATATGATATTGGTAGAGTGACTTTAACTGGAGAATTGGTAAAATTACAGATACGAAATAAAAATATTTATTTGAGTTCTTTAAAAATAAAAAAAATATATAGGAAATCTACGGATATAGAAATCAATATTTGGAAATCTCTAAAAAAAAAAGAATCTATATATCTTTCAAAATCTAAAAAAATTGCAAAAAATTTGAACCTTTCTATGAAGATTTGTGATGTAGAATATCAAGGAGATGGAGAAAAAGCTATTTTTTATTATACCTCGGAAAATAGAATTGATTTTAGAAAATTAATTAAAAGATTGGCTTTTTTATTTCGTATTCATATAGAAATGAAACAAATAGGATATAGACAAGAATCTGCAAAAATTGGAGGAATAGGCACTTGTGGTCGAGAACTATGTTGTTCTACTTGGTTAAAAAATTTTAAAAGTGTTACGACTAATTCAGCTAGATATCAACAACTTTCTATAAATATAGAAAAATTAACTGGACAATGCAGTAAATTGAAATGTTGTTTAAATTATGAATTAGACGATTATTTATCAGCTATAAAAGATTTTCCAGATATTAATAGTCAAATATATACAGAGAAAGGAATTGCACAATGTATGAAGATTGACGTATTCAAAAAACAAATGTGGTTTTCTTATATTAAAAATCCAAATACTTGGTTCAGAATAGAAATCAAAAAAATTAAAGAAATTTTAGAAAAAAATAGAAAAAATAAAAAGGCTTCTCCTCTAGAGGAATTATCCACAATTAATGTCATTCAAAAAACAGAATTAACGTTTAAAGATTAATCTATAAATAGATGATTCTAAAATTTAGATTATGCAAATAAAAAAAAGAATTCTTTTAAGTGTATACTAAAAAAAGAAAAAAAATTAGTTTTTATTTTCGTATATTTCTTTTTTATTTTTGGTTTTTCTTTTTTCTAGGAATTTTTTCTATTTTTTTGATATTTTATGCAGCTTCTAAAGGTTATTTAGGTACTTTACCAAGTACTAAAAATATAGAAAATCCTACTATGGAAGTAGGATCAGAAATATATGATTCTAATGGAATTTTATTAGGAAAATTTTTTTCAGAAAATAGAACTCTAATTACTTATAAAAAACTTCCAAAAAATCTTATTAATGCTCTCATAGCAAAAGAAGATATTCGTTTTAAATATCATTCTGGAATTGATGCTAAATCTATTCTTAGAGCTATTGTTTCTTTAGGTAAAAAAGGAGGAGGGAGTACCATTTCTCAACAATTAGCTAAACTTCTTTTTACAGGTCCATCTGCAAAAAACAAGTTACAAAGAATGCATCAAAAAATTTTAGAATGGGTGATGGCTATTGAATTAGAAAAACGTTATACAAAAGAAGAAATTATTACTATGTATTATAATAAATTTGATTTTTTATATAATGCAAAAGGAATTGAAACAGCAGCTCATACTTACTTTAATAAAAAATCTTCTGAACTGAATTTGGGGGAATGTGCTACGTTGGTTGGTATGTTAGAAAATCCTTCATTATACAATCCAAAAATATATCCTTATAGAGCAAAAAAACAAAGAAATTTAGTTTTATCTCAAATGAGAAAATATGATTTATTAAATGAATATAAATATCAAGAAGAATTGAAAAAACCCGTAAAAATAAATTTTAAAATACAGAAAAAAGATTTTGAATTGTTAACTTATTATGGTGAATTTTTGAAAAAAGAAATTCAAGAATCATTAAATGACCATGAAAAAGAAACTGGAGAAAGACTTAATCTTTATTCTAGTGGATTGAAAATATATACATCTATTGATTCCAAAATGCAAGATTATGCAGAAAAATCTGTAAAAAAACACCTTAGTCAATTACAAATTTTATTTAATAATTCTCAAAAAAAAAATAAAAATGCTCCATTTTTAAATATTACTCCAGAAAAAACAAATAGAATTTTTCTATCTGCCATACATAGAACACAACTTTATCAAGATCTTAAACAAAAAGGGATGAAAGAGGAAAAAATTATAAAAGAATTAAAAAAACCAAAGCCTACAAAAATATTTACCTGGAATGGATCCCAAAAAGTATTGATATCTCCATGGGATTTTATTCGTTATCAAAAGAGTATTATTCAAGCTGGTATGTTATCTATAGAACCTTATACAGGATATATAAAAGCATGGGTGGGTGGTGTAGATTTTAATTATTTTCAATATGATCATGTTGCTAAAACAAAACGTCAAGTGGGGTCTGTATTCAAACCTATTTTATATGCTGCAGCAATTAAGGAATTACATTATAACCCTTGCACAAAAATATCAAATGAAAAATTTCATTTAGGAAAATGGAGTCCTAGAAATTCAAATGGAAAATATGGAGGGGCAATTACTTTAAAAGATGGATTAGCGTTATCTGTTAATACTATTTCTGCTAGGCTTATAGCACAAATCACACCAGGTCCAGTAATAGATTTGGCAAAAAATATGGGTATAGAATCCATGATTCCTGAACATCCATCTATAGCACTTGGTTCTTCTGATTTAACCTTATATGAAATGACAGGAGCTTTTAATACTTTTACTAATTATGGTTTTTATATAAAACCAAGTATTTTAGTAAAAATAGAGGATAAATATGGAAAATTAATTAAAGAACGAATAGATCTTAGTAAAAAACAAGTATTTAGTGAAGAAGTTGCCTATATGATGTTAAAATTAATGGAAGGTGTAGTACAATATGGAACTGCTAAAAGATTACATAAGTATAATTTTTTTTGGGAAAATATAGCAGGAAAAACGGGGACTACTAATGAAAATTCGGACGGATGGTTTATAGGAATGATTCCTAATTTAACTACTGGAGTTTGGGTTGGTTGGGAAGATAGATTTGCTCATTTTGAAAATATAAAATTAGGACAAGGAGCAAACATGGCATTGCCTATATGGGCTTATTATATGAAAAGTTTATATAAGGATCCAAGTCTTGTATATCATGAAAAATTAGTTTTTCATAAACCAAAAAATTCCAAATATAATTGGGATCAATGTGAGGAAAATAAAAATAATAATGAGGAAAATAGCGAAAATGAAAATAATCTTATAGAACTTGATGAAAGTGTCAATACTGACAAAACTATAGATTACGATAAATAAATAGTATCTTATTATTGATCAATGTATGATAAAAAAAATTTTAATTTTAGATAAAAATCATCCTTTTATCATATATAAATTAAAAAAAGAAGGATTGATTTGTGATGAAAATTACTATGATCCTATAGAAAAAATTCTAAAAATTATATCTCTATATGATGGAATTATTTTAAGAAGTCGATTAAAAATAGATAAAAAATTGATTCAAAAAGCTATAAATATAAAATTTATAGCTCGTATAGGATCTGGAATAGAACATATAGATCAAGATTATGCTTTCAAAAAGGGGATTACTATAATTTCTTCTCCAGAAGGTAATAAGAATGCAGTTGCAGAACATGCTATAGGTATGATTTTATCTATGATGAATCATATCATTCGTTCTAATCAAGAAATTAGAAAAGGGGAGTGGAATAGAGAAGATAATAGAGGCACAGAAATAATGGGAAAAACTATAGGAATTATTGGATATGGTAATACAGGAAAGGCATTTGCTAAAAAACTTTCTGGGTTTGAAACTAAAATATTTTGTTATGATATCCTTCCTAAAGTAGGAGATATTTATGCAAAGCAAGTAGATATGAAAACAATTTTTATGAAATCGGATATAATTAGTTTACATGTTCCTTATACAAAAAAGACTAAAGGAATGGTTAACGAAAGATTTATAAAAAATTTTTATAACCCTTTTTATTTGATTAATACATCTCGTGGGGGATGCGTACTTACCGAACATTTAGTAATAGCCTTAAAAAATGGAAAAATACATGGAGCCTGTTTAGATGTATTAGAATATGAAAAATATTCTTTTGAACATTTTTTTTATCGTCGTAAACTTCCAAAAGATTTTTTTTATCTTATTCATTCAAATAAGGTAATTTTAACCCCTCACATAGCTGGATGGACTAAAGAATCAAAATATAAGATGGAAAAAAAAATAGTAGAAAAAATTCTTTCCCTAAAAAAAAGTTTATACATTTCTTCAAATTCTTCAAATCAAAATTGAAATCTATAATAATTATTTTTTACATATTTTGTTTAATTAATCTTATGTAATTAAATCATTTAGATAATGTATAAAATATTTGATCAATATGACAAGATATCAAATTTATTTTTTTATCAGGATTCTTTCGAAAGATAGTATTTAATTTTTTTAAAGCTATTTTTCCTTCTCCAATAATGAAAATTGTTAGTTTTTCTAACTGTAGAAAAATAGGAAAAAGTCGATTATTTTCTTTTTTTTTATCATTTATATGAATATGAGTTAATGTAATATTTTGATTACAAGTAAATAAAAAATAACATATTTGATATTATGCTATTTTTATAATAAAGAAGATTTGAATTTAAAATGTTTTCTATCAAAAATGAGACCATTTTCTATAAAAAAAGTATAATTCTATAATTTCCTATTATCTTAAATCAACCAAAAATAATCACATATTTATGTAAAAAAAAATGGACTTTTTTTTTATTTTTTCCTCTTTTTTTATTGTTTTTTTTTCTAAAAAACTATCTTTTTTCATATTATCAATCAATTTAATTATCAAAAAAAAATTTTTAACAAATTAGTATACATCTTTTAAATAACGTCCATTATCTATCATTTTTTTTACAAAAAATTCTGTAGAAGAATATCCACCAACTTCTTTTATTATACGAAATATAGTATTTTCAACATCTATACTCATAGGGATTTTTTCACCACAAACATATATATAAGCACCATTTTCTATCCATGAAAAAAATTCTTTTCTATTTTCCCATATTTTATCCTGTACATAGATTTTATCTTTTTGATCTCTAGAAAAAGCAAGACTTACATAATGTAGTATTCCGTTTTTTTTCCAATTTTGTATTTCTTTCTTATATAAAAAATCCGTGGAAAAGTATTGGTCTCCAAAAAAAAGCCAATTTCTACCCGTTGCTCCTATAAATTCTCTTTCATATAAAAAAGAACGAAAAGGTGCTATTCCAGTACCAGGTCCAATAAGGATAATATCTTTATTGGATTCTGGTAACTTAAATAAATGATTTTTGTGTATATAAAAAAATAAATCATCTTCTACTTTTAATTGAGAAAGAAAATTAGAACAAAATCCATATCTCATTCTACTATTGTTTTGAAACCGATGACGTGATACTGTAATATGTATTTCAGAATGATGAACTTTAGGAGAAGAAGAAATAGAATATAATCTAGGTTTTATAGGATCCATCATTTGAACTAAATCTTTTAAAAGAATTTTCTTTTTTATAGGAAATTCTTTTAAAAGATCAAAAAAATTCCATTTTGTATTATTAGGAATATCTTTTCCTACAAATACAGAATATTTTTTTAACATATTTATAGATAAATAAAAAATACTTAATTTTTTTTTCAATAAATAAAAAAAAATTTTTAATTCATTTGAATTATATAGAATATTTTTCTCTTGGATAAAATTTATAATTTTTTTGACTTCATCTTCATAATTTTCTGCTATAATAGCTACAGAATCTCCTGGAAGATAATTGTTTTTTTCCGATTCATTATTTTTTATTAAAATTTCAATATGATGAATTTCTTTATTAGATCCTCTTTCTTTATCATTTAAAAGTATATTCGTCAAAATTTTTCCATGAATTTTTTTTTTGACCCCATTTTTTTTGAAAATATTTTTTTCTATTTTTTTTATTTGAAAAATTTTTAAAAAATTTAAAAACCAACTTTCTGATTTTGATTCAAAATCAACATCACATTTATATAATGGGATCTTTCTATCTGCACCCATTTCATATAAACGTTTATCTAAATCCTCTCCAGCTTTACAAAAAAAAGAATAAGAACGATCTCCTAATGCTAATACACCATATTTCATATTATCTAAACGAAGATTTTTTTCTTTAAAAAGAAAATTGAAAAAAGATTTTGCGGATGAAGGTGGGTCTCCTTCTCCATGTGTGCTAATAATTATGAAAAAATAATTTTCTCTTTTTAAATCTATAAAATGATATTGATCTAAACTTATTAATCTAATTTGAATTTTTTCTTTTTTAGCTTTTTCTACAATAGAAAAAGCTAAATTTTTAGCATTTCCAGTTTCTGTTCCATATACAAGTGTAATTGTCTCTTTATTTTTTTTCAATTTTTTTGAATTTTTTTGAATTTTTTTGAATTTTTTTGAAAAGAAGATAATATTCCAGATATATATCCATACATCCAAATAATTTCTTCTTTATAATAATTTTTTATTAATTCTACAAATACTTTATTTTTTGATTCAGATAACATTTTATTCAAGTTTAAAAAAAACATAAATAAATAGAAAAAATAGGATTTTAATACATAAAATAATTTTTTTTATCAATAAAATAGGGCGTATAATTCCATTTAAAATAACTATATAGATTTACAATTTTTCTAAAAATTACTATAAAAAATTTTTTTCTTTTTTTATCATATTTTTGAAATTATAAAGAATAATTGTATATACTTTGTGCATAGGATTTGTAGCTTTTTCTACAATATCTATCAATTTATCTGTGTAAATATTCTTTTTATTCATGATTAACTTATCCATAATATGATATAATTTTTGAATACACATGTAAAATACAAAAGTATCCTGAGTATCCATAAATTCATTCTACTGATTTTTATCAATAGAATTTTAATTATGAAGAGTTATAAAACGTTGAATAAACATATACTCTTTCTTTTAGAGGAATTTCTGTATATGAATAGAATAGATCCATCTTCAGTAACTACTGGCATAATTTCATAAAAAATATCATATTTTTTAAGTTCCATTAATTTATCCATAATATTCGAAAAAATAGAAACATCATCTACTTTTAATCTAACTACATATCTTCCTTTTATTTTAAAGAATGATAACCCATGAGATGGTAAATAGTTTTATGAGTATGAGTAAAAAATGATTTTTTCTCATTCTTATTATTATGTATCTCATTATACTTACCTACATAAATAATCTTTTTTTCAGAATTTAAATATTGATTTACTATTTCAGTACTTACAATACGATATACCAATACTATTTCAGATTTTTTAAATTTATTCATAGCTTTAATGGTAATTAAATCATGATATCCTGGTTCATCTGAAATAAAAATTACTTTTTTCATATTTTTTTTTAAATTTTTAAAATATATATAAAAAATTATACAAAAAGATTTTTTACTGATATATATCTTTCTCCAGTGTCATAATTAAATGTAAGTATCCTTGAATTTTCAGAAAAATCAGGTAATTTTTTTGCAATAGCAGACAAGGTAGCTCCAGTAGAAATACCAACCAAAATTCCTTCTTTTCTTGCTATTTTACGAACGTAACTAAATGCTTCTTTTTTGGAAACTAAAAAGGATCCATCCAATATATTTTTATTTAAAATAGTAGGAATAAAACCTGCACCAAGTCCTTGTAATTCATGAGGATTATGCTTCCCTCCAAATATAACTGAAGACTCTATAGGTTCTACAGAAAATATTTTTATCATTGGAAATTTTTTTTTTAATACTTCTCCTACTCCAGTAATATGGCCACCAGTTCCAACCCCCGTAATAAAATAATCTATTCCATCAGGAAATGATTTTATAATTTCCTTTGCAGTGGTATATTTATGAATATTTGTATTTGATATATTATCAAATTGTTTTGGTATCCAAGAATTAGGAATTTTACGATTTAATTCTTCGGCTTTTTTTATAGCTCCTTTCATTCCTTGCTCTCTCGGAGTAAGAAAAAATTTTGATCCAAAAATAGAAAACAGTTTTCTTCTTTCTATACTCATAGAATCAGGCATTACTAGAATAATCCGATATCCTTTTACAGCTGCTACCATGGATAACCCTATTCCAGTATTTCCAGAAGTTGGTTCAATAATGACATTCCCTTTTTTAATAATTCCTCTTTTTTCTGCATCTTCTATCATTGATAATGCAATTCTATCTTTAATACTTCCTCCAGGATTATTTTTTTCCAATTTCATCCAAACTTGATGATATGGATATAAACGACGAAGACGGATATGAGGAGTATTTCCAATAGTTTGCAATATATTTTCTACTTTCATTTTTTTTATTGGTTAACCTTTTTTTTTATATTATTGAGTTAGTTAGAAAAAGTACTATTATTCCGAATTTTTATTTCACTTTTTTGATAAACTATGGAAAAAGGTGGAATGCTATTTGTAATCCATACATTTCCTCCAAGTATACTATCATGACCAATCACTGTATCCCCCCCTAAAATTGTAGCTCCAGAATAAATAGTAACTTGATCTTCTATAGTTGGATGACGTTTTTGATTTTTCAATTTTTTATTTACATAAATAGCTCCTAAAGTAACTCCTTGATATATTTTCACACTATTTCCTATTTTTGTACTAGATCCAATTACTATTCCTGTTCCGTGATCAATAACAAAATCTTTTCCTATTTCTGCTGAAGCATGAATATCTACTCCAGTTTTTCTATGAGCATATTCAGTTATCATTCTTGGAAGAATTGGTATTTTTAAAATCCATAGTTGATGAGCTATTCGGTATAATGCAGTCGCAAAAAAACCAGGATAAGATAGAAAAATTTCCTCTATAACTGTTGCTGCAGGATCGAAATTTAATATTGCATTAGCGTCCGTGATCAATATTTGATAAATATTAGGAATATTTTTAAAAAAAATTTGAACATATTTTTTTGACTTTTTTTCTTCAAAATTAAATTCCATGAAAATAGAATATAATTTATGTTTTAATTTTTGGTAATTTTTTTTTAAGGAATCAATTCCTTCTAAAAGATATTGATCCGGAGTAAAAAGGAAATGAAATAAATCTTCTACAAATTTTTTATATGTATTTTTATTAAGAAATGGATACTTCCATTTGTTTTTATGATTTTCGAATAATTTTTTTAAAAAATTTGGATTAGACATTGTTTTAAATTTTTTCATTATTGAATCATACCATTTTCTACTGTCGAATAAATGATATAATATATTAAAATGGAGAATCTATTTTTTTTCATTTTTTGATAAGTATCATATGGAATAGGGTTAGATGATTTTATTATAACTTTTACCAAATCATTTAATATTGCATATTTTTGACATTTTTTTCTTTTTTTAAAAGTATTCACATCTATACGGTAAATGATATATTTTATAAAAATTGGTACTTTTAAACTATGAATTTGGAATAAATATTTATTTTCTCGTTTCAATAAAAAATTTTCCATCCAAAAAATAATAACATAAAATTCTTTAGAAATGATAGGAATAGGTTCATTACTCTTTACAAGAATAAGATCTCTATGGTAGATATCTATTTCATCTTCCAAATACATAATAATGCTTTGAGAAAAAAATACTTCTTGAATTCTTTTTCTATTCATTTCTATACATCGTCTTTTTGATTGATAAGGGTAAACAATTATTTCATCGCCTACCCTATAAATTCCACTGATAATTTTTCCCTCATATACACGAAGAATATTGCCATTAATATTTTTAGAATGTAAAAAATATTGTACTGGAACTCTAAAAGGTTCTAAATGGAGTAATTTTTGAATAACAATATTTTCTAATAATAAAGAAAGAAGATTAGGCACTGTATCCCATTTCATAAAAGTCGATTTAGACACTACATTATCTCCATTTTTTTCACTTATTGGAATTGTTTCTATTATTTTTTTAAAACCTACTCGAAGAGCATTAATTGGATACTTACTTATTATAGCTTTATATATCCTAAAATCATAATTTATCAAATCCATTTTATTAGATAAAAAAATTTTTGGAACATTGAGAATTTACAGTATTAAAGAATGTCTTTGGATTTGTTCTATTACTTCATAAAGTTCATCAATTAATTAATACAATTACTAAATATTTATAAGCTACTTTTCCCCTATTTTTAGTATATTGAAAATGTTTAGTAGTATCTTCTATAATAAATTTTTTTTTAGATGTAGAAAAATATTTATTAGCTACATCAATAGTAATTCCTTGTTTTCTCTAAGCACGTAATCCATTTTTTAATAACGATAAATTTATTGTTTTATTTTCTTTTACCTTTTTTTCCATTATCTACACTTTCCGATGTAATGAACCTTAAAGTATCCATAATTTTTTAAAAATATCCTTTTTTTTTCTATCTTTTATGTATTTTTCATAAATAGTATCATCAATTCTTTTTTTTCCTCTCTCACTAATTTTATTATTTAAAAGTTCCTTGATAATTTTTTCTACATTTTTAGAATCTGATTATATAGCTTCTGTATAATTCATATCTCATATAGTGCGATATCGAACTTTTTTTACATGAATATTTTCATTATTTTGAGGATTAATTAATTTAGAATATATAGCTATACATTTTACTTTAAAATTAATAACTTTTCTCTTATGTGAAAAATAAATAGAAAGCAATAAGATATTTTTTTTTTATATATAATTCCATACATATCATTTGGTCCAATTACTAATAATAAAAATTATTATATTTTCTCCTTTATGTATTTTCCCATTATATATAAAAAGATTCCATAATTAAGATCTTTGTCATTTTGGATTCCAAAATCCAAATTCATTTCGAATAGAAAAAATTTTTTTTTTAGACCTATCTTTTTCTTCATCTCTACGTCCACCTACAATAAATGAATCAAATTTAAATTCTTCAATTGTATCTATAAGTGTATATGATTGGAAAATATTTCTATTAGGAAATCTTTCTTTAGGTTCAGATAAATTTCTACGTAAAATAGTATCTTCTACTTTACGTATCATAATTTTTTCTTTTATTTTTTTTACAAAAAAAAATTTCTAAATTTTAAAGTTTCAGGAAAATTAGAAATTATATCCAGTATCAATATGTAAAAATGAAAATGGAATTTTTCTTTGTATGAAAGCTGTTAAAGCCAAATTAACTAATATAATAGAATTTTTTCCTACTGAAAATAATAAAGATGGATTATTAAATTGTCCTGCTATTTTTTATCTATTGGATAGTTTATGATTCTAATTGTTCTCAATAATTTAAATGATAATTTTTCTTATTCATTTGAATCCACTTTATATCATTATTTTTTTAATCTTCAATCTTTAAAATGCAATCCATATTATTTTTTTACATAGTTTGATTACCACCACTAACGTACAATACGATATTTTTTTACATTTTTTATAGATCGAGGACATGGAGAACATGCTATGATCAAATAGACTTTATTAATTTATTATACAAATGATTATAAGGAATATTATATTTTTGAATAATTTTTTTAAAATTCCAATCAAGAAGAGGATAATACTTAATTATTCTAATTAGAATCCCATTCTAAATGATTAAATTTTTTTCTTTCAATAGATTGTACTACTTAAAGGAATACAGTAATCCAAATTAAATTTCATTTTAAAGATCTTTTTAATGGTTCTATTTTTCGTAAAAAACAACATTTTGTTCTATTTTTAACATTTTCATAAAAAGAATTAGGACCATTTTCTGATACAAACTTTTCTAATCTATTCGTATTTTGAAAATAGTTTTAAATAGAATGATTATAACCTTGATTTTTATATGACCAAACTTTATAGGGTGCTTCAAAATTTATAGTTTTTTTCAAAAATTATACCTGTATCTAATGTAAATATTTTTATAGTAATTTTTCTATTAAGAATAAAATGAGATATCAGTTGATCTTCGATATTAAAAATTGTATAAAAAAACTATATTTCCTGGAAATATTTATGAAAGAATTCTTAATTTTTCTAATAATATTTTATTTTTTTTTAAGTTTCATCTTTTCTATTCATTGCCATTATTATTAACTACTATTTATTATTATATTATAGAAGTTACCGAACTTTTCAAAAATAAAAATATATTTTTTTAAAAGGATGATGAATAGAATAAAAATTCAAAAAAATAGAATATTGTAAAATAAATAAATAGTTTAAAAAAAACAAATATAAGAATTTCTTTTATTAATGTTTGATTAAATCAAAAAATGTAATATTTTTATAAAAAAAATTATAATATGAAAAAAATAAAAGTTACTAATCCTATAGTAGAAATCAATGGAGATGAAATGGCCAGAATTATATGGAAATATATTAAAAAATATTTAATTATTCCTTATTTAGATATTAAAATTATTTATTTTGATCTAGGGATAGATAATAGAGACTTTACAGAGGATCAAATTACTATAGAAGCTGGTAATGCAATAAAAAAATATAATGTTGGAATTAAATGTGCTACCATTACACCTGATGAAAAAAGAATGAAAGAATTTCATTTAAAAAAAAAGTGGAAATCTCCAAATGGGACAATAAGAAATATTCTTAATGGAACTATTTTTAGAGAACCTATTATAGTAGAGAATATACCTCGTCCAATTCCAAATTGGAAAAATCCAATATGTATTGCCCGTCATGCATATGCAGATCAATATAATGCAATAGATATTATTGTTAAAGAAAAAGGAAAATTATACCTTCAATTTATACCAGATAATCAAAAGAAAAAAATTCAAAATTTTGAAATTCACCATTTTATAACACCAGGAATTTCCATGGCTATGTATAATACAGATCAATCTATCTATGGATTTGCCCGTTCATGTTTCAATTATTCCGTTTACAAAAAACGTTCTCTTTTTCTCTCTACAAAAAATACTATTTTAAAAAATTATGATGGAAAATACAAAGATATCTTTCATAAAATATATCAAAAAGAATTTTTATCAATTTTTAAAAAAATTAAAATCACTTACGAACATCGTTTGATTGATGATATGGTAGCTTATGCAATAAAATCTAATGGAGGATTTATATGGGCTTGCAAAAATTATGATGGAGATGTTCATTCGGATACTATAGCTCAAGGATTTGGTTCATTAGGAATGATGACTTCAATTTTACTGACTCCAGATGGAAAAACAATAGAATCGGAAGCTGCTCATGGTACCATAACTAGACATTATAGATTACATCAAAAAGGAATAAAAACATCCACAAATCCTATTGCTTCTATTTTTGCTTGGACTCGTGGTCTCAAACATCGAGCATTTTTGGATAAAAATTCTAGTTTAAAAAAATTTTCGGAAAAAATGGAAGAAACTTGTATAGAATTAATTAAATCAGGAATAATGACTAAAGATTTATACAAACTTGTATATGAAAATAATACTTATAAAAATAGGAATAATAACTACTTAGATACAGAATCTTTTTTTATTATATTAAAATCACATTTTGAAAAAAAAATACTAAATTTAGAATAAATGTTTATTTATAAGATTTTCCATTAATTGATTTTTAATTTCTTTTCTTTTTAACTTTCCCAAAGAATTCTCTATAAAATTTTGTATAAAAAAAATATTTTTGGGTTTATAAAATCTTTTTTTTCCTATGAAGATAGATTTTGGAATTTTAATAGAAAAAACAGATCCTTCAATAATTAGTATTACTTTTTCTCCCAATATTTTATCTGGAATTGAAGAGATAAAAAATCTTTTGTAAAAAGGAATAAAAGGATATATTTCTTTTTCGACCAATTCAGGAATAATTTTGATCCCTCCACTATTAATAATATTATCATATCTACCTATCCAATGAAATTGATATTTAGAAATCATATGAACAATATCATTAGTTTGAATAAAAGAATTTATACAATATGGAGAAAATATTCCTAAACAATTTCTTTGATCTATATTAATAGAAATATTTTTTAATGTTTGATAATAATTAGTTTTATATAATCCATTAATTTTTTTTAAAGCTATATGCCCTAATGTTTCTGTCATTCCATAAGTTGCATAACAAATAGTAGAAACTTTTTGTAATTTTTTTTCTAAATCAATAGAAATTGGAGACCCTCCTATTAAAAGAATCCTTATTTTTTTTAAACTTTTTAAACTAGAATAAACTTGCATTGGAACCATAGATACAATATCAAAATCTTCTTTTATATTTTTTAAAGGATTAGATGATGGAGGAATACAATCAATATCCCAATGAAATATAATAGAACGAATTAAAAACATTTTTGCTGCTATAGTATCTGGAGATAAACATAAAAGCCCTCGAATTTTTTTATTTTTTAAATTTAAAAAATCTACCGTTTTTTTTGCATATTCATACATATACTTTTTATTAAAAAAAACTTTTTTAGGAATTCCTGTTGTTCCAGAAGTTAAACTCATCAATACCGATTGATTCCTATTATTCCAATTTTCTAAAAAAGAAAAAATGGATTTTTTCCATGGGTATAAAGGATCTCCCTTAAAAATTAAATAATTCGATTTTTTTTTTGAATAAAAATTAATTCTTATTTTTAAAAAAGATTCTTGAACTTCCATTTTTTTAATGGATTATACCAAATGTAACCTTTTTTTATATGTAAAGGAGAATAAAAATCATTATGAAAATATCCTATATTTAATCCATGAACCCCCCTATTATATTTTTCTTCCATTTTAAAAGTCCATTGTGCTATTGCATTTATTCCTATTTTACTCTCTAAAGAAGAACTTATACACCATTCTATTTTTCTTTTATATGCTTCTATTATCCATTCCTTAGATCCAAAAAAACCTCCGCATACACTGGGTTTTAATATTATATATTTAGGAGATATAATATCTAATAATCTTTTTTTAAATTTTAAATTATTAATTCCTATTAATTCTTCATCTAATGCTATAGGTAATTTTGATTTTTTACATATATTGGATAGATCTTTCCAATTTCCAATTTCTATAGGTTGCTCTACTGAATAAACAATATTTATTTCATAAAGTTTATTAATATAATATAAAGCTTCTTTACTATTCTTAAAAGATCCATTTGCATCGATACGTATTTTTATATATGGATACTTTTTTTTTATTTTTTTTAAAACTAAAAGTTGATAAGGAAATAATTTGGGACTTATTTTCATTTTAATCAATGAAAAACCTCTATTAATATCTTTTTCTATTTTTTTTACTTCATTCTCTATATTAATATTAGATAATGAAAATAACCATATTAAGCTATTTATAGAAATACCTAATTTACCATTGGTAAATTTAGAATCATACAATATGGGATATTTATTTTTTAAACCTAAAAAAGCTTGTTCTAATCCAAATAAAATTGAGGAATAAGAAATATAGGAATGATAATAATAAGATTCATTTTTTTGGATAATATTTATTTTTTCAGAAAGACATAACAATTCTTTTTCATAAACATTTAAATTTTTAAATGCATTATTATCCAATAAGGGATTACATTCTCCAATTCCTATCTTATCATCCTTTCTTACAATCAGGTACCAAATTATATTATAATTGAATGTTCTTTTAGAATTTTTTATTTTTTTTTTAAAAAAAAATTTTTTTTTAAAAAAATAATTGATTATCATATTTAATAACTATTTATATTTTAGATATTAAAAAGATTAATTTATAAAAAAAATGGATCTAAATCCATATAGATTCCTTCATTTCTAATAAAAAAAGTTTTTTTTTATTATCAAAAAAACTTTTTTTTGCTTTTTCTCGATTAATTTTTATTGATTCAAAAGTATCGTAATGTACCCCTAATATTTTATCACATTGTAAAAAATTGGAAGCAATAATAGCTTCTTCAACATCCATAGTATAAATTCCTCCTATAGGAAGAATAGATATTTTTAACTTTCCAAAGTTAGGAATAAGAGTCATTTCATATGTTAAAGAAGTATCTCCTGATAAATAAATATTTCCTTTATCTGTGTGTAATAAAAATCCTCCAGGATTTCCTCCATAAGTTCCATCCTTAAAAGCACTAGAATGAGTAGCCCAAACATATTTTAATTTTCCAAATGGAAAAGAAATGAAAGATCCATAATTGATCCCATATGTTTTTAATCCTTTTTTATTAAAAAAATTAGATATTTCATAATTTGATATAATTAAAGAATTAAATTTTTTTGCAAAAATTTCTACATCACATACATGATCATAATGAGCATGAGTTAATAAAATATAATCAATTTTTTCAAAAAATTGGATATATTTATTTGATGATAATGTACTTTTTGTTAGAATAGGATTTTCGGAAAAAAAAGGATCTACCAATAAAAAATTTTTATGGATTTCTAACATATATGTACTATGAGTAAAAAAAGTAATTTTCATTTTATTTTTATTATTAATTTTTTAAAGAAGAATATTGAATTCCTATTCCTATACTCATAGAATAAAAAAAAATAATTACAACTAATTTTTTAAGTTCATCATTGAAATCTTTTGGGTTATTTATATAAATAATTTTCTTTAAATGTTGTATCAAAAAAGGGATATTGGATATAAAAAAAATCCATTGGTATAAATTTTTATAATTTAAAAAATTAAATAAAAAACCTAAAAATATAGATAATATAATAGATAAAATATGGTATATTTTTGCATATTTAATTCCCAATATTCCTGCTACAGTATATTTTCCATTTTTATAATCATTATCTATATCTCTCATGTTATTAATATTTAAAACAGAAAGATTCAATAATCCTATTGATAAAGATAAAAAAAATATATCCAAAGGATAGAATTTTGTATATAAAAAATAACTTCCTCCTATAGAAATAAAACCAAAAAATATCAAAACAGATAAATCCCCCATTCCTAAATATCCATAAGGATAAGAACCAATACTATATTTAATAGAACTATATATACAAATCAAAATTCCTATAAAATAAAATAAAAAAAGAAAAATATTTTGTAATCTAATAGATTTATAAATTAATAAAAATCCAAAAATAAAAGATAAAATAGAAAATATATTTATTGCTTTTTTCATTGAAATTAATGAAATAAATCCATTTTGAACCGTTCTATTTGGGCCAATTCTTCTAAAATTATCTACTCCTTTTATACTATCTCCATAATCATTTGAAAAATTAGCTAATATTTGCAAAAATATAGCAGTTATAAGACACAAAAAATAAGTACAATAATCTCCATATCCTCTAGATTTAGATATTAAGAAACTTAAAGTAATTCCAGAAAAAGAAAGGAGTAAAGTATGTAAACGAATTGCATAAATCCAATATTTTAAATTCATAAAAATTTTGTAAATTTTCTAAAATTTGGTTCTCTTTTTTCTAAAAAAGCTTGTTTCCCTTCTTGAGATTCTTCCATTAAATAAAACATTAAAGTAGCATCTCCAGCTAATTGCATCAATCCATGCTGTCCATCTAATTCTGCATTTAAACAACGTTTAATCATTCTCAAAGACATTGGACTCCTTTTTTGGATTAATTGACACCATTTTATAGTAGTTGTTTCTAATTTATTTAGGGGAACTACTTTGTTAATTAATCCCATTTTTAATGCCTCATTAGCAGAATATTTTTTACATAAAAACCACATTTCTCGTGTTCTTTTTTGACCAATATGACGAGCTAAATAAGAAGCTCCAAATCCTCCATCAAAAGATCCTACTTTTGGACCTACTTGACTAAAAATAGCATTACTAGAGGAAATAGTTAAATCACAAACTACATGTAAAACATGTCCACCACCTATAGAAAATCCATTAACCATAGCAATAACTGGTTTAGGTATTTCTCGGATTTTTTTATAAAAATCTAAAATATTTAATCTTGGAATTCCATCTCTTCCTAAATAACCACCTAATCCTCTTTTATTCTGATCACCTCCAGAACAAAAAGACTTTTCTCCAGATCCAGTTATAATTAATACATCTATATCTCTTCGATCACGACATATATCTATAGCATCTATCATTTCTTTTACTGTTTCTACACGAAAAGCATTATGACATTTAGGTCTATTAATTTCTATTTTGGAAATTCCTTTCCAAAAATAGAAATTAATATCCTCATATTTTTTTATAGAATTCCAATTTATTTTAGAATACATAACAAAATAAATTATTTTATTTTTACAAAATAACAAAAAAAATACTTTTTTTAATAATGTTATATGTATAGAAATTTTTTTGCAGTATTCATAGGAATATCAGTTAGTATTATTGAAATAATTTATTCAATTAAATTAATCAAAAAATGGTTTATAAATATACAATTCATTCCATTAAAAAATATACGATATGTATTTATTCATGCTCCTTCTGGTTTTTTTATAACTTTATTTTTTTTCTATGCTTTTAGTGCTTTATTAGGAGGAATTACAACAGCTTTTTTTGTACAAAATGCTAAAAAAGCTTATGCAGGATTAACTGGAATTATTTTATTGATCATTGCCTTCATTCATATTTTTTTATATACATTTCCATTATGGTTTGAAATTATAATTCTTCCTATATTTTTCCATTTTTCATATCTTGGAGGAACATTGATAGAACTATTAAAAAGAAAAAAATGGATCAATTAATAAATATAAAAAACCAGATAAAAATCCTATAAAAGCTAACCAACTAATTTTTTTTAAATACCAAAAAAAATCTATTTTTTCCATTCCCATAGCTGTTATTCCAGAAGCTGATCCTATTAATAAAATACTTCCTCCTGTTCCAGACATATAAGCTATAAAATGCCAAAATTCATGATCTATAGAATAATTAAACATAGATATAATAGCAGCTACTAAAGGTACATTATCTATAAAAGAAGATATTAATCCTAATATAAAAGTTTTGATTTTCCATGAATAGACTATATTATTAATCCAATGAGATAAATCATAAAGTTTTCCTAAAGATTCTAAAGAAGAAATAGAAAGTAAAATTCCTAAAAAAAATAATATACTAGAAAAATCTAATTTTTTAAATACTTGATCCATAGAAAAATGACTTTTATAATAAATATTGGTTATTAGACAAAGAATTCCAAAAGAAAACATCATCCCCATATATGGAGGAATACCAGTTATAGTTTTTAAAATAGGAACAAATAATATAAGACCTAACCCCAATTTTAATACAAAAAATCCTCTTTTAAAATCTGATTTTGATAATTTATTTTTTTTAATTTGAATAAATCCATTAAAAATAGGTATTAATGAACCTATAAAAGTAGAAACACACATACATAAAGCAGATGGTATAAATACTTTTTTTATAAGATTGATAGTTGTTACTTTATTAGAAATCCATAACATAGTAGTAGTTATATCACCTATTGGAGACCATACTCCTCCTGCATTAGCCGATATAATGATTAATCCTAAATAATGTAATCGTTCTTTATAATTAACTACAATTTTTTTTAAAATAATAATTAAAATTATAGTAGCTGTAAGATTATCTATAATTGCAGATAAAAAAAAAGACAATAAATTTATTATCCATAAAAAATTTCGTTTCGTATTGGAATAAAAAAAACCTACTAAAATTTCAAAACCAGAATACATATCAATAATGGAAACTATTGACATGGATCCAATAAGAAAAAAAATAATTTCGGAAGCATTTCCTAAATGATGTAATAATAGATAATTAGGATTTTTCCATTTAATTAAATCGTTATCTAATTCAAAAACTGGTAAATTCCAAAACATGATTAATGACCAACAAATAGTTGCCATAAGAATAGATGGAATCACCTTATTTAAGGAAATAAAATTCTCAATGGTAATAAATAAATATCCTATAATAAAAACTGATATGATTACTAATTCCATGGTTTTTAAACTAAAAAAAATCGTTAACGATTTTTTTTAGTTTAAAAACCATTTTGGATAATAAGAATTTTTTCCAAGTAATTCTTCAATACGCAATAATTGATTATATTTTGAAGTACGTTCCGAACGACAAATAGAACCTGTTTTAATTTGTTCAATATTAAATGCAACAGAAAGATCTGCTATAAAAGAATCTTCTGTATCTCCAGAACGATGAGAAATAATATTATTATATTTATTTTTTTTTGCTATACTTATAGTTTCTATAGTCTCTGTAAGTGTTCCTATCTGATTAACTTTTATCAATATAGAATTTGCAATTTTTTCTTTTATTCCTTTATTTAATCTTTCAACTTGTGTAACAAAAAGATCATCTCCAACTAATTGAATTTCTTTACCTAATTCATTAGTTAATAATTTCCATCCATCCCAATCATTTTGATCCATTCCATCTTCTATAGATATAATTGGATAACGTTTCGTTAAAAATGATAAATAATTAACATGTTCTTTTCTAGATTTTTTTATTTTTTCTTTACTATTTGGTAGTTTTTCAAATTTAGAATAATTATATTTTTCTTCTTTATAAAATTCAGAAGCAGCACAATCTAATGCAATACCTATTTGATCATATGGTTCATAACCTGATAAATGTATAGATTCTAAAATATTATCTAATACATCTTCAATATTATTAAAATTAGAAGAAAAACCTCCTTCATCACCAATATTTGTAGATAATCCTTTTTTAGATAAAATTTTTTTTAATTTATAATAAATTTTATATCCCATTTGAATAGCTTCAAAAAAAGTATGTGCACCTACAGGAACTATCATAAATTCCTGAAATACTATAGAGGTATCAGAATGCTTGCCTCCATTTACAATGTTGATTAAAGGAATTGGAAGAGAATGTGCATATATACCTCCCATATATTTATAAATAGGAATATTTAATTCTTTGGAAGCTGCTTTTGTAACCGCTAAAGAAACACCTAAAATAGCATTAGCACCTAATCTTCTTTTATTCTTTGTTCCATCTAAATTTAAAATTAATCGATCTATATATAATTGATCCATTACAGATTTTCCTATTAATTCAGGAGCAATAATATTATTAACATTATGAACAGCTTTCAAAACACCGTTACCTAAAAATTCAGTATTTCCATCTCTTAATTCCATTGCTTCATTTTCCCCTTTTGAAGCTCCAGATGGTACTGATGCACGTCCTAATATGTTATTATTTGTAATAACATCTACTTCTACAGTAGGATTCCCTCTAGAATCTAATATTTGTCTTGCTTTAATAATTTTTATTTTTCTCATTATTCTATTGGGTTAATCCTTTTTTTTTTTACACTACGCCTTACCGATTTTAAATTTTTTTTGAAATTATAAATATTATTAAAATCTACTAATTCAATAAGAGATATTTTTGCCATATCTCCAAAACGAAATCCCATTTTTATAATTCTTGTATATCCACCAGGACGTTCACGAACTTTTTTAAAAGATTCATTAAAAAGTTCCGATACAGCAATTTTATCTCTTAATAAAGAAAAAATATTTCTTTTAGAATGAGTGGTGTTTATTTTAGATTTTGTTATAATAGGTTCTACATATTTTTTTAAAGCTTTAGCTTTAGCAAGAGTAGTAAAAATTTTTTTATTTTTAATCAAAGATGAAGACATATTAGATAAAATAGATTTTCTATGCCCATATTTTCTACCTAAATGATTATTTTTTTTTCTATGATTCATACAACAAAATAAAAAATCTATTTATTTTTATTATTTATTTCATATTCAGATATATTCATTCCAAAATATAAACCTTTATTTTTCATTTTAATTTCCAATTCTTCCAATGATTTTTTTCCAAAATTTCTCATATTTAACATACTAGTTTTATTACGAATTACTAAATCAGCTATAGTTTCTATAGAAGCATATTTTAAACAATTTTTTGTACGTACAGATAGATCCATTTCATTTAATTTAGATTTTAGTAATGTACGCATACGTAAAAAATCTTCATCATATTTATTTTTTTTTCCAATTTTTTCAGGCTCTTCTTTTCCAATTTTTTCATGAGAAAAAATAGAAAAATATTGAATTAAAATATTAGAAGCTTCCATTAAAGCTATTTTAGGACATATAGATCCATCCGTTTTGATTTCTAATAAAAGGGTTTCAAAATCTGTTTTTTGTCCAACACGACAATTTTCTATTATATATTTCACATTTTTAATAGGAGTATAAATAGAATCTATAGGAATATTTCCAATTAAATCATTATTATTTTTTTTATTTTCTTCTGCAGGAACATAACCTCTCCCTTCTTCAATAGTAAAACTCATTTCTAATGGAATAGACTTATTTTTATTAAAAATTAATAAATCTGTATTTAGAATTTGAAAATTAGAAATAAATTTATTTAAAATTTTTCCGGTTATTTTTTCATCTTTATTCAAAAAAACATTAACTACTTCTTTAGTTACTCCATCTACTTTCTGTTTAAAACGAATTTTTTTTAGATTTAGAATAATCTCAGTAACATCTTCAATAACTCCTTCTATAGTAGAAAATTCATATTTAACATCCTTAATTCTAATAGAAGTTATCGCAAATCCTTTTAATGAACTTAATAATACTCTCCTCAAAGAATTTCCTAATGTAATTCCATAACCAGGCTCTAAAGGTTTTAAATGAAAAATACCCTTATAATCTGAAAATTCAGATACTGTAACTTTATTAGGTTTAACAAAATCTAGAATATTCATAATATTGATTTTTATTTTGAATAAAATTCAACAATTAATTGTTCTTTAATATTTTCTGGTATTTGGATTCTTTTTGGCATAATTCTAAATATTCCAAACATATTTTTTTCATCCAAAATTAACCATTCTACTATAATTCCTATTTTTTTATTGATAGATTCTAATATAACTGGATGTTTTTTTGATTTTTCTCTTATTCCAATTTTATCCCCAGGTTTTAATCTAAAAGAAGGGATATTAACAATAGAATTATTCACAACAATATGCTTATGAGAAATTATTTGACGTGCTGATGACCTAGATGGAGCAAATTTTAATCTAAAAACAATATTATCAAGACGAGATTCACATGATTGTAATAATAATTCTCCAGTAATTCCTTTTTTTCTTGAAGATTCGATAAATAGTTTTTTAAATTGGTGCTCTAATATACCATAAGTATATTTTGCTTTTTGTTTTTCTATCAATTGAACAAAATATTCGGATCGTTTACCTCTACGACGACTATTTCCATGTTCTCCAGATGGATATTTTCTTCTTTCAAAATATTTATCTTCCCCATATATACATTCTCCAAATTTACGAGAAATTTTCGTTTTTGGTCCTATATATCTTCCCATAATTTAAAAAAATTAAACTCTTCTTCTTTTTGGTGGTCGACAACCATTATGAGGTAAAGGAGTAATATCTTTTATTAAAGTTACTAAAATTCCAGAATTGCTTAAAGCTCGTATTGCTGCATCTCTACCAGATCCAGGTCCTTTTACTTTTATTTCAACTTTTTTTATCCCTTTATTTAATCCCTCTTTTGCTACATTTTCTGCAGTTATTTGAGCAGCATAAGGAGTATTCTTTTTAGAACCTTTAAAATTCATCTTTCCAGCAGAAGACCATGCTATAACCTCTCCTTTTTTATTCGTTAATGTAATAATAATATTATTAAACGTAGATTGAATGTGAGCTTCTCCCAATGAATCAACTACAACTGATTTTTTTTTACCCGATGATAACTTTGCCATATTTTTTCTATAAAAAAATTCTATTTTGTTATTTTTTTCTTATTTGCTACAGTTTTTTTTCTTCCTTTTCTAGTTCTACAATTATTTTTAGTTTTTTGCCCTCTTAAAGGAAGACCTTTTCTATGTCTAGTTCCTCTATAACATCCAATATCCATTAATCTCTTAATACTTAATTGAATTTCAGATCTTAATTCTCCTTCTATTTTTATATTATCTGATATATATTTTCTTATATTACTTATATCTTCATCAGACCAACTTTCTACTTTTACATTTTCATCAATTCCAACATGGAATAAAATTTTACTTGATAAACTTTTACTTATTCCATACAAATACATAAGACCAATAATCCCTCTTTTATATTTTGGAATATCTATTCCTGAAATTCTAGCCATAGAATAATATATATTGTTTTAATATTAAAATTAACCTTGTCTTTGTTTAAATCTAGGATTTTTTTTATTAATAATACGTAAACGTCCTTTTCTTCTAATAAATTTACAATTATCTGTTCTTTTCTTTAAAGAAGTCCTTACTTTCATATATATAATTTATTAACTAACTTTTTTTTAATATTTTAATATCTATAAGTGATTCTACCTCTATTCAAATCATATGAAGACATTTCTAATCTTACCTTATCACCAGGTAAAATTTTTATATAATGCATTCTCATTTTTCCTGAAATATGAGCCTTAACAATACAACCATTTTCCAATTCAACACGAAACATAGCATTTGGGGAAGATTCTATAATTGTTCCATCTACTTCTATATGCTTTTGTTTAGCCATAAAAATACAAAATTAATTACATTATATTCATAATATACATAAAAAAAATAAACATAAAATTACTATATTTTTTTACTAGAAATATATCTACTATTGTTACGATTTTTTATCATCATTAAATCGTCATAATAATAATTTAATAGATATATATCTACTTGTTGTATAATATCTAATGTTACCCCTACAACTATTAATAAAGAAGTTCCTCCATAAAATAAAGAAAAATTTTGAGTGATCCCCATACGAAAAACTATAGATGGAAGTATTGCAATTATAGATAATAATATAGCACCAGGAAGTGTAATTCTTGATAAGATGGAATCTATATATTCTACAGTTTCTTTCCCTGGTTTTACTTTCGGTATATGTCCTCCATTTCTTTTTAAATCATCAGCTATTTGATTTACTGGAATAGTAATTGCTGTATAAAAAAAAGTAAATATTATTACCAATATAGAAAAAGCCAAATTATACCATAAACCATAAACATCTTGAAATAAATAAAAAAAATTTTTAATTTTTTCATTATTTACGTAATTAAAAAAAGTTAATGGAAAAAGCATAATTGCTTGAGAAAAAATAATAGGCATTACTCCAGCAGAAGTCATTTTTAATGGAATATACTGATGTTTTTTATGAATCAATTTAGAACTTAATCCTAAAGATTTATAATGAGAAACATATTGAACAGGAATTTTTCTAATAGATTGAATAATTACAATGCAAAAAAGAATTACTATTAACCATAATAAAAATTCAAGAAATAAAATAATCATTCCTCCATTTCCAATATTTAATTTATTATATATTTCTTTTACAATAGAATCTGGAAAACGAACTATAATTCCAGACATAATAATTAAAGAAATTCCATTTCCTATCCCTTCATCCGTTATTTTATCTCCTAACCACATAGTAAACATTGTTCCTGAGGTTAATATTATTATTCCAATTGTCCAAAATAAAGTTTTTCCATAAAAAGTATTTATATTCAAAAGATATGTATTGGATAAATATAAATCAGAAGATGATGAATCATTAATAGGATTAAATTGTTTAGTTAAAGAAATAAGATATAAAGGAGCTTGAATTAAACATATTCCAACAGTTAACCATCTTGTTATCAAATTAATTTGTTTTTTTCCACTTTCTCCATCTCTCTGAATTTTTTGCAAATAAGGAATGATAATACACATTAATTGTATTATAATAGAAGCAGATATATATGGCATGATTCCTAAAGCTAAAATAGAAGCACGATTAAAAGCCCCTCCAGTAAAAGAAGAAAGAATTTGCATTAATCCTTTAGATCCTGAATTCATTGGTTTCATAAAATCAATAATCCCTAAAGGATTAATTCCAGGAATAGGAATATATGCACCAAAACGATATACTAATAAAAGACTTAAAGTTATTATTATTTTTTTCCGTAATTCCTTTGCATTCCAAATATTATAAAATGTAATTAAAAAATTATTCATGAAATCCAATCTATATATTTCATACGGAAACGGAAAAGGCCTCTCCACCTGCTTTTTTTATATAAAAAACAGCTTTTTTACTAAATTTAGATGCAGTAATTTTTAACGGAATTTTTAATATTTTTCTTCCTGCTAAAACTTTTATTAATCCATTTTTCTTCTTTACTAAACGATTATTCAATAACGTTTGTTGATTAATAATATTAGATATTTTTCCCTTATCTACTAATTCTTGTAAAGTATCTAAATTAATTATAAAATATTTTTTTCTATTATGATTTTTAAATCCAAATTTTGGAATTCTTCTTTGAATAGGCATTTGTCCACCTTCAAATCCCAATTTTTTAGAATATCCAGAACGAGATTTTGATCCTTTATGTCCTCTTCCACAAGTTCCCCCTTTTCCAGAACCTTGTCCTCTACCTAATCTTAATTTTTTTTTTTTAGATCCTTTTCTTGGAATCAAAAAATTTAACTCCATCATAAAATTTATTTATATTTTTTATTTACTTTTTTACTTTAAAACCTCTTCCATTCCATTATATACTCTTTCAATAGAAATTCCCCTTTCTCTAGAAATTATCTGAACATCTCTCATATATTTTAAAGCTTTAATTGTCGCTTTAATTATATTATGGGGGTTGGATGATCCTTTAGATTTTGATAAAACATCTTTTAATCCTACAGTTTCAAGTACAGCTCTTAAAGGTCCACCTGCTATAATTCCAGTTCCTTCAGATGCTGGCTTAATGAGGATATGAGCTCCACCATACCTAGCTTCTTGTTCATGTGGTATAGTTCCATTATAAATACATACTTTACATAAATTACGTTTTGCCTGTTCTCCAGCTTTACGAATAGCATCAGAAGCTTCCTTAGATTTTCCAAATCCATATCCTACCATTCCATTTTCATTTCCTTTAATAACAATAGCACTAAAACTAAAATATCTCCTTCCTTTAGTAACTTTACATACTCTTGTAACTCCAACTAATCTTTCTTTTAGTTCTAATCCTGTATGTTTTCCTTTTTTTTCTAAAAAAATTACCATAGTTTACTTAAAAATCTAAACCCATTTCTCTTACTCCTTCTGCTAAGGATTTTATCCTACCATGATATAAATACCTTCCTCTATCAAAAATAACCTTTTTTATTTTTAATAAACTTGCTCGTTCTCCTAATAATTTTCCAACTTCATTAGATAATTTTATTTTTGTTTTCTTTATTTTCATATTATTATTTCTAAATATTTTTTCTCTAGAAGAAGAAGATACTAAAGTTTTACCAGATAAATCATCAATTATTTGTGCATAAATAGCTCGATTACTTCTAAAAACAGTAATTCTAGGTTTTTTTTTAGTTCCTAAAACTTTTTTTAATATTCTTTTATTTTTCTTCATAAAATAATAATATTTAAGCAGATTTTCCAGTTTTTTTACGAATAAATTCCTTTAAATATTTTATTCCTTTTCCCTTATATGGTTCTGGGACTCTTAATGAACGAATTTTAGAAGCTATCATACCTAAAAGTTGTTTATCATAAGATTTTAATGTAAGAATTGGATTTTTACCTTTCTTTATTTTTATTTCTACATAAATTTCTTTAGGAATTTTCATCATAATTTTATGAGAAAAACCTAAATTAAATTCTAATATTTTTTCTTCATAATAAGATACTCGATATCCAATTCCAACTAGTTCCAATTCCTTTTGAAATCCATTAGTAACTCCTTTTACCATATTATCAATTAATACACGATACAATCCATGTAAAGATTTAGTTTTTTTATCTTCTTGTATTCTACTTAAAAATAATTGATCATTTTTAAAAATAATTTTTATTTTTTCGGAAAATGTTTGGCTTAAAATTCCTAATTTTCCTTTTATAATTATTTTATTATCAATAATATTTACAGATACATCCTTAGGTATAGATATAGGAATTTTTCCAATTCTAGACATAATAAAAAAAATTTTTAATAAACATAACACAAAATTTCACCTCCTAATCTTTTTTTTCTTGCCTGTTTATCTGTTATTATACCATAAGAAGTAGAAATAATTGCAATTCCTAATCCATTTAAAACACGAGGTATATTTTTATATTTAGTATATTTCCTTAATCCTGGTTTACTTATTCTAATTAATCGTTGAATTACGGAATTTTTTTTAAAATATTTTAAAGCAATTTTAATTATTTCTTTATTATTTTTTTCCAATTTATAATCCAAAATATAACCATTTTCTAATAAAACTTTAGAAAGCTCTTTTTTTAATTTAGAAGAGGGAATTTTCAATAATTTATGTTTTGCAAAACAAGCATTTCTAATTCTCGTTAAAAAATCTGCAATAGGATCGGTATTCATATTTTATTTTTTTATTATATCAATTACCAACTTGCTTTTTTCACTCCAGGAATAAGACCTTGAGAAACCATATTTCTGAAAACAATACGAGATATACCGAATAGTCTCATATATCCTCTACTTCTTCCACTTATTGTACATCTATTCCGTAAACGTACTGGAGATGCATTTCTAGGTAGTTGTTGCAATAATTCATAACTTTTAGATTTTTTCAAACTTTCTCTTTTTTTTGCATATTTCAATACGATTTTTTCTCTTTTTATTTGTCTTGCTTTTACAGATTCTTTAGCCATTTATTTATCATTTTTTAAATGGTATTCCAAAATAAAATAAAAGGGATTTAGCTTCTAAATTACTTTTTGCAGAAGTCACGAATGTAATATTCATCCCCATATTTTTTTTAATTTTATCAATATTAATTTCTGGATAAATTACTTGTTCCGTAATACCCATATTATAATTTCCAAATCCATCAAAACTAGTTTTTTTTACTCCATTAAAATCTCTTACTCTAGGTAAAGCAACTGAAATCAGTCTTTCCAAAAATTCATACATTTTTATCCTTCGTAAGGTTACTTTTACTCCTATAGGCATTCCTTTTCTTAACTTAAATCCAGATTCATCATGTTTTGAATAACAAAAAATAGCTTTTTGTCCTACAATAGATGTTATTTCATTCATAGAAAAATCTATAAGTTTTTTATCTAATGTAGATTTCCCAACCCCTTGATGTACAATTATTTTATTAAGTCTAGGAACTTCCATAATTGAACTATAATCAAATTTTTTTATTAAATTTTGGACTATTTTTTCTTTATATAATTTTTTTAATCTAGACTGATAAGGTATCATCTATTTTCTTTTTTTCTTCTTTTTTTAAATTAGATATATGTATAGGAGCTTCCTTTTTTATAATTCCTCCTTTAGGGTTTTTTGCATTAGGTTTAATATGTTTTTTCATCATATTTATTCCAAATACAATCACTTTTTTCTTTTTAGGAAAAACTTTTGAAATTACTCCTTTCAATCCTTTATAATTTCCTGATAAAATAGAAATTTTATCTCCTTTTTTTATCATATTTAAATAAATAAAATTTTATAATTTTATAAAACTTCTTGAGCTAAAGAAATAATTTTCATATATTCCAAATCTCTTAACTCTCTTGCTACTGGTCCAAAAACTCGAGTTCCCATCATCTCTCCAGAAGGATTAATCAAAACACAAGCATTATCATCAAAACTTATATAAGATCCATCTTTTCTTCTCGTTCTTTTTTTTGTTCTAATTATTATTGCTTTAGAAATTTGTCCTTTTTTTATTATACCTCCGCTAGAAATAGCAGATTTGATTGTAACAACTATCGAATCACCTAAAAAAGCATATTTTTTTTTAGACCCTCCTAAAACACGAATAATTAAAGCTTCTTTTGCTCCTGAATTATCCGAAACTCTACATCTAGATTCTTGTTGTAACATATTATCCGTTTTTTCCTAAAACTGAAATTAATCTCCAACATTTATTTTTACTAATAGGTCTTATTTCCATAATCTTTACTTTATCTCCACTTTTGGATATATTTTCTTCATCATGAACCATATATTTTTTCTTTTTTAGAATACTTTTTCCGTAATATTTATGTTTTACTTTTTTGGTTTCAGAAACAATAATGGTTTTATTCATTTTATTACTAATTACTATTCCCATTCTTTTTTTTCTGTTATTTCTAAGAATAGAAACATTCTTACTTTCCTGATTTATTATCATTTATTTTTTTATTTAATTCAGTTTTTAATTTAGCAATATATCTTCTCAAAATTCTAATTTTTACAAAATTTTTTTTTAAATTTAAAACTTGATCAAATTTCATTTTTTGATAATTTTTTTTTTGAATTTTTATATTCGTTTGAATATCATTAACAGATAAAATTTGAATTTCCGAATATTTTTTCATTCTACAAATTCTTTTGAAAAAATAAATTTCATTTTTATAGGAAATTTTTGAGAAGCTAATCTTAATGCTTCCTTAGCAATTATCATTTCTACACCATCTATTTCAAATAATATTCTTCCAGGCTTAACAACAGATACCCAAAATTCTACAGGACCTTTTCCTTTTCCCATACGAACTTCTTGTGGTTTTTTTGTTATTGGTTTATCTGGAAAAATATTTATCCACAATCTTCCCTCTCTTTTCATATATCTAGTAGCCGCTACACGAGCAGCTTCTAATTGTCTAGATGTAATCCACGCACCTTCCATTGCTTTTATTCCATATAATCCTCTTGAAAGAATAAGCCCTTTTGAAGCATTACCACGTATTCTTCCTTTTTGATTTTTTTTATATTTTGTTTTTTTTGGTTGTAACATAAATAAAAATAATAACTATATAATCAAATTAATTATATAATAAAATCATAAAATTATACTTTTTTATTTCTATTAAAAGAAGAAAATTTATTATTATAAAAACGTGATTTTTTTTGTTGTAATCCAAATAATGGAGATAATTCTTTTTTTCCATATATTTCTCCTTTCATAATCCAAACTTTTACCCCGATGCTTCCATAAACTGTATGAGCTACTGCCATATGATAATCTACATCTGCCCGAAAAGTTCCAAGAGAAATTCTCCCTTCTTTATAAGATTCTCGTCTAGCCATATCAGATCCATTCAATCTTCCAGAAATCTGAATTTTTATACCTTGAGCATTCATTCTCATAGCTGAGATAATAGATAATTTAATTACTTTTTTATAAGATATTCTATTTTCCAATTGTCTAACTAATCCTTTAGCTACTAGAGGTGCATCTAATTCTGGTCTTCTTACTTCAGATATATTAATTTGAACTTCTTTTTTAGTCAATTTTCTTAATTCTTTTCTAATAGTATCCACTTCTTCCCCTCTTTTTCCTATAACAAGAGCTGGTCTCGAAGTTCTAATAGTTATCGTTATAAATTTCAAAGTTCTATCTATAAAAACTCGAGAAACAATTCCTTTAAGTAAACGAGCTTCTATATACCTTCTAACTTTAAAATCCTCTTGTATTCTATCCTTATAATTATTACACCAACTAGATTGCCATCCCATAACAATCCCCAATCGATTAACAATTGGATTTGTTTTTTGTCCCATATATATTTTACATTACATTTATTTTATTTTTCCTAAAGTAACTACTACATTACTTGATCTTTTTCTAATTCTATGACCTCTACCTTGAGGTACAGGACGTAATCTTTTTAAAGTTTTTCCTTGATCAACTCTAATTTCCTTTATATATAAAGATTTTTCATCAATATCATCTTCCATATATTTTTTCTTATAATTGGATAATATAGAAATAAGCAATTTTCTTAATGAAATAGAAATTCTATGTTTTTTACTATATTTTAGTATATCCAAAGCATTTTTAATTTCTTTATTTCGAATAATATCAACTACTAATCTTATTTTTCTTGGAGAACTACGAATTCTATTTAAAGATCCTGAAACAATAGTTTGTTCTTTAAAATTCATTTTTTTTAAGAAAATTCTAATTTTTTACCTTTAATCTATTTTTAGAACCGGAATGGCCTCTAAAAGTACGAGTAGGAGAAAATTCACCTAATTTATGACCAATCATATTTTCTGTAATATACACATTAATAAATTGTCTTCCATTATGAACCGCAAAAGTTTGTCCTACAAAATCTGGAAGAATTGTAGATGGTCTGGACCATGTTTTAATGATAGATTTTTTTTCAAGTTTAATATTTTTCAAAACTTTTTTATACAATTGTTGAGAAACAAATGGTCCTTTCTTTAATGATCTTGCCATAATATAAAAAATTTATTTTTTTCTTCTTTGTAAAATATATTTATTTGAATATTTATTTTTATTACGTGTTCTAAATCCTTTAGAAGGTAATCCTTTTCTACTTCTAGGTATTCCACCAGAAGCTTTACCTTCTCCTCCTCCCATTGGATGATCTACTGGATTCATAGCTACTCCTCTAGTTCTAGGTCTTCTTCCAAGATGGCGTTTTTTACCAGCTTTTCCATATATTTCTAACTGATGATCTAAATTGGAAACTATACCGATAGTAGCCATACAAGAAACCATGACGATTCTTAATTCTCCAGAAGGAAATTTTATAGTTGCATACTTTCCTTCTTTTGCAAATAATTGAGCATAAGATCCTGCACTTCTAGCTATTTTAGCACCTTGTCCAGGAATTAATTCTATACAAGAAATATTTGTTCCTAATGGAATTTCACTTAAAAAAGTAGAATTACCTATATTAAAAGGAACTTCTTTTCCAGATATCACTTGTTGTCCTATTTTAAATCCATTTATAGCTATAATATAACTTTTTTCTCCATCTTTATAATGTAAAAGAGAAATAAAAGAAGATCGATTTGGGTCATATTCTATAGATTTTATAATAGCAGATATTCCAAATTTTCTTCTTTTAAAATCAATAATTCTATATTTTTTTTTATGTCCCCCTCCAACATAACGCATAGTCATTCTTCCAAAATTATTTCTACCTCCAGATTTACATTTTCCTTTCGTCAAAGACTTTTCTGGATTAAAATTTGTAATTTCATCAAAATTATTGATAATTTTAAACCGTTGACTAGGTGTTGTAGGTTTTATTTTTTTAACTGACATTTAGATTTTTTTTTGATTAATAAAATCAATTTTTTGATTTTCTTTTAATTGAATAATAGCTTTTTTAAATCTAATTGTTTTTCCATATAGAAATCCTTTTTTAGTATATTTAGATTTATCTTTTCTAGGATAAATTATAGTTCGAATTTTTTTTGTAGTAACACCAAATACTTTATTTATTTCTTTTTTAATTTGATTTTTATTACTTTTTATACATACAAAAAAAGTATAACAAATTTGTTCTTCATTCATAGAAGATTTATCCGTAATAACAGGTTTTATTAAAATCATATATAACTAATTATTCAATATTTCATAAATTTTTTCCATTGAATTTTCGGACAAAATAATATATAAAGAATTTAATAAAGAATAACTATTTAATTCATTGATATTTAATAATTTAAAATTTTTTAAATTTCTAGATGATAAATATAAATTTTTATTTGGTTTTCCAATTATCATTAATGAGTTTTTATCTTCTAATTTTAAAAATTTCAATATTTTCAATATAAATTTAGTTTTTGGAATTTTTAATTGAAAATCTTCTATAATTTTTACTTTATTTTCCTTTAGTTTATATCCTATAATTGTTTTTTTTACTAAATTCTTTGTTAATTTATTTATTTTTTCAAAATAATGTCTAGGACGTGGTCCAAAAATTCTTCCACCTCCTCTAAATAAAGGATTTTTAATATCACCTTTTCTAGATCCACCAGTTCCTTTTTGCCTATGTAATTTTCTAGTACTTCCAGATAAATCTCCTCTTTCTTTAGATTTATGTGTTCCTTGACGCTGTGCAGATAAATATCTTTTTATTTCCAAATAAATAGAATGATCATAAGATTTTTTACCAAAAAAATTTTCATTAAATTCAATTTTTCGATCTGTATAATTTCCTTGAATATCCAAAATTTTTAATTCCATTTTTTTTTCTTAATCATTAAATATGAATTTTTATTTCCTGGAACAGCCCCCTTTAATATTAAAATATTTTGAGATATATCTATTTTTAATATTTTCAAATTTTGAATAGTTACATTTTCACCCCCCATTCTTCCAGCCATTTTTTTTCCTTTAAAAATACGTGATGGATCAGATCCTGCTCCAACAGATCCAGGTGATCTTAAACGATTATGTTGACCATGAGTTCTTTCTCCAACTCCTGAAAATTTATGTCTTTTTACTACACCTTGAAATCCTTTACCTTTAGAAATTCCTTTTACGTCTACTAATTCTCCTTCTATAAGGAAATCTGGATTTATTTTACTACCTAATTTAAAAGATTTTTTATCTATCAAAGAAATATCTCTAATTTCTATAAGTTTTTTTTTTGGAGTAAGTCCCGCTTTTTTAAAATGTCCTTTTAAAGAATTAGTCGTATGTTTTTTCTTTTTATCTTCTATTCCTAATTGAATAGATGAATAACCATCTTGTTTTATAGTTTTTATCTGTACTATATAACATGGACCAATTTTTATAATAGTACATGGAATATTTTTTCCATCTCGGGAAAAAAAACTACTCATACCAAGATGGATCCCTATTAACCCATTCATTTTATATATTTATACTTTAATTTCAGCTTCAACTCCACTTGGTAATTCTAATTTCATCAAAGCATCTACTGTTTTAGACGATGCATTATGAATTTGTAAAAGTCTTTTATGAGTTGGAAGAAGAAATTGTTCTCTAGACTTTTTATTTACATGGGGAGAACGTAAAACTGTAAATATTTTTTTTTCAGTAGGTAATGGGACTGGCCCATTCAAAACAACTCCTGTTGGTAGTACAGAGCTTACAATTCTTTCAGCAGACTTATCTAATAAATTATAATCGTAAGACTTTAATTTAATTTTTATATTATGACCCATATTATCAATATTATTTATTTTTTATTGTTTTTTTTCTTGATTAGTTACATAATAATTTCCCATAATAATGTTATCCATAATATTTTTTGGCACTATATCATAATGAGAAAATTCCATAACTGAATTTCCCCTTCCAGAAGAAAGCGTACGTAATATAGTAACATATCCAAACATTTCAGATAAAGGGACTAATGCTTGAATCACTTTTATATTTTTTCGATTATCCATATTTCGAATCATTCCTCTTCTTCGATTTAAATCTCCTATAATATCCCCCATATTTTCTTCTGGAATTATTACTTCTAACTTCATAATCGGTTCTAATAAAACAGGATTAGATTTTTTTACGGCTTCTTTAAAACCAAGTTTTCCCGCTATTTCAAAAGATAACTGATCCGAATCTACAGAATGATAAGATCCATCTAATACTGTAACTTTTGCACTGTCAATTTCATATCCTGATAAAGGACCATTTTTCATCATTTCTTTACATCCTTTTTCTATAGAAGGAATATATTCTTTAGGTATATTTCCACCTTTTATTTTATTAATAAATTCTAATCCAGATGTACCTAAGGGTCCTGGCTCTACTCGAAATAATATATCTGCATATTTTCCTCTACCTCCTGTTTGTTTTTTATAAATTTCTCTATGTTCTACTAAATCTGTTAAAGCTTCCTTATATTCTACTTGTGGTTTTCCCTGATTAACTTCTACTTTAAATTCTCTTTTCATACGGTCTACAAGAATTTCTAAATGTAATTCCCCCATCCCAGAAATAATAGTTTGTCCAGTATAATTATCCGTACGTACTTGAAAAGTCGGATCTTCTTCCATTAATTTAGATAGTGCTAAACTCATTTTATCTATATCTGACTTAAGTTTAGGTTCAATAGCTATACCAATAACTGGATCTGGAAAAGATATACTCTCTAAAAGAATTGGAAATTTTTCATCACATAAAGTATCCCCTGTTTTAATATCTTTAAATCCTACTATAGCAGCAATATCTCCTGCGCCAATCCTACAAATAGGATTTTGTTTATTAGCATGCATTTGATATATTCTAGAAATACGCTCTTTATTTCCAGATCTTGTATTCAAACTATATGATCCAGCATGAACTCTCCCAGAATATACTCTAAAAAAAGCTAAACGCCCTACAAATGGATCACTAGATATTTTAAACGCTAAAGCTGAAAAAGGTTCTTTTTCACTAGCTTTTCTCGTTTCTATTTTTTGATTAATAGGATTAACTCCTACAATATCTTTAACTTCAAGAGGAGAAGGAAGGTAACGACATACTCCATCTAACATTGCTTGTACTCCTTTATTCTTAAAAGAAGAACCGCAAAATACAGGAATTATCCTCATATTTATTGTATTCTTTTGCAAAGAAGTTATAATTTCTTCTTCAGAAATAGAAGAAGAATTATACAAAAATTTTTCCATAATCACATCATCATACTCCGATAAAGATTCAATAATCTTATTTTGATATTTTTTTACAATATTCTTCATTTTAAATGGAATAGGCCCTTCTTGATAGGTAATACCATAATTATTTTCATCCCATATAATAGCTTTATTAGATATTAAATCTACAACTCCAATAAAATTATCTCCATCTCCAATAGGAATTTGTAATGGAATAGAATTAGCTCCCAACATTTTTTTCATTTGTAAACAAACATTAAAAAAATCTGATCCTTGACGATCCATTTTATTTACAAAAGCTATTCTAGGAATATTGTATTTATCTGCTTGCCTCCATATTGTTTCTGATTGAGGCTCTACACCATCTACTGCACTAAATAAAACCACCATTCCATCTAATATTCTCAATGACCTTTCTACTTCTACAGTGAAATCAACATGACCAGGAGTATCAATAATATTAATTTGATATTTTTTATTTTTGTATATCCATTCACAAAATGTAGCTGCAGAAGTAATAGTAATTCCACGTTCTTGTTCTTGTAACATCCAATCCATTGTTGCAGCACCATCATGGACCTCACCAATTTTATGATTTATTCCAGTATAAAATAAAATTCTTTCTGTAGTTGTAGTTTTACCTGCGTCAATATGTGCCGCAATTCCTATATTCCTTGTATATTTTAAGTTCCTTTCCATTTTTCTAAAATCTAAAATGAGAAAAAGCTTTATTAGCTTCGGCCATTTTATGGATATTTTCTTTTCTTTTCACGGCTTCTCCTTGTTCTTTATGTGCATCTAATATTTCAAAAGCTAACTTACTTGACATTTTTTTTTCATTTCTAATAGATGCACAAGATATAAGTAATTTCATAGCTTTTGTTATTTTACTATTGGAAGAAATAGGAATAGGAATTTGAATATTAGATCCTCCCATACGACGACTTTTTACCTCTACATGAGGCATTACATTTTTTAATCCATTTTTCCATATTTCTAATGCTGATTTTTCTTCTTTTTCTTTAACTTTTTCTATTTTTTTCATAGCATCATAAAATATTTTATATGCTAGATTTTTTTTTCCATTTTTCATTAAATGATTAATAAAACGAGATACTAGAGGATCATTAAATTTTGGATCAGGAAAATATATTTTTCTTTTTTTCTTTATTTTTCTCATTTTAGATAGAAATTATTTTTCTTTTTTAGAAATTTTAGCTCCATACTTACTTCTGCTCTTTTTTCTTCCATTTACACCAGCTGTATCACGAGCTCCTCGGACTATTTTATATTTTACTCCTGGTAAATCCTTTACTCTACCTCCTTTGACTAATACTATAGAATGTTCTTGAAGATTATGACCTTCTCCAGTTATGTAACAAATAACTTCTTTACCATTTGTAAAACGAACACGAGCAACTTTTCGCATAGCAGAATTAGGTTTTTTTGGAGTAGTTGTATAAACACGTGTACAAACACCTCTTTTTTGAGGACAAAATCCTAATGCAACAGATTTTCTTTTTTTTAAAATAGATGATCTTCCCTTTCTAATTAATTGTTGTATAGTAGGCATGTTTTATTTCAATTTTTTTGAGAATATACAAAGGAAACAAATTATATTAATTAATAACAAATTACAATTAAAATTCAAAAATTTAATTAAAAATTATCAATATAAATTTTTTCATTTTGAAAGGGTACTTCTTCTAAAGAATGAATATTAAGTTCATTATAAATATAACGGTAAGTAGAAAGTAAACAAGGCAGTCCATCAACAATAGCTACATTATGTTCAAAATGAGCAGAAAGATCTCTATCTAAAGTTGTAATAGTCCAACCATCTTTATGAAAAATAATTTCAGGATTTCCTTTATTAACCATTGGTTCTATAGAAAGAACAAAACCTTCCTTTAATTTTAAACCTTTCCCTTTTTTTCCAAAATTAGGTATTTGAGGATTTTCATGCATTTTTTTTCCTAATCCATGACCTACAAGATTTTTTACTACACTATATCCATCATTTTCAATACAAGATTGTATAGAATATCCTATATCTCCAACATAATTCCCTTTTTTACATTTAGATAATCCAATATAAAGAGATTTTTTGGAACAATTAAGAAATTTTTTTATATTATTTGAAACATTTCCAACTTCAAAAGTATAAGCATGTTCGCCATAAAATCCATTCATATATACACCACAATCTATAGATAAAATGTCTCCTTCATATAAAGGATTTTGATTAGGAACTCCATGTACAACTTGGTAATTTGGAGAAACACATAAAGTATTTGGAAAATCATATAATCCTAAAAAAGCAGGAGTCCCTCCATGATCACGAATAAAAGTTTCAGCAAGTTTATCTAAATAAAGAGTATTTATACCTGGTTTTACTTTTTTTGTCAACATTCCTAATGTTTTTGATGCTAAAAAAGCACTTTTCTTTATAAGAATGATTTCTTCAATTGTTTTAACCATATATATATCTATCTATTTAATTATCTTTTTTATTATAGATATTCCGTTCATCATATTAGGTTTCGGTAAATTCATTAATTGAAGAATAGTAGGAGTAACATCTGATAAAGATGCAATTTTTTTTAAAAGAATATTTTTATTATTTTTAAACATTTGATCTAAAAGAATAAAAGGAACAAAAGAATTAGAATGAGAAGTATTTGGACTTCCATCAGAATTAATCATATAATCTGCATTTCCATGATCTCCAACTATAATAACTGTATATGAATTTTTGATAGCTTCTTCGGAACAAATTTTTGTACAATAATCAACAAATTCACATGCTTTTATTGTTTCTTTCATTTTTCCAGTATGACCTACCATATCTGGATTTGCAAAGTTTAAACAAATAAAATCAACCTCTTTTCTTTTTAATTCAGGAATAATTTTATTTACAATTTGTTTTGCATTCATTTCAGGTTTTAAGTCATAAGTACTAACTTTAGGAGATTTACATAAAATACGAGTTTCTCCAAAAAATGGAATTTCACGTCCTCCTGAGAAAAAAAAAGTAACATGTGGATATTTTTCGGTTTCAGATATACGAATTTGTTTCTTCCCTTCTTTTTCTAATATTTCTCCTAAAGTATTTGATAAATTTTTTTTCTTGAAAAGAACATAAACATTTTTATATTCAGGATTATAACAAGTCATAGTTATATAATATAAATTTAATTCATCTATTTTAAATAGAGAATTACTCTTCGAATTTTTTTCAAGATTATTTGTTAAAAATTCTGTTAATTGCCTTGATCGATCTGAACGGAAATTAAAACAAAAAACTACATCTTCTTTTTTTATTTTAGAAATAGGATTTCCAAAATTATCAATACTTATTATAGGTTTTAAAAATTCATCAGTAATTCCTTTATTATAAGAATCTTCTATATATCTCAATATATTATCGTATTTACAATAATATCCTTTTGAATGAACGATAGCATCATATGCTATTTTAGTCCTTTCCCATCTTTTATCTCGATCCATTGAATAATATCTTCCAATAACAGAAGATAATTTTCCAATATTTTTTTTCATAAAAGATAAAAGATTTTTTAAATAAAAAATTCCTTTTTTAGGAGAAGTATCACGTCCATCTGTAAATGCATGTACAAAAACATTCTTGATCCTTTTTTGATGAACTATTTTAAGCAAATAAAAAAGATGATTTATATGCGAATGTACTCCTCCATCTGATAATAAACCAATAAAATGAATTCTTTTTTTAGTATCCAAAACATAATCAAAAATAGAATTTACTTTTTTTTGAAAAAGTTTATTTTGAATAGAATTATTTATTTCTTCTAAACTTTGAATTACTTTTCTACCAGATCCTAAATTTATATGACCTACTTCTGAATTTCCCATTTGTCCTTCTGGTAATCCTACAGATAAACCAGATGCTTGTAATTGACTAAATGGATAATGTTTATAACAATAATCTATAAATGGGGTTTTAGCCATATGAATAGCAGATCGATAATATTTTTCAGAAGAAGCTAACCCCCATCCATCTAAAATTATCAATATCAATTTTTTCATTTAGGAAATACTTATTCTTTTATAAGAATTTATTTTTATATTTTTCGAAAATGATCTATTCATATATTCTTGAATAGTTATCTTGTTATCTTTTATATATCTTTGATTCAATAAAGTATTATCCATTATAAATTTTTTTATTTTTCCCAAAATTATTTTTTTCTTTATTTGATCTGGTTGTTTTTCTTTTTCTATCTGAAATCGAATAATTTCTAATTCTTTTTGCATTAAATTTTCTGGGATTTCTTTTTTATCTATAGCTATTGGATTCATAGCTGTAATATGCATAGCAATATTTTTTGCAATTGATTTTTGAATTTCAGAAGAAAATCCAACTAAAGACGCTATTTTATTATTATGCGTATAATTTATCACAAATGGGGAATTTATTTTTTCAAATATCTTTAATTCTAATTTTTCATTAAAAACACTGATTTTTTCAAAAATCATTTCTCGAATACTTTGTCCATGATCTAAACTAGATAAAAAATCTTCTTTTGTATTGTATAAAAATGATTTTTCAGATAATTTGGATAAAAAATTTAAAAAATCCGAACTTCTGGAAAGAAAATCGGTTTCACAACTTAAACCAATAATAGTACCAGATGTTTGATCTACATTTATAAAAGATATAACTGCACCTTCTTTAACTTTCAAAGAAGAACGATTTATAGCTATTTTTTCTCCTTTTTTTCTTAAAAAATCGATAGCTTTTTCAAAATTTCCATTTGTTTTGGTTAAAGCAATCTTGCAATCCATTATTCCAATACCAGTAATTTTTCTTAATTTATAAATTTGAAAAATTGAAATTTTCATAATTTTTCGTTTATAAATTCTTTTTCTTCACGTTCATTGTTTTTTAATAATAAAAGACCTTGTTGAATTGATTTTGTAATAAATTGTAAAATCATATCAATAGATTTAGAAGAATCATCATTGGATGGTATAGGATAATCTATCCCATTTGGATCTGTATTTGTATCTACCATAGCAAAAATAGGAATATTTAATTTTATAGATTCTGATAAAGCTATTTTTTCTTTCAATGGATCTATTAAAAAAATACCACCTGGAAGATGATTCATAAAAGAAATACTTCCTAAATTTCTGTATAATTTTGCATATAATCTATTTATTAATAATCGTTCTTTTTTAGATAAAGTATCGAAAGTTCCATTTTTTTTCATTTTTTCTATACTATTCATTTTTTTTACTGATTTTCGAATAGTAGTAAAATTTGTTAAAAATCCACCTAACCATCTTTCCGTTACACAAGGCATATTTACACTTTTTGCATAAAAAAAAACCTTTTCTTTAGCCTGAGCTTTTGTTCCTACTAATAAAATTTTTTTACCCAAGGTTACAATTTTTTTTAATTCTTGACAGGCTTGATCTAGTTTAATTACCGTTTTTGATAAATCTATAATATGAAATCCTCCTTTTTTCATGAAAATATAAGGACGCATTTTTGGATTCCATTTACGAGAAATATGCCCAAAATGTACACCTGCTTTTAATAAATCTTGAGTATTAGCTTTCATTTTTTGTATTTTATTTTGAATCAATTATCTAACGTTTTGAAAATTGAAACTTCTTTCTTGCTTTTTTTTGACCAAATTTTTTTCTTTCTACTTTTCTAGAATCCCTAGTTAACAATCCATTAAATTTCAATATTTTTCTATTTTTTTGGTCCAATTTACAAAGAGCTCTAGATATAGCTAAACAAATAGCTTCTGCTTGACCATTAAATCCTCCTCCACAAACTTTTATTTGTATATCAAATTTATTATTATTGATTAACTGAAAAGGATATAAAATTTTTCCATGGATATTCTTTGGAAAATATTTTTCTAATTTTTTAGAATTAATCGTAATAATTTTATTTCCAGGTTTTAAATAAATACGTGCAAGAGAACATTTTCTTCTTCCTATAGAATGGATCATTTTTTGTTAATTTTTTAATTGAATTGGTTTTTGTGCTTGATGTTTATGTTCAGAACCTGGATAAATATGAAGATTTTTGATAATTTTATTCCCTAAACGATTTTTAGGAAGCATTCCTTTAACAGCTTTATATATTATTTTTTTTGAATCTTTAATAAAAAGATCTTTAGCAATGATTATTTTTTTTCCTCCTGGATATCCAGTATAACGAATATATTTTTTATTAATCCATTTTTTTCCTGTAAGTTTAATTTTTTTAGAATTTATCACAATCACATAATCTCCACAATCTAAATTTGGAGAAAAATTAGTTTTATGTTTCCCTCTTATTTTTAAAGCAACCTGAGTAGAAAATCTACCTAAATATTGATCTTTTGCATCCATGATAATCCAATTTTTTGAATCATTTTTATTAATAGTTTTAAAACTTAAAAAATCCATAATTAAGTAAAATTAAATTAATTAAGAAATATAAGATATTTTAAAATAAAATTTGAATATAAATGACTTTTTGTCATTCTAATATTTCTATTTTTTTTTATATTGAAAGGATATTATGGTCATTCATTCTATGAACTTTATTATGGCATAATGATTGAACTGTTTATTGAATGACTGGATGAAAAAAAGTAATAAAAATGAGTAAAATTATAGGAATAGATTTAGGGACAACAAATTCTTGTGTTGCAGTAATGGAAATAAATGATCCTGTTGTCATACCTAATTCAGAAGGTAAAAGAACTACTCCATCTATAGTAGCTTTTATAGAAGATGGAGAAAGAAAAATTGGGGATCCTGCAAAAAGACAAGCAGTTACAAATCCACAAAAAACTATTTTTTCAATTAAACGTTTTATGGGTAGAATGTTTTCTGAAGTAACAGAAGAATCAAAACATATTCCTTATAAAATTGTCAAAGGTGGAAATAATACACCACGTGTTGATATAGAAAATAGACTATATGCACCTCAAGAAATATCTGCTATGATTCTTCAAAAAATGAAAAAAACTGCTGAAGATTATTTAGGAAAAAAAGTAAATAGAGCAGTTATTACTGTCCCAGCATATTTTAATGATGCACAAAGACAAGCTACTAAAGAAGCAGGAGAAATAGCCGGATTGAAAGTAGAAAGAATCATTAATGAGCCTACAGCTGCAGCATTAGCTTATGGTTTAGATAAAAAAAATCAAAATAAAAAAATAGTAGTATATGATTTAGGTGGAGGAACATTCGATGTTTCCATTTTGGAATTAGGAGATGGAGTTTTCGAAGTTCTTTCTACTAATGGAGATACACATTTAGGAGGAGATAATTTTGATCAAGTTCTAATTGATTATTTATCCAATGAATTTAAATATAAAGAAGGAATAGATCTTAGAAAAGATCCTATGGCTTTACAACGTTTAAAAGAAGCTTCTGAAAAAGCTAAAATAGAATTATCTTCTTCTACTAAAACGGAAATTAATTTACCATATATAACTGCTACAGAATCAGGTCCAAAACATATGGTTCTTACATTAACTCGATCTAAATTTGAACAATTATGTGAAAATTTAATATTTAGATCTATTAATCCATGTTCCAAAGCATTAGAATCCGCAGGATTATCTACTAAAGATATTGACGAAGTTATTTTAGTAGGAGGTTCTACGCGAATTCCAAAAGTACAAGAAAAAGTTGAAGATTTTTTTAAAAAAACACCATCTAAAGGAGTAAATCCAGATGAAGTTGTAGCTATTGGTGCTGCTATACAAGGAGGAGTTTTAACAGGAGATGTACAAGATGTTTTATTACTTGATGTAACTCCTTTATCTTTAGGAATAGAAACTTTGGGGGGTGTTTTTACAAAACTTATAGAATCTAATACTACTATTCCTACTAAAAAATCAGAAATTTTTTCTACAGCATCAGATAATCAATCTGCAGTAACTATAAGAGTAGGACAAGGAGAAAGACCAATGTTCAATGATAATAAAGAAATAGGAAGATTTGATCTCATTGATATTCCACCTTCACCTAGAGGAATTCCTCAAATTGAGGTTAGTTTTGATATTGATGCTAATGGAATACTTAATGTTTCTGCAAAAGATAAAGGGACTGGAAAAGAACAATCTATACGAATTGAAACTTCTTCAGGATTAAATCAAGAGGAAATTGAAAAAATGAAAAGAGAAGCGGAAGAAAATGCAAAAAAAGACGAAAAAATAAAAGGAGAAATAGATAAATTAAATGCCGCAGATAATCAGATTTTTCAATCTGAAAAACAGTTAAAAGATTATGGAGATAAATTATCTGAAAATAATAAAAAAAATATAGAAAATTATTTAGAAAAATTAAGACAGGCTCACAGTAAAAAAGATTTTTCATCTATTGATATTTGTATGAAAAAATTAAACGAAGTTTGGACTAATGCTTCACAAGAACTTTATTCTTCTAATAAAAAAAATAATCATTCAAATGATTCTAATAAAAAAAATAATGAAGAAAAAAATAATAATAAAGGAAATGAAAATGTCCAAGATGTAGATTATGAAGAAGTCAAATAAAAAAACTAATCCCCTTAGTGGGATTAGTTACTTATTGTTTTTTTTTATTGAATCATAGAAATTATAGTTTCTCCACCAATAACTTTTTCCCCCTTTTTTATAACAATAATAGAATCTAATGGTAAATAAATATCTATTCTAGATCCAAATTTAATAAATCCAAATTCTTCTCCTTTTTTAGCTAAAGAATTTTCTTTAGCATAAAGAATAATACGGCGAGCTAAAAATCCAGCTATTTGTCTAAATAGTATTTTTTGTTTTTTATTGATCGTTTCTATAACCGTAGTTGTTCGTTCGTTATTTAACGATGATTTTTTATTCCATGCTAAAAAATATTTACCTGGATGATATCTAACATAGATTATTTTTCCAGATACTGGAAATCTATTAACATGTACATCAAATGGAGACATAAATATAGATATACATATACAATTTTTTTGTAAAAATTCACTTTCAAAAATTTTTTTTATTTCTAATATTTTTCCATCAGAAGGAGAAACGACTTCTTTGTCATTTTTAGAATTTTTTTTAGATAATTTTTTTTTTGGATTTCTGAAAAAGAAAAGGAAAAATGTATAAAATATAATTAAAAAAAATATTAAAAATAAGTTAAAAACTCTAGAAAATATAAAAATAGAAATAAAAAACCCTATCAATATTAATATTAATAAATATATTAAAAATGGAAATCCTTCTTTATGGATCATCTATTTTATTTAAAAAAAATATACTATTCCAGTAACAATAGTAGCTATAATTGGTATGACAAATATAAAACTATCTAATCTATCTAAAAAACCACCATGTCCAGGGAAATATACACCTGAATTTTTTACATTGTAAGATCTTTTAATAGTAGATTCTACAAGATCTCCAATAGTAGAAAAAATAGGAATGATAAAAGAAAGAATAAACCAATATTTTTTTTCCCAAATATTGTATAATAATATTCCCAATATTAAACAAAAAAATAAACCTCCAATAAATCCTTCTATAGATTTTTTAGGAGATATAGATATATTTATTTTTCTTTTTCCCCATTTTATTCCTATCAAATAGGATAAAGTATCATTTGTCCATATAAGAAAAAATGTACCTAAAATCAATTCTTTTCCATATTTAGAATATATATAAGATGCTAAAAAAAATGGAATTAAAACATATACTAATCCAAAAGTTAAATGACTTATTTGTTTTATTTTTTCTTTATGAGAATCCCCTTTAGAAAATAATTGAATAATAAAAAATATTATAGAATATGGAATAAAACATATAATATATAAAAATATATCCTTTTCTACAATAAAATCTAAAAATATTGAAAATAAAAAAAAGAATGAATTTATTTTTATTAAAGTTGTATTTGTTTTTAAAATAACTAAAAATTCAAATAAACAAAAAAAAGATAATATCATCATTACCATTCTAAAAATTTTTTCTCCTTTTTCAATTGAAAAAATAATCATAAAAACATAAATAAATCCAGTAAAAAATCTTATCAAAAAATCATTTTTTTTTTTCATTAGTTTCATTTTCATTAAAAATGACTAACCGTAGTTAACATATCTCCGATATCATCAGAAAAAGGTCTTTCTCCAAATATTTTTTTTAAATCTTCTCTAAAAATCACTTCTTTTTCTAATAATTCATTAGCAAGGATAGATAATTTTTTTTCATTATTTTTTAATATATTTTTTGCTCTTTTATATTGTTCTGTAATAATTTTTGATATTTCTTCATCTATAATTTGAGCAGTTTTTTCACTATAAGGTTTAGAAAAAGAAAATTCATTTTGTCCTGTAGAATCATAATAAGAAATATTTCCAATTTTATCATTCAATCCAAAAATGGCTACCATAGATTGAGCTTGTTTAGTGACTTTTTCCAAATCATTTAAAGCACCTGTTGAAATATTACTAAAAATAATTTCCTCTGCAGATCTACCTGCAAGTAAAGCACATATTTCATCTTTCATTTGTTCTGGAGTTGTTAATTGTCTTTCCTCTGGAAGATACCATGCAGATCCTAAAGATTTTCCTCTTGGAACAATTGTTACTTTAACTAATGGAGAAGCATGTTCTAATAACCAACTTATTGCAGCATGGCCCGCTTCATGATAAGCAATTCTTTTTTTTTCATTAGGTTTAATAATCTTATTTCTTTTTTCTAATCCACCTATAATACGATCTATAGCATCTAAAAAATCTTGATTTTCTATTTTAGATCTATTTTTTCTTGCTGCAATAAGTGCAGATTCATTACAAATATTTGCTATATCAGCTCCACTAAAACCTGGAGTTTGCCTAGCTAAAAAATTGATGTCTACTTTATCAGATAATATAAGTTTTTGAAGATGTACACGAAATATTTCTTTTCTTTCATTTAATTCAGGAGGATCTACTAATATAGTTCTATCAAAACGACCAGGACGAAGCAATGCTTTATCTAAAATATCAGATCTATTAGTAGCAGCTAATACAATGACATTTGTATGTGTTCCAAATCCATCCATTTCTGTAAGCAATTGATTTAATGTATTTTCTCTTTCATCATTAGATCCAGCTATATTACTTTTTCCTCTTGCTCTTCCTATAGCATCAATTTCATCAATAAATATTATACAAGGAGATTTTTCTTTTGCTTTTTCAAATAAATCTCTTACTCTAGAAGCTCCTACACCAACAAACATTTCTACAAAATCAGAACCAGAAATGGAAAAAAAAGGAACTTTTGCTTCACCAGCTACAGCTTTTGCTAATAAAGTTTTTCCAGTACCAGGTGGACCTATTAATAGTACCCCTTTAGGTATTTTTCCTCCTAGTTTAGTATATTTATGAGGACTTTTTAAAAATTCTACAATTTCTTGAACTTCTTCCTTAGCTTCTTCTAAACCAGCAACTTCCTTAAATGTTATTTTAACATTATCATTTTCATCAAACAATTTAGCTCTAGATTTTCCAATGTTAAATATTTGACTTCCTGGCCCACCTCCAGAAGAACCAATTTTTCTAAATACAAAAATCCAAAAAATAATTAACAATATCAGAAATATACCATAATCAAAAAAAAATTTTGTTATAGTATATTCCTGTTGATTTTTAAAATCAATAATTGTATCTAGATTATATTTATTTTTGTATTCTTCAAATTTTTTTTGAAAAAATTGTAAATCTCCTATTTCAAATTCATATTGTAAAGGGTGTATAATAAATTTTTGATTATTTTGATTTTTTATATCATATTGATTGATATTATGATTATTAGAAGATAAATACTTTTTCTTTAAATAAACATGTACAATTTCTCTATGTTTAATTATAATTTTTTGTATTTCCCCCTTCATGAGAATTTCAAAAAAGGTATCTTGATCTATTTTTTTAGGATTAGAAAAAGAAGATTTAAAAAAAAATATTCCCAGAAATATAATTAATATAACTGCATATATCCAAAAAAAGTTATTTTTTCTTTTCACTTTTTTATCTATCATAAATTTTCTTCATTTATCTAAATATAAATCAAGCATGATTATAATTTTTCATTCCAAATATTTTCTAAATTATAATATAATCTTAGTTTTTTTTGAAAAATATGTACAACAATAGAAACATAATCTATTAATATCCACTCTCCATTTTCTGATCCTTCTATATGCCAAGGTTTTTCTTTCAACTTTTCAATTGTCATTTTTTCTATAGATCTAGAAATAGCATAAACTTGACTTTTAGATTTTCCATCACAAATAACAAAATAATCACAAACAAAATTTTTTCTATTTTTAAAGTTTAAAATAGAAATATCTTTTCCTTTTACCATTTTAATCCCTTCTATAATTTTATTTAATAACAAAACGGAATTTTTATTATATTATTTTTTTTTAAATTAATTTCAAAAAACAAAAATAAGGTTTTCACTTTAAAGAAGTTAAATTTTTCAATATAAAATATTTTGAAAAAAATTATTTGGCCAATATATTTAATTTTTTTACAAAAAGTAGATTCTACTAATCAGTATATAAAAAGAAATATATTAAAATATATTAAAAATTGGACTATTGTTTGGTCTATTAATCAAATTAATGGAAAAGGAGTAGGTAAAAATCATTGGAATACAGAAAAAGGAAAAAATTTGACTTTTAGTATTTTTTTAAAATCAATAATTTTTCCTATTGATAAAGGATATATTATAAATTTGATTATAAGTAATGCTATTCATAAAACATTATTTGTTTATAATAAAAATATCTGGATTAAATGGCCTAATGATATCATTTTATTGAATAAAAAAATAGGAGGTATTTTAATTGAAAATAATGTTTTATATAAAAAAATATATACAATTATTATTGGAATAGGATTGAATGTAAATCAAATAAAATTTGATGAAAAATTTCAAGCTTCTTCTTTAAAAAAAATTCTTAAAAAAAATTTTCAATTAGAACAACTTTTTTATGAATTAATTTATTCTATTCAAAAAGAATGGCTTTTTTTTATGACTTATGGAGAAAAATTTATAAGAAATTATTACATAAATTACCTTTATATGAAAGATAAGATATCTTTTTTTGATATTATTAATAATAATCATAAACATAAAAAAATTACTCAAGGAATTATACGAAATATAACTAAAAAAGGAAATTTGATTATAGAATTTAAAAAAAATAATAAATTATATTCTTTTTCTCAAAAAAAAATAAAACTTATCTTTTAATTAAAATTATTATTTATATTTTATTTTTCTCAATCATTTCTTTTATTTTACGATTCCAATAATTATGTTTTATTGGTTTTTTTTTATTTTCTTGAATTTTTTGATGAATTTTATCTTCATTTAACATAAATTTTTTAATAAAAAAAATAAAACCAATATTGATTACATTGGAAGTAAAATAATAAAGAGAAAGACCAGAAGCATAACTATTTATGAAAAATAACATAATTATAGGCATCAAATATAACATAAAATGCATATTTGGAATGCTATTTTTATTAGAATAATCATTTCTTCCATCACTACTTAATTTTGTATAAATTAAAAGAGCTAATGAATACAATAAAGTAAGTAAACTTATATGATTCCCATAAAATGGAATAGAAAATGGTAATTCAAAAATAGAATCATATGAGGTAAGATCTTCTACCCAAAAAAAAGATTTTCCTCTAAGATTAATGAGAGTAGGAAAAAATTTGAATAATGAATAAAAAATAGGAATTTGAAATAAAGTAGAAATACAACCAGACATAGGATTTATTCCTGCTTTTCGATATAATTCCATCGTTGCTCTTTGTTTTTTTAATGGATCTGAATTTTTAAATTTATTATTTAATTCGTCTATTTCGGGACGAATTAATTTCATCATAGCACTTAATTTATATTGTTTATAAGTTATTGGAGATAGTATTAACTTTACAACAATAGTCATTAGAATAATAATAACTCCATAATTTAAATTTGTTTTTTCCAAAAATTGAAAAATAATTAAAAAAAAATATTTATTGATCCATTTTAAAAAACCCCAACCAAATGGAATAATATTTTCAATTTCTTTTTCATATTTTTTTAATAAAGAAAAATCTAATGGACCAAAATATAACTGAAAAGAAAGATTTAAATTTTCATTATTTTTTATTTTTAAAAAAAATCTTGATTGAATTTTTTTTAAAAAATTTCCAGAAGAAAAATTTTCAGAACGAATAAAAATATTTTTCAAAGGATTTTTGGACAAAAAAATAGAAGTAAAAAATTGTTGTTTATGAGCAAGCCAATTCAAATTATTTATATTTTTTTCTTCTGAATTTTTTTCTGATAAATAATCTATTTTAGATTTATAATTTTTATTATAAGAGTAGTATACTTGAGTATAAGTATTTTCCCAATTTCTATCTTTTTCTAAAGAAAAAATATTTTGTTCTAAATCAATAAAAATAGTCTTATCGATTAAATAAGAAGAAAAACCTACTGTACGAATAAAAAAATCAATATTATATTGATCTTTTTTCTTTATAGTATATATATATTCTATAAACCCTTTTCCATAAGGATTTTTAGCTCTTATTATAAGAACTCTATTATTATTTCCTTTTTGTTTTAAAAAAAAAGGATAAAAATATAGTGAACTGGTATCTATAATCTTATGGTTATTTTTGAAATCTTTTTTTTTAAAAAAAATCATCTTATATAAAAAACTAGAATCTTTTATTAAATAAAGATTTTTATTATGTGATAAATAAATAGGATCATAAGCTTTATATTTTTTTAAAAAAACTTCGTTAATTGATCCTCCTAAACTAGAAATTTTAAGTTTAAAAACATCATTTTCTAAATGAAAATCATTATTTATTTTTTTTTTTGTTTTAGAAAATGATTTTTTTAAAAAAATAGGGTCCCTTCTAATAATTTTTTCTGAAAAATATTTTTTATCCTCAGATACATTAAAATATGTAAAAATTGTTAAAATAAATAATATAAGTAATAGACCAATAGTAGATTGATAGTCTAATTTTTTATCCTTCATACATAAGAAGAGTTCTGTCTATGATAAACAAATGATTTATAATTTTTAGAAATTTTTACAAAATAATTAAACAAAGGATGAGGATTAGAAACTGTACTTTTATATTCAGGATGAAACTGAACGCCTAAAAAAAAAATATGATTATCTAATTCTATAGCTTCTACCAATCCTGTATCAGGATTTATTCCTACAATTTTCATTCCGGCATTAGAAAAATTTTCTAAATATTCATTATTAAATTCATACCTATGACGATGTCTTTCAATAATTTCTTTTTTTCCTCCATAAATAGAAAAAATTTTAGATCCTTTTATTAAGGAACATTTCCAATTTCCTAAGCGCATAGTTCCACCTTTTTTTGTAATATTTTTTTGTTCTTTCATTAAACTAATAACTGGATAAGAAGTATATGGATTAGTTTCATTACTTTCCGCATTTCGTATTTCTAATACATTTCTAGCAAATTCTATTATCGCTATTTGCATACCTAAACATATCCCTAAAAAAGGTATTTTTTTTTCTCTTGCATATTTTGCTGCAAGTATTTTTCCCTCTACCCCTCTAATGCCAAATCCAGGAGCAATTAAAATTCCAGAAATTCCATTAAAATATTCTTCTATATTATTTTCTTTTATTTGTTCTGAATAAATCCATTTTATGTTAACATAAATTTCATTCTCTGTACCTGCATGAATTAATGCTTCAGTGATTGATTTATAAGAATCATGTAAAGAAACATATTTTCCAACCAATGCTATTTTAATTTCATATTTAGGATTTTTATATTTTTTTATAAAAATTTTCCACTTATGCAAATTTGGAGATATAAAAGTAGATAAATTTAAATGATCTAAAACAGATTTATCAAAATTTTGTAAATGTAATAAATATGGAAGATCATATATAACTTTTGTATTAATAGATTCAATGACATGTTTTGGTTTGACATTACAAAATAATGCTAATTTATTTCGAATATTTTTAGATATGTGTTTTTCTGTTCTACAAACTAGAATATCTGCTTGAATCCCATTTTCCATTAAATTTCGAACAGAATGTTGTGTTGGTTTTGTTTTTATTTCTCCAGTAGCTGATATATATGGTAATAAAGTTAAATGAATTACCAAACTATTTAATTCTCCTAATTCCCATTTTAATTGACGAACAGATTCAATATAAGGTAGACATTCTATATCTCCAACAGTCCCTCCTATTTCAGTAATAATAATATCATAATTATTAGATGATCCCAACATTTTAATACGTCTTTTAATTTCATTTGTAATATGAGGAATAATTTGTACGGTTTTTCCCAAATAAAAACCTTTTCGTTCATTATCAATGACAGTTTTATATATAAGACCTGAAGTAACATTATTATCTTTAGTAGTAGGTTGATCTAAAAAACGCTCATAATGACCTAAATCTAAATCCGTTTCAGCTCCATCTTGAGTTACGAAACATTCTCCATGTTCATAAGGATTTAATGTACCTGGATCTACATTAAAATAAGGATCTAATTTTTGAATTGTAATTTTATATCCTCTACTTTTCAATAACATTCCTAAAGAAGCCGAAATAATTCCTTTACCCAATGAAGAAGTTACACCACCAGTAACAAAAACATACTTAATCCCCATGAAATAATTTTTTATTATTTTTTTTATTTTTTTATTACTTGATTATCTGATTATTAACTATTAAAAAAACAAAAAATATATATTTTTAAAAAAAAGAATTTATAATTTTTTTTTATATTTGCCAAACTTGGAGTAAGCTCTATACAATCAGCTCCCTATGAATCCTCCAGGGTGGGAACACAGCAAAGGTAATTAAGGTTGTAGCGATGTGATATAGGTTTGCTTACTCCATGTATTCTCTATCCTTAATATTTTTATGGAAAATTTTTTAAAATGTAATTTTTGTGGTAGGAAAAAAGATGAAATAACATTTCTAATATCAGGTATTAATGGTCATATTTGTAATTTTTGTATAGAAAAAACATATTCTATAATTCATAGAAAATTTTCTACGGAAAAAAAAAATTTTGAAGAAAAAGAAAAAGGATATAATATAAAAAATCAAAAAATACAAATAAAAAAACCTAAAGAAATAAAAGATTTTTTAGATAAATATATTATAGGACAAAATGAAGCAAAAAAAATTATTTCCGTTGCCGTATATAATCATTATAAACGTATCCAATACGATCAAAATAAAAATAAAGATGATATAGAAATAGAAAAATCTAATATTTTATTGATAGGGAATACTGGAACTGGAAAAACTTTACTCGCTAAAAGTATTTCAAAACTATTAAAAGTTCCTTTTACTATAGCTGATGCAACTACTTTAACTGAAGCAGGATATGTTGGAGAAGATGTAGAGTCTATATTAACGAGATTATTACAATCTGTAAATTACGATATCAATCATGCTGAAAAAGGAATTGTTTTTATAGATGAAATTGATAAAATTTCTAGAAAAACAAATAATCCATCTATTACTAGAGATGTATCCGGAGAAGGTGTTCAACAAGCTTTGCTAAAGTTATTAGAAGGTTCCATTATTAATGTTCCCCCACAAGGAGGTCGTAAACATCCAGATCAAAAAATGATTCAAATTAATACCGATAATATATTGTTTATTGCTGGAGGTACATTTGATAGTATAGAAAAAATTATATCCGATAGAATTAATCAATTTTCTATTGGATTTATTACAAAAAACAAAAAAAAAGAAAAAAAAAATAAAAATTATTTGCAAAATATTATAGCTAATGATCTTAGAAAATTCGGATTAATTCCAGAACTTATTGGTAGATTTCCTATTATCACCTATTTAGATCCATTAAATAAAGTTACATTAAAAAAAATTTTAATTGAACCAAAAAATGCTTTAATAAAACAATATAAAAAACTATTTAATATGGATGAAATATCCATGAATATTACGGATGATGCTTTGGATATTATTGTAGATAAAACAATTCAATTAGGATTAGGAGCTAGAGGATTACGTACTTTTTGTGAAAAAATTTTTGTAGATTATATATTTGAAATGAAAGAATCTAAAAAAAATTTGAATATAGATAAAAATATGGTTATAAAAAAATTATTTTACTCTTAATTCTTGAATTAAATTCCATAATTTATTTTTTAATTGAATTATTCCTTCTTTTGTAAAAGAAGAAATAAAAATAATATTTTCTCCTAATTTTATAAAAATATTTTTTATACTTTTTTTTATTTCATTATCAATTAAATCTGATTTAGAAATAACTAATAAACGTTTTTTATTTAACAATTTTCGATTAAATTTTTTTAATTCATTCAATAATATGAAATATTCCATTTTATTATTTTTTGTTTCTGCAGAAATTAAAAATAATAGAACAAGATTACGTTCTATATGTCTTAGAAAAGTATACCCTAATCCTTTACCTTGTGAAGCTTTTTCTATAATACCAGGAATATCGGCTACTAAAAAAGTATCATAATTCATTTTAACTATTCCTAAATTAGGTATTTTAGTTGTAAAAGGAAAATTTCCTATTTTTGGTTTTGCTTTTGTAATTATAGAAAGTAAAGTTGATTTTCCAGAATTTGGAAATCCAATTAAACCAACATCTGCTAAAATTTTTAATTCTAAAAAAATCCAATTTCCTATAGTTTTTATTCCTGATTGGGCATAAAATGGAAATCGATATTTCAAATTTTTAAAAAAAATATTTCCTTTTCCTCCTTTTCCTCCTTTAAATAAAATTATTTTTTGATTATTTTTAGTTATTTCTACTAAAATATTTTTATTGATATCTTTAATTATAGTCCCTATAGGAACTTCTATAAATAAATTTTTACCATTTTTTCCGGTAATATTATTTTTTTTACCTGGATTTCCAGATCCAGCAATCCAATGTTTATTATATTTTAAATGAATAAAAGTATGAAGATTGGAATTTCCTTGTATAATAATATTACCTCCTTTACCACCTGATCCACCATCAGGAATCCCCTTTTTTATATATTTTTTTTTATGAAAATGAATACATCCTTTTCCTCCATCACCACTTTTACAATAAATTTTTATAAAATCTATAAAATTATTTTTCATAAAAATAATTATTATTTAAATATTTAAATTCAAAATTTTTTTTTCTATAAAAAAAGAGATTTCACTTATAGAAGAAGATGCATTAATTTCTATGAAATGATCTTTCCATTTTTTTTCATTCCAAATAAAAGAAGTTTCTTTATTATATTCTTCTATTCTTCTTTGAACTGTAATAATATCCGAATCATCATCACGATGACTAATTTTTCCTCTTTTTAATAATCTATTGATTAATAATTTTTTATTTATTTTAAAAAAAAAAATTATATTTATCCTACCTAATGATAAAGATTCTAATATTTTTTCTAAAGAAAAAACTTGATTTCTTGTTCTAGGATATCCATCGTAAATAATTCCTTTAGATTGAATATGTTCTTTAATTTCTATATTTAACATATTTGTTGTAATTTGATCAGGAACTAATACACCTTGATTAATATAATAATGAGAAAGTTTACCTAAACTTGTTTTATTTTTTATATGATGTCTAAATATCATTCCAGTAGACAAGTGAACTAATCCTAATTTTTTTTTTAAAATTTTTGCTTGAGTCCCCTTTCCACATCCTGGTGGTCCAAATAATATAATGTGTATCATAAAAAAATAATGATAAATAACATAAAAAATATTATTATTATGATAAAAGGTAATAAAGAATTCCGATCAGTACTTTTTATACTAATCTAATAATATTGTAAATACAATAATAATTATAATTTATTTTTTTTTATAAAAAAAATAACTACAAATGAATTGATTTTCCATAAGCATGAAAAATAGATTCAAAAATTGATTCACTTAATGAAGGATGTGGATGAATACTTCCCATTATTTCATAATTAGTTGCCTCTAATTTTCTAGCAACTACAACTTCAGAAATAAGATCTGAAACGTTATTTCCAATCATATGACAACCTAACCATTCATCATATTTTTCGTCAAAAATAACTTTAACAAACCCTTCAATATTTTCATCACAAATAGATTTTCCAATAGAATGAAAAGGGAATTTTCCAACTTTAATTTTATATCCTTTTTCTTTAGCTTGTTTTTCAGTATAACCTACTGATGCAATTTCTGGATAACAGTAAACGCATTTTGGAATATTTCCATAATCTATTTTTTGAGGATTTAATTCTTTTATATTTTCAATACATGAAATTGCTTCATGCGAAGCAACATGTGCTAATGATGGGCCTTCTATTACATCTCCAATAGCATAATAACCTTCTATATTTGTTCTATATTTTTCATCTACTACTATGAACCCTTCTTTAGTTTTAATCCCTATTTCTTCTAATCCTATATTATTAATATTTGGAATAGTTCCAATTGCAGAAAGTGCTATGTCTGCTTCTATAGTAATATCTTTTTTAGGATTTTTAATATCAACTATAATTCCTTTATCAGTATAATTTATTTTTTTTATAAAAGATGAAACATAACTTTTAATTCCTGTTTTATCAAAAATTAATTTTAATTGATCAGATATTTCTTCATCTCCACTTGGAAAAAGTTTAGGAAAATGTTCTATAAGGATAACTTTAGTTCCCATAGAATGATAAAAATACGAAAATTCCAATCCAATAGAACCAGACCCAATAATAATCATTTTTTTAGGTAATCTAGAAAGAGATAATGCTTCTTGATATCCTATTATTCTTTTTTTATTTTGTTGAAATTTTTTTTCAATTTTAGGTTTTCCACCTGTAGCTATAATAATATGCGTAGCATAATATTCCTCAATTTTTTTTTTATCTCGAAAAATTTCAATTTTTTTTCCTTTTTTTAATTTTGCTTCTCCATTAATAACATGTATTCCATTTTTTTTCATTAAAAATGAAACTCTTTTTCTCATTTTATCCACTATATTTCTACTTTTAGAAATTATTTGAGAAAAGTCAACTTTTATTTGATGTATACCAAATAATTTTTTATTTTTTTTTATTTCTTGTAAAATTTTTGCACTATTTAAAATAGATTTTGTTGGTATACATCCCCAATTTAAACATACTCCACCCAAATAATCTTTTTCTATTACAGCTGTTTTCATTCCAAGTTGTGCAGATCGTATAGATGCAATATAACCACCTGGACCACTACCTAAGACAATAACATCAAAATTCATAACTATAATTTTTGATAGATATAAATTTACAAATTTTTATTCTCAATTTTTTTATAAATTTGTTTTTCTTAATTAGAAAAAAAATATATGAAATTTTTTATAGATACAGCTAATTTAAAAGAAATAAAAAAAGCAAAAAAATTAGGAGTATTAAATGGAGTGACTACAAATCCTTCTTTAATATCAAGAGAATCTATCCAAAAAAAAGATATTTATAATCATTATATATCTATTTGTCATCTTTTAGATGATGAGGAAGGAGATGTAAGTGCAGAATTAATAAGTACAAATTATATGGATATGATTCAAGAAGGCGAAAAGCTTTCACTTTTACATCCAAAAATTGTAGTAAAAATTCCGATGATTAAAGATGGAATTAAAGCAATAAAATATTTATCAAAAAAAAATATTAAAACTAATTGTACTTTGGTATTTTCATCTGGTCAAGCTATTTTAGCAGCAAAATCAGGATCTAATTATATTTCTCCATTTTTAGGAAGATTAGAAGATTTATCATATAATGGATTAAATTTAATAAAAGAGATTAAAAATATTTATGATAATTATCACTTTGATACAAAAATTCTAGCAGCTTCCATACGTAATCCATTACAAATTATAGAATGTTCTAAAATAGGAATATATGCAGTAACATCTCCATTAAAAATAATTTTATCTTTATTTAATCATCCATTAACAAAAATAGGATTGAAAAAATTTTTAGAAGATTACGAAAATATTATTAATTAATTTTTATTTTATTATCTAATAAATATTGAATAGAAATAGATGTAGATTTTGGAAGTTTTTCATAAAATTTAGATAAATCTATTTGTTCTTTATTTTCAAAAATTTCTTCTAAATTATTTTTATTGATAAAATTGAATTCTTCCAATTTTTTGTCCAAATCTTCTTTAATTTTTTGACTAATTTTTTGACTAATTCTTTCTAGAATACAAATAGTTCCATAGATATTTTTCCCAGATTTTTTTTCCAATTCTTCACGATCTATTGTTTCTGTATTTATTGGAGCTTTAATTTTTTTAAAATTCATTATTTTAATAATTTTTCATAAAATATTTTTAATTTTTTTATATTAGGAGAATTTGGATATGATTTAACATATCTATAATATGCCTTAAGAAAATTTAAAATTTGATTTTTTTTATTTTTATTATTATTAATAGAAAGTTTATATGTAATTAAACAAATTTTGTATAAAACATCTTCTTTAAAATTACTTTTCGGAAAATTATTTAAAAAATCTTGAAAATAAATTAAAGAAGACTGATATTTTTTCATAAAAAAATATGTATTAGCAATATAATAATCTTTTTTTTCAAGTTTTTTTGATAATTTATTTAAAATTTCATTAATTTCTTCTATTTTTGAACTATTTGGATATTCTTTAATGAATTTATTTAAATTTTCAATTGCCTCTCTAGTTGTCTTTTGATCTAAATCAAAATTTAAAGATTTAAAATAATAATTCAATCCACGTTTAAATGATTCATTTTCCTCATAATTATTTCCTAAATATTTTTTTTTTGAAAAAAGATTCAATTTTCGAAAAATATTTTCCAATATAGAAATTTCATTTTTTTTATTATAAAAAGTAGGATCCCAATTTGATAAATGTTTTCCATTATAACATCCAGTTATTAAAAATAACCATAAAAAGATAATTTTTGTATAGTTCATAATTATTTAATTTTTTTCCACATTTTTTTGATAAAAATTTTTGATATCATGATTAAATAAATATAAGCCTCCTTTATCTTCTCCAATTAATTCAATTTTATCCAATATTTTTTTTATTAAAACTTCTTCTTCTATTTGTTCTTCAACATACCATTGTAAAAAATTATAAGTAAAAAAATCTTTTTCTTGTAATGATAATTCAACTAAAAAATTAATTTCTAAAGAAATTTTTCTTTCATGTTCAAATAATTGATGAAATAAATCCATCAAAGAATTATATGAAATTTTTTCAAAAATATAATATTTACTTTGATTAAAATTATCCACATATCCTCCTCTTTTATTGATATACTTGATTAATTTCAACATATGTCTTCTTTCTTCATCTGAATGATCATATAAAAAATTATATATCCCATCAAGACTACCATATTTATATTCAACCCAAGAAGCCATAGATAAATATAATTGAGAAGATTCTAATTCTCTATTTAATTGTTTTTTTAATTCTATTTGTATTTTTTTACTAAACATAAAAATTAAATAATTAATTTATTTATAGTTTTTTTAATAAACATTGCATTTTTTTTTTTAAATTAGAAGTTCCACTTAATAATGGTAATCTTACATAGGAACTACATATACCTATAATATCTAAAAAAGTTTTAATACCAGTAGGATTCCCTTCTTCATAAAGAAGATCAATCATATTAAAAATTTCATAAAAGATCGAAAAAGATTCTTTTACTTTATTTTTTTTTGCTAAAGAAATCATTTTAGATATTTTATCTGGAAATCCTTGAGCTATTACAGATATAATTCCATTTCCTCCTCCTAATATTAAAGGCAAAGAAATAAAATCATCTCCTGCTATCACACTAAAATTCTTTGGTTTTTTTTTAATAATTTTATAAGATTGTAAAATATTACCAGATGCTTCTTTTATTCCTATAATTCTATTAAAATTATTAGCTAAACGAATAATCGTTTCAGGAAAAACATTAGATCCTGTTCTCTTAGGAACATTATAAACGATTATATTTGCATCTGTATTATTAATAATAGATTTAAAATGTTGATATATTCCTTCTTGAGATGGATTATTATAATAAGGAGAAATAGAAAGAATTGCTAAAAAATCTGATAAATTAATATTTTTTATTTTTTTTATAACATCTTCTGTATTATTACCTCCTATACCTAATATTAAAGGTATTTTTTTATAATTAGAATTTTTAATACATTCAATTATATCTTTTTTTTCATTTTCTTCTAAAGTAGAAGTTTCGGCTGTAGTACCTAATATTATTAAATAATCCACTTTATCTTCTATATATTTTAGAAGTTTTTCAAGTCCATTAAAATCAATTTTTCTATTTTTTTTAAAAGGAGTAACTAACGCTACACCTGTTCCATATAATTCTTTCATAAAATCCATATAATTAATACACTAACATGATTAATTAATTATTTATTAATATTTCAGTATTTATTCATTTTCATTTGTATAATAAACAGATGTAGACGTATAGAAAAAGGAAAAAAAATTAATCCCTTTTTATCCTTGGTCTAGCTACAGAAACAATAATATTTCTTCCCATAAATTCTGTTCCATTTAATTTTTCTATAGCTTGTTTTGCATTTTCTTCATTAGACATCTCTATAAATCCAAATCCTTTACTTCTTTTATTAGAAGTAGATTCGTCAAAAATAATTTTTGCGTTAATAACTTCTCCTATAGATTCAAAATATTCTTTTAATTCTTGTTCTGTCATATCATAAGATAAATTGCCAACGTATAATTTCGTATAATCCATATTAAAAAATAAATTGTTTTAAAAGCAAATTTAGAGAAATATTCTTTCTAAAAGAAAAATATTCTTCTTGAAGAAGTTTTTTAACTTCATATATAAAAAAACAAGATTTTTTCAATTATTTTATAAAAAATTTTTTATTTTCAAGTATTCCAAATAATACTTTTTTGATAATTATCGAAAAATATATTTAATGAATTAATGAATGAATTTTCTATTGTATCGTCTTTATTAGATAATGATTTTTATAAATTTACTATGCAAAATGCTGTAATCAAATTATTTCCTTTAGTAAAAACTAAATATGAATTTATAAATCGTGGAAAACATTCTTTTCCCAAAAATTTTGCCAATCTTTTAAAAGAAAATCTTGATAAAATGTCATATCTTAAACTATCCAATGAAGAAAGGATTTTTTTAGAAAAAAATTGTCCTTATTTAGATTCTACTTATCTTGATTTTTTAAATAAATATCAATATAATCCAAAAGAAGTTAATATATCTCAAAAAGGAAAAAATATACAAATGCATATAGAGGGATTATGGTATAGAACTATTTTATGGGAAGTCCCTTTAATGGCAATCATATCTGAATTATATTATCAATTAACAGGTGCAAAAAGAATTTCAGATCAAAAAATTATTTTTTTAACTAAAAAAAAATTAAATCAATATAAAAAATTAAATATCAAAATTGGAGAATACGGTACTAGAAGGAGGTTTTCATATCAAATACATAAATTAGTTTTAAAATTAGTCAAAAAAGAAGCATCTTCTTTTTTTATAGGTAGCAGTAACGTACATTTATCCCATATTTTATCAATAAAACCTATTGGGACTCATGGACATGAATGGATTATGTTTCATGCAGCTAAATATGGATTTAATATAGCAGATAAAATCGCTATGAAAAATTGGTTAAATATATATGGAAAAAATTTAGGTATTGCCTTATCTGATACATATACTACCCCTATTTTTTTAAAAAATTTTAATCAAAAATTAGCAAATATTTTTGAAGGTATTAGACATGATAGTGGAGATCCAATTTTCTTTACTAAGGAAACTATAAAACACTATCAAAAATTTAAAATAAATCCATTACAAAAAAAAATTATATTTTCCGATAATCTTAATCCATATAAAATAGCTTATATTTCCTCTTTTTGTAAAAATAAAATTACTCCATTTTTTTGTATAGGTACTAATTTTACTAATGATTTTGGACCTCCATCAATGAATATAGTGATTAAAATGGTAAAAGCTATTCCAAAAAAAAAATGGATACCTGTTATTAAACTTTCCAATGTAAAAGAAAAATCTACAGGAAATAAAAAAATGATTTTTTACGCTAAAAAAATACTTAAAATTCCATAATATAATCATTTAATTTTTCATTTTATGACATAATGACATTTTTCTTATCTTTAAAAAAAAATTATTAAATATAAAATAACATAAATAAAAAAATGAATGGAAAAAAAAATTTTTTTTATATAGAAAGTTATGGATGTCAAATGAATATTTCTGATAATGAAATAGTTATTTCTATATTATTAAATAATGGATTTTTTTTAACAGAAAATTTAAAAATAGCAAATATAATTTTATTAAATTCTTGTTCTATAAGGACTAAAGTAGAATTAACTATAAAAAATAGATTACAAAGATTACAGTATTTAAAAAAAGAAAAACCTATATTATTTGGTATTTTGGGTTGTTTATCAAATTCAATGAAAAAAAATTTTTTAGATAATAATTTGATCAATTTTACAATTGGACCAGATTTTTATAAAAAAATACCTAGTATAATTCGTTTATCTATGAAAGGAGAAAAAATTTCTCATATTTTTTCATATAAAAAAGAAACCTATGATAATATAAACCCATTTAGAAAAAAAAATAAAATAACAGCATTTTTGAGTATCACAAGAGGATGTGATAACATGTGTACTTTTTGCATAGTCCCTTTTACAAGAGGAAGAGAAAAAAGCCGTGACCCTTATTCTATAATTAAAGAATGTAAAATTTTATATAAAAAAGGATTTAAAGAAGTCACTCTTTTAGGTCAAAATGTAGATTCTTACGTATGGTTTGGTAGCGATGGATTTAAAAAAAGAAATTATAAAAAAATATATACTGAAAATAATAAAATAATAGATTTTTCTAAACTTTTAGATGTATTAGCTATAGAAATACCTTTTATGAGAATTCGTTTTTCTACTTCTAATCCACATGATATGTCCAATCAAGTAATAGAAGTAATATCAAAACATTCCAATATATGTAAACATATTCATTTACCAGTTCAATCTGGTAGCGATAAAATATTAAAATTAATGAATAGAAAATATACTCGTAAAAAATATCTTTTTTTAATTAAAAAAATTAGATCTATAATTCCTGAATGTTCTATTTCTCATGATATTATGACTGGATTTTGTAATGAAGAGGAAAAAGATCATCAAGAAACACTTAGTTTAATGAATGAAGTAAAGTATAATTATGGTTATATGTTTTCATATTCTCCTAGACCTGGAACTTATTCTTATAATAAATTAGAAGATAATGTTCCAGAAATTATAAAAAAAAAAAGATTAAAAGAAATTATTGACTTACAAAAAGATCATTCTCTTTTTCAAATGAAAAAATATATAGGTAAAATTCAAGAAGTTTTAATAGAAGGAGAATCTAAAAAAAATAATCAATATTGGTATGGAAAAAATACACAAAATATTGTAATAGTTTTTCCAAAAAAAACTTATAAAATAGGAGAAACCGTTTTTATAAAAATAATGGATTACACATCTGCTACATTAATGGGAATAGGAATAGAAAAAAATAAATAAGTAAAATCTATATATGGAATCTATCCATAACATAAAAAAAAAATTTTCCATTATTGGAAATGATTATGCTTTGCATAGAGCTTTAGAAAAAACTATTCAAGTTGCACCAACAGATATTTCCGTTCTAGTTCTTGGAGAAAGTGGAGTAGGAAAAGAATTTATACCAAAAATAATTCATCAATTTTCCTATAGGAAACATCATTCTTATATTGCTGTAAATTGTGGGGCCATTCCAGAAGGGACTATTGATAGTGAATTATTTGGACATGAAAAAGGATCTTTTACAGGTGCTATAAGTATGCGAAAAGGCTATTTTGAAGGTGCAAATGGAGGAACTATATTTTTGGATGAAGTTGGTGAACTTCCTTTAACTACACAAGTTCGTCTACTTCGAATTTTAGAAACAGGGGAATTTATAAAAGTTGGTTCTTCTAAAATACAAAAAACTAATATACGGATTGTAGCTGCAACTAATTTAAATCTTTTAGAATCTATTCAAAAAGGAAAATTTAGAGAAGATTTATATTATCGTCTTAATACAGTTCAAATTAATCTTCCTCCTTTACGTTTTCGTAAAAATGATATTCAATTATTATTTAAAAAATTTTCTAATGATTTTTCAGATAAATATCATATGCCTTCAGTAAAATTGACTGAAGATGCTATAATATATTTAGAAAAATATCCTTGGCCCGGAAATATAAGACAATTAAAAAATCTTATAGAACAAATGTCAATAATAGAAAAAAAACGTGAAATTTCTTCAGAAAAATTAAAAGAATATATTCCAGAAAATATTCCATCTTTATCATTTTCTCATTCGAGAAATAACGAATATTTTTTTCAAAATTTTTCTAACGAAAGAGATTTTCTATATAAAATTTTATTTGATATGAAGAAAAGTTTAAATCATTTAAAAAATTTAACATTACAATTAATAAAAAATAACAATGATAATAAATTTATAAAAAAAAATCAAGAACTTATGGAAAAAGTATTTGGAAAAATAATTAATCCTTCCAATAATTCTATTAAATCTATAGTGAAAGATTCAATATTTCAATTAAAAGATTCTTCAAAACCTTTATCAAGATATGATCTTGATTATGAAGAAATAGAAGAAGATTTTTCAAAAGAAAAATCAGATTCTTTTTCATTACAAAAAAAAGAAATAGAATTTATTCAAAAGGCTTTAAAAAAAAATAATGGAAAAAGAAAGAAAACTGCAATAGAATTAGGTATTTCAGAAAGAACATTATATAGAAAAATTAAACAATATGGTTTATAAAAATATTCTTATTATATTTCTTGTTCCCATTTTTTTTAATAATAGTCATTGTCATTATGCTCCTTCTTTATTGGATAAAAAAACAATAGAAATTGGAAATTTTTCAGATAATATAAATATTTCAGGAAAATCTATTTCTTTTGAATTTAAAAAAAAATTTGAAAATTTTATTTTAAAACATACTCCTTGGAATTTTGTAACAAAGGGAGGAAATATTTATTTATATGGAGATTTTATAGATTATAAAATAATTAAGAGAAGAAATCCAAAATTAAAATTTATTAAAATGACAGTAAAAATTTACTGTAAAGATAATTTAAATCCAGAAAAAAATTGGGAAAAATATTTTGATATTATAGAATCTTTTTCTGAAAAAGATAATTTTCCATTAGAAAATTATCTTATAGTAGAAAAAATTATTAATAATTTGGTTTTTCAACTATATAATAAAATATTTAATAATTGGTAATTAATTATGTATTCAACTATATTATTTATAGGATTATTTATTATTTTAATATGTTTTCTTCTTATCATAATAATTTTGATCCAAAATCCTAAAAAAGGACTTTTTTATCAATCTTTTATGGATAAAAATTTTAGACTTTTTGGAATTAAAAGAACAAATAATCTTTTGGAAAAAATAACTTGGATATTATCTATTTTTATATTTTTTTTGACTTTATTTTTTAATTATATATTAAAACATAATTCATAAAAATATGTCATTATGGCATATAATATTAGTTAAATACAAAAAATTCAAATATTTTTTATTTGGCATGTTTTTGGCTTTGAACGGTTAGTATCATTAACTTTAAAAATTATTTTAAATATGATGGAAGTAAAGATTAAACCTTTAGCAGATCGAGTACTAGTACAACCTGATCCTGCTGAGACAAAAACAGCATCAGGTATTATTATACCTGATACTGCAAAGGAAAAACCACAAAAAGGAACTGTGATATCTGTTGGAAACGGGAAAAAAAATGAACCTATGATTTTAAAAAAAGGTGATAGAATTTTATACGGAAAATATTCTGGAACTGAATTAAAATGGGAAGGGGAAGAATATCTTGTTATGCGGGAATCTGATGTAATAGCAGTTATATAATAATTAATTATGATAGAAATCATAAATAATTATGAATAATCCATAACTTGTAATTTAAAAAATATAAAAATTATGGCAAAAGATATTAAGTTTGATATTGAAGCAAGAGATAAATTAAAAAAAGGAGTAGATGCATTAGCTAATGCAGTTAAAGTTACTTTAGGACCAAAAGGGCGTAATGTAGTATTACAAAAATCTTTTGGAGGACCTCAAGTAACTAAAGATGGAGTTACTGTAGCTAAAGAAATAGAATTAGAAGATTCAATAGAAAATTTAGGAGCTCAAATGGTTAAAGAAGTGGCTTCTAAAACTAATGATGTTGCTGGAGATGGAACAACTACAGCAACTGTATTAGCACAAGCTATCGTTAGAGAGGGATTAAAAAATGTAGCAGCTGGAGCAAATCCAATGGATTTAAAAAGAGGAATAGATAAAGCATTAGAAGTTGTTATTTTAGATTTAAGAAAACAATCTAGAGAAGTTGGAGGAAATACCGATAAAATAAAACAAGTAGCTTCTATATCTGCAAATAATGATGAAAAAACTGGAGCATTAATAGCAGATGCATTTGAAAAAGTAGGGAAAGAAGGAGTTATTACAGTAGAAGAAGCAAAAGGTACAGATACATCAGTAGATGTAGTAGAAGGTATGCAATTTGATAGAGGTTATCAATCTCCTTATTTTGTAACAAATACTGAGAAAATGATAACAGAATTTGATCAACCACAAATTCTACTATCTGATAAAAAAATTGCTGCAATGAAGGATTTGTTACCAATATTAGAACCTGTAGCTCAATCTGGAAAGCCTTTGCTTATTATTTCTGAAGAAGTAGAAGGAGAAGCATTAGCTACTTTGGTAGTCAATAAAATTCGTGGAACATTGAAAGTAGCAGCTATCAAAGCTCCTGGATTTGGAGATAGAAGAAAAGCTATGTTAGAAGATATTGCTATTCTTACCGGGGGGACTGTAATTTCAGAGGAAACTGGAAGTAAATTAGAAGATGTTAAATTAAAAATGCTTGGAAAAGCAGAAAGAGTTATTATTGATAAAGATAATACTACCATTATTAATGGTGGAGGTAGTAAAAAAGATATAAGAGCACGTGTAGATCAAATAAAAGCTCAAATAGAATCTACTACATCTGATTATGATAAAGAAAAATTACAAGAACGTCTTGCTAAATTAGCTGGAGGAGTTGCTGTCCTTTATGTAGGAGCTGCATCTGAAGTAGAAATGAAAGAGAAAAAAGATCGTGTAGATGATGCTTTAAATGCTACTCGTGCTGCAGTTGAAGAAGGTATTGTAGCTGGTGGTGGAGTTGCATTAGTTCGTGCAATCAAATCATTAGAAAACATTATAGGAGATAATCCTGATCAAGATACTGGAATACAAATAGTAAGAAGATCATTAGAAGAACCTTTACGTCAAATTGTAGCTAATGCAGGTGGTGAAGGATCTGTAGTAGTTGCTAAAGTAGCTGAAGGAAAAGGGGATTTTGGTTATGATGCAAAAATTGGAGAATATAAAAATATGATAGTTGAAGGAATTATAGATCCTACTAAAGTAGCTAGAGTTGCATTAGAAAATGCAGCATCAGTATCCGGAATGTTATTAACTACTGAATGTGTTGTTACAGAAATAAAAAAAGATGAACCAAGTTCTCCACCAATGCCTGGAGCTGGTGGTGGTGGTATGGGTGGAATGATGTAAATGTAGTAGTGGTAGAAGATATAATAAAAAAAATAGTGTCATTAGACACTATTTTTTTTATATTTATAACCAATTTTTTTGAATTTTTAAAGTTTGTTCTATTACATCTCTTACACATCCCCTCCCTCCTTTTTTCGGAGAGATATATTTAGAGACCTCTTTTACTTCTGGTACCGCATCTATTGGAGAACAAGGGAGAGCTACAGATTTCATAATTTCAATATCAGGAATATCATCCCCCATATATAATATTTTTTTTTTAGTAATATTTAAAATATTACAATATTCATCCAAATATTTTTTTTTATTATCAACACCTTGATAAATATATTGAATATTAAAATCTCTTAAACGACGAAAAACCATTAAATCTGAACCTCTTGTAATAATACATAGATTATATCCTCTATTTTTTGCTAATTGTATAGCAAATCCATCTTTAGCAAACATTTGACGGACCATATTCCCATCAGGGAATAAATTTAAAGTACAATTAGTTAATACCCCATCAACATCAAAAATAAAAGTATTAATATTCTTCATTATATTTCTATAGTTTTCCATAACATAAAAATATTATCAATGAAAAAAATACTAAAAAAATATAATATGTTACTTAACAATACTTATTTTTATATATCCTCAAAATTCATATTTGTAAGGTCTTTTTTTTCCAATGTTTTTTTATGGATTTCTTTAACTTCTTGATTAAATGTATTATTTTTAAAATCTTTTTGATGACGTTCTGAAATTACTTCTCTCCCTTTTTCATTTATAATAAATCGAATCATATCATCAAGTATACTCTGAAATTTAGAAAAATCTTCTTTATACAAATAAATTTTATGTTTTTTATAAGTAATTTCTCCACTTTCAGAAAAAATTTTTTTACTTTCAGTAATAGTTAAATAATAATCCCCTGCTCTTGTTTCCCTAGCATCAAAAAAATAAGTACGACTTCCTGTTTTTAAAGTACGTGAACAAATTTCATTTCTTTCTTTAATATTTTCTTTTTCGTCCATTTCAAACAAAATTATAAATCCTAATTAAGCAAATCTAAATAAAAAAAATGGTCCATCCTACTTTTCCAAAAATTATTCAATATTTTTTTTATAAAAATAGAAATTTTTATTACCTATTTGAAATATTTTTCCATTTTTTAATACAATAATAAGATCAAAATCAGATAGATAAGATATATCATGAGTAATAATAATAATAGTACTATTTTTCAATTCTTTTTTTATAGAAAGAATTATTAATTTTCTAGTCTTTTGATCTATAGAAGAAAAACTATCATCAAATATAAGTATTCTTGGCTTTCTTATAATAGCTCTAGCAATACATATTCTTTGTTTTTGCCCTCCAGATAATGTAACCCCTCTTTCTCCTATAATCGTTTCATATCCATTTTTAAAATTAAGAATTTCCTCTTCTATCATTACTTTTCTTGCAGCTTCATAGACTTTATATGAATTTTCTTTTTTAATACTTCCTAAAGCTATATTATTATAAATAGAATCTGAAAAAAGAAAAGATTCCTGAGGCACATAACCAATTTTACTTCTAAAATTAAAAAGATTATGATTTTTTAAAGAAATATTATCTATAAATATTTTTCCTTTATTTGGATCATAAAGTCGAGAAATTAATCTTCCAATCGTTGTTTTTCCAGATCCTGTTTCACCAGTTAAAATCAAAGTTTTTCCTTTTTTAATAGTAAAAGATACTTTATCTATAGTATTAGATTGATTTTTTAAATTAGAATTATAAATAAAACTAACATTTTTAAATTTAATTTTTCCAATAACTTCTGTTTTCCCCAAATTTTTATTAAAAATTTCAGGTATTTCTTTTAAAAATTTATTTATACGATTTTGTGATACTTTTGCTTTTTCTACTATAGAAATAACCCAACCTAAAATAATAAAAGGAAAAACTAATACATTGATATACGTAAAAAATTCTGCAAGAATTCCTATTTCTCTTATTTCTCCTTTAAAATATTTTTTACCTCCAAAAAAAATAATTAATAAATGAATCATTCCAATAAAAAAAATAATAATAGAAGATAAAATAGTATCCATTTTAGCTAATTCTATATTTTTTTTCTGATATTCTAATATAATTCTCTTATGTTTTTCTTGAAAAAAAATTTCAGATACAAATGATTTAATAACATTAATTCCAGAAAAAGTTTCTTGTATAAAAGAAGAAATAAAAGATTGATAACTTTGTACATTTTTACTTTTTTTTGTAATAAAAATACCAATATGATAAATAAAAATAAAAAGTATAGGAATAGGTATTACTACATAAAAAGTTAATATTTTATCTAATCGGAACATTTGTATAAAAACCATTAAAAATAAAACTATAAGATTAACAAAATACATTACTCCTGGTCCTATATATTGTCGAATAAAAGAAACGTCTTCTGTAAGACGATTCATCAAATCTCCAGTTGAATTTTTTTGATAAAAAGATAAACTCAATTTTTGATAATGTAAAAAAATTTCATTTTTTATATCAAATTCTATCATTCTTGACGTTGTAATAATACATTGTCTCATATAATATTTAACAATTCCTCCTATAATTGGTACTAATAATATTATACTTGTATAAATTAATATTTTTATTTTTAAATTATTAAAATAATTATAGGAATTATATTTTGAAAAAAATATAAAAATATTTTTTATCGTATTAATAGATTTTCCTATATAAGGAATAGGAAGTATAGTTAAAATATTTGATATTAAAATTAATAAAAAACCTATACATAAACGAAATTTATATTTAAAAAAATATTTTTTACTAAAAGTAAATAAACCCCTCATCCCGAATATAAAAATACAAACTTTTTAATTTAAAATTTTATTTATATAATTGTAAACTATAAAAAATTAATACCATAAAAAAATGTTAATGAGGCGATACTTCAGAATAAGAAGTTTTCAATTTTTATATGCCCAACATTTATCTAAAATAAATTTTAAAAAAGTAGAAAAAAACATGCTTCAAAATATTGAAGAACTACATGAATTATATATTTTTTTACTTTATTTAATATTAAAAATTAGAGATAAAGCTATAAAAAATATAAATGAAATTTCAACTAAAAATAAAATCAATTCTGTACAGAAAATAGCATATAATTCCATAATTAAAATATTATCTAATAATAAATATTTATTAAAGTATAAATATTTAAAATATTATGAAAAAAAATTATGGATAAAACAAGATGAATCTATTCTTTTTTTATTAATAAAAGAAATGCAAACATCACAAATTGTTAAAAATTCCATCCAAAAATTTAATTCCTCTTTTGAAGAAGAAAAAAACTTTATTATAAAATATTATAAAAATAATATAATTCCCAATAAAAAATTAATAGATTATATTGAAGATAGATATGTAATAAATGGTTCAGAAAATCTATATCTTGCACACAAGATAGTTTGTAAAACTTTAAAATCTATAAAATTATCTACCCCACAAAATTTTAAATTATATAATATTTATAAAAATAATGAAAATAAAAAATTTATTATTGATTTATATAGAAATACAATTTATCATAAAGATGAATTTAATAAACTCATTGAATATATATCCAAAAATTGGACTATAAAGAGAATAGCTACTGTAGATTTAATTATATTACAAATGGCTATTTGTGAATTTTTATACTTTCCAAATATTCCTCCAAAAGCAACTATAAATGAATATATAGAAATTACAAAAATATTTTGTATGGAAAAAAGTAAAATCTTCATTAATGGTATTTTAGATAAAGTATTCAAATTACTATACAAACAAAATAAAATATTAAAAACTGAAAAAGAGTTAATATAATTATTTTTTTACTTTACTCATTTTACTTATTATATATTCCCAAAAAAAAAATGTTAAAATTTATGTTTCCTATATTACAACAAAATTCTATAACAAACACTATTTGGATGTTTGTATTAATATTTATTGTATTTTATTTTTTTATGATACGTCCTCAAATACGAAAACAAAAAATAGAAAAAAAATTTCAAGAAAATTTAAGAAAAGGAATTTATATAGTAACAAATTCTGGATTACATGGAAAGGTAATAGAAATTACAAATCATTTTTGTATATTAGAAACTATTACAGGAAAAATAAAATTTGAAAAAAACGCTATATCTAAAGAATTAACTCAATTACGTTATGAAAATTTATTGAAAATAAACAAAAATAATAATAAAAAAAAAGAAATAGAATTTAAAAAAAATATTGAAAAAAAATGAGATCATTTTTGATAGGAATTACTGGAAATATGGGATCTGGAAAAAGTTTATTTTCCTCTTTTTTTAAAAAAAATGGAATTCCTGTATATTCATCAGATCAAAAAAGTAAAATTTTAATGAATCAAAAAAAATTATTAAAAAATAATATTATAAAATATTTTGGAAAAAAATCATATAAAAAAAATAAAATTAATACAAAATTTTTATCTAAAATAGTATTTAAAAATTCTATTTATTTAAAATTATTATGTTCTATTGTTCATCCTTGGATTTTTTTAGATTTTAAAAATTGGATTTTTTCACAAAATACTTTGTATTCTATAAAAGAATCTGCTATTTTATTTGAAAGTGGATCTTATAAAAATTGTGATTTAATTGTTACTATTATTTCTCCTATAGAGAAAATGATTGAACGAATCATTAAAAGAGATCATCTAAGTGAAAAAAAAATTATGAATCGTATTAAATTTCAAATTTCTGATAAGGAAAAAATAAAAAATTCTAATATAATTATTGAAAATACTCAGGACATTTCTTTTTTAAAAAAAAAAACAAAAGAAATCCATAATAAAATTATCCAAAAAATTTTAAAAAATGGGAAAAGGAGATAAAAAAACTAAAAAAGGAAAAATAAAAAATAAAACATATGGAAATCTTCGTAAAAATCCAAGAAATTCTAAAAAAAAGAATAAAAAATAATCAAAATTATTCATTTTTTTTATTAAAACTAAAAATAGATAAAAAATACATTAATTGAGCTAAACTACCTAAAGCTGAAACAACATAAGTCATTGCTGCCCATTTTAAAGAATCTTTTGCCTTTTCATATTCCTGAAATGTTACCATATTTTTATTTTTTAACCAAGTTAAAGCTCTTTTACTAGCATCAAATTCTATTGGAAGAGTAATAAAAGAAAAAAAAACAGCTAAAGAAAATAATCCTATACCTAATTTAAGAATAAAAGAATTTTTTCCTTCTGAACTATAAAATATTGTAAGTCCAATCATTATAGCTAAATGTGTAAATTTAGAACTAAAGTTCAAAATAGGAATTAATCCATTTCGAAATTTTAATAAATTATAACCCCATTTATGTTGTAAAACATGACCACATTCATGAGCAGCGATAGCAGCAGAAGCAGCGGAATTTTCATAATAAACTTTTTCACTTAAATTAACTGTTTTATTTAATGGATTATAATGATCAGTTAATTCTCCTTCTACAGATATAATATTTACGTCATAAATACCATTATCCGTTAACATTTTTTCTGCTATTTCTTTTCCACTCATATGATTTTGTAAATAAAATTTAGAATAAGTCTGAATTTTATCTTTCAAAATTTTACTGACTATAACACTAATAAAAAATGTTATTCCTATAATAAAATAATAAATCATAAAAATTATATAATTTTTATTAACAAAATTATTAATTTATCAATTAAAATGAAAATATAATTTTTATAATAAATTTATACGTCAAACTTTTGACTATGAATATTCCAACACAAAATAATCTAAAAAGAGTCGTAATAATTGGAGCTGGGTTTGCCGGTTTACAAGTTGCTAAAAAATTAAGAAGAGATAAATTTCAAATAGTCCTTATTGATAAAAAAAATTATCATACTTTTCAACCTTTATTATATCAAGTAGCAACAGCAGGATTAGAACCAGATTCTATTGCACATGCTATTAGAACAATTATAAAAAAAACAAAAAACTTTTTTTTTAGATTAGCTAACGTTAATTTTATCAATATAAAAGAAAAAAAAATACATACAAATGTAGGAATTTTATTTTATGATTATTTAATTATAGCTACAGGATCTGTAACTAATTATTTTGGAAATAAAAATATAGAATTTTTTTCATTACCAATGAAATCAATTCCAGAAGCATTAAATTTAAGAAGTCTTATACTACAAAATCTTGAATATGCATTACTTACAAAAAATTTTAAAGAAAGAGAAAGACTGATGACTTTTGTTATTGTTGGAGGAGGACCCACTGGGGTAGAACTAGCTGGTGCTTTAGCAGAAATGAAAAAATATGTATTACAAAACGATTATCCAGATTTAAATATTCAACGTATGAAGATTTATTTATTACAGGCATCTTCTAGATTATTAGATGGAATGTCAGAAAAATCTTCAAAACAAGCTTTTAAAAATTTAGAAGAATTAGGAGTAAATATTTGGTTAAATTGTTTGGTAAAAGATTACGATGGTAAAATTGTTTTGATAAATAATAATATAAAAATAGAATCTTCTAATGTTATATGGGCAGCAGGAGTAAAAGGTGCTATGATAAAAGGATTTATAAAAGAAGATATGATGAATGGACAAAAAATTTTAGTAGATAATTATCTTAAAACCTTAAGATATCCAAATATTTTTGCTATTGGAGATATAGCTTATATAATTAAAAATAAATATTATCCAAATGGTCATCCTATGACAGCTCAACCTGCTATTCAACAAGGAAATTATCTTGTTAAAAATTTTAATTATTTTTTATTAGATAATAAATTAGGACCCCCTTTTAAATATAAAAATCTAGGTACTATGGCAACTATTGGAAGAAATAAAGCAGTTTGTGATTTTCCTTATTTTAGATTAAAAGGATTTTTAGCATGGATTATTTGGATGTTTGTTCATTTAATTGGTCTAGTTGGATTTAGAAATAGAGTAATAACTTTAACAAATTGGATTATTCAATATTTTCATTATAATAAAAGTGTACGTATAATTATAAAACCATTTCATAGGAAAAAAAAAATTAATTAAAAATAAATTTGGAAAAAATATTTTTTATTTTATTTTCTGTTTCTAAATATTCTTGTTCAGCATTACTATGCATAGTAATTCCACTTCCTGCATATAAATTGATTTCTTTTCTATCCATTTTTATTTTTGCACATCTTAAATTAAGATATAATTCCATATTTATTTTATCAACAGGGCCAAAATATCCTGTATAAAAATTTCGATGATAACCTTCATATTTTTGAATAAAATCTAAAGATTTTTTTTTAGGATAACCACATATAGAAGGAGTTGGATACATATTTTTTAAAATTTCGAAAAAATTTGGTTTTTTAAAAAAAGAAAAATTAATTGGAGTTTTTAAATGTTGTATAGTTCCTAAATTTATAGTTGTTGTTTTTCCTATAGATAAAATTCCTGAATAATATTTTTTTAAAAAATTAGTAATATATTCTATTACTATTTTATGTTCTTCTATTTCTTTTTGTGTCCATTTATTGTTATTTTCTAAAATAGAAATAGTACCAGCTAATGCTACAGTTTGTAATTTTTTATCGTTACATTTCATTAATAATTCTGGAGAAGCTCCTAACCAAAAACCATAAAAAAAATCATACCATAAACTTATAAAAGAATTAGGATAAGAAAAAATTAATTTTTGAAAAGTTTTTTTTAAATAAAAATTATGAAATGGTATTTTTATTAATCTAGATAAAACTACTTTTTTTAAATAATTATTTTTTATAAATTTAATAGCTTTTTTAAGTAAATTTTTATATTCATATGAATAAATTAAAAGAGAGGAATTTATATCTATATCTATAAAAGAAGAAGGGATATTAATTAATTTTTTAGATATAAATTTTTTTATATCTAAAAAATAAATTTCATTAGTATAAATTTTTACGATATTTTTATGATTAAAACTTCCAATTAAAAAAAAATTTTCTTTTATTTTAATTTTTCTATTATTATCACAAGAATAAAGATAAATTTTGTTTTCATAAGGTTTTTTAAATAAAACAAAACTTTCATTATTATAATATTTTTTTATTACTTTTTTATATAGATTAATGATATTTATTTCTATAAATCGCATATTTTTTTAGGAATTATTATATTGGTCATTTTACAAAAACTAATAATATTTTTATGTTCATTATAAATATTTATTTTTATAAAATGAATTTTTTTCCCTTTATGAATTATTTTTGACTTAGCAAAAATAATTCCATTTTTAACATTTCGTATATGATTTGCAGAAATTTCTATATTAAAAATATTTGAATTATTTTGATTTAAATTTATTATAGATAAAGCACTTCCAACACTTTCTGCTAAAGCAATTGTTGCTCCACCATGGAGATATCCCATAGGTTGAAGTAATTTTTTATTTACTGACATTTTTGCTACTAAAGTATTTATTCCTATATCAATATATTTTATATCCAAAGTATACATTAAAGTATTTTTTCTTAAATTATTTAATTCATTTAATAATTTTTTTTTTTCATTTTTTTAAATTTTTTGAAATAAATTTTTATTCATTCTATTATAATTATAATATTTAAAAATCAATAAATACAATTTTTATTTTAATAGAAAAAATTAATTTTTAATAGAAATTTTAAAAAAAAGTATTTTTTAAAAAATTTTTCAAAAATTAAAATTATAATTTTTATCAAATAAAATTAATCAACTATTTTTCATAAAAAATTTTTTATATCAAATAGGAAGTATTATAAATTAAAAATTTAAAAAAATAAATCATAATGACAAAAAAAAATATTTTTATTCCTTTAATAGGAAAAAAAAATGAAATTATTGGTTTTGAAAAAAAAGAAAAAATTCATATAAAAGGATTATTACATAGTGCAGTATCAGTATTTATATTTAAATATAATCCAAAGGATAATAATAAGTTATTAATGTTACAAAAAAGATCTTCAAAAAAATATCATTCTTCACTACTTTGGACCAATACCTGTTGTAGTCATCCTAAAAAAAATGAGTCTATTTTAAAAGCTGCACATCGATGTTTAATAGAAGAAATGGGATTTGATTGTTTTTTAGAAAAAAAATTTTGTTTTACTTATTATGAATTATTAAATAATGGATTGATAGAAAATGAATTAGACCATGTTTTTATAGGATATTACGCTTATCCACCTATTATTAATTATCAAGAAGTTGATCAATGGAAATGGATTACATTAAAAAAACTGATTATAGATATGCATTTTTATCCAAATTCTTATACTATATGGTTTAAAATTATTATAAATAAATATTTGAAAAAATTAAATTTTAAATAAATAATTATTTTTATGAAAGCAACTATAAGTAGAAAAGGGCATTTTAGTGCTGCACATAGACTTTATAATCCTCATTGGGATCGTAATAAAAACATTAAAGAATTTGGGAAATGTGCATATATCAATTATCATGGACATAATTATGAATATATTGTTAGTATTACAGGAGAAATAAATTCAAAAACTGGATTTGTTTTTAGTATACAAAAATTGAAAAACCTTATTCGTGAAGAAATAGATGTTCTTTTTGATCATAAAAATATTAATGTAGATATTGAAGAATTTTATGATATTAATCCTACAACGGAAAACATTGTTATTTTTATTTGGAATAAAATCAAAAAAAAAATATCTTCTGATTTAAATTTAAAAATAACTTTGTACGAAACTAAAAATAATTTTGCAGAATATGATGGATCTTAATATATTAAAAAAAACAATATTATATAATAATCATATACAATTAGGAGCTAAAATGATCCCTTATTCTGGTTTTTCTATGCCTCTTCAATATATTTCTTCATTAAAAGAACATATGGCTGTAAGAAAATCTGTAGGTTTATTTGATATTAGTCATATGGGAAAATTTATTTTAAAAGGAAAAGATTCCCATAATCTACTTCAATATTTAACCATAAATAATTTATCTAATATAAAATCAGGACAAGCTCAATATACTTGTTTAGTTAATACTTTAGGAGGTATTATCGATGATTTAATTATTTATAAAATTTCAGAAAAAGAATTTTTACTTATAGTTAATGCAATAAATATTGAAAAAAATAAAAAATGGATAAATAATTATATAAAAAATAAAAAATTAAAGTTTTTAGATATTTCCCAAAAATATTCTATTTTATCCATACAAGGACCAAAATCTATATCTTCTATTCAAAAATTAACAAATATTCCATTATCTAAAATTCCATTTTATCATTTTGAAATAGGAAAATTTTTGGATATAGATAAAGTTTTGATATCAAGAACAGGATATACTGGATCTAAAGGGGTAGAAATTTATATTCATAATAAATATACGGAATATATATGGAATAATATCCTAAATATAGGTACTATTTCAAATATGATACCTTGTGGAATAGCAAGTAGAAATTCATTGAGAATGGAAATGGGGTATCGTTTATATGGTCAAGATATAACTGAAAAAATAACTCCTATAGAAGCTGGATTATCTTGGATTACAAAATTTGATAAAAAATTTATTGCAAAAAAAATATTGAAAAAACAAAAAATAGAAGGTACATACAAAAAATTTTTTTCTTTTTTTATAGAAAAAGGGAAAATACCTAGACAAGGATATTTATTGAGAAATAAAAAAAATTCTATTATTGGAGAAGTGACTTCTGGTTGTTTTTCTCCAGTTTTAAAAAAAGGGATAGGATTAGGTTTTATTACAGAAAAAAAATTAGATAAAAAATCTATTTTTATTTCAATAAGAAAAAAAAAAATACCTGTTAATATCGTAAAATTTCCATTTATAAAAATATAAGAAGAAAATATACCACATATTTACAGTATTTTAAAAAAAACCTTTTATTAGCAATCCCTGTATCTTTCACTCAATTAGGAGTTATAATCGTTGGATTATCTGATAATATGATGGTAGGATTTTTGGGTAAAAATGCTTTGGCATCAGTTTCATTAGCTAATTCTATATTTTTTGTTCTCGTTATTTTTGGATTTGGAATATCTACTGCTATATCTCCATTAATAGCATTAGTAGATGCAAAAAATGAGTATAAAAAAGGGGCTATTATTTTCTATCATGGATTGATACTTAATTTTTTTTTATCAATATTCATGTATATTTTTATACATATTTTTTTCTATATTCTTCCATATTTAGGTCAACCTAAAGAAATTTTAAATGATACAATATCATTTTTAAGGATTACAGCTTTTTCTTTTATTCCATGGATGATTTTTGAAATTTTTCGAAAATTTTCAGAAGGATTATCTTTAATTATTCCCAGTTTAATCATTACTTGGATATCTGCTTTTGTTAATATTATTTTGAATTATTTATTTATTCATGGTTTATATGGAATCCCAAAATTAGGAATTTCTGGAGTAGCTTATGCTACTTTAATTTCTAGAATAATAATGTTAATAGGTATTTATTGTTTATTATATAAATATAAAAAAGTTCGTAATTATTATAATCATTTCAAATATTTTTTTTTAAAAAAAAAATATTTGAAAAAAATTCTAAAAATAGGTATTCCTTCTGGATTACATATGTTATTTGAAATAAGTGCTTTTTCTATCTCTTCTTTTATATCTGGAAAATGTGGAATAAAAGAATTAGCTGCACATCAAATAGTTCTTAATCTTGTCTCCTCAACTTTTCTTCTTAGTACAGGATTTTCCGTATCTGCAACAATTAGAATAGGGAATCAATTAGCTTTAAAAAATTATTATGAATTAAGAAAAATAGGATGGTCGGTTATAATTATGGGAATAATATTTATGTTAATATGTAGTCTTATATTTTTCTTTTTTCGAAATTATATTCCTTATTTATATATTAAAAATGATTATGAAGTCATTTATCTAGCAAAAAAAATGATTATAATTGCTAGTGTTTTTCAAATATCTGATGGAATACAAGGAATAATTATTGGAGCATTAAGAGGGATACAAGATGTTAATGTTCCTATGTGGATAAGTTTTTTTTCTTATTGGATTATTGCATTGCCTATAGAATGGTTATTTTCCATATATTTTAAAATGGGTGGTCAAGGTGTATGGATAGGATTAGGAATAGGGATTACTTTATCATCTATGCTTTTGATAATAAGATATGAGACTATAACTAAAAGACTTATAAAAAAACAAGAAAAATATAAAACTTCTAATCTAGATTTTAAATAATAAACTCATTAAGTAATCATTAACAATTAAATATCTATATTTGTGATATAAAAAGTAATAATAATGTATTTATTTTTATTAATTTATTTCGTTGATGAAAACCTTTAAAGAATACAATTTTTTAAACGATAAAATTATTCAAGCTATAGAAGATATTGGATTCAAATCTCCTACTCCTATACAAAAAAAAGTAATTCCATTTTTATTAGAATCTGAAAAAGATATAATAGCATTAGCTCAAACAGGAACTGGAAAAACTGCAGCTTTTGGATTACCTATTATACAAAAAATAAATTTAGAGATTCGTTACCCACAAGCATTGATATTATGTCCAACAAGAGAATTATGTATTCAGATTACACGTGATCTTTTAAGTTTTTCAAAATATATTTCACTAATAAAAATTATTTCATTATATGGTGGAGTTAGCATAGATAATCAAATAAAATCATTAAAAAAAAGTAATCATATAATTGTAGGTACACCAGGTAGAATTATTGATTTAATTCGAAGAAATCAATTATATTTATCTCATATTAAATATTTAATACTTGATGAAGCAGATGAAATGTTGAATATGGGATTTAAAGAAGAATTAGATTCTATTATTTTAAAATTACCAAAAAAAAGACAAAGTTTATTATTTTCAGCTACAATGTCTAAATATATGAATGTAATAGCACATTCTTATTTAATAGAACCTAAAGAAATTATTACAGGAAAAAGAAATATTTGTTCTGATGATGTCAAACATATTTACTACATAGTAAGTAATTCAAATAAATATTTAGCATTAAAACGTATCGTAGATATCCATCCAGAAATTTATGGAATTATATTTTGTAGAACTAGAAAAAATACTAAAGAAATAGCAGAATCTTTAATACAAGATGGTTATAATGCAGATGCTATTTATGGAGATTTATCACAAGCACAACGTGAATCTGTTATGAATAGATTTAGAAAAAAAAATTTACAATTACTTGTAGCAACAGATGTTGCTGCTAGAGGAATAGACGTAAATGATATTACTCATGTTATAAACTATAATCTTCCAGATGAAAATGAAATTTATGTGCATAGAAGTGGTCGAACGGGAAGAGCTGGAAATACAGGTATTTCCGTTTGTATTATTCATTCTAATGAAACTAAAAATTTACGAGAATTCGAAAAAAAAATTGGAAAAACTTTTGAACGAACTATGATCCCTTCTGGAAAAGAAATTTGTGAAAAACAATTCCTCTATTTTATAGAAAAAGTAAAAAAAGTAGTAGTTGATGAACAATCAATGATTCCATTTTTTCCTAAAATAAAAAAAAAATTAGAATCTTTTGATAAAGAAGAATTAATAAAACGTTTTTCTTGGATAGAATTTAATCGTTTTATTTCTTCCTATAAAAATTCTAAAGATCTTAATATCATTTTTTCATCTAAATCTAATTCCTCTTTTTTCTATACAAAAAAATTAAAAAAAGGATCTTTTTTTAAATCCAAAAAATTAAAAAAAGAATCTTTTTCAAAACTTTTTTTAAATATAGGATCCAAAGATAATTTAACAAAATTAAGATTAATTAACTTAATTAACCAAATAGTTAATAATAATTCACGTATTAATATTGGACATATAGAAATTTTATCAAATTTTTCTTTATTTGAAGTAGAAAAACGTTATCAAAATAAAATATTAACAGGAATGAGTAGAATCAATCATTTTGGAAGACCTCTTTCTATAGAAATAAAAAATTAAAATTTTTTATATATTAATTTATGGCTGGTAATATTTTTGGAAATTTATTTCGAATTACTACTTTTGGAGAAAGTCATGGAATTTCTTTAGGAGGAATTATTGATGGATGTCCAGCAGGATTAAAATTAAATTTTGAAAAAATTCAAAAAGAATTAAATCGTAGAAGACCTGGTCAATCATCTATTGTAACTCAAAGAAATGAACCTGATCAAGTCAATTTTCTTTCAGGTATTTTAGATGGAATAACGACAGGGACTCCTATCGGTTTTATCATTGATAATAAAGATCATAAATCTGAAGATTATAAACATATCAAAAATATATATCGTCCTTCTCATTCAGATTTTACATATGAAAAAAAGTATGGAATAAGAGATTATAGAGGAGGTGGTAGATCTTCTGCTCGTGAAACAATATGCAGAGTTGTAGCTGGATCTATTGCTAAACAATTAATAAAAGATATTCAGATAATATCTTATGTTTCTTCTGTAGGAAATATTGAAATAAATAAATCTTATCAAGATCTTGATTTATCTGAAAAAAATATAGAAAATTCACCTATTAGATGTCCAGATTCATATACAGAAAAAAAAATGTTATCATTAATTCATAAAACTAAAAAAATGGGGGATACTATAGGAGGAACTATTACTTGTGTAATAAAAAATGTTTCATCAGGAATTGGAGAACCTATTTTTGATAAATTACATGCTGAATTAGCAAAAGCAATGCTTTCAATTAATGCTGTAAAAGGATTTGAATATGGTAGTGGTTTTTTTGGTTCTAAATTAACCGGATCTAAACATAATGATTTATTTAATGTTGACGGGACTACTAAAACTAATTTATCTGGAGGAATTCAAGGTGGAATATCAAATGGAATGGATATTTATTTTAAAATAGCTTTTAAACCTGTAGCAACTATTATGAAAAAACAAAAAACTATAGATAAATATGGAAATATTTCAATTATAGAAGGGAAAGGAAGACATGATCCATGTGTTCTACCTCGTGCAATTCCTATTGTAGAATCTATGACAGCTTTAGTTATAGTAGATTATTGGATGTTTAAAAAATTATCTAAATATTCTGAAATTAAAAATTGAAAAATCGTTTTCTCATTTTTATTTTAGGTCCAACAAGTATCGGAAAAACATCTATTTCAATTTTTTTAGCAAAAAAATTGAAAACGGAAATTTTATCTTGTGATTCTAGACAATTTTATAAAGAACTAAAAATAGGTACTTCTATGCCAACTATGGAAGACCTTAAATTAATTCCTCATCATTTTATAGGGCATTTAACTATTCATCAAATTTACAATGCAAAATATTTTGAGATAGAATCTCGTGAAAAAATAAAAAAATTATTTCATAAATATACTATTTTAATCATGGTAGGAGGATCCGGTTTATATGAAAAAGCGGTAATAAATGGATTATCTAATATTCCAAATATCGATTTAAATATTAGAAATAATTTAATTTTTAATTTCAAAAAAAAAGGAATCCTTTTTTTACAAAAAAAAGTTCAAAAATATGGAAAAATACCTAATTATTTAGATATTAATAATCCAAGACGTTTGATACGATATTTAGAAATATTTCAATCTACAGGTTACCCTCCTATTTTTTTCTTTAAAAAAAAATATTTAAACAATTTTACGGTTATAAAAATAGGATTAATTTTATCAAGAGATGAAATTTATTTTCGAATAAATAATAGAGTAGAAAAAATGATCCAAAATGGATTATTAGAAGAAGCAAAAAAATATTATCCTTATAGATATCTAAATAGTCTAAATACTATAGGATATAAAGAAATTTTTAGTTTTTTTTCTAAAAAAAAATATTCTATTTCAGAAATTTCAGAAGAAATAAAAAAAAATACCAGAAAATATGCAAAGAGACAATTAACATGGTATAGAAAAGACACTTCCATTACATGGTTTAATCCCAAAGAAAAAGATAAAATATTATCTTTTATTTTAAATAAAGTGGGCAATACTGGATTTGAACCAGTGACCCCCTGCTTGTAAAACAGATGCTCTAAACCAAACTGAGCTAATTGCCCTTTATATTATAATACAATACTATTTTTTACAAATTTAAGGAAAAATTTAGAATTAGAGCTTCAGAAACAATAAAAGTACTTCCACTTATTAAAATCAAATCTTTTTTTTTTGATTTTAATTTAGCGTATGAATAAGCTTTTTTTACAGAAGAAAAAAAATATATTTTTCTATAATTTTTAAAATTTTTTTTTACCAATTTTTTTAAGTTATCAATAGGAAATTTTCTTTCTATATTTGGTTGACAAAAATAATAAAAATCTTCATTAGAAAAATATTTTAATAATTTTTCTACTTTTTTTTCTTTTACAAACCCTAATATTAAATGTAAATTTTCGTATGATTCTTTTTTCAATTGATTCTTTATCATAATAAAACCACCTTCATTATGAGCAATATCACAAATAATTTTTGGATTATACTGTAATATCTGCCAACGTCCTTTAAAATGAGTATTTTTAATAACATTTTTTAATCCATTTTCTATAGATTTATTCGAAATAATGATATTTTTTCTTTTATTTAAAATATCTATAGTTTTTAATACAATAATTTTATTTAAATTTTGATATTTTGCTTCAAATGGAATTTTATATTTGGGATAGTCTTTTATATTTTCTGAAAAATATATAGGAGAATTTTTTTTAAATGATTCTTTTAAAAAAATAAATCGTATATCATTAGATATTTTATTTCCAATTACAACTGATTTATTTTTTTTTATAATACCTGCTTTTTCTAAAGCAATTTTCAATCTATTTTCTCCAAGAGATTCTGTATGATCTTCACTAATATTAGTAATCACTGATATTTCAGGATCTATTATATTAGTAGAATCTAAACGCCCACCCATTCCTACTTCAATTATAGCTATATAAACTTTTTTTTCTTTAAAATATTGAAAAGCCAAAGCAGTATTCATTTCAAAAAAGGATATTTTTTCTTTTTCAATAATTTTTTTATTTTTTTTAATAAAATCTATAATAAAATCTTTTTCTATATAATATCCATTATAGCATATTCTCTCTCTAAAATCTATTAAATGAGGTGAAGTGAATAATCCTATATTATATTTTTCTTCTTGAAAAATCGAAGATAACATATGTACTGTAGATCCTTTTCCATTTGTTCCTCCTACATGAATACTTTTAAAATAACTTTGAGGATTTCCTAAATAAGAACAAAAAGTTTTTATTCTTTTTAAACCTGGTTTATATGATTTTAATCCAATATTTTGATAACTTGGAAGACGATTAAAAATCCATTTAATAGTTTCAGAGTAATTCACTAGTATAAAATTTTATTTATATAACAAAAATAGATTTTTTAGAAAAAAAAAATTAAATTTATTGGGTATTTAATTATTATTATAATAGAATCACAATTACATTTTATTGAAAAAATTATAGAAGAAGATATAAAAAATGGATTTTCTACTAAAAAAATAAGATTTAGATTCCCACCAGAACCAAATGGATATCTTCATATAGGACATGTTAAAGCTATTTATCTCAATTTTGAATTAGGGAAAAAGTATAATGCTCCAGTAAATTTGAGATTTGATGATACAAATCCTATTGGAGAAAAAATAAAATTTATAGATTCTATCAAAAAAGATATAAAATTTTTAGGGTTTAAATGGGATCAGGAATATTATGCTTCAAACTATTTTCAACAACTTTATGAATGGGCTATAGAACTTATTAAAAATAATAAAGCTTATGTAGATAATCTACCTAAAAATATTATTCAAATTCAAAGAAAAACTCCTTTTGAATCTGGAATAAATAGCAATTATAGAAATAGATCTATAAATGAAAATTTATATTTATTTGAAAAAATGAAAAAAGGATTTTTTGAAGAAAAAACATGTGTACTAAGAGCAAAAATAGACATGAGTTCCTCAAATATGAATATGCGAGATCCAATTATGTATAGAATTTTGAAAAAAACACATCATCGTACCAAAAATAAATGGTGTATTTATCCAACTTATGATTGGACACATGGGCTATGTGATTATATTGAACAAATATCACATTCTTTATGCTCATTAGAATTTGAAAATAGGCGTCCTTTATATAATTGGTATTTGGATCAAATCGTTGAAAAAAATAAAATAAGACCTAAACAAATAGAATTTTCAAGATTAAATTTAAACTATTCTATAACTAGTAAAAGACAAATACAATTTTTAATAAATAAAAAAATCATACAATCTTGGAAAGATCCTCGGATTTGTACAATATCTGGATTACGTCATAGAGGTTATACAGCTATAGCAATAAAAAATTTTATACAAAAAATAGGAATTTCCAAAAGAAATAATATTATTGATATATCTCTTTTAAAATTTAAAATTAGAGAACATTTAAATAAAATCTCTACTAGAGTAATGGTGGTTTTAAATCCAATTAAATTAATTATTGATAATTATTCTTCAAAAAAAATAGAATGGGTTGATGCAAAAAACAATCCAGAAGATCCAAAATTTGGAAGTAGAAAAATTCCTTTTTCTAAATATTTATATATTGAAAAAAATGATTTTTTAGAAAAAAAAAGAAAAGAATTTTTTAGACTTTCCATTGGTTGTGAAGTAAGACTTAAAAATGCTTATATTATTAAAGCAAATTCAACAATCAAAAATTCTAATGGAGAAATAATAGAAGTACACTGTACTTACGATCCTACAAGTAAATCTGGTAAGGAGAAAAAAAGTCAAACAAAAAGAAAAATAAAAAGTACTTTACATTGGGTTTCTATACAACATTCTATTCCTATAAAAATACATATATATAAATCTCTTTTTTTAATAAAAAAAATAGATAAAAATTTCAATAAATATATCAATCTAAAATCAACAGATAAAAATTTCAATAAATATATCAATCCAAAATCAATAGATAAAATTATAGCTTATGCAGAACCATTTCTTCATAAAGCTAAAAAAGGAGATCATTTTCAATTCCAAAGAATTGGATATTTTTATGTAACTACAACGAATAAATACAATAAAAAATTAATTTTTCATAAAACAGTATCCATTAAAGATCAATGGAAAAAAATTAATGATAATAATAAAAAAAATTAAATTATAAAATTTCTGATAAAATATTTTCATATTCTTTTAACCCAGTTCCTGCAGGTATTTTATGCCCTACAATAACATTTTCTTTTAATCCAGATAAATAATCAGTTTTACTACTTATAGCAGCTTCACTTAAAACCTTAGTAGTCTCCTGAAAAGATGCTGCAGATATAAAAGATTTAGTTTGTAAAGCAGATCTTGTAATTCCTTGTAATATAGGTCTTCCGGTAGCAGGAATAGCATTTCTAGTTTTTATCAATTTCTTTTTTTTATATTTTAAAACTGCATTCTCATTTCTAAAATCTCTATAACTAATTATCTCTCCAGATTTAAAATTTTCAGAATCTCCTGAATTTTCAATAACTCTCATTTGAGAAATTCTATCATTTTCTTCTATAAAATCATCTTTATACTCAATATTTCCTTCTAAAAATCTAGTATCTCCTATATCTATAACTTCGATCTTTCGCATCATTTGTAAAACAATAATTTCAAAATGTTTATCATTAATTTTTACACCTTGTAATCGATAAACTTCCTGTATCTCTCTAATTAAATATTCTTGAACAGCTCTAGGACCTCTTATATTTAAAATATCATTAGGTGTTACAGCACCATCTGATAAAGCCATCCCCGCTTTAACATAATCATTTTCTTGAACAAGAATTTGATTAGAAAGTTTCACAAGGTATTTTTTTATATCACCTGTTTTAGATTCAACAATAATTTCTCTATTTCCTCTTTTTATTTTTCCATGACTAACTATTCCATCCATTTCTGATACTACAGCTGGATTAGAAGGATTACGGGCTTCGAATAATTCTGATAATCGAGGTAATCCTCCTGTAATATCACCAGATTTAGCAGTTCTTCTAGGAACTTTAACCAAAATTTTTCCTACTTCTATTTTTTCTTCATCTTCTACCATTAAATGAGAACCTACCGGTAGATTATAAACTTTCAATTCTTTATTTTTATTATCAAGAATTTTTAATGTTGGTATTAAATTTTTATTTCTTACTTCTGTAATAACTTTTTCTTGAAATCCAGTTTGTTCATCTATTTCTACTTGAAAAGATAAACCTTGTTCTAAATTCTGATAAGATATTATTCCGGTATATTCTGAAACAATAACTGCATTATATAAATCCCATTTACATATTTGATCTCCTTCTTTTAATTTATCACCATGTTTAACATATAAAGTGGCTCCATAAGGTATATTATGAATCATTAAAATAGAAGATTTTTTTTGATTAAAAAGTTTCATTTCTGTAGAACGAGAAACCACTATTTTTAATTCTTTTCCAGAATTATTTTTTATTTGTACAATTTTTAAATCTTCAAATTCTATAATTCCATCATATTTGGCTCTTATTTGCGAAGATTCAGCTATATTTCCAGCTGTACCTCCAACATGAAAAGTTCTTAAAGTTAATTGTGTTCCTGGTTCTCCAATAGATTGAGCGGCAATAACTCCTACAGCATCTCCTTTTTGAACTATCTTTCCGGTAGATAAATTTCTACCATAACATTGAGAACAAATTCCCATTTTAGATTCACAAGTAAGAGGAGAACGAACTTCTACAAATTCAATTCCAACTTTTTCAATTAAATACGCAATTTTTTCATTGATCATTTCTCCAGAAGAAACTAGTAATTGATTTGTTTTAGGATGATAAATATCATTTAAAGATACTCTTCCCAAAATTCTATTAAATAATGTATCCACTATTTCTTCATTTTTTTTTAAAGCAGATATTTCTAAACCACGTAAGGTTTTACAATCTTCTATTTTTATAATAACATCCTGTGCAGCATCAACTAAACGACGTGTAAGATATCCAGCATCTGCCGTTTTTAAAGCAGTATCTGCTAACCCTTTACGAGCTCCATGAGTAGATATAAAATATTCTAAAATAGAAAGCCCTTCTCTAAAATTTGATAAAATTGGATTTTCAATAATTTCTCCACCAGAGGATCCAGTTTTTTGAGGTTTAGCCATTAATCCTCGCATACCAGAAAGTTGACGAATTTGTTCTTTAGATCCTCTAGCACCAGAATCTAACATCATATAAACTGGATTAAAACCATTTCTATCCTCACTCATACGTTTCATTACTTTTTCTGTAAGCATTGCATTTGTATTTGTCCAAATATCAATCACTTGATTATAACGTTCGTTATTTGTAATTAACCCCATATTATAATTCATTTTTACATTATCAACTTGCTTAATAGCATCATCTACCATATTATTTTTATCTTCCGGAATAATAATATCCCCTAATCCAAAAGATAGACCTCCTTTAAATGCATTATAAAAACCTAATTCTTTAATATCATCTAAAAATTTAGCAGTAGTAGGAACATTGGTAAGATGTAAAATTTTTCCAATAATTTCTCTTAAAGATTTTTTTGTAAGGGATTCATTAATAAATCCTACTTGTTTAGGAACAACTTGATTAAATAAAACTCTACCTACAGTAGTTTCTATTAACTGATTATATAAAAAATTATCATTTTTTCGAATATTCACTTTTACCTTAATCGAAGTATGTAATTTTACTATATTTTGATAATAGGCTATTTCTACCTCTTCCGAAGAATAGAAAATAAAAACCTTTTTTTTTACTTTGTTATTCTTTGATGAAGATAAAGGTTTAGTCATATAATATAATCCTAATACCATATCTTGAGATGGGACTGTAATGGGAGATCCATTAGCTGGATTCAAAATATTTTGAGAAGCTAACATAAGAAGTTGAGATTCTAAAATTGCTCCAGGAGATAAAGGTAAATGGACTGCCATTTGATCTCCATCAAAATCTGCATTAAAAGCCGCACAAACTAAAGGATGTAATTGTATGGCTTTTCCTTCTATTAATTTAGGCTGAAAAGCTTGAATACCTAATCTATGTAAAGTTGGTGCTCTATTTAAAAGTACAGGATGTCCTCTCAGTACATTTTCCAAAATATCCCATATCATTGGTTCTCTTTTATCAATAATTTTTTTGGAAGATTTTACAGTTTTTACTATTCCTCTTTCAATCAATTTTCTTATAATAAAAGGTTTATATAATTCTGCTGCCATATCTTTAGGTAACCCACATTCATGTAATTTTAAATGAGGCCCTACTACAATAACTGAACGAGCAGAATAATCTACTCTTTTTCCAAGAAGATTTTGTCTAAATCTTCCTTGTTTCCCTTTTAAAGAATCGGATAATGATTTCAAAGGTCGATTACCTTCAGATTTTACTGCAGAAACTTTTCTTGAATTATCAAAAAGAGAATCTACAGCTTCTTGAAGCATCCTTTTTTCATTTCTTAAAATAACTTCAGGAGCTTTAATTTCCATAAGGCGTTTCAAACGGTTATTTCTTATCAGTACACGACGATATAAATCGGTCATATCAGAAGCTGCATAACGACCTCCATCTAAAGGAACTAAAGGTCGTAATTCTGGTGGAATAACAGATAAAACATGAATAATCATCCATGAAACATTTCCTCCATTTTTTTTACCCTCTCTAAAGGATTCCACTACTTGTAACCTTTTTAAGGCTTCAGTTCTTCTTTGTTTAGATGTTTCGTTGTTAGCCTGATTTCTCAATTCAAGAGATAAAAGATCTAAATCTAAACGATTTAAAAGATCTCCTATACATTCTGCCCCCATTTTAGCTATAAATTTATTAAGATCCGTATCTTCTAATAACTGATTCCCTTTCGGTAACTTATATAAAACATATAAATATTCTTCTTCTGTAAGAAAATCTCCTTTTTGAAAAATGGATCCATCTTGACGATTAGCTATCCCACCTTGTATTACTACATATCGCTCATAATAAATGATCATTTCAAGTTTTTTAGATGGTAATCCTAATAAATATCCTATTTTATTAGGTGAAGTACGAAAACACCAAATATGAACAACGGGAACAACAAGACTAATATGACCCATTCTTTCTCTCCTAACTTTTTTTTCAGTTACCTCTACTCCACATCTATCACAAACAATTCCTTTATAACGTATTCTTTTATATTTTCCACAAGCACACTCATAATCTTTTACTGGACCAAAAATACGTTCACAAAAAAGTCCATCTCTTTCTGGTTTATGAGTTCTATAATTAATTGTTTCTGGTTTTAAAACTTCTCCATTAGATTCTTTTAATATAGTTTCTGGAGAAGCTAATCGAATTGTAATTTTATTGAATCTACTATTTTTTCTATTCATTTTTTAATGTTGTATCATATAGATATATAAAATTTAGAAGTAAAGGAACATCATACAAAAAATAATAATTATCATTCTTCTAAATTAATATCCAAACCTAATCCTTTCAATTCATAACATAAAACATTAAAAGATTCTGGATTATTTGGTTCTGGAATTGAATCTCCTTTCACTATAGATTCATAAGTTTTAGCTCGTCCTATTACATCATCTGATTTAACAGTTAATATTTCACGTAAAATATTAGATGCTCCAAATGCCTCTAAAGCCCAAACTTCCATTTCTCCAAAACGTTGACCTCCAAATTGAGCTTTTCCTCCTAAAGGTTGTTGAGTAATAAGTGAATAAGGGCCTATAGAACGAGCATGCATTTTATCATCTACCATATGACCTAATTTTAACATATATATAATACCAACTGTTGCAGGTTGATCAAATCTTTCCCCTGTTCCTCCATCAAATAAATAAGTAGTTCCAAAATTTGGAATACCCGCTTTTTTTGTATATTTTGTTATTTTTTCTATACTAGCTCCATCAAATATAGGGGTAGAAAATTTAATACCTAATTTATATCCTGCCCAACCTAATACTGTTTCATATATTTGTCCAATATTCATTCTAGAAGGAACTCCTAATGGATTTAGAACAATATCTACAGGACTTCCATCTTCTAAAAATGGCATATCTTCTTCACGAAGAATACGTGCTACAACTCCTTTATTACCATGTCTTCCAGCCATTTTATCTCCTACTTTTAATTTTCTTTTTTTTGCAATATAAACTTTAGCCATTTTAATAATTCCAGAAGGTAATTCATCTCCAATAGTAATAGAAAATTTTTTATGTTTCATAATATTATTTAAATCGTTAAATGATATTTTATAATTATGCAATATTTCTGATACAATATTATTAATTTCTACATCAGAAGTCCAATTATATGGAGATATATTTATATAATCAGATATACTATTTAATAATTTGAGGCTGAATTTTGTTCCTTTTTCTATAAATCCCTGTTCTTTTTCATCGAAAAAAATTTTTTTAGAAACTTTTCCATGTAAAACAGTATATAATTTTTTTAAAAAATTATTTTTTAAATCTAAAAATTTTTTATCGTATTCTTTTTCTATATGATCTATTTTTATTTTATCTTGAGCTCTAGATTTTTTATCTTTTATACTTCTAGTAAATAATTTGGTATCAATGACAATACCAAATAAAGAAGGTTCTGCTCTTAAAGAAGCATCTTTTACATTTCCAGCTTTATCGCCAAAAATAGCTCTTAACAATTTTTCCTCTGGAGTTGGATCAGATTCTCCTTTTGGAGTTATTTTTCCAATAAGAATATCACCAGGTTTAACTTCAGCTCCAACACGAATAATCCCATTTTCATCCAAATCTTTAGTAGCCTCCTCACTAACATTTGGAATGTCATTTGTGAGTTCCTCCATTCCTAATTTTGTATCTCGGACATCTAAAGAATATTCATCTATGTGTATTGAGGTGAACCAATCTTCGCTGACTACTTTTTCTGAAATTAGAACAGCATCTTCAAAATTATATCCATTACAAGGAATAAAAGCAGCTCTCAAATTTCTTCCTAATGCTAATTCTCCATTTTCAGTCGCATAGCCTTCACATAAAATTTCACCTTTTACTATCCTCATTCCTTTTTTAACAATAGGTTTTAAAGTAATACATGTATTTTGATTTGTTTTTCTAAATTTTATCAAATCATAAACTTTCATTTCGGAATCAAAGCTTATCAATTTATCTCTCTCCGTTTGATCATAACGAATAATTATTTTTCTTGCATCAATATATTCTACTATTCCATTTTTTTCTGCATTAATCAAAATTCTAGAATCTCTTGCTACTTGTTTTTCCAATCCAGTTCCAACAATAGGTGATTCAGGATTTAATAATGGAACAGCTTGACGCATCATATTAGATCCCATAAGAGCTCTATTAGCATCATCATGTTCCAAAAAAGGAATTAAAGAAGCTGAAATAGAAGCTATTTGATTAGGTGCTACATCTATATAATCTACTTGTTTTGATTTTACTATTGGAAAATCTCCATCTTCACGAGCAATAATTCTGTCAGATATAAAATTTCCATATTGATCTATAGAATTAGCTTGTGCAATAATCCTCCCTTCTTCTTCTTCTGCACTTAAATATTTGATCTTAGATTTTAAATTTACTTTTCCATTACTAGTAGATCTATAAGGAGTTTCTACAAATCCCATATTATTAATTTTTGCAAAAACAGAAAGAGAAGAAATTAAACCAATATTAGGACCTTCTGGTGTTTCAATAGGACATAATCTTCCATAATGAGAATAATTAACATCTCTAACCTCAAATCCTGCTCTTTCTCTAGATAATCCTCCTGGACCTAAAGCAGATAATCTTCTTTTATGAGTGATTTCAGATAATGGATTTGTTTGATCCATAAATTGGGATAATTGGTTAGTTCCAAAAAAAACATTTATAACGGAAGATAATGTTTTAGAATTAATCAAATCTATAGGCATGAAAACTTCATTATCTCGTACATTCATTCTTTCTCTAATAGTTCTAGACATTCTAGCTAATCCAATACTAAATTGAGTATAAAGTTGTTCTCCTACAGTTCTTACACGTCTATTGGATAAATGATCTATATCATCTACTTCTTTTTTAGAATTGAACAATGCATTCAAATGTTCAACTATAGCAATAATATCTTCCTTAGTTAAAACTAAATAATTGGGATCTATATCCAAACCAAGACGTTTATTTAAACGATATCTACCTACAGGTCCTAAGCTATATCTAGAATCTGAAAAAAAAAGTTTATCTATAACTCCTCTAGCAGTTTCTTCATCCGGAGGTTCTGTATTTCTAAGTTGTCTATATATATATTCTACAGCTTCTTTTTCAGAATTAGTAGGATCTTTTTGCAAAGTATTGTAAATTATAGAATAATCTTTCTTTTTTCCTCCTTCTTTATGCAAAAGAATTGTTTTTATTTCGTGTTGAATAATGAGATCTATATGCTCTTGTTTTATAACAATATCTCTATCTATTAAAATTTCATTTTTTTCTATAGATACTACTTCCCCTGTATCTTCATCTACAAAATCTTCATGCCATATTTTCAATATTCTAGCAGCAATAGTTCTATCTAAAATATTCTTATTATTTTCTATTATTTTAACTTCTTCCGCTAGATTAAATATTTCTAATATATCTTTATCTCTTTCATATCCAATAGCACGAAGTAAAGTCGTCATTGGTAATTTTTTTTTTCTATCAATATACGCATACATAATATTATTGATATCTGTAGCAAATTCAATCCAAGATCCTTTAAAAGGAATAATTCTTGCAGAATATAATTTCGTCCCATTTGCATGATGAGACTGACCAAAAAAAACTCCAGGAGAACGATGTAATTGAGATACAATTACCCGTTCTGATCCATTGAAAATAAAAGACCCAGAAGGAGTCATATATGGATAAGTTCCTAAATACACATCTTGATATACTGTTTCAAAATCCTCATGTTCAGGATCTGTACAATATAATTTTAATTTAGCTTTTAAAGGAACACTATAAGTCAATCCTCTTTCTATACACTCTTCTATAGAATATCTAGGAGAATCTATAGAATATCCTTTAAATTCTAAAACAAAGGAATTTCTTGCATCTGAAATTGGAAAATTTTCGGTAAAAGCTTTAAATAAACCTTCGTTTTTTCTATTTTCTGGTTTTGTATCAAGTTGAAAAAAATCTTTAAATGATTTTATTTGAATATCCAATAAATCAGGATATTCTACTTGTTTTTTTACCGATGCAAAAGTAATTCTTTCTGCTGATTTTTCTGAAATTTTTTCTGTATTCACCAAATTTTCAAGTAATTTAAACTTTTCTAAAAACAATTAACCTATCATTTCAATTCTACTTCAGCTCCTATATCTTCAAGTCTTTTCTTTAAACTTTCTGCTTCTTTCTTATCAATAGACTCTTGAAGAACATTTGGTACATTATCTACCAATTCTTTAGATTCTTTAAGGCCTTTACCAGTAATTTCTTTAACTAATTTCACTACAGATAATTTAGAATTTCCTGGAGATTTTAATATTAAATTGAAAATATTTTTTTCTTCTTTTTCTGAATTTTTTTCTTTATTTTTAGGAATATCCATAGATGTTCCTAAAAAAGTATTAGAGGGTTCGATACCATACTTTTTTTTTAAAAAAGTTGCTAATTCATTCACTTGTTTTACAGTAAGATTAACCAATTTTTCTGCTAGATTTTCTATCATTTTATTATTTTTATTTTTTATGGAAATAAATTATGATAGAATTATTATCATCGTGATGATAATGATTCTATCATTTTAAATATTTTATATTCACCTAATTTTAAAGAAAAAAGTATTTTTTTAATTGGACATTGAAGCATATTCAAAATATCAATTATAAGATCGTTTTTAGATTTAATATTAATTAATATATCCAAATCTTTATTTCCAAAATAAAAAGATTTTTCAACATATGCAGCCTTTAAATAAGGTTTTTCAATCTTTTCTTTAAAATGAAAGTTTTTTATAATTTTTGATGGTAACCCTCCTAAATTAGATGATAAAATAGAAGTATTCCCATTTAAAATAGGCAAAAAAGAATCTAATTGTTTATTTTCAATTTTTTCTAAAGCTTTTTTCAATAAAGTATTTTTTACTACTCTCATTTGAATATAAAATTTATTAAAATTCTTTCTAAGAATAGAAATTTGATTAGAATTTAAATCGGAAATATCAATTAAATATATCGTTTCATTATCAGATAATATAGAAATTAATTTTAATAATTCTTTTCTTTTTTTTTCTTTCTTCATTTTTTTAAAAAACTTTTTGAGTCTAATGAGATACTAGGACTCATTGTCGTAGATAAATAAATTTTTTTTATATAAAATCCTTTCGAAGAAGATGGTTTATTTCGGATAACTTCGGTTATAAAAATTTTTAAATTATTCAATAAGTATTTAGTAGAAAAAGAGACCCTTCCAATAGAAGAATGAATAATACCATAACGATCTGATTTAAATGTTATCCTTCCAGATTTAATTTCTTTAATAGACTTTCCTGGATTGGTAGATACTGTATCTAGTTTAGGATTTGGCATTAACCCTCTTGGACCTAATATTTTTCCTAAAGTTCCTAATTGATTCATAACCGATGGAATAGCTACTATTACATCTATATCCATCCATCCATCCTTAATTTTGTCTATATATTTTAATCCTACATAATCTGCTCCAGCTTCTTTAGCTTCCAATTCTTTATCTTTAGTTACTAAAGCTAAAACACAAATATTTTTTCCTATACCATGTGGTAATAGAACAGTACCTCGTACTATTTGATTTGATAAACGTGAATCTAGCCCTAGACGAATAGAAATATCTATCGATTCATCAAATTTAGAAAAAGAAATTTTTTTAATAAGAGTAATAGCATCTTCTAAAGAATATTTATTATTCTTATCTATTTTTCCTAAAATTTTTTTTCTATTTTTAGTTAATTTTTTTGACATGATAAAAAAAAATAAGAATATACTTTTATTTTTTATAAATTTCGATTCCTAGAGAACGTGCAGTACCACATACCATAGATATAGCAGATTCAATTGAAGAACAATTCAAATCTTCCATTTTATTTTTTGCAATCATTTTAATTTGATTTAAACTTATTTTTCCAATTTTAGAACGATTTGGTTCCTTAGACCCTTTTTCTACTTGAATGATATTGAGTAACTGAATAGATATTGGAGGTTTTTTAATTACAAAAGAAAAAGATTTATCCTCATAAATAGTAATAATAACTGGGCATATTTCCCCCTTTTTTTCCTTAGTTTTTAAATTATATTTTTTACAAAATTCCATTATATTTACTCCAGAACTTCCTAAAATAGGACCAATAGGTGGTGATGGATTAGCATTTCCACCATTGATTTTTTGTATTTTTATTTTTTTAACTATTTTTTTACCCATTTTTACTTTTAACTAAATTTTTTCTATTTGTGTAAAATTTAATTCCAAAGGAGTTTTTCTTCCAAAAATTAAAACTGCTAATTCTAGTTTTCGTTTTTCTTCATTAATTTTTTCAATAGTTCCATTAAAACCACTAAAAGGACCATCTATTACTTTTATAGTTTCACCAATTATAAATGAAATGCTAATATTTTCATATCTTTCGGACAATTGATCCATTTTTCCCAACATCTTATTTACCTCTTCTTTTCGCATAGGAATAGCAGAGCCTCCTTTCCCATCACTTAAAAAATTAATAACACCTGGAACATTCTTAATCGCGTGAACAGCTTCTACTTCAAGATTGGTTTCGATCATGACATATCCTGGATAATGAACTTTTTCCCTGTGAATTTTCTTTCCTCTTCTCATTTGTATAACTTTTTCAATAGGAACTAAAACCTGACCTATACATTCTTTAAATCCATTATTTATTACTTCATTTTCAATATACAATTTTACCTTATTTTCTTGACCACTAATAGTTTTTAAAACATACCATTTTCTTTCTAAATTACTCATTTAACTTTTATATTTTATTATAAAGAAAACAATTTTTTAATAACAAAAATAAATAGACCATCTACACCATATAAAAACATGGATAAAAATATAGAAAAAAACGATACTATTAATGTAGTAAATTGCAAATTTATCCACTTAGGCCATGTAATACAATAAAAAAATTCATCGTAAATTTCCAAAAAATAATTTTTCTTTTTCATATTATATACGATAATATTTATACGATTCCGCACGGATGGTAAGGATCGAACTTACGACCTTCGGTTTTGGAGACCGATGCTCTACCAGCTAAGCTACATCCGTTTTATTTTATTATTGAAGATTAATCCATAAGTTTAATAACTTGCCCAGCACCAACTGTTTTACCCCCTTCACGAATAGCAAAACGTAAATTTTCACTTAAAGCAACTGGTTGATGTAAACTTACTTCCATAGAAATATTATCTCCTGGCATGACCATTTCTATCCCTCCTAATAAATGTATTTCTCCAGTTACATCAGTTGTTCTTAAATAAAATTGTGGACGATATTTATCATGAAAAGGAGTATGCCTACCTCCTTCTTCTTTTGTAAGAATATAAACTTCTGCTTTAAATTTTTGATGAGGTTTAATAGATCCTGGTTTTCCAATTACCATTCCACGTTTAATATCTTTTTTTTCTATTCCACGTAATAATAACCCTACATTATCTCCTGCTTGTCCACTATCCAATATTTTACGAAACATTTCCACTCCTGTTACTGTAGATGATAATTTTTCTTTACAAAATCCTATAATATCTACTAAATCTCCTGTATTTATAATTCCAGTTTCAATCCGACCTGTAGCTACTGTCCCTCTTCCTGTTATAGTAAATACATCTTCTATAGGCATTAAAAATGGTTTATTCATTTCACGAACTGGTTCTGGAATATACTCATCCAAAATATTCATAAGTTCTTGAATTTTTTTAATCCATTTTTCTTCTCCATTTAAAGCTCCTAAAGCTGATCCTTGTACAATAGGAATGTTTTCTCCATCATACTCATATTTGGAAAGTAATTCACGAATCTCCATTTCTACTAATTCCAATAATTCTGGATCATCTACTTGATCGACTTTGTTCATGAAGACAATAATTTTAGGGACACCAACTTGACGTGCTAATAAAATATGTTCTCTTGTTTGAGGCATAGGACCATCAGTTGCAGCAACTACTAAAATTGCCCCATCCATTTGAGCTGCCCCCGTAATCATATTTTTAACATAATCTGCATGTCCAGGACAATCTACATGAGCATAATGTCGTTTTTTTGTTTCATATTCTACATGAGAAGTATTGATAGTTATTCCTCTAGCTTTCTCTTCTGGAGCATTATCAATTGCATCAAAACTTTTTTCTTCTGCAAGTCCCATTTTTGACAATACTTTTGTAATGGCTGCTGTTAAAGTAGTTTTTCCATGATCTACGTGACCTGTAGTCCCTATATTTAAATGTGGTTTGTCACGTTTAAATTTTTCTTTTGCCATGATAAATAATAATTTCTAACAATTTTAATAATTTTCAAAAAATTCAAAAAAAAGCCAATGGCGGGATTTGAACCCGTGACCTCTTCCTTACCAAGGAAGTGCTCTCCCTCTGAGCTACATTGGCCATAATAATAATTAGAGCGGAAGACGGGATTCGAACCCGCGACATTCAACTTGGAAGGATGATGCTCTAACCATCTGAGCTACTTCCGCTTTTCATATATATGATTACTATATAAAAAAATGGGGAGAGCAGGATTCGAACCTGCGAAGGCATAGCCAACAGATTTACAGTCTGTCCTCGTTAACCGAACTTGAGTATCTCCCCAAAAAAAAAGCCGGAGGAGGGATTCGAACCCACGACACCGAGATTACAAATCACGTGCTCTACCATCTGAGCTACACCGGCTGTTTGGTTTTGTTCAAAACAATTTTCTACCAATAATGAAAATCAGGTATGTACAAATCTATGGAGATTTTTATAATTATCAAAAAATCTTTACATGTTTAATCTTTTTTTTAAAAATTAACAATAAAATAATTCCAATAGATATTATAAAATCAGAAAAATTAAAAACGGGTTTAAAAAATTGAAAATTATATCCTCCAAAAAATGGGGCCCAATCCGGAATATAAATATCAAAAATAGGAAAATAAAACATGTCTACTACGCATCCTTTCATCAAGGATGAATACCCATCACCACCATTCCAAGGAAATATTATATTTGAAATTCCAGAATAAGAAATCCATTGATGAGATTCTGGATTATAAATGGTTCCTGTATCAAATAATAATCCATATAAACAACTATCTAAAAGATTACCGATAGCTCCTGAAAGGATAAAAATAGTTGGAATAATTAAATAATTTGAATATTTCTTCTTTACATTTTTATAAAGAAAAAAAAATATGAATAAAACTACAATAAAACGAAAAAAACTTAAAAGAATTTTTCCAAAATATCCAGGAGCAATAGAAATACCATAAGCCATTCCAGGGTTTTCCACAAAAAAAATCCAAAAAAATGAAAATATAGGAACTCCTTTTCCTAGTTCAAAGTGAGTTTTGATATAAATTTTTAAAATCTGATCTATTAACAGAATAGGAAAAATACTTAAAAATATTTTTTTCAAAAAATTAAAAATTTACTTTCTTTTATCTTCTACCTGTCTCTTCCCTTCAATACTTAAAGTAGTATGTGGGACTGCCATAAGACGTGCTTTAGGTATCAGTTTTTTTGTAATACGACAAATTCCGTAATCTTTATTTTCAACTCTAATCAAAGCAGAATTTAAACTTCGTATAAATTTTTTCAAATGTTCCAAAATTTGAGCATTTTGTTCTTTACTAAGTGTTTCTGATCCTTCTTCAAAAGCTTTAAATGTAGGATAAGTATCATCTGTACCATTATTTTGATCATTATCAAAATTTTCTTTAAGAATTGATAAATCTTTTTTGACCTTTTCTAGTTTTTCAAGTATTAGTTTACGAAATTCTTTTCTTTCTTCCATCGAATATCTTTTTTTTTCTTGCTCTTTCATTTTTATGTATTTTCGACTTTTTGAATGAGTATATATATTGTATTTTTTTCAAAATCGATTTTCATTCCTTTTTTTTCTATATTTTTTTTAAAAAAAATATCTACTGCAAGAGTCTCTTTACAAAGAGCATTTTTATTTTTCTGTATAATAGCTTGTATTCTTTTAATAGAATTGATATATATAAATATTTTGTCAATAACATGGTAGTTACACTTTTTTCTTAATTCTTGTATATATCTAATTAATTCTCTTATAACACCTTCTTCCCAAAGAGAATTCGTAATATGTAAATCTAAAGCTATTGTAAGTTCATTATCAAATACGACAGACCAATTTTTAATAAATTCGGTAGTAATTTTGACATCTTTTAAAAATAATATAAATTTTTCTCCTTGAAGAAAAAAAATATATTTTTTTTTATATTCGATTTCTTTAATCTTATCCTGAGTAAATTTTTTGATTATTTCCGATATCATCGGAGTTTTATTTCCAAATCTAGAACCTATGGATTTATAGTTTGGTTGAATATGTTTAACTGATTCTAAATCTTTATAAGATTCCATAAATTCAATACTTTTTACATTTATTTCTTGTTTAAGAATTTCAGATATTTTTTTCAATTCAAAACGTATTTCTTCATTACGAATTAAAATGAGTAATTTTTTCAAAGGTTGACGAATTTTTATTCCATTTTTTTTTCTTATAGAAAAACTCATAGTAGTAATCCTTTGAACTAAAAGCATTCTTTTTTCTAATTCTTTATTTATAAATGATAAATCATAGATCGGAAAATTGGTAAAATGAATACTTTCAAAAGGTTCTTTTTTTGTGATAGAGTTTAGGTCTATATATAATTTTTCTGAAAAAAATGGGGCGATAGGAGATAATAATTTAGAAATTATAACTAAACATTTGTAAAGTAATTGATATGCCACAATTTTATTATTCGTATATTTTTCTTTCCAAAACCTTCTCCGACATAGTCTTATATACCAATTACTTAATTGGTTTAATACAAAGTATGAAATAATACGAGAAACTTTAGTAGGATTGTAATCTTGATAAGATTCATCTACTTTTTTAATCATTGTATTTAATTCAGAAAGTAACCAAAAATCTAATTCAGTGTAATTTTTTAAAGAACAGTCTTTTTCTTTATAGGAAAATCCATCTATATTAGCATATAAAACAAAAAAAGAATAAACATTATAAAGTGTTCCAAAAAATTTATTAATTCCTGTATCAATTCCTTTTATATCAAATTTTAAATTATCCCAAGGTTCAGAATTAAATATCATATACCAACGTATTGCATCAGCCCCATAATTTTCTATTAATTCAAAAGGATTGATAGAATTTCCTTTACTTTTAGACATTTTATTTCCTTTTTTATCTAATACTAAACCAGTAGATATAACATTTTTATATGCTATAGAATTAAATAATAATGAACTAATAGTATGTAATGTAAAAAACCATCCTCTTGTTTGGTCTACACCTTCCGAAATAAAATCTGCAGGAAAAAATTGATATTCATCAATATATTCTTTATTTTCAAAAGGATAATGAAATTGAGCATATGGCATAGCTCCAGAATCGAACCATACATCTATTAAATCTGATTCTCTTTTCATTGGGGCCCCTTTACGAGAAACCAATATAATTTTATCTAAAAAATGTTTATGCAAATCTATTTTTTCATAATTTTCATCTCTCATATCATCCGGAATAAAATTTTCCAATATATTGGATGACATATATTTATGTTTAATAGATTTTTGAATTTCTAAAAATAATTCTTTAATAGATCCTATAACTAATTCTTCTTTTCCATCTTTTGTTCTCCAAATTGGTAAAGGAGTACCCCAATATCTAGAACGTGATAAATTCCAATCTCTTATATTTTCCAACCAAATATCAAAACGTTTTTCTCCTATAAATTTAGGAATCCAATTAATTTTTTTATTTAAAGAAATTAATTTTTCTCTTATTTTTGTTGTTTTTATGAACCATGAATCTAAAGGATAATAAAGAATAGGTTTTTCTGTTCTCCAACAATGTGGATAAAAATGTGTATACATTTCTACTTTGAAAAGTTTTTTTTCTTTTTCAAGAAAGGAAACTATTTCTTGATCTACAGAAACTAGTTTGGGATTTGTATTAATATTAAAATCATTTTTAACATATTTTCCATTAAATCCATGAGGATAACTATTTAAAAATTTTCCTTGCATATCTACTAAAGGAATAGGAATATTTTCTTCATTCAAAATTAACATAGATGGAATGTTATTTTTTCTAGCTATTTTTAAATCATCTATTCCAAATGTAGGAGCTATATGAATAATTCCAGTACCTTCATTTTCATTAACATAACCTTCTCCATCTATTATTTGAAAAGCATTTTTTTCTTTTTGATAAGGTTTAAACCAAGGTAATAATTGTTCATATCTACTTTTAAAAAGATCTTTTCCTTTGAATTTATATGCTATAAAATAAGGAATTTTATTTTTATTTTCAATTTTTGATTGATCAAATTCATAATTATTTGATACGGAATAAAATTTATTTGGTAATAATATTTTATAAATTAATTTTTCAGCTAAAATAATGTTCTCTTTTGAAAAAGTATAAGGACAATAAGTTTTCACTAAAACATAATCTATATTCGATCCAATAGCTAATGCAGTATTAGATGGAAGAGTCCAAGGAGTAGTCGTCCAAGATATTAAATATATATCTCCTAAAAATTTTTGAATTTCTTTTGGTAAAGTTTTTTTTTTCGCTTTAAATTTCAAAGTAGGAGTTATTTGTTTTATTTTTTTATAGGTACCTGGCATATTTAATTCATGATAACTTAATCCTGTACCTGCTGCTGGAGAATAGGGTTGAATAGTATAACCTTTATAAATAATTTTTTTTTTATATAATTTTTTTATCAACCACCATACGCTTTCTATATATTTTGTTTTATATGTTATAAATGAATTTTTAAGATCTATCCAATATCCTATATTATTTGTAAATTTTATCCATTTTTTCATTGATTTTTTGACAAAATATTTACAAATATTATTATACTTTTCTATACTGATATTTTTTCCTATATCATTTTTAGTAATTCCTATTTTTTTTTCTACATTAAGTTCTATAGGTAATCCATGAGTATCCCATCCAGCTTTTTTAATTACTATCTTACCTTTAAGAGTATGATATCTGCAAAATATATCCTTTATAGTTCTAGATACTGTATGATGTATACCTGGACTTCCATTTAAAGAAGGAGGCCCTTCATATAAAATATAATAAGAAGATCTATCCTTTTGATTAAAATTTTTTCTAATTTGAAAACTTTTTTGAATAATTTTATTTTTTTCCCAATATTGAGTTATTTCTTTAGAAATAATTTTGAGATTTAATTCTTTATATTCTTTAAACTTTTTTGACATAATAAATTCATATTCAAAAAACAAGGTTTTTATTTCCTTAATTAAACTTTTTATATTATAAAAAAATACCCTACTTTATTTTTAAATCCTAATTAGGTATGAATAAAGATCAAAATACTTTAATAAAGCAAGAAAGAACTCCATTAATTAAGCAATATAATGATATAAAATCTAAATATCCAGATGCGATATTGCTATTTCAAGTAGGAGATTTCTATGAAACTTTTGGAGAAGATGCTATAAAATGTTCTAAAATATTAGATATTGTTTTAACTAATAGATCTAGTAAAAAAAAACATTCTATTCATTTAGCCGGGTTTCCTTATCACTCTTTAAATGTTTATTTACCGAAATTAATACGATCTGGATATCGTGTAGCTATTTGTGATCAATTAGAAATACCAAAAAAAGGAAAAAATATTGTAAAAAGAGGAGTTATAGAATTAGTTACACCAGGAATATCGATAGACGAAAATATATTACAAACTAAATCCAATAATTTTTTAGCTTCTATCCATATAGAAAAAAAAAAATTAGGTGTAAGTTTTTTAGATGTTTCTACAGGAGATTTTTTTATAGCGGAAGATAATAAAGAAAGTATATTACAATATTTAGAACATTTTAATCCAAGTGAAGTTATTTTTCAGAAAAAAGAAAAAAATTTTTTTGAAAAATTTCTAAAAGACAAATATTATACTTTTTTAATAGAAGATTGGATGTTCAATTATTCATTTTCATATGAAAAATTGATATCTCATTTTAAAACAAACTCTTTAAAAGGTTTTGGAATAGATAATTTAAAACTGGGTATTACTGCTTCCGGTGTTATATTAAACTATTTATACGATACTCAACATTATAAAATAAAACATATTTCTAATATAAAAAGAATAAAAAAAGAAGAACATATGTGGATTGATGATTTTACATTTAGAAATTTGGAAATATTTCGTTGTTTAGATAAAAAAGGGGTATCCTTAATTGAGATTATGGACAAAACTATAACTCCTATGGGAGGTAGATTATTAAAACATTGGATACATTTTCCTTTAACAAATATTATTCATATACAAAAACGTTATAAAATAGTAGAATTTTTTTTTTCGAATATTTCTATTCGTTCATTTATTCAAAAAAAACTTAAAGAAATTTATGATATAGAACGAATAATTTCTAAAATGACTATTGGAAAAATTTCTCCACATGAAGTAATTATATTACATCAATCTTTAACAGCTATAGTTCAAATCCAAAAAAAAATTTTTTCAAATAAAAAATATAAAACTTTTTTAGAAATTGGAAATTCATTTCAAAATTGCAATATAATATCCAAAAAAATTCTGCATACAATAGATCCGAATACACCATATCATATAGAAAAAGGAAATGTAATAGCAAAAGGAGTTTCTAAAGAATTAGATAAAATTCGTAATTTATATTTTTCCAAAAAAGAACACTTGGAAAAACTATGTAATAGTGAAAAATTAAATACAGGAATTCATAATTTAAAAATTGGATATAACAATATTTTTGGATATTTTTTAGAAGTTAAAAAAAAAAAATACAACATACCATCTCATTGGATCCGAAAACAAACATTAACTAATTCTGAAAGATACACAACTGAAGAATTAAAAAATTATGAGTTACAAATTTTAAATTCTGAACAAAAAATACTTTCTCTCGAAAAAGATATTTTTCATGATCTAATTAATCAAATTTTAAAATATATAATACCTTTACAAAAAAATGCAAAAATAATTGCAGAATTGGATGTCTTATGTTCCTTTTCACTTTCTGCATTAGAAAATCATTATGTAAAACCAGAAATAAATCATTCGTTTAGATTATGTATAAAAAAAGGAAGGCATCCAGTTATTGAAAGGCAGTTTATTTCAAAAACATCATATATCCCCAATGATGTAATTTTAAATAAGAAAGATCAACAAATTATTATAATAACGGGGCCAAATATGTCAGGAAAATCAGCCATTCTTCGTCAAACTGCTATTATTATATTAATGGCCCATATAGGTAGTTTTGTTCCTGCTCAACATGCAGAAATAGGATTAGTAGATAAAATATTTAGTAGAGTAGGAGCATCCGATAATATTTCTTTAGGAGAATCTACTTTCATGGTAGAAATGAATGAAATGGCAAATATATTAAACAATTTTTCTAAAAGAAGTTTTCTAATTTTAGATGAAATTGGACGAGGGACAAGTACTTATGATGGAATATCTATCGCTTGGTCTATTATTGAATTTTTACATGAAAGCCCTTTTAGACCTCTTACCTTATTTGCAACTCATTATCATGAATTAAATAAAATAAGTTCTTTTTTGAAAAGAATTCAAAATTATCATATATCTGTAAAAAAAATTTATGAAAATATTATTTTTATGCGAAAAATGATTGAGGGGGCAAGTGAGCACAGTTACGGTATTTACGTAGCAAAAATTTCAGGAATTCCTATAGAAATTATTCATAGAGCAAAGGAAATATTAAAAATTTTGAATAAAAAAAAATTTTTAGAAAAAAGAAAAATGAAAAATAATTTTTTATCCAAAAAAAAATCCTTTCTTAGATTAAAAAAAATAATGAATTTTTTTAAAAATTATTTTTCTATAAAAATAGGTTTTCACAAAAATAAAAAAAATGAAAAATTTATTGAATAAATAAAAATTTTGACATATATTATTACGTTTTTCCTTTTTAACATTATTTTCGAATTCGCGAGAATAGCTCAGTTGGTAGAGTACGACCTTGCCAAGGTCGGAGTCGCGGGTTCGAGTCCCGTTTCTCGCTTTTTTTTTCTACACCTGGGTGGTGGAATTGGTAGACACACAGGACTTAAAATCCTGTGATCATTGTGATCGTACGGGTTCAAATCCCGTCCCGGGTATTATTATAAACTCCACTATATTTCCAATAATTAGGGGATTCTTTCGTTATACTTACGCTATGTGGATGATTTTCTTTTAATCCAGAATTGGTTATTCTTACAAATTTACCCATTTTCATTAATTCTTTAATTGTCGATACTCCACAATAACCCATTCCAGAACGTAATCCTCCACATATTTGAAAAATAACATCTTTCATTTTTCCTTTATAGGGAACTTTTGCTTCTATTCCTTCTGGAACATACTTTTCTTCAAACTGAAAATAACGATCTCTACTCCCTTTTTTCATAGCTACTAAAGATCCCATACCTACATATGTTTTAAACTTTCTACCTTGAAAAATAATTTCCTCTCCGGGAGCTTCATCTGTACCTGCAAATAAACTACCAATCATTACAGAACTTGCTCCAGCTGCAATCGCTTTTACTACATCTCCTGAATATCTGATCCCACCATCAGATATAACATTTATATTTCTTGTTTTAGCATATTCATAGACATCATTTATAGCAGTAATTTGAGGCATACCTACACCAGCTACTACCCTTGTAGTACAAATAGAACCGGATCCTATTCCTACTTTTAAAATAGTAGATCCAGCATCTATCAAATCTTTTGCTGCTTTCATAGTAACTACATTTCCAGCTATTAATGGAATATTTGGAAAATAGGTTCGAATAGATTTTATCGTTTTCAATACACTAATAGAATGACCATGAGCAGAATCTATAGATATAAGATCTACATCAAACTTTACTAAGGATTCCACTCTTTCTAAAGTATTTTTATCTATTCCAACAGCCGCCCCTACACGTAAACGTCCTTTAGAGTCTTTACATGCATTTGGATATTCTATTAAATTATCTATATCTCTAATTGTAATTAATCCGACTAATTTTTTAAAATCATCTATAATAGGAAGTTTTTCTATTCTTTCTTTTAAAAGAATATTCTTTGCTTCTTCTAGATTTATATTTTTTTTGGAAGTAATCAAATTTTCTTTTGTCATTACATCTTCTACTAAAGAATCTAAATCTATACGATATTTGATATCTCTACTAGTTATAATACCAACTAAAGTAAAATCTTTTTCAATCACTGGTAATCCAGAAATATGATATTGATTCATGAGATTTTGTGCATCACGAAGTGTTGAATTTCTAGAAAGAGTAATTGGATCATCTATCATTCCACTTTCACTTCTTTTTACTCTATAAACCTCCTCTGATTGATTTTTTATATTCATATTTTTATGAATAATTCCTATTCCACCTTCTCGAGCTATCGATATAGCCAAAGAAGATTCTGTAACTGTATCCATAGCAGCACTTAATATAGGAATATTGAGTGTAATATCCAAGGTTAAAGTAGTCTGAAGAGATACTTGGGATGGAAGAATTGAAGAATATGATGGAACTAATAATACATCATCAAAAGTCAAAGCTTCCTTTAAGATTTTTTTATTTAAAGGCATAATTTTTTAGTTTTTTTTCAAAATATATATATTTTTACTTTATTTATAGAAATAATATAATTTCTAATATTCTTATATTCAAATAAAAAAAGAAATAATATGATGGATGTTGATATTCAATTATTCATTTTTATAAAAAAAATACAAATAATGATATATTTTTTCATTCCAAATTTTTATATAAATTTGTCCAGAATATGTTATAACTGAAATACTATTGATTATGATGAAAAAATTAAGAATTACCATTACCACAATTTTTTTAGCTATATTTTTATTTACATGTAGTTGTAATAATAAATCTAAAAACGATAATCCTTCTCCAACAACAGAAGAAGAAAAAACAGCTAATACTAACAATGAAAATCAAACAAATACGACTACAACTCCTCCTTCTACACCACCTAATGAAGAGGAGTCCTCTAAAAATGAGGAATCTACTTCAAATAACAACAATAATAAAGAAAAAGATAAGGTAAATACAGAGGAAAACGAAAAAAAATAAAATAAATAGTGATAGTGAAAAAAAAAGCGAAAGAGAATCATAAATTAAAATATAATTTATGATTCTCTTTTTTTCGCTTTTTTTTATTTACTAAACTCTAGCTTTTTTACCTCTCAAAAATCTAAAATAATAGATTTTGGATCTACGTACTTTTCCTTTTTTATTAATTTCTATTTTTTTGATACTTGGTTGATTAAAAATAAATATACGTTCAATTCCTATTTCTCCACTCATTTTACGAACAGTAAAGGTTTTCGTCAATCCTTTTCCTTGTTTTTTAATAACAACTCCTTTAAAGGATTGAATTCTTTTTTTTTCTCCTTCTTTAATTTCAAAAAAAACACTGATAGTATCTCCAGAATTAAATAAAGGTAAATCATTTTTTTTGATCCATTGATCTTCTATATTTTCTATAAAATTATTTGACATATATTATTTTAATTAATCATAATTTTTTTTGACTTCATATAGAATTTTTTTTTCTAAAAAATTCATTCTTTTTTTTGAAGGACTTTCTATATGTATTCGAATAATATTTTCAGTATTAGATTTCCTTATATGAATCCATTCGTGATTTAAAAAATGAATTTTAATTCCATCTTTTAAATCCATTTTTTCTCCTTGATATATTTTTTTTATATTTTCTAATATTTTTACAATTTTTTGATTAGGAGATAATCGAATTTTTTTTTTTGACATAAAATAATTAGAATACCTTTTTTTTAATTTTGTTAACGGGATTTTAGAAAGTTTTGCTATATAAGTTAAAAATAAAGCAATACCTACTAATGCATCTCTTCCATAACGTAAATCTGGATAAATAATTCCTCCATTCCCTTCTCCTCCAATAACGGCTTTCACTTCTTTCATTTTTTTAACAACATGTATTTCTCCAACAGAAGTAGCATAATAAGTAACTCCTTTATTTATAGATAAATCTTTTAATGCCTGTGAAGAGGAAAAAGTAGAAACTACAGATCCGATTTTATTATCTAATATGTAATCCGAAATAGATACTAAAGTATATTCCTCTCCAAAAAAATCTCCATTTTCACAAATAAATACAACTCTATCTACATCGGGATCGACAGATATTCCTAAATCTGCTTTTACTTCTGAAACTTTTTTACAAACTGATTTTAAATTTTTTTCAATAGGTTCAGGATTATGAATGAAATCTCCATGAGGAATACAATGCATTTTAATGACTTGAACTCCAAAATATTTTTCTAATAAAATAGGAACAGCTATCCCTCCTGTAGAATTAATTCCATCTACTACTATTTTAAATCTAGATTTTTTAATTATCTCTTTATCTACCAATGGTAAAGAAAGAATGATTTCTATATGTTTATGGATATAATTTTTTCTATAGAAATAATAACCTAATTGATCAAAAGATGCAAATCTAAAATATTCTTTTTCTACTATATAGAATAATTTTTCAAGATCTTTTTCAGATAAAAATTCTCCTTGAGAATTAAACATTTTTAATCCATTCCAATTTTTGGGATTATGACTTGCAGTTAACATAACTCCTCCATCTGCTTTTTCATTGATAACAGCGATACCAACAGTAGGAGTTGTAGATAATCCAATATCAATCACATTTACCCCAAGACTTTGAAAAGTAATCACTAAAAATTGTTGAAATATAGAAGAAGTAGTCCGACCATCCCTACCTAATACTATTAGGTACTTATTTTTATTCTTATATTTTTTTTTCATCCAAGCAACATATCCTGCAGAAAATTTAATAATTTCTATAGGAGAAAAGCCTTTCCCTACTTTTCCTCCCAATGTTCCTCTTATTCCAGATGAAGATTTTACGAGTATCAAAAACTAATTGAATTTTTTATTGTATAAAAATACAATATTTACTCAAATTCTATAGAATTAATAGGAGGGATTTTATGAATAATAAACCAAGAAGAAAAAAATACGGTAGAAAAACATATCAAAAAAATGGATAAATTAATAAGTAAAATATGATTTATATTCAAATAAACAGGGACGAAATCAACATAATATTGTATTTTATTTAACGATAAAAACCGAAATTTATTTTGCAAAAATAAAAAAGTAATTCCTATACTATTCCCTATTATTAATGGTGGGACTAAAATTTGTATAATGTAATATAAAAATATTTTATGTATAACTTGATTTCTAGCTCCTAAAGTCTTTAAAATTCCTATAGTTTTCATTCTTTCTATAATAAGAATTAAAAAAAATACAATCACATTGAAAAAAACAGTTATAATGACGATCATATTAATAACAAAAATATTAATATCAAAAATTTTTATCCATTCTATAATTTTTTCATAAGATTGATCATAAATAGTTTTTACTAAAAAATTATCAGAATATTTTTGATTAATTTTTTTTTTAATAGATATTATTTTATCAAAACTTATATCAGATACAAAAATTTCAACTCCTTCTAAAAAATCTTCATTTCGATTATTATTTACATTACTACTATTCTTAAAATACTGTATATGTTTGATATTTCCAATGATATAAACATCATCAAATTCTGGAATACTCGTATCATATAAACCGCAAACATAAAATTTTTTAGAAATAAAAAAAGGATTTCCATTTTTTGAAAAAAAAAAGTTTACTATCATAGATGATCCAATATTTAATCCTAAAGAAATAGATACTTTTTTTGATAAAAGAATTCCATAATCATAAAATAATTTTTTTTTTACTTTTCTCAAAGAACCTATAACCAAAAAATTTTGAAAAAAAATAGGATTATAATCTTTAGATATCCCTTTGAATATAAATTTTTCAACATTTTGATATTTATTATCACAAATAATGACATCTTTTTCAGAAAAATAATTAATACGACGAATAAATTTAAAAAGAAATAAATCTTTTTTTAAAGATTTATTTCTAATAATAGAATTCTTTGTATTTAAATTCGTAATAGTAATTTGCCCTTGAATATTTAATAATTTTTTTTTTATAACTTCTTTAAATCCAAATCCTATAGAAAAAGTGATAATGGATACAATTATACCAAAACATATTGTATTTTGTGTAACCAAAACTATGGTACGTAATATTTTACTTTTTCTACAATCTTTCCAAATTGTTTTTTTGGAAAAAAACCATTCAAAATTCAATTAATCATAAATTCTAATATACTTCTTAAAAAGAAAAATTATCTTCATCTTTTAAATAATTTTTATGATAATTCAAATAATCCTCATCTTGAGAATATTCTTCTGAAAAAAAATTATTATTTTCATTCATAGTTTCAATAAAAAAACTTTCTTTATCAAGTTTTTTATAATCTTCTTCCCAAACTAAAGAAGAAGATATCCCCTTTTCTTCAAAATCTATAAATTTTACTTGATCACTTATAAACTTCAAACGAAACTTATTCAATCCTCCATTTCTATGTTTAGCAATGATTATTTCTGCTTGACCAATACAAGAATCCTTTTCATCTGAGTCCCAAGTATTAAATCCATAATATTCAGGTCTATAAATAAACAAAACAATATCTGCATCTTGTTCAATAGCTCCTGATTCACGTAAATCAGATAATAAGGGACGTTTACTTCCACCTCTTGTTTCTACTGCCCTAGATAATTGTGATAAAGCAATAATAGGAATATCTAATTCCTTAGCTATAGATTTTAAATTCCGAGAAATTATAGATATTTCTTGTTCTCTATTTCTTAATTTAGAACCAGAATCACTAATACCCATCAATTGCATATAATCTATCATTACTAATTTGATTCCATGCTGTGATATTAAACGACGACATTTAGCTCTCAAACTGAATACGGATAAAGAAGGAGTATCATCTATAAAAAGAGGAGATTCTTTTAATTTATCAGTTTTTTGTAAAATAGATTTCCAATCTAAATTAGAGAGACAAGCTTTTTTAAGTTTTTCTGAAGAAATACCAGTTTCTGATGAAATTAATCTTGTAATTAATTGAATAGAAGACATTTCTAATGAAAAAATAACAACAGGAATTCCTTGTTTTATAACAATATTTCTAACCATAGATAACATAAAAGAAGTTTTTCCCATTCCAGGTCTAGAAGCAACTATAATTAAATCTGAATTTTGCCATCCAGAAGTAATTTGATCCATTTTATAAAAACCAGAAGAAATTCCACTTAATCCTTCTTTATTACTTTCAACTTTCTTGATTTTATCAAGAGCCTTCATTATAAGAATTTGAGTATTCTCATATGTTTTTTCTCTTAAATATTTTTGATTTATTTCAAATAATTTTGATTCTGCTTTATCCAAAAGTTCAAAAACATCTGTACTATCATCATAACAATTTTCTATGATATCTGAAGAAATTCGGATTAATCTTCTTAAAAGAAATTTTTGTTGTACAATACGACTATGATATTCTATATGTGCAGAAGAAATAACTTTTTGTGTTAATTCTATAAGATAAGATTCGTTTCCAATTAATTCAAGATTTCTATCTTCTTTAAGTTGATTAGAAACTGTATAAATATCTATTGGTTTAGAATTATGGTATAACTTTTGTATAGAACGAAATATTTCTTGATGTTCTTTTTTATAAAAAACTTCAGGAAATAGAATATCAATAATTTCATCTAAACCTTTTTTATCGATCATAATAGAACCTATTATGGCCTCTTCTAAATCCAAAGCTTGAGGAGGTATTTTTCCATTTTTAATGAAATCAGAACGAAACTTTTTATCTTCCTCTTGTATTAGAGAATTCATTTTTTTCATGATGGTAAAAAATGTTATACGATTTTCTATATAATGATTTGAAGAGAAATACAAGAAAAAAATGGACTATAAAAAATTCTTTAATCATTAAAACAACCTATAGCAATATACTTATTTTTCCTATCACTAATGAGTTTTTCTATATCAATAGAAGATAATTCTTTATAGTATTTTATTATTTTTTTTTTAACTATTTTATAGGCCTGTTCTGGATTAAAATGTGCACCTCCTAAAGGTTCTTTAATAACATCATCTATAAAATTTAATTTTTGCATATCCTCTGCCGTTAATTTTAATGCCTCTGCTGATTTTTCTTTTTCTTTCCAATCCCCCCAAAGTATTGTAGAACAACTTTCAGGAGAAATTACGGAATACCAAGAATTTTCCATCATAGATACTTTATCTCCTATTCCAATTCCTAAAGCACCACCACTCGCTCCTTCTCCTATAATTAAAATAATTATAGGAACTTTCATACACATCATTTCATAAATATTTCTTCCAATAGCTTCACCTTGACCTCTTTGTTCTGCTTCTATTCCAGGAAAAGCTCCTGGCGTATCTATAAAAATAACAATAGGTTTACGAAATTTTTCTGCTAATTTCATAAGACGTAAAGCTTTTCTATATCCTTCTGGATTAGGCATTCCAAACCTCCTATATTGTCTATCTTTAGTATTTTTTCCTTTTTGAGTTCCTATAAACATAAAAGTTATATCTTCTATCTTCCCAAATCCACCTATCATAGCTTTATCATCTCCAAAATAACGATCTCCATGTAATTCAATAAAAGACTCATTCTTTGTAATAGAAAATATATAATCCAATGTATAAGGTCTATTCGGATGTCTAGATAATTGTACTCTCTGCCAAGGAGTTAATTGACTGTATAATTTCTTAATAGTTTTTTCTAATTTAGATTGTAATTGATTACAGACTCCCTTCATATCAACACCACTTTTTTCTTCTATAAGAATACAATTAATATATTGATCCTTAATTTCTTGTATAGGTTTTTCAAAATCTAAATATTCCATATAAAATTAAAATCAAATAAAAGATTGAATATATTCCTTATTCATAAAAGAAATATATTCTGTAGAAATCCCTTTTGGACAATCAATTTCACATGCCTTAGTATTAGTACAATTTCCAAATCCTTCTTCATCCATTTTCTTAACCATATTTAATACACGTTTTTTTCTTTCTATTTTTCCTTGAGGTAATAAAGAAAATTGAGAAACTTTTGCTGAAACAAAAAGCATTGCAGATCTATTTTTACATGCTGCAACACAGGCTCCACAACCAATACATGTTCCTGCATCAAAAGCTTGATCTGCATATTCTTTTGGAATAGGAATCATATTTCCATCTATAGTTTTTCCAAACGTATTTACAGAAATGTAACCTCCTGATATAATGATTCTATCAAAAGAAGATCTATCGACAACGAGATCCTTAATTATAGGAAATGATTTTGCCCTCCAAGGCTCAATATATATAGTTTCTCCATTATGAAAATGACGCATATGAAGTTGACAAGTTGTAATCAAACTTTCTGGACCATGTGCACGTCCATTGATATACAAAGAACACATTCCACAAATACCTTCACGACAATCATGATCAAAGGAAATAGGTTCACCACCCGTTCTATTATATAAAATTTGATTATTTAATAGATCTAACATCTCTAAAAATGAACTATCAGGAGAAATATCATCAATTCTATAAGTTTCAAATTTTCCCTTTTCTTCATTATTTTTTTGTCTCCATATTTTTAATATAAAATTTAATAATTCTTTCATAATTTTTTATTTATAAGAACGTGATTGCAATTTAACAAAACTAAAAGTTAAGTTTTCTTTATACATCATTTCTTCGGAAATTGATTTATTTTCTTGATATTTCCATATAGAAACATGTTTATAATGAATATCATCACGAAGAGATTCTCCTTCTTTTGTTTGATTTTCTATACGAAAATGACTCCCACAAGACTCTTTTCTATAGAGAGCATCCATTGCTATTAATTCTCCTAATTCTAAAAAATCTGCCACACGACCCGCTTTTTCTAATTCTGAATTAAATCCATCTTCAATATTTCCAGGAACAAAAATATTTTTCCAAAATTCATCACGAAGTTCTTGTATTTTTTTTATAGCTTTAGATAAACCATTATTATCTCTACTCATTCCAACATATTTCCACATAATATTTCCTAGTTTTCTATGAAAAAAATCAACAGATAAATCTCCATTATTAGAAATTAATTGTAAAATTCTTTTTTTGACCTTTTTTTCTGATTTATCAAATTCTACATGATTTGTAGATAACTCTTTTTTATTATGTATATATGTAGATAAATAGTCAGCTATAGTATATGGTAAAATAAAATAACCATCAGCTAAACCTTGCATTAAAGCAGATGCTCCAAGGCGATTAGCTCCATGATCAGAAAAATTTGCCTCTCCTATAACATAACATCCAGGTATAGAAGACATTAAATTATAATCTACCCATAACCCCCCCATTGTATAATGAACAGCTGGATAAATTTTCATGGGATTTTTATAAGGATTTTTATCTGTTATTTTTTCATACATATGAAATAAATTTCCATATTTAGATTCTATGACTTCTTCTCCAAATCTTTTAATTTCCATTAAACTAGGATTTTTTATTCCAAGTTCATTTGCTTTTTCTATTCCATATCGTTCTATAGAAGAAGAAAAATCCAAAAAAACACCTTCTTTATTTTCATTATTTTCTATTCCAAATCCTTTATCACAACGTTCTTTAGCAGCACGAGATGCTACATCTCTTGGAACAAGATTCCCAAATGATGGATAACGTCTTTCTAGATAATAATCCCTTTTTTCTTCTAAAATATTTTCAGGATATTTTTCCCCATTTCGTATAGATATAGCATCTTCTATATTTTTAGGTACCCATATACGTCCATCATTTCTCAATGATTCGGACATTAATGTTAATTTAGATTGATAATTTGCATGTGCAGGAATACAAGTTGGATGGATTTGAGTAAAACAAGGATTTGCAAAAAAACCACCTTTTTTATGAACTTTCCATATTGCACTGGAATTAGATCCCATTGCATTAGTGGATAAAAAAAATACATTTCCATATCCTCCTGATGCAATGATCACTGCATGAGCTGCGTAACGTTCAATTTCTCCAGATACCAAATTTCTAGAAATAATACCTCTAGCTATACCATCAATTACTACTAATTCCAACATTTCATAACGGTTATACATTTTTATTCTACCTTTTCCTATTTGTCTAGACATAGCTGAATAACAAGCTAGTAAAAGTTGTTGTCCTGTTTGTCCTTTAGCATAAAAAGTTCTAGAAACTTTTGTCCCCCCAAAAGATCTATTTTCAAGATACCCAGCATAATCTCGAGCAAATGGAACTCCTTGAGCTACACATTGATCAATGATATTAGAAGATATTTCCGCTAAACGATAAACATTTGCTTCACGAGATCTATAATCTCCTCCTTTAATAGTATCATAAAAAAGTTGATAGACAGAATCATTGTCTCCTTTATAATTTTTAGCAGCATTAATACCACCTTGAGCTGCAACAGAGTGCGCTCTTCTAGGAGAATCTTGATAACAAAAAACTTTTACTTGATATCCTAATTCAGCTAAAGTAGCCGCTACAGACCCACCAGAAAGACCCGTTCCAACAACAATAATCTCTATATTAGATCGATTACTAGGTGAAACTAATTTTAAAGAAGATTTATGATTAATCCATTTATGATTTAATGGACCAATCGGAATTTTTGAATCTAATTTCAAATAATTTTTAATGATCATTGAAAATTATTAATTACTATTGAAAAAAAAACCAAATAGCTATAATAGAAAATCCAGAACAAACAAACAAAAAATAAAAAAAACCTAACTTTTTTATCCAAAAAAATTTCTTTTTTTTATAAAAACCCAATGATTGAAAAGAAGACTGAAATCCATGATTTAAATGAATACCTAAAACTAAAAATGAAAAAACATATATGAATGTATATAGTGGATTTTTAAATAAGGTAATTACTATAATATAATCCGAATTAGTACTACTATTATATTTCATGGGAATTGTAAAATTCATTAAATGCAAAATTAAAAAACATAATATGAGAAATCCAGTATAAATCATTGTTCTACTACTAAATGTAATAACAGATTTTTTTAAGGAATAATCTACTTGACCTTTTGATTTTTCATTTTTCAAATGTAATTTTATTCCAAATAAAATATGGACTATGAAACCCAATGCAAGAACATATTCTAATATTCGTACAAAAATATTTTTTCTCATAAAAAAAACGGCATTATTAAATGCCTCTTCTCCGTAAAAAAGAAAAAGGTTTACACTTAAATGAATCAAAAGAAATGACATAAGAAAGATTCCAGTAGTAGCCATCACTACTTTTTTACCAATAGAAGATTGAATAAAATTATACTGATTCACTGAAATAGGGAAAATATATGAATATTAAAACAAAGATATTTCTTTTTTACCTTTTTTTAAGAAAAAATTTTGTTTCTATATTTTTTATTTTATTGAAAGCTTCGATTAACAAATCAATATCTTTTTTTTCATTAAAAATTCCAAAAGAAATCCTGATAGGAGTCATATTTTTTAATAAATATTTATTTGAAATCGATTGAATAACATGAGATACCTTTTTTAAGGTTCTAGAACTACAAGAACTACCCTTAGAAATAGCTATTCCCATTAAATCTAAATGAAAATATAATAAATGATCTTTTTTTGGATAAAAAAAATTCAATATAGTAGGAATACTTTTATCAAAAGAATCTGATAAACCATTAAAAATAATATTAGGAATTATTTTTTTCAATTCTGAAATACAATAAGATTTTAAATTTTTAATTTTTTCTATATGATTTATAAAATTACAATAAGATAAATGTAAAGCTTCCGATAATCCAATAATTCCATAAACATTTTCTGTTCCTGAACGAATTCCATATTCTTGATTTCCCCCTGTCATTAATGATTTTATTTTTTTGATTAATTTTTCCCTAACAAAAATAAAACCTATTCCTTTTGGTCCATAAAATTTATGTGCACTAGCAGTGGCAAAATCAAAAGGTAATTGATTCATATTAATTGGAAATTTACCAATAATTTGAATTGTATCGGAATGAAAATAAGCGTTATTTTCTTTACAAAGAGTCCCCACTTTATCTATTTCTAATAAATTTCCTATTTCGTTATTAGCATACATTAAACTAACCAGAATTTTTTTAGAATGATTTTTTTTTAATAGAATTTCCAAATGATTTAAATCTATAACTCCTCTATCTTTAATTTTAACAAGTTCTACAAAAACTTTATATTTACAACATAGATCTGAAACAGTTTGTAATACGGAATGATGTTCTAATGGGGAAGTCAATATATATTGAACTTTTAAATCCATGACAGCAGATCTCAAAATGATGTTATTAGCCTCCGTCCCCCCAGAAGTAAAAATGATTTCATATGGAGAAGATTTTATATTTTTGGCTATACGAATTCTAGATTCTTCTATGATAGAACGAGCTGCTCTTCCATAACTATGTTGTGTAGAAGAGGGATTACCAAATGAATATTTTAAAGCATTAACCATAACTTGTATAACTTCGTTTCTTACAGGTGTTGTGGCTGCATTATCCAAATATGCTCGTTTCATTAATTCTTTTTCTTTTATTTATAGATAGTTAGTTACAAATATAAGATTATCAAAATATATAGTTTATAATATAGTTGATTCTATGAGAATAACTACGTAAAAATATTTAAAATAAATACTTCATTGATATATTTATGATTCATCCAAATTAAAGTATTGATTATAAGATTTTATAGATTATACTTATTATTTATTCCTTTTTGTTTTAAAAATGTTATTAAAATATCTATTTTATTTTTATTTAAATTAAGTAAATATGAAAATAAATGTTGGTTTTTCGGTTTTAATGGGGTTCATGATTGGAATTATTACATGTTTTTTTTTTGGAAAAAAAACAATATTAAAAAAATATATTCAATTATTAGAAAAAGCTAATATTAAAGCAAAAAAAATTATAAAAAATGCAGAAAAGGAAGGAAATTCTATAAAAAAAAATAAAATTATTCAAGCAAGAGAAAAATTTATAGAACTTCAATCTAAATATGAAAAAAATATTCATTTTAGAGAAAAAAAAATAATTGATATAGAAAATCAAACAAAAGAAAAAGAAAATAGACTTTCAAAAGAAATTGAAATTTATTTTAAAAGAAATAATCGTCTAGAATCCAAAATTCTTGATTATGAAAAAAAAATTCAAATTATTCAAAAAAAACAGGAAGAATTTAACAATATTCATATGAAACAAGTAGAATTACTTGAGAAAATATCCAAATATTCTTCTGAAGAAGCTAAAAATGAATTAATTGATATATTTAAAGAAGAAGCCAAAGTAAAAGCACAATCACATATACAAAACATTATAGAAGAATCACAACTAACTGCTAAAATCGAAGCAAGAAAAATTATAATTCAAGCGATCCAAAGAATTGGAACAGAACAAGCCGTTGAAAATTCTGTATCTATTTTCAATATAGAATCAGATGATGTAAAAGGACGTATTATTGGACGAGAAGGAAGAAATATAAGATCCTTAGAAAAGGCAACAGGTGTAGAAATTATTGTAGATGATACTCCAGAAGCTATTCTGTTATCTTGTTTTAATCCTATACGAAGAGAAGTAGCTAGATTAGCTCTTCATAAATTGGTAATCGATGGGCGTATCCATCCTGCCAGAATTGAAGAAATTGTATCAAAAACAGAAAAACAAATTGAAGAAGAAATCATAGAAATAGGAAAAAAAAATATAATTGATTTAGGAATTCATTCTATACATCCAGAATTAATTAGAATGATAGGAAGAATGAAATACCGTTCTTCTTATGGACAAAATCTTTTACAACATTCTCGAGAAGTTTCTCATCTATCAGGAATATTAGCTTCTGAATTAGGATTAAATGCAAAATTGGCAAAACGTGCAGGATTATTACACGATATTGGAAAAGTACCTGAAACTGAATCTGAACTTCCTCATGCGATTTTAGGAATGCAATGGGCTGAAAAGTATGGAGAAAATGTAGAAATTTGTAACGCTATAGGATCTCATCATGATGAAATAGAAATGAATACACTCATTTCTACCATTGTACAGGTATCCGATTCAATTAGTGGAGCACGTCCTGGAGTAAGAAAAAATTCTTTTGAATCTTATTCAAAAAGATTAAAAAACTTGGAAAATATCGCTTTCAGTTTTTATGGAGTTAATAAGGCTTACGCTGTACAAGCAGGTAGAGAACTACGTGTTTTAGTAGAAAGCAAAAAAATAGATGATAAAAAAGCTTTTCAATTATCTTATGATATAACAGAAAAAATAAAAAAAGAAATGACTTATCCTGGTCAAATAAAAGTAACAGTTATCCGAGAAACTAGAGCTGTACAAATAGCCAGATAAAATATAATAAAAATCATGAAAGAGACTATTACTTCATTTATTGAAAAATATTTTCTTCATTTTAATGCACTATCTTTATCAGAAGCAGCAAAAGCCTACAAATATCATATTAAAAATAATGGTAAAATGATGATAACATTAGCGGGAGCTATGAGTACGGCAGAATTAGGTAAAATTTTATCTGAAATGATACGAAAAGATAAAGTTCATATTATTTCTTGTACTGGTGCTAATTTAGAGGAAGATATAATGAATTTAATAGCTCATACATATTATAAAAAAATTTTTAATTATAGGGATTTAACTCCTGATGAAGAAAAATCTTTTTTACAAAAAGGATTTAACCGTATTACGGATACTTGTATTCCAGAAGAAAAAGCTTTTAAAATATTACAAAAACCTATTTTCAATATTTGGAAAAGAGCTCAAGAAAAGTCCGAACGCTATTTTCCCCATGAATATATTTATCAATTATTACTAGAAAATATTTTAGAACCCTATTACAATATTAATTCACAAGATAGTTGGGTTTTAGCTGCAGCGAAAAAAAATATACCTATAGTAGTTCCAGGATGGGAAGATAGTACAATAGGAAACCTTTTCTCTTCATATTGTATGAAAAAATTATTTTCTCCATTTATCGTAAAAAATGGAGTTGAATACATGATTTATTTAGCAAAATGGTATCAAAAAGAATCTATAAAAAATAAAATAGGATTTTTCCAAATAGGAGGAGGAATTTCTGGAGATTTTCCTATTTGCGTGGTCCCGATGCTATCCCAAGATATAGGATTAAAAAATACTCCTTTTTGGTCCTATTTTTGTCAAATTTCTGATTCTACAACTAGTTATGGATCCTATTCAGGAGCCATTCCTAACGAAAAAATAACTTGGGGTAAATTAGATAAAGATACTCCTAAATTTATTATTGAATCAGACGCAACTATTGTTGCTCCATTAATTTTTGCATATATATTAAATATGTAATTTATATTAACCTGTTAACTTTTTTATTTATGTAACTTAGTTAGTTACATAAATAAAAAAGTTCATAATGAATAATTACGATGTTATTGTTATAGGATCTGGACCAGGAGGTTATGTATCTGCTATTCGTTCAAGTCAACTTGGTCTTCGTACGGCTATTATAGAAAAACATCAAGAATTAGGTGGAACATGTTTAAATGTAGGTTGCATTCCTTCTAAATCTCTTTTATATTCTTCTAAATATTTTCTTTTTGCAAAAAAAGAACACTATCTACATGGAATTTCCTACGAAAAATTATCCTTAGATTTCGAAAAAATGATGAAAAGAAAAAACGATATAGTCAAAAAAACAAATGAAGGAGTTAAATATTTAATGAAAAAAAATAAAATTGATTTATATCAAGGAATAGCATCGTTTCAAACAAATCATCGTTTATCTATCATAGATAAAAAATATTTAAAAGAAATAACAAAAATAAAATTTCAATATTGTATTATAGCAACAGGATCTAAACCCACCTGTCTCCCTACATTAAATTTTGATATACAAAAAAGAATTATTTCCTCTACAGAAGCCCTTTCTCTAAAGGAAATACCAAAAAGATTAATAGTCATAGGAGGAGGTGTTATTGGATTAGAATTAGGTTCTATTTATCATAGATTAGGAAGTCGAGTGACTATTCTTGAAACTATGGATAACATTATATCAAATATGGATCATTCTTTAAGTAAAGAAATTCAAAAAATTTTGGAAAAATCTTCTATTCAAATAGAAAAATCCTTATTAATAAACAATATAGAAATATTAGAAGATACTAAAGAAATATCGGTTCATGTTAAAAAAAATAATGGAAAAGATATGAAATATATAGGAGATTATTGTCTCCTATCAATAGGAAGATCTCCCAATACTAAATATCTTCGATTAGATAATATAGGTATAAAAAAAGATAAAAATGGATTTATCCTTGTTAATGATTTTTTACAAAGCTCTATAAATAATATTTATGCTATAGGAGATGTAATAGGAGGAAAAATGTTAGCACATAAAGCAGAGGAAGAAGGATTATATGTAGCAGAACACATATCTGGACAAAAACCAAATAAAATAAACTATAATTTGGTACCTTCCGTCATTTATACTTATCCTGAAGTTTCCAGCGTTGGAAAAACAGAAAAAAAAATAAAAGAAGAAGGAATAGAATATAATATAGGAATTTTTCCAATGAAATCATTAGGAATAGCACGAGCAAGCGGGTGTACATCAGGATTTATCAAAATTTTATCCCATAAAAAAACGGATGAAATCCTAGGAGTTCATATGATCGGTGAACATGTTACAGATATGATTATGGAAGCAACTGTTGCAATGGAATTCCATTCTTCTTCAGAGGATATTTATCGAATATGTCATCCTCATCCAACTTTTAGTGAATCTATCAAAGAAGCGGCATTATTGAGTTTTGAAAATAATTCAATACATATGTAATTATCATATTTTTTTTCCTTTTTTACTCAAAAATTAATTAGCTTTTAAAAAAATTTTTGATCCAAAATAAATCCTATTTATTTTTTCATAAATTGGAGATGAATGAAAAATTTTTAAAATATAATGATTATTGGAATAATAATGAATTATAGAATCTTTTTTTTTTCATATTCCAACCATAATAAAAAAAAAATATTTAATATTTTTATTGAAAATTATACGGATTATTTGATCCGTAAATATTTACCATCCTCTATTTTTTATTTTTGATGAAATCTAGGTCCCCATCCTGTCCTGTCAATTAAAATAGAGTTAAGTAATAAATAAAATACCTCTTGTTTTTCCCAAACAATTAAAGATCCACTAAAATGGAGAAGGAAAAAATTTTCTTTAAAAAAAATTATTAACTTCTATAAAAATATTTTTTAATGAAGAAAAAAGGAAAAAAGGGGTAAGAAATACCTTTAGGAACAGAAAAAAAAGACCATATTTTTGATTTTTTTTATAAAATTTTAAAATAAAAATTATCATTTACTTATTATTTTTATCCTAAAATTTATATATATAAAATATCTCAAAATTACTGAAAAATTAACTTTATTATTTTATTTATGTAAATAAATGAATTATTGATCCTAATATATCTATTCTTACTTCTTTCAATTTTTTTTTATTCCTATATAGGAGGATAGATTATTTTAGAATAAATAGGATCAAAAATGATCAATAAATTCTACATTAGTATTTTATAGGTATTCTATCCATGTAAAAAAAATTTTTTTTTAAGAAGATCTTCTTTAGATTCTAAATGATTTTTATCTAATATACAACAATTCACTGGACAAATAATTACACATTGAGGTTCTTCATAAAAACCAACACATTCTGTACATTTTTCTGATACAATAAAATAAATATCTTTTTTTTTAGGATTTTTATATTTTGTTATTTCTTGAGATGTTCCATCTGATATTCTCCACTTTTTTCCTCCTTCGTATATTGCATGATTGGGGCATTCCAATTCGCAAGCTCCACAATTTATACATTCATCTGTTATTTTTATAGACATTTAAATTAAATAATTTTATTTATTATTTTCAAAATTTTTTTCATACATAATTTATTTTTTATAGAATAGAAATGGTATATAATTAAAATGGAATTTTAACAACTAATTTATCTTTTTCTATATACTTTTTTTGAAAAATCTTTCCACCTATTATAGGTGCTTCTAATCCATTTTTTAAAAAAACATTACAGATAAAAATTCTAGATTCATCCCAAACTTTTTCTTTTATAAAACTTTCTAAAGTCATTTTACCACCCTCTACAATTAAAGAAATAATCTTTTTTTTGTATAAATAATTCAAAATATTTTTTATGATTTTTTTATCAAAAGGGATCTGAACAAATTCCGTATTTTTACGGTTTTTTTTGTTTTTTTCTGTAAAAATAATGGTGTATTTTGTTTTATCTAAAACAAAATAAGAATCGGATATTCTTAAATTTCGATCCAGTACAATTCTAATAGGATTATTTCCAAACCATTTTCTAACATTTAATTTTGGGTTATCATTGATCACTGTTTTTCTTCCAACTAAAATACTATCCTCTTCAGATCTCCATTTATGACTCAATTGTCTAGAATAGATACCACTAATCCATGAACTTTTTTTTATTGAATTATCCATAAATCCGTCATAACTTTGTGCCCATTTCAATATCACATAAGGTCTATTTTTTTCATAAAAAGTAAAAAATCGTTTATTTAAATAACGACATTCATCTTTTAATACATTTTCTATTACCTCTATTCCATATTTCCTTAATTTTTTTATTCCTAATCCATTTACCTTATCACAAGGATCTTTTGTACCTATTATAACTCTAGGAATTCTATTTTTAATAATTAAATCAACACAAGGTGGGGTTTTTCCAAAATGAACACATGGTTCTAATGTTACATAAAGTGTAGAATCTACCAACAAGGATAAATCTTTAACAAGATTAATAGCATTTATTTCTGCATGATACATGCCTACTTTATAATGCCATCCTTCTGAAAGGATCAATCCATTTCTTTCTATAACACATCCGACCATAGGATTAGGAGATGTTGATCCTAATCCATTTTTAGCTATTTGAATAGCTCTATACATAAAGATGTTTTTATATTCCATTTATCAAAGTTGAATATGGATATCAAGAATTCCATATTTTCCAAGATTCTTCAGCTTGAATACGAAACATTTCTAATCCATTTCGAATCATTGCTCCTTTTTCTTCTCCTTTTTTTAAAAATAAAGTTTTAGGTGGATTATAAACTAAATCATAGAGATAATGATGAGAAGATAGCCATTCATAGGGTAAAGAAGGACATAAATTTATTTTTGGATAGGTTCCTAAAGGAGTACAATTAATAATAATTTTATAATTTTCTAATAAATCTTGATTGATTTCTTCATAAATCAAAAAATCCTTATCCTTTTTTCTAGAAACATATTTATGATCAATTCCTAATTTATTTAAAATAAATGAAATGGAACTGGAAACTCCACCAGTTCCTAAAATTAACGCTTTTGGATTTTTATAGGATAATTGATTCATATCCTTTTTAAAGGATAATTCAAAACCTAAAATATCTGTATTGTATCCAATACGATTTTTTTTTTTATCAATTTTTATAACATTTACAGATCCAATAATTTTTGCTTCTGGCATTAATTCAGTAATAAAAGAAATGATACTTTTTTTATATGGAATAGTAATATTGCATCCTTTTAAATAAGGATTATTAAAAATAGATAAAACTTCCTCTATATTGGGAATATCGAATATTTCATAAGTTGCCTGAATAATAGATTCCTTTTTAAATTTTTTTAGAAAAAAATTTTTTGAAAAAGAATAACTAATTTCTTTTCCAATCAATCCAAAAATTATCATATTTTTATTCTTCTCTTTTTAATCTCATTCGCTCTCTATATATAGCTCGTAATATTTCATTTCTTCTACCTTCAGAAGGTTTTATATATTGTTGTTTTTCTCTAAATTCCTTTAAAATACGAGTTTTATCAAATTTTTTTTTGCATTTTTTGAGGGCTTTATCAATAGATTCACCTTCTCTAACTGTCGTAATTAATACCATATAAAAAAATCATAAAATAAAATAATTGAAATAAAAAAAATCATAGTGGACACTATCGGATTTGAACCGACGCCCTCTACTCTGTCAAAGTAGTGCTCTAAACCAACTGAGCTAAATGTCCTTTTACAAAATTAAGTATTTTTTATTTATGTATGATGCTATGTAATAAAAAGAAAGAGAATAGATTATTTTCCTTAATTAAAAATGAAAAAAAATGTTACATAATATATTAGAAAAACCTATAGAAAATTTAAAAGGATTAAGCTTAAAAAAAGCACATTTATTCAATGTAGAATTAAATATTCATACATATGAAGATTTTCTTTTTTTTTATCCAAAAAAATATGTCAATTGTCCTATATTAGAGGATATATCTAAATTCAAATTTAAAGAAAAAATAGACGAAAGTATCATACAAATAATAGGAAAAATTACAAAAATTGAAGAAATTAACTATAAAAATAAAAAAGGAAATATATTAATAGCACGTTTAGAAAATAAAACGGGTTTTATTGAATTAGTATGGTACCATAAAATAAATTTTTTTAAAAAAAATTTAAAAAAAAATATTCCTATAATAGTTTATGGAAATATTAAATTTTTTCAAAAAAAAATTCAAATTATTCATCCAAATATTCAAAAATTTCAATTATTAACAAAAAAAATTTCCATATTACCTGTATACTCTATATCTAAAAAACTAAAACAAAATGGAATCAATAATTTTTTTATAATAAATTTATTGAAAAATATAATAGAAGAATCAAAAAATAATATAGAAGAAATTTTTTTTCAAGATTTTATGAAAAAAAAATTAATGCATAGAAGAGAAGCATTGATTCAAATCCACTTTCCAAAATCTTTAGAAAAATTATTACAAGCACAATATCGTTTAAAATTTGAAGAGTTATTTTTTTTTAAACTATCTCTACTATCTAAAAAAAATAGAAATACGAAACTTTTATATAGTTATCCTTTTTTTAAATTAGGAAAAAACTTTTACAAATTTTACAAACATTTTTTACCATTTTCTTTAACAGAAGATCAAAAAAAAGTTTTTAAGGAAATACGAAATGACTTAAAAAAATCCATTCAAATGAATCGACTATTACAAGGAGATGTAGGATGTGGAAAAACTATCATTGCTGTATTATCTATGCTTATTGCATTGGATAATGGATATCAATCTTGTTTAATGGTTCCTACTGAAGTTTTAGCTATACAACATTATTTTTCTATTCATAAAATGGTTTCTTTAATTGGAATTAGAACAGCTTTATTAACAAGTTCTATATCTATGAAAAAACGAAAATTTATATATCGTGATCTTCTTACAGGAAGAATATCTATTCTTATAGGGACACATGCTTTAATTCAAGAATCCGTTCATTTTAAAAATCTGGGATTAGCAATAATTGATGAACAACAACGTTTTGGTGTAGAACAAAGAGATAAAATTTTGGAAAAAAATAAAAAACCACCTCATATTTTGATTATGACTGCTACACCTATTCCTAGAACTTTATCAATGACCCTTTATCATGATTTAAATATTTCCATTATCAAAGAATTACCTTTAGAAAGAAAACCAATAAAAACTATTCATTTTTGGAATAAAAATAAACCTCAAGTATTTGAAATTATAAAAAATCAGATTTTAAAAGGAAGACAAATATACATCATATATCCTACTATAGAAAAATCTAAAAAAAATGAATATCAAAATTTGATAAGTGGTTATAAAATATTAAAAAAAGAATTCCAAAATTTAGAAAATAAAATAGGAATTCTACATGGTAAAATGAATTATCAAGAAAAGAATATTCAAATGGATCGATTTTTAAGTGGAAAAAATAAAATAATGGTATCCACTACTGTTATAGAAGTAGGAGTAGATGTTCCTAATGCTTCAGTTATTTTAATAGAAAATGCAGATTATTTTGGATTATCTCAATTACATCAATTAAGAGGAAGAGTTGGTAGAGGTCCATATCAAAGTTATTGTTTTCTTATGACAAATGAAAAAATTAGCATTGAAAGTCTCTTTAGAATAAAAGTAATGTGCCAGACTAATGATGGGTTAGAAATATCTAAAAAAGATCTTAAATTACGAGGAAGCGGAGATTTAATAATAGGTACAAAACAAAGTGGTAAAAGTTGTTTACGAATTGCAAATCTTATAAAAGATTATAAATTAATGAAAGAAGTTATTCCAATTGCTCAAAATTTTTTTCACAAAAAACAAAATGTTTTTTTAACTCATAGAGTGTATAAATACTATAATAAATACTTATGGAAAAAATAATTTAGTTGATTTGAAAAAAATCTAAAAATATGAATTATATATATGTATGTATAGATTGAATAGTTTGCAACGTAAAATTATCAAAACCATTAATGGCCCAATTCTTGTTATCGCTGGGGCTGGATCTGGAAAAACACGTATTCTAACACATAGAATTGTTCATATGATTAATAATATAGGAATAAATCCATCTAATATATTGGCTTTAACTTTTACTAACAAAGCGGCTAAAGAAATGAAAAATCGTATTTCAAATATGATAAATGAATCTAATTTTAGTTTAATCTCATTAGGTACTTTTCATTCTATATTTTCTGGAATTTTACGAAAAGAATCTCATTGGCTTGGTTATAAATCCAATTATACTATTTATGATCAAAGAGATTCAGAAAATGTTATCAAAAAAATATTAGACGATACAAATTTGAAAACCTCTTTTAGTCCCAAAAATATTATAAAAAAAATATCTGAATATAAAAATAATTTATTCGATAAATTAAGAAAAAAAAAAGAATTCTATTATAAGGATATAAAAAAAATTTATGAAATTTATGTTAAAAGATGCTTCAATGCAGAAGCTTTAGATTTTGATGATATATTACTACACACAAATTATTTATTTTTTCGTTTTCCAAATATACTGCATAAATACCAAGAAAAATTTCAATATATATTGATTGATGAATATCAAGATACCAATTTTTCTCAAAGTACTATCATTAAAAATCTTTCCTTTAAATATAGAAATGTTTTTGCAGTTGGAGATGATGCGCAAAGTATTTATGCTTTTCGGGGAGCAAATATTTCAAATATTTTAAATTTTCATAAAGACTACAATGAAGCAAAAATTTTTCGACTTGAACAAAATTATCGTTCCACTAATCACATAGTAGAGGCCTCTAATAAAATTATTTCTTTTAATAAAAATCAACTTTTTAAAAAAATTTGGACTAAAAACGAAAAAGGAGATGAAATAAAAATATATGGAGCTTTTTCAGAAAAAGAAGAAGCACAATATATTGCTGATTATATTCTTTTTCAGAAAAAAATTAAAAAATTTCAAAACAAAGACTTTGCTATTCTTTATAGAACAAATACTCAATCCCATATTTTAGAATATGCAATGAAAGAAAATAATATACCCTATAATAAAATAGGTGGATCTATATCTTTTTATAAACGTAAAGAAATTCAAGATTTATTATCTTATTTTAGAATTATCAATAACCCAAAAGATGAGGAATCATTATTAAGAATAATAAAAAAAAAAATAAACAATCAAAAAACTGTTAAATTATTATTAATATTTTCTAAAAAAAAAAATGAAATTATATATAATATTTTAAAAAATCTGAATATATATCATCCATACATAAAAATACATAAAAAAACAAAAAATAATTTAGAAAGTTTAATTTCTACAATAGAAAATTTTCGTTTAAAATTAAACGATAAAAATATATATGAAATAGCTAAATATATAGTAAAATTTTTATTAAAAGAAGAGAAAAAAAATAATTATAATCATGATAATTTTCAACTTATATTAGATAATATCTCTCATTATATTAATGATCAAAAAAAATTAAAAAAAAATGGAGATATAAGTTTATCTGGTTTTTTACAATATTTTTCTTTAAGAGAAGGAATAAATGAAAATGAAGGAGAAAATAAAGTTTCGTTAATGACCATTCATTTATCTAAAGGGTTAGAGTTTCCAGTTATTTTTATTACAGGATTAGAAGAAAATTTATTTCCTTCAAAATCTAGTTTAGAAGACCAATTAAAACTTGAGGAAGAACGTCGTTTATTCTATGTTGCTTTAACTAGAGCTCAAAAAAAAGCTATATTAACTTATACAAAATATCGTTTTTTATGGGGGAAAAAAATGATGAATATACCTAGTCGTTTTATTCATGAAATCAATGAAAAATTTATTGAGAAAAAAAAAATATCAATTTCTAATGATTCATATAAATTCAAAACAACTGATTATGAAAAAACATTAATAAAAAAAGGAATAAAAGTATTTCACAAAAATTTTGGAATAGGAACAATTATAGATATACAAAGACAAAATGAAATAGCCATAATTAAATTTCAACAATCAGGAGAAAAAAAAATTTTACTAAAATTAGCTAAACTCATTATTTATTCATAAACTTTTTCCTATCCATTTTTATTTTATTATGGAAGATAAAAAGATAAAAGTAAATTTTAGTCTACAAAAACTGATTTGTTTCGTAGCAGTAATTTTATTTTTAATTAAGTTAATTACTTGGTATATAACTTCTTCTATTTCTATATTTAGTGATGCTCTGGAAAGTCTCACAAATATAATTAGTGGATTTATAGGTTTATATAGTCTTTATGTTTCTTCTTTGCCCAAAGATCAAAATCATCCATATGGTCATGGAAAAATAGAATTTATATCCACTGCAATAGAAGGTTTTTTAATTTTTTTCGTAGGAATTATTATTTTTATAAAAACTTTTATACGTGTAAAAAATCATGAAACTATCTTCTTATTAAGATTAAATTATGGAGTCTATCTAATGTCTTTTACCGCAATTATTAATTACTTTTTAGGTATTTTTGCCTGTAAAATAGGAAATAAAAATGGAGCTTTAACATTAATAGCTAGTGGAAAACATCTTCAAATAGATACCTATTCTACTTTTGGTATTGTGATAGGATTAATATTATTAAATATAACTAAATGTATATGGATAGATTCTATTATTTCTGTTATTTTTTCCTCTTTAATTTTGTATACAGGATTAAAATTATTAAGATCTGCTACAGCTGGAATTATGGATGAATCTGATAAAAAACTTTTAAAAAAGTTATCTTTTTATATCAATGAAAAAAGAAATAGTCATTGGATTGATCTTCATCATTTAAAAATTATTAAATATGGAAGTGCTTTACATGTTGATTGTCATTTAACAGTACCATGGTTTTTTAATATCAAAGATGCTAATAAAGAAATACAAAAATTAACAAAACTAACAAAAGATAAATTCGGAAATAAAGTAGAATTATCTGTCCACGTAGATGCTTGCAAATCAAATCATTGTTTTACCTGTTTTAATAGGTTATGTAAAGTTAGAAAAAATTTTTTTCAAAAAAAAATTCTTTGGACGTTAGATAAAACTTCATATTACAATAATAATAAAAGAAAAGATCTTATTTTTATAAATAAAAATCAATATGGAATATAATACTAATCGTTTCAAATTGGTTATACCAGAATATGGAAGAAATATTCATAAAATGATCGATTATGCGATAAAAATAAAAAATAGAAAAGAACGTAATCGTTGTGCATGGAGTATCATTAAATTAATGACGTATTCCAATCCTAGATTTAAAATTCCTTATTTTCAGCATAAATTATGGAATCAATTATTTATTATGTCTAAATATCAATTAGATATTGATACTCCATTTCCAAAACCAAATCCAGAAAAAAGAAAAATTGATCATTGTAAAAAAGTGGTCTACCCTGACTATTTAACTAATTTTCGATATTATGGAAAAATTATAAGAAACATGATATATGTAGCAATAAATTATAAAAATAGTAAAAAAAAAGAAGGATTATTTTATGCTATAGCAAATACCATGAAGAAAAATTATTTAAGGTGGAATAAAAATATTGTAGAAGATGATGTCATATTTAAAGATTTAAAAGACCTTTCAAAAGGAAAAATCTGTTTAATGAATAAAACTAATCCATTATTACAATGTTCCTATCTTTTAAATCCAAAAAGAAAAAAAAATTATATGAGAAAAAAACATGATTATCAAAAGTAATGGCTTCTTTTAAAATAGAAGGTGGAAATTTTTTAAAAGGGGAAATACAACCACAAGGTGCAAAAAATGAAGCTTTACAAGTTTTATGCGCAGTTTTATTAACATCAGAAAAAATAAGAATAAAAAATATTCCAGAAATAGGAGATGTTAAATGTTTGATACAAATTCTTAAAAATTTAGGAGTTATAATCAAAAAAAATAATATTGGAGATTATACTTTTCAAGCAAAAGAAATTTATATTGAGTATTTAAACACAAACCAATTTTTTATTGAGTATGGAAAATCTATTAGAGGATCTATAATGATTGCAGGTCCTTTATTAGCTCGATTTGGAAAAGTATGTATGCCAATTCCTGGAGGGGATCGGATTGGTCGTAGACGCTTAGATATTCATTTAAGAGGATTTGAATCCTTAGGGAGTCATATAGTTTATAAAGAAAATCAATATTTTTATATTTCTTCCAAATATTTAACAGGAAAATTTCTTCTTTTAGAAGAAGCTTCTGTAACAGGAACAGCTAATATTATTATGGCAGCTACCTTAGCGAAAGGGAAAACAACTATTTATAACGCTGCTTGTGAACCTTATATTCAACAATTATGCAGATTATTGAATAGAATGGGATCAAAAATAAAAGGAATAGGTTCTAATTTAATTCATATTATTGGAGTTACAGAATTAAGCGGATGTACACATACTATTTTACCTGATATGGTAGAAATAGGAAGTTGGATAGGATTAGCAGCAATTACTAGTTCCGAAATAAAAATTCGAAATGTTAGTTGGAAAAATTTAGGAATTATTCCAAATACATTTAAAAAAATGGGTATAAAATTAGAAAAAAAAAATGATGATATTTATATTCCATCTCAAAAATATTATAAAATAAAAAAATTATTAAATAACGCTATATTAACAATTTCTGATTCACCATGGCCAGGATTAACTCCAGATTTATTAAGTATTTTAACAGTTGTAGCAACTCAAGCAAAAGGAAGTGTTTTGATTCATCAAAAAATGTTCGAAAGTAGATTATTTTTTGTAGATAAACTGATTGAAATGGGTGCACAAATAATATTATGTGATCCTCATAGAGCAACTATTATTGGATTAAACCATCAATCTTATTTGCGAGGTTCTATCTTAAATTCTCCAGATATACGGGCAGGAATTGCACTTTTAATAGCGGCACTTTCTGCTAAAGGAACTAGTATCATCAAAAATATAGAACAAATAGATAGAGGATATGAAAATATTGATCAACGATTACGTATTTTAGGAGCAAAAATTTCACGAATAGTATAATTTTTTACTTTTTCTCCAGTCATATGGATTAATTGGTGACTTTTCTCTCCATAATCCAATTTTATTTTTTTTCGCTATATTTTCTATTTTTTTATATTGAATATTTTTAGAAAATTTCCATACCCAAGCTAACCCTGATTTGATTATCTCTTTTCCTAAATCTTTATTTTTTTCATATAATACTAATCCAACAAAACGATTATATCTATCTATTTTGATATTTTTAATAATCACTATTTTATTCAGAATTTTTTTTATTAAAAAATTTTTTGCTATTATTCCATAAGCTTGATTTTTTTCTGGACAATCTATATCCAAAATTCTTATTTTGTAATCTTTCATTTTTTTTTCAGAAATAATTTTAAAAGTATCTCCATCATAAATTTGAATTACTTTTCCTGTAATTTGCGATATTATCGATAATGAAATAATGAAAAATAACTGAATAAAAAAAGCCATATTTTATTATTTTTTAAAAAAAATATTTTTCAAATTTTTATCTATAAATCAATAATTGAATAAAAAATAATTTTTTATACATTTTATACAATTTATTATTATTCACAAAATCAATTAACTTTATATTAGATAATATAAATAAATGAAAAAAATTAAATACAATAATAATGAAAAATTATGGAAAAATTCGAATATATAACTAAAGAAGGATTAAAAAAATTACAACAAGAAATAGAAAGACTAGAAAACATAGAACGTCCAAAAATATCCATGCAAATAGCTGAAGCAAGAGATAAAGGAGATATTTCAGAAAATGCAGAATATGATGCAATCAAAGAAGCACAAGGATTCTTAGAAATGAATATAGCTAAGTTTAAAAAAAAATTATCCAATGCAAGGATTATAGATGAATCACAAATAAATAGAACTAGGGTCTCTATTCTATCTACAGTAAGAGTTAAAAATATAACCTATGGTGGAGAACAAATATATACCTTAGTTCCAGAAGGAGAAGCCGATTTAAAATCAGGAAAAATTTCTATAAATACTCCTATATCTACAGGATTACTTGGAAAAAAAGTAGGAGAAATGGCCCATATTAATTTACCTAATAAGATGATACTTGATTATGAAATTTTAGAAATAGGATTTAGTGAATAAAAATATTTTTACAAAAATAATTAAAAATGAAATTTCCGCTTATAAAATAGCAGAAACTTACAATCATTTAGCTTTTTTAGATATTTATCCATTAAAAATAGGACATACTTTAGTGATCCCAAAAAAAGAAAATATAGAAAAAATATTTTCTCTTACAGAAAAAGAATTTATCTCTATTATGTCTTTTACTCGAAAAGTAGCTATAGGTATTGAGAAAATAATACCTTGTAATCGTATAGGAATATTTGTTCTGGGATTTGAAATTCCTCATGCTCATATCCACTTAATTCCTATGGATGAAGAAAGTGATGGAGATTTTTCTAAAAAAAGAATAGATCTATCGGAAAAATTTTTTAAAAATTTATCAAAAAAAATCAGAAAATCTATTGAAATTGAAAAATAATAATCATTGATTTTATTTATTCCAATGAAATAGAATTTTTAATCCTTTTATTGTATGTAACTTATCTTTCAAGTGAATCTCTTTAGTTAAAGGCGTATATATATGCGAAAGACCTCCAGTAGCAATTACAAAACAATTTTTTTTTAATTCTTTATTAATACGATTAATAAGCCCTTCCACCATACTTAAATATCCATAAATCATTCCACTTTGTATACATGTTTCAGTATATTCTCCTAATATATGGGGTGGCTTTTTTAATTCTATTTTTGAAAGTTGAGCAGTATTACCAATCAATGTGGATAATGAACTATTAACTCCTGGTGCAATAATAACTCCTTTAATATTCCCATATTTATCTATACAGGTAAAACTTAATGCAGTTCCAAAATCTATTATTAAAATATTTTCTTTATTGTATAATGTATATGCAGCTATAGCATTAGCATACAAATCTGTTCCTAATTGATGAGAATAGTGTCTTATTGGAGAAGAAGAATATCTATCTACTATTATAGGTTTTATTTTATGTATTTCATATAAAGATTGTTCTACAATATTCGTAAGGGGGGGAACTACAGATCCAATAACAATATTTTTTATTAATTTTGAAAAAATTCCATATTGTTGATATATATTCCTAAACAATAAAATATATTCATCTAATGATCTTTTTGGATTGCTATTAATAATCCATGAATAATTACATTTAAAATTATATTTATTCTTATTAATAAATAGTCCAAAACGAATACTGGAATTTCCAATGTTTATAGTTAATAACATTATTAAATTCATTTTTGAATCATAAAAAATGTCATTAAATTTGAATAAAATTTCATAGTATAATACTGTTTGTCAATTATTTGTTATTAATATAAAAATATGTTTATATATTTTCATAATCAAAAAAAAATTTATTACAAAATAAAAGGAAGTGGTAAATCTATTGTTTTTTTGCATGGATTTATGGAAAGTTCAGAAATTTGGAATTTTTTTTATGATATATTTTATGAAAAATATAAAATTATTTTAATTGACTTTCCTGGTCATGGAAAAAGTTCTTCCTATGAAGAAAAAACTATTTTTACTATGGAAGAGGGAGCTGATATAGTAAAAATTATTTTAGAAAAAGAAAATATAGAAAAATCTATTTTTGTTGGTCATTCTATGGGGGGATATATTGCTCTTGCACTTGCAGAAAAATATCCAGAAATATTTTTAGGTTTGTGTTTACTTAATTCTACCGCAGAATCAGATACAAAAGAAAGAAAGAAAAATAGAATTCGTTCTATCCAATTTGCAATAAATAATTATCCTTTATTTGTTTCTCATAGTATACAGAAACTGTTCAATCCTAAAAAATTAGATCTATTGCAAAAAGAAATTCATTTTTTAAAAAAAATAACTTTATCGATTTCCGTTAAAAGTGCAATTTCTTTTTTAAGAGGGATGTTAATTCGAAAAGATAGAACATTTTTATTAAAAAAAACCAAATTTCCAAAATTGTATATAATTGGGTTACATGATTTAATTATTAATGAAAAAAAAATACGTGAAGAAGCAAAATTTGGATATAATTGCCATTTCATGGAGATACATACAGGTCATATGGGCCCTATAGAAAAACCTAAAGAAATAAGTAAAATATTAGAAAAATTTATGAATATCATAAAATAATAAATAATTACTATTTATATAAAATGAATAAAAATAAATTACGAAAAAAATATCTATTTTACAGAAAATCTTTTTCAAAAAATGAAGTACTCAAAAAAAGTTATGAAATATTTTTTCAAGTCAAAAAACTATTCATATGGAATAAAAAATATTATCATATTTTTTTACCCATAGAGAAAAATAATGAAATAAATACGTTTTTCATTATTAATTTTCTTTTTAAAAAAAAAAATATATAACAATTCCTTATTCAAATTTTCATAAATTATCTATAGATAATTGTTTTTTTGATAGAAAAACATTGATAAAAATAAATAAATATGGAATTCCGGAACCTATAAATAAAAATATTATTCCACCTTATTTTATTGAAGTTATATTTATTCCATTATTAGTTTTCGATTTAAAAGGATATCGTATTGGTTACGGTCAAGGTTTTTATGATAGATTTCTTACACTATGTAAAAAAAATATTCTAAAAATAGGATTAAGTTTATTTGATCCCATCAATTGTATTAAACCAATACATAAATACGATCTTACAATAGATATAGGAATCACTATGAATCATACTTTTTTCTTTCAAAATTCAAGAAAAAAATACTTTAAAAATATCCCAAATAATGACCATAACCATAATTAAACTAATAGTTAGAAATCCAATGATCGTAAAACGTTCAAAAATTCTCTCGTTTATCTTTTTTTTAGTTATCATTTCTATGATAATAAATAATACATAACCTCCATCTAATGATGGAATAGGGAATAAATTCAAAAAGGCTAACCATATAGATAAAGTAGCTGTTAATGTCCAAAATATTTCCCAATTCCATTGATCAGGAAACTCCTTAGCCATAGAAAAAAAACTTCCTATATGTTTGTAAGCTCTAGTCTCTAGATGAAAAACATTTTTTAAAAAAAATATTTGATTTTTTAAAACTTCCCAAGATTTTTTTACACCATAAGGTAAACTTTCAATTATAGAATAATTTTTTTTTTCGAATGAAAAAATTTGATCCATATCTATAAAATTCTTCAAATATATTCCTAATATACCTTTTTGATTTAAAAAAATTTCCTTTTGAAAAAGTTTTCCATTTCTATTGATAGAAACTAATATAATTTGGTTTTTATATTTAGATAAAATATCTTTTAATTGATCGGAAAATAAAATAAATTCCGAATTAATTGCTAAAATTTCATCATTATTTTTCAATCCAGATTTATATGCCCCCGAATTTTTCATTACGTAATTTATAATAGGAGGAATACGAGGTTTAATAAAAAAATTAAATTCTTTTCTATCAAAAAAATATCTTTTTTTATCGTCATTTAATGATAAATGAATAATTTTTCCCATACGATCTATAGTAATGGAATTTCCTAAAATAATAGATTTAGGAATATCATTAAAATAGGGTATAAATTTTCCATTTACAAATAAAATTTTATCTCCGTTTTGTAATCCAATTTTTTCCCCTAAAGAATCTACTTCAATTCCGTATTTTACATTTTTTGTAGGAAGGAAAATATCTCCATATTGAAATAACAAAAAAGAAAAAATAATAATAGATAACAATACATTGGAAATAATTCCTCCTAAAACAATTAATAATTGTTTTACTGAAGATTTTGAACGAAATTTACACTCTTTTATACTTTTTTTTTCTGTAGAAGAACTTTTATTTTCTTCTGTCATCATTCCAGATATTTTGACATATCCTCCTAAAGGAATCCACCCTATTCCATAAATAGTCTTTCCTATTTTTTTTTTGAATATAGAAAACCAAGGATCAAAAAATAAAAAAAATCTTTCTACATGTACTTTAAATGCTTTAGCTAACAAAAAGTGTCCTAATTCATGAATTACTATCAATATAGAAACACTAAACAATAACTGTATGGATCTAACGAGAATAGAAGTCATAAATTATAACATATTTATTTCAAAAATTAGATAAATTTAAACCTTTATTTTCTTTTTTTACAATACATATCTACTTAGAAGTATATTTAATTATTTAATTTTTTTAAATACACATAAATTTGAACTTATCTAATCTTAAAAAAGGAGAAAAAGGAATTATTAAGGGATATAAAAATGAAGATTTTCCTATAAAATTATTAGAATTAGGTCTTTTACCTGGTGTTAAATTTGAAATACTTTTCGTTTCTATTTTTTATGATCCACTTTGTATTAGTTATGATCAATCTTGTGTAACATTACGAAAAAAAGAGGCAGAAAATATTCTAATAGAACCTATTTTAAATAATGAAAAAAACAATTAAATTGGCTCTTATTGGAAATCCAAATGTTGGAAAAACTTCTTTATTTAACAAATTAACTGGACTTAATCAAAAAGTAGGAAATTACTTAGGTGTAACAATTGATAAAAAAATAGGATATTTTTTTTACAAAAAAATATATTATCAAATCATGGATCTTCCTGGGATTTATAGCATATATCCATCATCTGAAGATGAAGAGATAGTTTGTAGATTATTAAATGATAAAAAAAACGTAAATGATTATCCAGATAAAATTATTGTTGTAGCGGATTCCTCTAATATAAAAAAAAGTATTTTTTTACTTAGACAAATACAAGATTTAGGGTTCCCTGTTCTATTCATATTAAATATGATTGATGAAGCAAAAAATAAGGGAATTTTTATTAATATAAAAAAATTAAAAAAATTTCTGATAACAGAAATTGTATCAATTAATGCAAGAAAAGGAATAGGAATAGAAAAAGTTAAAAATAAAATAAATAAAATAAACTATCAAAAAAAAAATAATTCCTTTTTTTTTAATCCAAAATTGGATTATATCATTGCTATTAAAAATGTAAAAAGTTATTATTCAGTTAATTCTTATAGAGCTTGGTATTATTTAGCTAATAATAGAATTTTTTTTCAAAAAAAAGATAAAATTTTAAATCAAATTAAAAAAAAACATAATATTATTTCTAAAAAATTACAAATTCAAGAAATACTGTATAGATATAAGGAAATAAGTTTCATTTTTTCTAAAACGGTTTTTGAGTTTATTTCGGATAAAGAAAAAAATTATTTGAATTTTCAAAAAAAAATAGATAAATATTTATTGGTCCATCCTTTATGGGGTTATTTAATTTTCTTTTTTTTATTATTCATTATATTTCAAAGTGTTTTTTTTTTATCAGAAAATCCTAAAGGATTTATAGAATTTTTTTTTTATATTTTTCAAAAAAAACTGGTAACATTTTATCCAGGGCCTTTAAATCATTTTTTTATACAAGGTATTTTACCTGGAATTAGTACTATTATTACTTTTATTCCACAAATTTTTATTTTATTATTTTTTATTCTTCTTATGGAAGAAAGTGGTTATATGAGTAGAGTAATATTTTTAATGGATAGGATGATGCGTCCATTTGGATTAAATGGAAAAAGTGTCGTTCCTCTTATTTCTAGCTTTTCTTGTTCTATTCCAGCAATAATGGCTTCTAGACATATAGAAAATTCTAGAGATCGATTAATCACTATTTTAGTAACTCCTTTTATGACATGTTCAGCTAGATTACCTATTTACACATTAATCATTTCTTTAATTATTCCGGATAAAAAATGGTATTTTATCCAATTAAGAGGATTAGTACTCATGGCAATGTACCTTGTAGGTTTTTTTTCTGCTTTAAGTATTTCCATGATTATTCATTATTTTATTCTCAAAAAAGATTATAAAAGTTATCTTATTATGGAAATGCCTACTTATAAATATCCTATATTCATCAATATATGGATTCCACTATGGATAAATATAAAATCTTTTATTTTTAATACAGGAAAAATGATTTTGTTAGTAAATGTATTAATATGGGTATTAGGATCTTTTGGTCCTTCAAAAGAATTATCAAATAAAAATTCTATTTTTTTGGAAAAAATAATAAAAAAAAAAGAACTTCCTAATTCTTATTTAGGTTTAATAGGAAAAAAAATAGAACCATTTATTCAACCATTAGGATATAATTGGGAAATAGGAATTGGTTTGATATCTTCTCTTATAGCAAGAGAAGTTTTTGTTAGTACAATGGGATCAGTCTATAAGATAGAAAAAGGAAATTTTTTATTAAAAGAAAAAATGAAAAAAGAACAATTTTATGATACAAAAAAACCTGTTTACAATATAGCAACAGGATTTTCTTTACTCTTTTTTTACGCATTTTCTATGCAATGTATGAGTACCTTATATACAGTAAAAAAAGAAACAAAATCTTGGAAATGGCCTATTATACAATTCTTTTTTATGACAACATTAGCTTATTTTTCTTCTTTTTTCATTTATCAAATATTAAAAAAATAACAAAATGTGGCAATATATTATGATTGGTCTATTTTTTTCGTATTCTATTCTTTTTTTACTCAAAAAATTTTTGAATTTTTTTTCAAAAAAAAGGAATTTTTGTAAAAAAAAATGTAATTGTAAATTATAAATTTTTTGAATTTTCAATAGAATAATTTATTAATTGTTTAAATAAATTAGAGAGAGAAATCCCAGCAATACTTAATTGTTTTGGAAAAATGCTTTTTTTAGAAAGACCAGGAACCGTATTAATTTCTAAAAAAAATGGGGACCCATTTACAAGAATAAATTCCGATCTAGATATTCCAGATAAATTTAAAATTTTACATATCTTTTTTGCTAATTTTTGAATTTTATTTTCAATATTTGGAAGTAATCGAGCTGGTGTAATTTCTTGAGATTTTTCGTTATATTTTGATTCAAAATCGAAAAAATCATTTTTACTAATTATTTCTGTAATTGGTAATACTGTAATTTCATGATTAAACGAAATAACTCCTACTGAAATTTCAATTCCTTTTAGAAAAGATTCAATAATTATTTCGTTATCTTCTTTAAAAGACTTTTTTATAGCAGGCAATAATTCTTCTTTTTTATACACTTTTGATATACCTAAACTAGATCCGGATCTATTAGGTTTTACAAAACATGGTAATCCGATTTTTTTTATAATTTTTTTTTCGAAAATAGGTTGATTTTGATTCAAAAAAAAGGAAACTGCTGTATTAATTCCAAATTCCTTTAATAAGGTTAAACAATACTTTTTATTAAAAGTAACATTTGCCTGATTAAAATTACATCCTGTATAGGGAATTTTCAATAAATGAAAATAAGCTGGTAAAATTCCATCTTCTCCTGGAGTTCCATGAATAGCATTAAATACACAATCAAATTTTAAAATTTTATTACTTGTAAGATTAATTGTAAAATCTTGTTTATTAATAGAATATTCTTTTTTTTCCCCCCCTATTAAAACCCATTTATCTCTGAATATATAAATTTGATAAGGATCAAATTCTTCTCTATTTAAATTTTCGTAAACTACTTTTCCACTTTTTAATGAAATGATAGATTCTTCTGTATACCCTCCCATAATAATAGCAATCTTTTTCATTATTCTTTATTTATTTTATATTTATTCAGTATGAGATATTTGAAATACTGTTTAATTTTAATTTTAAATTTGTTAATATCTATATTTATTTTATATAAAATAATTAATTTTTCATTAAAATGGGTTGATTTTTATACAAAACATGGTTCTTATGTAAGAGTTCCTGATCTTCATTATTTATCTTTAAATCAATCCTTATCTATTTTAAATAAATTAGGACTAAAATACGATGTAGATACATCTTTTTATGATCCCTATTTTAATCCTTTTCAAGTTATTTCCTTTTTTCCAGAAGCTGGAGATTATGTTAAAAAAGGGAGATCTATATATATAAAAGCTAATCCAAAAAATTTTCAATCCACTGTATTACCAAATATAATAAATAAGCATAAACATATAGCAATGAAATTGATTCATGCTAATCATCTACTAGTAAAAAATATAAAATATATGAATAATCTATCTAAGGATATTGTTCTAAAAGTTTTTTATAAAGGAAAATCCATTCCATCTGGATATATTTTACCAAATAAAGATAAAATTACCTTAATAGTTGGAAAAGGATATGAAAAAAATGATTTTATAGTTCCAAATGTTATTGGAATGTCTTTATCTTCTGCTACTTATACTTTGAAAAAAAAATTATTTAACATTATTAATTTTTATGATGACCAATCATTGGATGATGATTCTATAAATAATGCAAAAGTTTACCGTCAAGAACCTTATCCTGGAAAAATAAAGGATAAAAATATACCGATATATCTTTGGTTAAGATCGAATAATTCAAAAGAATTATTCGATAATTTAATCCCAAAATATGAATCTAAGCCTTCGAAAAATATAAACAAAAAAGAGGATAAAATTCAAGAAAAAGTTATACAAAAAATAGATACATATCAAGAATAAAAAAAATAGGAATAGAAAAAAATAAATGCACATTAAAAAATTTAGTTTTTTATTAAAAAAAAATCAAAAATCTATTCGAATTGATAAATTTTTAATAAAATCAATCCAAAATATTAGTAGAAATCAAATCCAAAAGGCTGCAAATTTAGGAAAAATTTTAGTAAATAAACGTTTTATAAAAAAAAATTACCAAATAAAACCTTTTGATTTTATAGAAATAGAAATTTCTTATCCACCCATTCTAGATTTAGAATATAAAAATATTATTGCAGAAAAAATACCTCTTGATATTATTCATGAAGATGAGGATATTATTGTAGTTAACAAACAACCAGGTATGGTAGTCCATCCAGGAATTGGAAATGAAAATGGGACTTTAATTCATGGAATTAAATATCATTTAAAAAATAATAATAAATTATTATATAGGTTAGGTTTAGTTCACAGAATAGATAAAGATACTTCAGGTTTACTTGTTTTAGCTAAAAATGAATATGCACAAAAATTTTTATTTCAACAATTTATTTCTAAAACTATTAAAAGAAAATATATAGCTTTAGTATGGGGAAATTTGAAAAATGAAGAAGGCACTATAACTGGATTTATAGGAAGAGACCCTAAAAATAGAAAAAGAATGACTCTTTTGAAAAAAGATTTTGATAGAGGAAAATATTCAATAACTCATTACAAAGTTTTAGAAAGATTTAAATATATAACATATATTTCTTGTAATTTAGAAACCGGAAAAACACATCAAATAAGAGCTCATTTTAAATATTTAGGGCATCCATTATTTAATGATTTTATTTATGGTGGAAATAAAATTTTAAAAAGTTTTTCAAAAAAAAATTTTAAATTTTTAAAAATATGTTTAAATATTTTAAAAAGACAAGCATTACATGCCATTTCTCTTTCCTTAATTCATCCAAAAAATGGAAAATGTCATTTTACTAGTCCAATTCCTGAAGATTGGAAAAAAGTTATTCAAAAATTTAGAGAAAGATTTTCATTTTTATTATAATAAAGTACCATGAAGAATAATATAAGACATAGAAAAATATATTATTAATCCAATAACATCTACTAATGTAGCTACAAAAGGAGCAGAAGAGCTAGCTGGATCGCCTCTAAATTTTTTAATTAAAAATGGTAACATAGATCCACTAAAGGTCCCCCATAAAACAACGAAAATCAAAGATAAAAAAACTGTTAATCCAACTAATATAAAATGAGGTCCATAATTGAAAAAATTTATATTATGCCAGGCTAAAACACGGATAAATCCAGTTAATCCTAAGATACTCCCTAAAAAAAAACCACATATTATTTCTCTTCGCATTACTATCCACCAATCTTTTATTTTAACTTCTCCTAAAGCCATTGCTTGAATAATCAAGCTGGATGCTTGAGATCCACTATTTCCACCACTTGAAACCACTAATGGAATAAATAAAGCCAAAACTACGGCTTTTTCTATAACACTTGAAAAATTCTGCATAACAGTTGTCGTTAACATTTCACCTATAAATAATAAGATTAACCATCCAGCTCTTTTCTTAATTAATTTAGATAAAGGAATATTTAGATAAGATTGATTCAAAGCTTCCATCCCACCTATTTTTTGAATATCTTCTCTATAATTTTCATTTAAAACCCATAATATATCATCTATAGTTACTATTCCAAGAAAATTTTTTTTATCATCTATTACTGGAAGTGAAACTCTATTATTCATAGAAAATATTTTATTTGCTTCTTCTTCTGTATCGGTAACATTTAAAGCAGCAGTATATTTTCTATCCATTAATTCTTCGACTTTAGTATCTATATCTACTAATAAAAATTCTCTTATTTTAATGTCATCAACTAATTTCCCTTTTTTATTTACTATATAGATAATTTCTATTATATCACTATTTTTACCTTCTTTTCGTATATATTCTAATACTTTCTTAACACTCCAAGTCTCTTGTACAGCAAGATAATATGGTATCATCAGACGGCCTACACTATTTTCAGGATATCCTAAAGAAATTAAAGTTCTACGTTTTTCTTCCGGATTTAAATATTTAATCAAATCTTTTAATGAATCTTTTGGAAGATCCTCCAAAAATGATACACGATCATCCACAGATAATTGATTCATCAATTCCATCATTTTAATAGATGGAAGACCTTCAATAATTTTTTTTTTTATAGGAAAATCTAAAAATTTAAAAACGGAAGTAGCTTTACTTATTTTTAATAAATAAAATATTTCTATAGAATTATCCGGATCATCTTGAATGAATGTTACCAAATAACTAATAGTTTGATTATTTAAAAATTTTTTGTTAAAATTATTTTTTAAACAATCTTGATGGTTATTAAACATTTATTTTCTTTTTTAGAAAAACTTTTTTTATTATCATCAAATAATTATGGATAATTATATTTTGAAATTAAATAATGTTTTTCACAGAAACCACTCACTAAAATTACGTAACAAAATTATTGAATTTTTATATAGAATTTAAAATAAAATAAACATGGAATATAATTTTCGAAAATTAGAAAAACGTTGGCAAATATATTGGAAAAAAAACAATATTTTTCATATAAAAGAAAACGAAACTAAAAAAAAATACTATATTTTAAATATGTTTCCATATCCTTCCGGATCTGGTCTTCATATAGGACATTGTTTAGGATATATAGCTTCCGATATTTATGCTAGATATAAACGTGCAGAAGGGTACAACGTATTAAATCCAATAGGATTTGATTCCTTTGGACTACCTGCAGAACAATATGCCATTCAAACTGGACAGCATCCTTACGAAACTACTAGAAAAAATATAAAAAAATATCAAAAACAGATGGATAAAATAGGTCTATCTTTTGATTGGAGTCGAAAATTATATACCAGTAACCCTGATTATTATCGATGGACTCAATGGATGTTTATCCAAATTTTTAATTCTTGGTACGATAAGGATAGTGAAAAAGCTAAGCCTATCCACTTTTTAATTCAAGAATTTAATAAAAACGGAAATTTATCTGTTAATGCTAGTACTTCCTTTAATAATCAATTTGATTCAAAAAAATGGAAAGAATTTAGTTCTTTAAAAAAAGATTCGATTCTTTTAAATTACCGATTAGCATTTTTATGTAAAAATACAGTTAATTGGTGTCCAGATCTAGGAACCGTTTTAGCAAATGATGAAATACAAAATGGAAAAAGCCAAAGAGGTGGATATCCAATTTATAAGAAAAAAATGCTTCAATGGCATATAAGAATTACCGCTTATGTAGAAAGACTTTTAAAAGGTCTAGATTTTATTGAATGTTCTAATTCTCTTAAAAGACTTCAATATAATTGGATAGGAAAAAAAACAGGAACTTCCATATTTTTAGAACTTTTTTTTTCTAAAAAAAAAGATAAAAAAATAGAATCTTTTATTTTTCGTCCAGAAATGGTATTTGGAATAACTTTTATTATTATATCTACAGATCATCCATTATTAAAAACAATTACTATTCCTAATCATAAAAAAAATCTTCTTGCATATTTGCATATGCAAGAAGATTCTGTAGAAAAATCAGAAAAAGAAAAAACTATTTCGGGATTTTTTACCGGAAACTATGTTCGACATCCATTTATTAATGGGAAAAAAATTCCTATTTATGTTAGTAATTATTTTTCTGTAGATCATCAAGTAAAATCTATAGTTGGTATACCTAGTCACGAAAAATATAGCCTAAAATTTGCAAAAAAATTTGGATTAGAAATTTTACCAGTTTTTTTTGAAAAAAATAAAAATAATAAAAATGAACCTTATGAAGGAAAAAATGGAATTTGTATTAATTCTGATTTTTTAAATGGACTAAATGCAACAGAAGCCAGGGAAAGAATCATCCAAATTTTGAAAAATAAAAACATTGGAATAAAAAAAAACAGTTATCGGTTACGAGATGCTGTTTTTTCCAGACAAAGATACTGGGGTGAACCCATTCCAATTTATTTTAAAAATAAAATTCCTAAAACTATTCCGATAGAAAAACTTCCTCTTCTTTTACCAAGAATAGAAAATTATCATCCAAAAAACGGAAAATCTCCATTAATGAGAGTGAAAAATTGGGCTTGGGACGAAAAAAATATGAAAATAGTTTCAAATACTCTTATTGATAATCTATATGTATTTCCAATAGAAACTAGTACAATGCCCTGTTGGGCTGGATCTAGTTGGTATTTTCTTCGTTATATGGATGTACATAATCAAAATTTTTTTCTGGACAATAAAAAAGAAAATTATTGGAAGAATATAGATCTATATATCGGTGGATCTGAGCATTCTACAGGTCACTTAATTTATGCAAGATTTTGGAATAAATTTCTGAAAGATAGAGGATGGATAAAAACAGAAGAACCTTTTAATAAAATATTAAATCAAGGAATGATACTTATTCACTCTGCTATGATATTAAAAATTATTGGAAAAAATATATTTGTTTCCTATGGATTATTAAAAAATAAAAATAATATATCATTTCAAGAAATATATATAGATATTTCTCTAATAAATCATAATAACGAATTAAATATAAATAAATTAAAAAAATGGAATCCTGAATTTTCCAATTCCAAATTCCTTTTAGAAAAAGGAATTTTCTTTTGTAAAAGAAAATTAGAAAAAATGTCCAAATCTAAATATAATATTATCAATCCAGATCATATTTCTGATAAATATGGATCAGATATTTTTCGTATTTATGAAATGTTTTTAGGTCCAATTACATTATCTAAACCTTGGAATGATCAAAAAATCATTGGAATAAAAAAATTTATGAATAAATTTTGGCGTTTATTCCATCAAAATGGAGTATTTCAAATTAGTGATTTATCTCCAACATTTAAGGAATTGAAAATTTTACATTACACAATTCAAAAATTAAAAGAAAGAATAGAATCTTTCTCTTTTAATACATCTATTAGTTATTTAATGATGATGGTTAATAAATTAACTATTTTAAAATGTAATAAAAGAAAAATATTGGAACCTTTAGTGAAATTAATGGCTCCATTTTCTCCTCATATATCTGAAGAAATTTGGAAAAAATTAGGAGGTAAAAAATCTATTTTATTTTCACCTATACCCATTTTCAATCCAAAATATCTTATAGAAAAAAAAATTACATATCCAATTATGTTTAATGGAAAATTAAAATTTAAAGAAATTTTTGATTCAAATCTAACAATAGAAAAAATAAAACACAAAATTTTAAATCATCCTAAAACTATATTTTTTTTAAAAGAGAAAGTATTACAAAGAGTAATTATTATTCAATACAAAATAATAAATATTTTGTTTATTTAATTAAATATCAGTTTTTTAATTAAAAATTAAAATAATCTCTATTCAAATAGATATTTTGTATATTTAAAAAATATTTTAACATAAAACGTAGATTTGTATTCAATAAATACAGCATTTTTTTTTGAATTTTTTCATTTTAGATTTAAAAATGTGTAAAAATTTTTTTATGTCAAAAAAAAATAAAAATAAAGCTTGGACATATAATAGTTTTTTTAGTTTTATAGAAAAAAATTTTGATAAAGCAGCAAGATTTATTTCTATTGAAAAAGGACTTTTAGAACAAATTAAATATTGTAATGCTGTATATCGTATGCACTTTCCTGTAAAAATAGGAAAAAAAATAAAAGTTATTGAAGCCTATAGAGTACAACACTCTCATCATAAACTACCCTGTAAAGGAGGGATCAGATATAGTATAAAAGTAAATCAAGATGAAATTATGACTTTAGCTGCACTTATGACATATAAATGTGCTATAGTAGATGTACCTTTTGGTGGATCTAAGGGTGGAATTAAAATAGATCCACAAACTATTTCTGTCGAAAATCTAGAAAAGATTACACGTCGTTATACTTCTGAATTAATTAAAAAAAATTTTATAGGTCCAGGAATTGATGTTCCAGCTCCTGATTATGGAACTGGAGAAAGAGAAATGAGCTGGATTTTTGACACTTTTTTATCTATACTTCCTGGAGAAGTAGATGCCTTAGCCTGTGTAACTGGAAAACCTATTTCTCAAGGAGGTGTTAGAGGTAGAAAAGAAGCAACTGGATTAGGAGTTTTTTACGGAATTAGAGAATTATGTTGTATGAAAGAATATATGTTCTCTATTGGTCTTGATTTAGGATTAGATGGTAAAAAAATTATAATACAAGGTCTAGGAAATGTAGGTTATCATGCCGCTCATTTTTTTCATGAATCCGGTGCTATTATTGTTGCTTTAGCAGAAAGAGAGGGTGCTATTTACAATAAAAATGGATTGAATGTATCTCAAGTGATACTACATTTAAAAAATACTGGATCCATATTAAATTTCCCAGAATCAAAAAATATTGAAAATACTGAAAAAGCATTAGAATTAGAATGTGATATCCTAATACCTGCTGCATTAGAAAATGTTATACATAAGAATAATGCTAATCGTATTAAAGCTAAAATTATTGGAGAAGCTGCAAATGGACCGGTAACTCCTGAAGCTGATGAAATATTAGGAAAAATGGGGGTCATTATAGTTCCAGATATTTATTTAAATGCTGGTGGGGTGACAGTTTCTTATTTTGAATGGTTAAAAAACTTAAGTCATGTACGTTATGGTCGGATGGAAAAACGATTTAATGAAAATATGAATTCTGACCTTTTACAGGTTATTGAAACTATTACTCATAAAAAAATTCCAAAAGAAGAAAAAAAAAATATTTTAAGAGGACCAAGAGAAATAGATTTAGTACGTAGTGGTTTAGAAGATACAATGATTAGTGGATTTCATAAAATTCATGATCTAAAAAAAACATTAAAAATAGAAACTATGCGGACATCTGCTTTTGTTCTTTCCATAAATAAAATCATAGATTCTTATGAGAAGTTAGGAATTTTTCCATGAAGTACAAAAGATCATTATTGAAATTAAGTGGAGAATCTCTTATGGGAAAAAACAATTTTGGAATTCATTCTACTCGTCTTCAACAACATGCTGAAGAAGTAAAAAAGGTTGTAGATATGGGGGCTCAAGTAGCTATAGTTATTGGTGGAGGAAATATATTTAGAGGTTATTCTAGGTTAAATAATACAATAGATCGTATAGGTGGAGATTATATGGGAATGCTAGCTACTGTTATAAACGGAATTGCACTACAATCTTACTTAGAAAATATAGGAATATGTACCTCAATACAAACAGCTATTAGAATGGATCAAATAGCGGAACCATTTGTCAAGGATAAAGCTATTCATCATTTAGAAAAAGGAAGAGTAGTTATATTTGTAGCAGGATTAGGAAATCCTTATTTTACTACAGATACAGCAGCTGTATTACGTGCTATAGAAATAAAGGCCGATGTTTTATTGAAAGGAACTAGAGTTGATGGGATCTATACTAAAGATCCAGAAAAAGATAAATATGCTAAAAAATTAAAAAAAATATCCTTCGATATGGCTTATCAAATGGGAATAAAAGTGATGGATCAAACCGCTTTTATTTTAGGGAATGAAAATAATTTACCCATTATTATTTTTGATATCAATAGAAAAGGTAATTTTAAAAAAGTAATTTCCGGAGAAGAAATAGGGACCTTAGTTTCTAAAAAATAATAAAAAATTATGGATGAATTAAATAAAATTTTTTCTTCTTGTAAAAAAGACATGAAAATAATTTTAAAAAAATTACAAGAGGAAATTTATCATATTCGTTTAGGAAGTAAATCCATTCTTTCCTTTTTAGAAAAAATAAAAATAAAGTGTTATGGTACTTTTTTACCTTTAATAGAAGTAGCTAGTATTACTATTATAGATAATATGACTCTCACAGTTCAACCTTGGGATCGTTCTCTTATTTCACATATAGATAAAGCCATTATAGATACTAATTTAGGAATTATGCCTACTAATAAAGGAGAATATATTCAAATTAATCTTCCTATTATTACAGAAGAAGGAAGAAAAAATTTGATGAAAAAAATAAAAAAACAAATAGAAAAGGCAAAAATATCCGTGAGAATAATACGAAAAAAAAATAATCAATCCATAAAAAAATTAAAATTGTCCCAAGATTTATCTCAATCAGGAGAAATTCGTATACAAAAAATAACGATTGAATATATTCAAAATATTGATAATCTTTTTCTTTATAAAGAAAAAGAAATTTTAAAAATATAAAAATATGGAGATTTCATGATAAAAAAATATTCGATTAAAGAATTGTTAAATAATAGTGATTTTTTTTTAGAAAAAAAAGTTTTAGTTGAAGGATGGATACGTTTTTTTCGTAATTCTATTTTTATTGCATTAAACGATGGATCTACAATTCAAAATATTCAAATCGTTTTATCTAAAAATATAGATAAAAAATTAATCAAAAAAATTACCATTGGAACATCTATTAAAGTTATAGGAATCATAAAAAAAAGTATAGGGAAAAAACAATCTATAGAAATTAAATCTTTATATATAAGTATATATGGAGAAGTAGATATAGAAAATTTTCAAAAATCTATTTTACAACCGAAAAAACATAGTTTAGAAAAACTTCGTAAACAAACACATTTACGTTTCCGTACAAGTATTTTTAGTAGTATTATACGTATACGTCATCATATAGCTTTTTCTATACATAAATATTTTCATGAACATGGATTTTTTTATATTAATACTCCAATTATTACTACTTTAAATGCTGAAGGAGCTGGAAATATGTTTCAGGTTACGACTATGGATTTAAAAAATATTCCATGTATAAAAAAAGGGGATATAATAGATTATAAAAAAGATTTTTTTCAATGTAAAACCTATCTTAGTGTATCTGGACAATTAGAAGCAGAAACTGCTTCTTTATCTTTAGGAAAAGTATATACTTTTGGACCTGCTTTTCGTGCAGAAAATTCCAATACTTCACGACATTTATCCGAATTTTGGATGATAGAACCAGAAATTGCCTTTTATCATTTAGAAGAAAATATGAATTTAGCAGAAAATTTTTTAAAATTTATCATACGATACATTATTGAAAATTGTGTGGAAGATTTATATTTTTTAAAAGAAAATATAAAAAAATGGAATCAAGAGGATAATTTTTCCATTTTAGATAGACTAGAACTTATATTAAAATTTCCGTTTCAAAGGATTAGTTATACTGAAGCTATAAAGATTCTTGAAAAAAAAAATAAAAAATTTTTTAATCCAATCATTTGGGGGATGGATTTACAATCAGAACATGAACAATATTTAGTGAATGAACATTTTCAACATCCTGTAATTGTTTTTGATTATCCTTCCTGTATTAAAGCTTTTTACATGCGTATAAATAATGATGGAAAAACAGTGAGGGCTATGGATATTTTGTTCCCAAAAATAGGAGAGATCATCGGAGGATCTCAAAGAGAAGAACGTTATGATCTTTTATTGAAGCGAATGAAAGATACAAAAATAGATGATAGAAAACTTTGGTGGTATTTAGATACACGTCGTTTTGGTTCTGTTCCTCATAGTGGATTTGGTTTAGGATTTGATCGTTTAGTTCAATTTATTACAGGAATGAAAAATATTCGTGATGTTATTCCTTTTCCAAGAACACCAAATAATGCAGAATTCTAAAAAATGTTAAAACAAAAATTATTACAAAAAGGTAAACAAAAACTTTCTCCCCAGCAAATAAAACTCATGAAATTGGTGCAATTATCTACTTTGGATTTTGAACAAAGAGTTAAACAGGAATTGGAAGAAAATCCAGCATTGGAAATGGAAGAAGATATATTGAATTCTATCAATATTAGTGAAGAAGATGAAAATTCAGATATATCAGAAAACATGATGGATTTTTCAGAAGATCAAAATCCATCTATAGATAGTGATGAAATAAATATTGATGAATATTTAAGTGATGATGAAATTTTAGATTTCAAAAATAATCTACCCAATCAAAATCATAGTGAAAAAAAATATATACCAATAATTTCTGGAATTTCTTTTCAAGAATATTTAAAAAATCAATTGCATACTTTTCGTTTTTTAAATAAGGAAGATTTATTGATATCAGATTTTATAATAGGGAATATAGATGAAGATGGATATATAAGAAGACCAATTCCTTCTATAGTAGATGACATATTTTTGATACTTGGAATATCTGTTACTGAAGAAAAAATTGAAAAATTACTTTCAAATTATATACAAAAACTAGATCCTATAGGAATAGGAGCTAGAAATTTACAAGAATGTATTCTTCTACAATTAGAAAATAAAAAAAAATCAACAGAGGTTTATCTTGCCAAAAAGATTATACAAAATAATTTTAAATTTTTTACAAAAAAACATTATCAAAAGCTGCAAAATAAATTAGGAATAACAAGAAAAAATTTACGAAAAGCTATTTATCAAATAGAAAAATTGAATCCAAAACCAGGAAAAATATATTCTGAAAATACTAGAAATTTAGATCATTTAATTCCAGATTTTACTATTTGTATAGTAGAAGGTAATCTAGAACTATCTCTAAATCATAGAAATACACCAGAACTAAAAATATCTTCTATATATTTAGATATGTTAAAATCTTATAAGTATTCAAAAAAAAATATGAAAAAAAATGATAATAATACTATTTTTTTTATAAAACAAAAAATAGATTCTGCTAAATGGTTTGTCGAATCGATAAAACAACGTCAAAATACATTAATGTTAACAATGAACGCTATTATGGATTATCAAAAAGAATATTTTTTAACTGGCGATCCATATAAAATAAAACCTATGATTTTAAAAAATATATCCCAAAAAATTGGAGTAGGGATATCCACTGTTTCTCGTGTTGCTAATAGTAAATATGTAAATACTCCATATGGAACATTCTTGATAAAAAGTTTTTTTTCTGAAAAAATGATTAATGAAGAAGGAAAAGAAATTTCTTCCATTGAAATCAAAAAATTATTAGGAGAATCTATTGAAAAAGAAAATAAAAAAAAACCACTTACTGATGAAAAATTATCAAAAATTTTAAACAAAAAAGGATATATAGTGGCTAGAAGAACTGTAGCTAAATACAGAAATCAAATGAAAATATCTGTATCAAGAATGCGAAAAATTTTATGATCTTATTTTTTTATAATAATAGTTTTCCAATTAGAAAATTCTTTTATAGATAGAGCAGAAAGTTCTCTTCCATATCCAGATTTTTTTACTCCTCCAAAAGGGAAACGAGGATCTGATTTTACAATTTCATTAACAAATACCATTCCAGTATTTATTTTTTTGGATAATATTTCTGCTTTTTTTAAATCTTTAGTCCATATAGATGCTCCTAATCCATAACAAGTAGCATTAACAATAGAAGGAATTTCTTTTTCATGATAAAAAGTATAAACTAACCCTATTGGACCAAATATTTCCTCTGAAAAAAATAAATTATTATCTTCTATTCTTAATAAAGAAGGAGAAAAAAAATTTCCATTTTTTGTAGTTTTTAAGCATATTTTACATTTATTAGAAATAAGATTTTTATATTGTTTATACAATTTTTCCGATAAATCTGAACGAGCTATATAACCTATTTTAGTAGATTCATCATATAAATCTCCTTGATTATATTTTTTCATTTCTTGAATAACAAGATCTATAAAATCATCGACAATAGAATGATCTATAATAAAACGTTTAGCAGAAATACACGATTGTCCTGTATTATTTAATCTAGACTCTGTAGCAAATTTTGCCGTTTTTTGGATATTATTTACATCTTTCATTACAATAAAAGAATCATTTCCTCCTAATTCTAAAACAGATTTTTTAATATATTTACCTGCTATATTTCCTATATGACTTCCAGTTAAATAACTTCCTGTAAAAGATACTCCTTGTATGATAGGATTTGCTATTACTAATTCTATTTTAGGTATATCTATTAAAAAAACTTGAAAAATACCTTTTGGAAATCCAGATTCAATAAATATTTTTTCTAAAAGGATAGAACAACCTACCGTATTAATAGAAGGTTTCAAAACAATGACATTTCCTAGTAAAATATTAGGAATTGCATATCTTATAGTTTGCCAAATAGGATAGTTCCAAGGCATAATTCCTAATATAGGACCTATAGGTTCAAATCGAATGTAAGATTTTTCATATTCAGTATAGATATTTTGAAACAAAATAGATTCTTCTAAATCAATATAATATTTACATAAATTGATACTTTTATTGACTTCTTTACGTGATTGCTTTATAGGTTTTCCCATTTCTTGGGTTATTAAATACGATAAAATATCTAAAACATCTTTCATAGAAGATATTAGTTTATTAATGTATTCAATCCTAGAAGAAAAAGAAAGATATTTCCATTCTTCATATGCTTTATTAGCTAAAGTGAGTTTATCATTAATTTTTTGATCCTCTATAAAAGAATAAGTATTTAATATATTATTATCAACCGGATTAATAGTTTGGAACTTCATGATTTTTTTTTATAAAGAAAAAAATGGTAAAATACCTACGTATTTTTACTATTACAACTAACAGAAATTTTTTCATTAAAAGCTATTGCATAATACTTAATTTTTTTTAAAAATAAAAGTATACCATTAGCACGAATCGGAGATAAAAATGTTCGAAATCCTATTTCAGAAATCAAATTGTCCTTATATGAAATAATTTCAAATGGAAAATGACCTGAATATATACGAATCATAATAGCGGCCATTCCTCTAGGTAAAAGAGCATCACTATCTGCATTAAAAAAAACACGTACTCCTCTTAATTTAGCTTCCAACCAAACATTAGATTGACATCCATGAATTAATTTATCTTCGGATCTAAAAATATCGGACTTTTTTGGTAAATTTTTTCCTAAATCTATAATATATTCATATTTTTCTTCCCAATTTTTGAGAAGAAGAAATTCCTTTTTAATTTTTTCCTCTTTATTCTGTAATGTCATTTTAAATATTTTACAAAATTAAATATATTGGATATTTTATCATCTAATTGATCAATTTTTTTCGAGCTATTCTTGCCGATTCTGTCATATTTTTCAGTGATTTGATGACTTCATCCCATTTTCTAGTTTTTAATCCACAATCTGGATTAATCCAAATATTTCTAATTGGGATTCTATTAGAAGCTTTTTGAATTAAATCGAATATTTCTTCTACAGTAGGAATTCTTGGAGAATGAATATCATATACCCCTGGCCCAATTTCATTTGGATAAGAAAATTTTGAAAAAGCCTTTAATAATTCCATTCTAGATCTAGAAGTTTCTAAAGTAATGACATCTGCATCTAAATCTGCTATATGTTTCAATATATCATTAAATTCACTGTAACACATATGTGTATGAATTTGTGTTTCATCTTCCACTCCACTTGAAGAAAGACGAAAGGCTTTAATCGCCCAATTAAAATAAGTATCCCAATCTTTTTTTTTTAAAGGTAATCCTTCTCTAATAGCAGGTTCATCAATTTGAATAATCTTAATTCCAGATTTTTCTAAAGATTCTACTTCATCCCTAATAGCCCAAGCAATCTGATAGGCCGTAGTAGAAATAGGTTGATCATTCCTAACAAAAGACCACAGTAAAATAGTGACAGGGCCTGTTAACATCCCTTTCATTAATTTATCTGTTTTAGACTTTGCAAAACATATCCATTTTACAGTCATATCACTAATCCTACTTATATCTCCATAAATAATAGGAGGTTTGACACAACGACTTCCATAACTTTGTACCCACCCATTTTCAGTAGAAATAAATCCTTTTAATTTTTCTGAAAAAAATTCAACCATATCATTTCTCTCAAATTCTCCATGTACTAAAACATCTAAATTTATTTTTTCTTGTTTTCGAATAACATCTATAATAAATTCTTTAATTTTTTTTTCATATTCTTCTTTACTTAACTTTTTTTTTCGGAATTTACTTCTTAAATTCCTAATTTCTTTTGTTTGAGGAAATGATCCAATAGTTGTAGTTGGAAATAAAGGTAGATTAAATTTTTGATGCTGTTTTTTTTGACGAATATTAAAAGGACTTTTTCTTTTTATATCTTTATCTTTTATTTTTATCACTCTTTCTTTAACCTTTTTATCATGAAAAATAAAAGAAGTTTGTGTTTTTTCCAAAAAATTCAAATTTTTTATTAAAATGGAATGATTCCCTTTTATAATATTTTCTAAATCGATTAATTCATAAATTTTTTGTTTAGCAAAAGACATTTTTTCTTTGATATCCATAGGAATAGAATGTTCAGATCCTATATCTATAGGAATATGTAAAAGAGAACAGTTAGGTGCAATCATCACTCTTTTTTCTCCTAATAATTTTATGGCTTTTTCAATTTTTTTTATGGAATGAACATAATTATTTTTCCAAATATTTCTTCCATCGATTAATCCTAAAGATAAAATTGTTTTTTTATCTATTAAAAAATCTAAAATGATTTCTAATTGTTTTGGATCTTCTATTACATCAATATGTAAAGCTGGGATAGAAAGATTCTTAAGAAGAAAAATATTTTCTGAAATTCCATCAAAATAGGATGTGAGTAAAATATTGATTTTCGAACAAATTTTAGATATTTCTTGATAAGCATATTGAAATGCTTCTATTTCTTTTTGAGATAAATCTAAAACTAAAATTGGTTCATCTATTTGAATCCAAGTAGCTCCTTGATCCTTTAATTTTTTAATTATTTGTATATAAACTGGAACAATATTTTCAATTAAATCCATTCTATGAAATGAATTTTCTTTTTCTTTTCCCAAAAAAAGATAAGTAACAGGACCTATCAAAACAGGTTTTGGAATTTTTTTTATCACTTTACTTACTTCTTCAAATTCATTAAATATTTTTTGGGATAAAATATAGAATTTTTGATTTTTGTAAAATTCTGGAACTATATAATGATAATTAGTATTAAACCATTTCGTCATTTCCATTGCCTTGATATCCCATCCATCTTTTTGAACTCCTCTAGCCATGGAAAAATAAAGATCGATATCATGTTTCATAGGAATTAAAGAATAAGATTTTGGAATAGATCCCAATAAAAAAGACATATCTAGAACATGATCATAAAAACTAAAATCATTACACGGAATCAAATCTAAGCCAGCGTTTTCTTGTGTTACCCAATTTTTTTTTCGTATTTTATAACCAATGTTCAATAAATTCTTCAATCCTATCTTATTGGACCAATAAAATTCACAATATTTTTTCAATTCTCTTTGTATTCCTATTCTAGGATAACCTAAATTATGTTTTAGCATAAAATCATTTTTATTTATATTAAAAACCAAATAACCAATATTTTCTAGTTTTTATAAAAAATTCATATTATAATCCTATTTTTTATTTATTGAAGGAATAAATAAGTTATATTTTATTACCCATCGAATGATATAAATATTCTAATATTTCTTTATCTAAAAAAGAAAAAGAAATATTTCTTCTATTCATCATTATCTCAGCAGTTTCACAAACCTTTTCAAAAGGAATGACTTTTCTATTTTGTATTCCTCCTAAAGAAAAAGAAGGAATATATCTAGGAGGAAATCCATATCCAAAGATATTTGTATTGACTCCTACTATTGTAGCGGTATTAAATTGAGTATTAATTGAAGATTTGGAATAATCTCCCATAATCATTCCAAAAAATTGAACATCAATAGGAAAAAAAATTTTTTTTTCGTAACTCCAAACTTTAACTTTAGAATAATCATTTCTTAAATTAGAAATATTGGTACCAGCTCCTAAATTACACCATTCCCCCAAAACCGTATTTCCCAAAAAACCATCATGAGCTTTATTAGAATAAGAAAAAATAACAGAATTTTTGATTTCTCCTCCTACTTTACAATCAGGACCAATTGTCGTCCCCCCATATATTTTAGATCCCATATTTAAAATTGATTTTTTACAAATAGCAACCGGGCCTCTAATCATAGATCCTTCCATTATTTGAACTTCTTTTTCAATATAAATTGGACCAAATTTTGCGTTTAATACAATATTCTCAGCTGTCATATCTTCTTCTAAAAAAATTTCTTCTTTATAAAGAAGGTGATTGTTTCCAAATAGAGAAAAAGAATTTTTCCCTTTTGTTAAAAAATGAAAATCTTGTTTTAAGATACTTTCATTGTTGATAAATATATCCCATGGATATTGAATATAAATTACCTGGTTAATATGATATATTTTTTTATATTTTTTTAAAAATGGAGTATCTGTTCTATAAGAAAAAAGAGATTTTCGTACAGCTACCATTTTTTCTTTAAAAAAAATAGCCTCATTTTCTTTTAATTCAAAAATTATTTGAATCAATTTTTCATTGGGAATAAATGAAGAATTGATTAGTAATATATTTTTGTGCATTCCCTTTTTTTTTTCTATTCCAAAAGAATATTTTTTTGAAAGAAATGGTTTTGTAAGAACAAAAGCTTTTCCTCCAATATATCTTTCCCATCTTTCTTTTATTGTCAATATTCCTAATCTAATTTCTGATATTGGTCTAGTAAATGTAATAGGAAGTAAATTTTTCCATTCAATATTATCATCGTATAATATGAAATAATCCATATTATAATATAAGATAATTTATATTAAAATTTTTTATATTTTTCGTATTTTTTTTTAAATTTCTCTGCTGGTCCTGTTTTACCTAAAAATTTTTTTTCTCCAGTAAAAAATGGATGAGAATAACTAGATATTTCCATTTTATATAGTGGATAAATAGATTCATCTATTTTAATGGATTCTTTTGTATTTACGGTAGATCTACAAATAAATAGGATTTCGTTGTTAATATCTTTAAATACAACAGGTCTATAATTTTCTGGATGTATTTTTTTTTTCATAATATTTTTTAATTTTTTTTTTAGGAAAACGATAAATCATTCCATTAATATTCATACCTGCTCCTAATGAAGCCATTAATATAGTATCTCCAGGATTAATTTCATGAGGAGGAATTTTTTTTTGAATAATTAAATCCAATAGAGTTGGAACAGTTGATACAGAAGAATTTCCAAATTTTTGAATAGTCATTGGCATTAAATTTTTACAAAAATCTTTGTTTGAAGATGAATACTCATACAAGTTCAACAATCTTTTTAAAATAGCATAATCCATTTTTGCATTAGCTTGATGAATAAGAATTTTTTTAAGATCTTTAATATGCAAATTCGAATGATCTAGTATACTTTTTAGCATATGGGGAACTTCTTTTAATGCATATTCATAAATACGTCTTCCATTCATTTTAATATTCACTAAAGATTTTTTATAATTAGGATTTAAAGAGGGACCATTAGTTAAATAATGTAATTCCTCATTATTATTGCATTGAGAATCATAATGAATAATTCCTTGATTTTCTTCTTCTTCTATTTCGATAGCAGATAACACTGCTGCCCCCGCTCCATCTGAAAAAATCATAGAATTTTTATCATGCGGATCTATTACTTTAGATAAAGTTTCAGAACTAGTAATCAAAATATTTTGAGCGTTTTTAGATCTTAAAAGTTGATCTGCCAATATCATCCCTTCTATCCATCCTGGGCACCCAAAAATCATATCATATGGACGACATTTTTTATTTTTTATTTGAAGTTTATTTTTCACTCTAGAAGCTATAGATGGCATTAAATCAGATTGAAAAGAAATAGGATGAATATCTCCATAATTATGGGCAGAAATAATATAATCTATTTTTTCCTTATTAATTTTAGAATTAATCAAAGCTTTTTTTGCAGCTATAGAAGCAATATCAGAATTATTAAATAATGGATTATTTATATATCTTCTTTCTTCTATTTCTGTAATTTTTTGAAATTTTTTGATAATTTCTTCATTAGATTTTTCAATTTTTAATCCTTTTTTATCATAAAATGTATGTTTTAAAAAATGATTATTATTTATAATTTTATTTGGTAAGTAATGTCCAGTTCCTGTAATTATTGATCGAATCATTCTTTTTTAATAAAAATAATAATTAAAAATAAAAAGAAAAAAAAATAAAATTCTTAAATAAAGAATCGTTTTTCTTAACTTAAGTAAATATTAATTCATATTATTTATGAACAAAAATTCTATTTCATCAGAAGAAGATAAATTAACAAAAATGTTCGATAGTATCTCTTCAAAATATGATTTTCTGAATCATATATTGTCTTTTGGAATAGATATACTCTGGAGAAAAAAAGTCATTAATTTATTAATCAAAAACAAAAAATACAAAAAAATATTAGATTTGGCTACTGGAACTGGAGATTTAGCTATATTGCTAGCAAAAAAATTTAAAAATTCTTCTATTATTGGTTTAGATCCTTCTGAAAAAATGCTAAAAATAGCAAAAAATAAAATAAAAAAAAATTTTTTGGAAAAAAAAATCACTCTAATTCAAGGATATTCACAAAATATTCCTTTTGAAAACAATACTTTTGATTTAGTCACCATTGCGTTTGGAATAAGAAATTTTCAATATATTCACCTTTCTTTCAAAGAAATATATAGAATACTAAAACCTTTAGGAATTTTAGAAATTTTAGAATTTTCCAATCCTTCTAATCCTTATATAAAAATATTTTATCATCTTTATTCTCATTCTATTTTAACTAGAATAGGAAATTTTTTTTCAAAAAACCATTTTGCTTATAACTATTTACAAGAATCTATTAAATATTTTACTTATTATGGAAACAAAATGAAAAAACTATTAAAATACCACGGATTTCAAACTTATTCTACAAAAGAATTAACTTTTGGAATTGTTTCTATTTATTTATCCCAAAAAAAAATTAATTCAAAAATTTATTTTTGATTGATTGAAAAATTTCATTATAATGAAATATTTATCTGGATATTTAACATCTTCTTTTATAAAAAAAAGAATCAAAAAAATAGAATCGATCATACGATCACCAATAAAAATACAACATAAGTTAATCCATAAAATGATATTTTATGCAAAAAAAACAGAATTTGGAAAAAAATATGGATTTCAAGATATTAAAAAATATCAACAATTTTCTGAAAGAATTCCTGTATGCAATTATATAGATTTAATTCCTATAATTAAAAGAATTCGTAAAGGAGAAAAGGACATATTATGGCCTGGAAAAGTCAAATGGTTTGCTAGATCTTCTGGTACTACCAATACAAAAAGTAAATACATTCCTGTTACTACTTTTTCTATGCATGATTGTCATTACAAAGCAGGAAAAGATATGCTATCTATATATATTCATAATCACCCAGAAACAAAAGTATTCTTTGGAAAAGCTCTACGTTTAGGAGGTAGTCATGAATTATGTAAAAAATACAATACTTTTTATGGAGATTTATCTTCCATTTTAATACAAAATCTTCCATTTTGGGCAGAATATATTAGTATTCCTAAAAAAAAAATAGCATTAATGAGTGAATGGGAAAAAAAATTAGAAACTTTAGTAAAAGTAACTGCATCCAAAGATGTTCGTATTTTATTAGGAGTTTGTTCTTGGCTATTAATTTTTTTAAATCGATTATTAAGCGAATTTAATAAACAAAAAATAAATGAAATATGGCCTAATTTAGAAGTTATATTCCATGGAGGTGTTAATTTTAATCCCTATATCAAACAATATAATAATTTATTTAACACTCCTATTAATTATTACGATGTGTACAGTGCATCCGAAGGATTTTTTGCAGTACAAGATCAAAAAAATGTTGATGGTCTTTTACTTTTATTAGATCATGGAATTTTTTATGAATTTATTCCTATGGAAGAATTCCATAATCCTTATCCCAAAATTTTTCCTATTGATAAGGTAGAACTAAATAAAAATTATGCTTTAGTGATTTCTACCAATGCTGGACTATGGAGATACATAGTTGGAGATACTATTAAATTTACTAGTATATCTCCATATCGTATATCTATTTCTGGAAGAACAAATCATTATATCAATTCTTTTGGAGAAGAATTAATTATAGAAAATGCAGAAATAGCTTTAAAAAAAACTTGTTTGAAAACAAATTCTATTATTCATGAATATACTGCAGGCCCTATTTACATGAACAAAAAAAATTCTGGAGCTCATGAATGGATTATAGAATTTAAAAAAACTCCAAAAGATTTATCCTATTTTAGAGATATTTTAGATAATGAATTAAAATCATTGAATTCTGATTATGAAATTAAACGATATAAAAATATGGTTTTACGTCCCCCTATTATATATATAGCTCGAACTGGATTATTCTACGATTGGTTAAAAATGCATAAAAAACTAGGAGGTCAAAATAAAGTACCTCGTTTATCTAATGATAGAAAATATCTAGATTCTCTACTTAAATTAAAATAAAGTATAAATACATATTTATAAAATATTTTTAACTTTATCAAATAAAGATATTGTATTATGTATTTAACTGAAAATAAAAAAAAGGAAATATTTAAAAAATATGGAATTTCCGTTTTGGATACAGGATCTTCTCAATCTCAAATAGCTTTATTCACTTATCGAATTAATCATTTAAGTAAATATCTAAAAAATAATAGAAAAGATTTCAATACAGAAAGATCACTGATAAGATTAGTAGGAAAAAGAAAAAAATTATTGAAATATATAGAAAAAAAGGATGTAAATAGTTATAAAAAAATTATAAAAATCCTAGGATTAAGAAAATAATCTAATCTTTGATCATGATTACATACAGATAATTTCTTTTCATATCATTCATACTACACAAAATATAATAATAAAAGAAATAGAATTTTTGTTATTTTTTTTTAAATCCAAAAGTAAAAAATCAAACATGCTAGATACAGTAAAGGAAATTATCTCTCTAGGAGATGGACGTACTATTATTATAGAAACAGGAAAATTAGCTAAACAGGCTGACGGTTCAGCTATTATACGTATAGGTAATACAATACTATTAGCTACGGTAGTAATTTCCAAAAAAATAAAAAATGAAGCCAATTTTTTACCATTAACAGTAGATTATAGAGAAAAATATTCTGCAGGTGGTAAGATTCCTGGTGGATTTATAAAAAGGGAAGGAAGACCTTCTGATGAAGAAATTTTGACAATGAGATTAGTAGATCGTGTTTTAAGGCCAACTTTTCCTGAATCTTTTCGAAAAGAAATACAAATAATGATATCTTTATTATCATATGATAATAAAGTTTTACCAGATGGATTAGCTGGACTTGCTGCTTCTACAGCATTATCTGTTTCTGGAATTCCATTTAATGGACCTATATCAGAAGTTCGTATCATACGTATAAATGGAAAATTCTTTATAAATCCAAGTTTAGATCAATTGGAAAAATCTGATATAGATCTAATAGTAGGAGCTTCTACTAATTCCATTATTATGATAGAAGGAGAAATGAAAGAAATTACAGAAGATGAATTTATTAATGCGGTTACTATAGCTCATCAAGAAATAAAAAATCAAATAAAAGCCCAAAAGAGATTAGTAGAAAAATTACTAAAACTAAAATCCAATCATCCTTACTTTTCACTTCTTTATGAACATAATCATATAGATGATCCATATTTATTGGAAAAGAAAACTATGAAAAAAAAACTTTTTTCTTTTTCATACGAAAAAATTTACAAACTATATAAACAATTTTTGGATAAAAAGACCAGATCTATTCAAGAAAATAAAATTTTAAATAATTTTAAAAAAACATTACCTATAGATGATAAAGAAAAAAATGAAATTTTTATCGATCAATGTTATGAAGAAATAAAAAAAGAAATAACCAGAAACATGATTTTAAAAGAAGGAATTAGATTAGATGGAAGAACTAATAAACAAATACGAGAAATATGGAGTATTGTGGATTATCTTCCTGGAGTTCATGGTTCTGCTTTATTCTCAAGAGGAGAAACTCAATCATTAACTACAGTAACATTAGGATCATCTTTAGATGCTAATAAAATTGATAATGTAATCATGGAAAATCATGAAAAATTTTATCTACATTATAATTTTCCTCCTTTTTCAACAGGAGAGATACGTCCAATTAGAGGTGTATCTAGACGTGAAGTAGGACATGGAAATTTAGCACAACGTGCCTTAAAAAATGTTATACCTGATAATCCTTATACGATTCGTGTAGTATCGGATATTTTAGAATCTAATGGGTCTTCTTCTATGGCTACAGTTTGCGCAGCAAGTTTAGCATTAATGGACGCAGGAATTTCTCTTGAAAAACCTGTTTCCGGTATTGCTATGGGATTATTTATAGATAAAGAAAAAAAAGTTATTTTATCTGATATTATGGGAGAAGAAGATAGTTTTGGAGACCTTGATTTTAAAATAACAGGTACAAAATATGGAATTACAGCATGTCAAATGGATGTAAAAACAATCCAAGGATTCACTTATGATCTTTTAAATCAAATTTTAATACAAGCTTTAGAAGGTCGTATGTTCATTCTAAAAAAAATGCTAGAAAATTTTCCTATATATAGAAAAAAATTAAAACCTAATGCTCCTAAAATACATACTTTCAATATCCCAAAAAATTTTATAGGTTCTGTAATCGGTCCTGGTGGAAAAGTTATTCAAGAAATACAATCTTGTACAGAAACAAGTATTTTAATTGAAGAGAAAGGGAATATGGGTAATATTGAAATTATAGGAAAAGATTATCAAAAAATAGAGGAAGCAATTCATAGAATTAAAGAAATTACTTTTGTTCCTGAAATAGGAAAAATTTATAAAGCGAAGGTAAAATCTATAAAAGATTTTGGAGCTTTTGTTGAAATATCTAAAGGTGTGGAAGGATTGTTGCATATTTCTGAAATAGGATGGAAAAGACTAAATAATATAGAAGAAGAACTACAAATTGGAGATATCATCGATGTAAAATTTATGGGCATTGATGATAAAAATAAAAAAATGAAACTTTCTAGGAAAATACTTTTACCTCGTCCTAAAAAATGAGTAAAATAATAACAAAATATGAGACAACTTAAAATCACCAAACAAGTTACCAATCGTGAATCTGAATCTTTAGATAAATATCTTCATGAAATAGGAAAAATTCCATTATTAACTCCAGAAGAAGAAGTTGAATACGCACGTAGAGCAAGAGAAGGAGATTCTTCTGCTATAGATAAATTAGTAAATGCAAATTTACGTTTTGTGGTTTCTGTTGCAAAACAATATCAAAATCAAGGATTAAGTTTATGTGATTTAATTAATGAAGGTAATCTAGGGTTGATCAAGGGTATATTGAGATTTGATGAAACAAGAGGATTTAAATGTATCTCTTACGTTGTATGGTGGATAAGACAAGCTATATTACAGGCTATAGCTGAACAATCACGTTCTATTCGTCAACCTACAAATAAATTGGCATTGTTAAACAAAATACTTAAAACTTTTGCTCAATTAGAGCAAGAACTTCAAAGAACACCTTCTGCAAGAGAAATAGCAGAAAATTTAGAGATGAATGAAAAAGAAGTAGAGGAATCTTTAAAAAATTCAGGAAGACATATTTCTATGGATGCTCCATTAATAGATGGAGAGGATTCTAATCTATACGATTTAGTAAAATCTGATGAATCTCCTCGTCCAGATGAACATTTAGAAAAGGAATCTCTCCGTAAAGATATAAAAAGAATTTTGGAAACTTTAAGCGAAAGAGAACGTCGAGTTATCATTTTACATTTTGGATTAAATGGATCCCCACCAATGACATTAGAAGAAGTGGGGCAATCTTGTGATTTAACAAGAGAACGTGTAAGACAAATCGAAAGCATAGCCTTAAAAAGATTAAAACATTCTTCTAGAAGTAAAATACTAAAACCTTATTTAGGATAAAAATAAAATGAGACCTCGAGGGGAGTCGAACCCATAACCTTCTGATCCGTAGTCAGATGCTCTATCCAATTAAGCTACGAGGCCGAATAATTTTTTAAATGATAAAGATAATAAATAAAAATTAGGATTGAATAATTTTCATAAAATTTTTCATATTAAGGGAATAATTTCCAACCAGTCCTCCATCAATGTCTTTCTGTAAAAAAAGATCTTTTGCATTCATATCATTTATACTACCTCCATACAAAATAGATAAATCATTGGACCCACTTTCTCCATATTTATTAAAAAATAAGGTACGTATGTATTGATGCATATTTTGAGCTATTTCAGGAGTAGCTGTTTTTCCAGTCCCAATAGCCCATATAGGTTCATATGCTATAATAAATGAATTTATTTCTTCTAAAGAAAAATAAAAAATTGTTTTTTCTAATTGATTTTTTACGGTAAGAAAATGTTTTTTTTTTTCTCTATCTACTTTCGTTTCTCCTACACAGAAAATAATATGAAATCCATATTTTAATGCAATTTTAATTTTTTTGATGAGAATATCATTCGTTTCGGTAAAATATTTTCTACGTTCACTATGTCCTAATATGACCTTTTTAATTCCTATAGATTTCAACATAGAGGCCGATACTTCTCCTGTATAAGATCCATTTTCCATTTGATGTATATTTTGTGCAGCAATACTTAAAGTAGTCCCCTGTAAAATTTGATTTGAAATATGTAAAAAAGGAAAAGATGGAGCAATAATTATTTTTTTTTTTTGATTAATTTTATTTTCAAAAATGATTTTTAATAAATTTCTAAGATAAGAAGTCGTTTCATAGAAATCGTGATTCATTTTCCAATTTGCAATTATAACTTTTTTTTTCATTTTTAAATTTATTATAATAATCCTAAAGATGAATTTTTGATAATATATAAATAAAATTTCATTTATGTTTTTTCATATCCTTCATCAATAAAAGAATGGTTATTTTTAAAATTTTAAAAAAAATTATTTCTAAATGATTAGATAATATTTTTTCTTTTTTTTTTTTTAAATAGAAAATATATTCTAAAATCTTTTCTATTGAAGGGGTCCTTATTTTTTTATTATATAATTCTATATTTTTTTTCCAATTTTTAATTTTATTAAATTGTTGAATATAAAGACAAATAATCTTAGAATGAGAAATATTTTTTTCAAGATTATTAGAAGTATTTAATTTTATTATCGTAATGACAATATAATTTATCACATCTATATATGTATCTATCACTTTTTCCTCTTTTACTTTTTGATATCCCCTTTTTTGAATATTGTATATACGAAAGACTTTCATAAAAATTTGATCTATCATAGAATATATTTTTATGATTTTCCATGATAAATCATAATCTTTTAATTTTTTTTTAAATAATTTTTTACATTTTTTTATGATAAAATCAATGGAAATATGATTCATCTCATTTAATTTTAAAAATGAATTAAAAATAGTTTTTTAATGACAATTAATTGTGCAGGAACTTTATTTTCTTTTAAAGAACCAAAAATTATGGGAATAGTTAATTTAACTCCTGATTCTTTTTATGATGGAGGTAAGTTTAATTCTGAATTTAGTGTATTAAAACATGTGGAAAATCTATTAAATGAAGGATCGGATTTCATAGATATTGGAGGATGTTCTACTCGTCCAGGATCCAAATATCCAACAGTAGAAGAAGAAATAAAACGTGTTATCAAACCTATTCGTTCTATAATAAAAAAATTTCCAAATGTTAGAATATCTATAGATACTTTTCGAAGTGAAATTGCAAGAATAGCTGTAGAAGAAGGAGCTATAATGATCAATGACATATCTGGAGGTATGTTAGATCCAAAAATGTTTTCTTTATTATCGAAACTTAAGATTCCATATATATTAAATCACATGAAGGGGACTCCAGTAAATATGCAAAAAAATCCATATTATTATAACATAATTATAGAAATAAATAACTTTTTTGCTAAACAAATTTTTTTATTAAAAAAATATGGAATTAATGATATTATTTTAGATCCAGGATTTGGTTTTGGAAAAACTGAAAAACAAAATTTCCAATTATTAAAAAATTTATCTTTACTTGGATTTGAGGATCATTTAATTTTAATAGGAATTTCTAGGAAATCTATGATTCATAATATTCTTAATATTTCTTCTGAAGAATCTCTGAATGCAACTTCTATCATTCATACATTAGCTCTTTTAAAAAAAATAAAATTGTTACGTGTTCATGATGTAAAAGAAGCTGTAGAATGTATAAAATTGGTACAATATTATAGAAAAATTTTCTAAATTTTTATTAATAAATTTATATTATCATAATTCTTTTTTTTCATTTTTATATTTTTTGAAAATTTCTTTCATTGATATTTTAGATATTTTTCTAGTAGCTATTATTTTATTTCAGGTATATAGACTTGTTTATAATACAGCTGCTTTAAATATTTTTTACGGAATTATTGCAACTTTTGTATTCTGGAAAATAGTAGAAGCATATAAAATGAAACTCCTTAGCATCGTTATAAGCATTTTTTTCAAAGGAGGGTTCTTAGCTTTAATTATTCTATTTCAACCAGAAATAAGAAAATTTCTTCTGATAGTTGGAAGTAGAATTTTTTTTAAAAAATTTATTCTTTCTATCTTTGGAAAATTCGAAAAATCAAAATTTTCCGTAAAAACAGAAACTATAGATAGTATTGTAAGATCTTGTGCAATTTTATCAGGAGATAAAACAGGTGTTTTAATTGTAATTCAATTATATCAAGATATAAAAGAATTTATACAAAATGGAGATGAAATGGATGCTAAAGTCAATAGTCCTATTTTAGAAAGTATTTTTTATAAAAATAGTCCATTACATGATGGTGCAGTCATTATTATAGGAAACAAAATAGTAAGAACCAGAGCGATACTTCCTGTTTCTTACAATAAAGAAATTCCATCACGTTTAGGCCTTCGTCATAGAGCTGCTATTGGATTATCCGAAAAAACGGATTCTATTTGTCTTGTTATTTCTGAAGAAACAGGTTATATATCTTATATTAAAAATCAAAAAAGAACAGTTATTACTAATATTAATAATTTAAAAATAAAACTTGAAAAAGATCTTCTTTAAAATTTTTTATCTATTTATTTACTAAAATATGGATGACTATAAAAAATTTATATAATTTTTATTCTATTTCCTCTGGAATAGAAATAAATAGTAAAAAAGTAAAAAAAAACTCTATTTTTTTTTCTTTAAAAGGAAAAAAATTTGATGGGAATCAATTTGCTTATGAAGCAATTTCAAATGGAGCAATGATTGCTATAGTAGATAATAGAAAATATTCTATTCTTCATAAGAATATTTTTTATGTAAAAAATTCCTTATATTTTTTACATAAATTAGCTGTTTATCATAGATTTAAACTAAAAAATATACCGATTATTGCTATTACAGGAAGTAATGGAAAAACAACTACTAAAGAATTAATAACATCTATTCTTTCTAAAGAATATGAAAATGTTCATTATACTAAAGGTAATTTTAATAATCATATAGGAATTCCATTAACCATATTATCTATGCAGAAAAATACACAAATAGCAGTGATAGAAATTGGAGCAAATCATGAAAAAGAAATCAAAAAAATGTGTTCTATAATTAATCCAGATTATGGATATATAACTAATTTTGGAAAATCTCATTTAGAAGGATTCAAAAATATAAAAGGGATCATTCGTGGAAAATTGGAATTATACAATTTTTTAAAAAAAAATAAAAAAAAAGTTTTTGTCAATGGAGATGATCCTATACAATTAATTAACAGTATAGGAATGAATAGATATATTTTTTCAGAAAAAGTAAATTCAAATCCAGATATAATCATTCAATATTTATGGAATAAAATTGGATTAAAATCTATTTTATGTATTAAAAATATAAAAATAGTTTCCCCATTAGTAGGAGATTATAACTTATATAATATAGCTTCTTCTATAACTATTGGAATTTATTTTAAAGTTTCTTTAAAAAAAATTAAAAAGACCATAGAAGAATTTATTCCTAATAATAATCGTTCTCAAATTTTAAAAAAAAGAAATATCAAAATCATTATAGATTGCTATAATGCTAACCCAAGTAGCATGATAAAAGCTCTTACTTTTTTTAATAATAAAATTATAGGAAATAAAATAGTTATATTAGGTGATATGTTAGAATTAGGAAATTATTCTGAGGATGAACATAAAAAAATTATTTTTTACTTGGAAAAAAGCAATATAAATTCAATATTTTTGATAGGAAAAATATTTTTTAATACGAATATCAAAACATCCGATAAAATTATAAAATTTTTTAATAAAAATATATTTATACAATGGATAAAAAATATATCTGTTAAAACAGATTATATCCTGATCAAAGGTTCTAGAAAAAACACATTAGAAAGTTTGATCCCTTTTATCTAATTATCTAATTATATAAATTTTTTGTAGATTTATATAATTAAATTTGTAAACAATAACCTCGTAAAGGTTTTTCTTTTATGAAAAAAATTACCACAAAAACTTACCTAAAATGGTTTAAAGACATGTTTTTTTGGAGAATTTTTGAGAATAAATGTCGTTCCTTATATTTAAAACAAAAAATTAGAGGATTTCTACATTTATATAATGGACAAGAAGCTATTCCTGCTGGAATCACCCATGCGATGGATCTTTCTAAAGATAAAATTATTACGGCTTATAGATGTCATATATTACCTATTTCTATGGGAGTAAATCCTAAAAAAGTTATGGCAGAACTTCTAGGTAAAGAGACAGGTACTTCTCATGGAATTGGAGGTTCTATGCATATTTTTAGTAAAAAACATCGTTTTTACGGTGGCCATGGTATTGTGGGAGGCCAAATTCCATTAGGGGCTGGTATAGCTTTTGCTGATAAATATTTTAATAGAGATGCAGTTACATTAACAATTATGGGGGATGGGGCTGTTAGACAAGGTGCCTTACACGAAACTTTTAACATGGCAATGTTATGGAAATTACCAGTTGTATTTATTTGCGAAAATAATCAATATGCTATGGGAACTTCCGTAGAAAAAAGTACAAATATAAAAGAAATTTATAAAATTGGTCTATCCTATGGAATGCCTTCTTATCCTGTAGATGGAATGGACCCTAAAAAAATAGCAAAAGCGACTTATAAAGCTATTGAAATTGCTAGAAGTGGAAATGGTTCTACTTTTTTAGATATTAAAACTTATAGGTATAGAGGACATTCCATGTCGGATTCAGAATTATATCGTAACAAAGAAGAAATTCTTTTATATAAGAAAAAAGATCCTATTTTAAAAATAAAAAATATTATCATAAAAAATAAATGGAAAACTGTAGAAAAGTTAAACTTTATAGAAAATAAAATAAAAAAAGAAGTAGAATCCTGTGCTGATTTTGCAGAAAAATCAGATATTCCTTCTATTAAACAAATGTATAATGCTGTTTATTATGAATCTAATTATCCTTTTTTAGATGAAGTTCCATATTCATGATTATTTTTTTATATTGTGTAAAAAAAATACCTTAAAATAATGGCTGAAATAATATTCATGCCTCAGTTAAGCGACACAATGCAGGAAGGTACTGTAATCAAGTGGAATAAAAAAGTAGGAGATCAAGTATCAGAAGGAGATATTTTAGCGGAAATTGAAACCGATAAAGCTATTCAAGATTTTGAAATTGATGTAAGTGGATTTTTACTTTTTATTGGTGTAAAAGAAGGCGAAACAACACGTGTTAATAATATGTTAGCTATTATTGGGAAAAAAGGAGAAAATATAAGTTCATTGATAGAAAATTCTAACTTATTGAAGACAGAAGAAGAAAGTAATCTTAAAAAAGAAAAAGAATGTAGAATTTTTATTTCTCCTTTAGCAAAAAAAATAGCAAAAAAAATAGGAATTTCTATAAATAAAATAAAAGGAAGTGGAAAAAATAATCGTATTATTAAAAGAGATATTGAAGCTTATGAAGAAAAATTAATAAGAAAATTAAAGAATCCAAAAGAAAATAAACGAATCAATATTTCTTCTATGAGGAAAAGAATAGCAGAACATTTAATATATTCTAAATTTACAGCTCCACACTATTATCTTTTCATAGAAATTAATGCAGAAAAAATGATTAATTTGAGAAAAAATTTAAATGATAAACTTTCTAAAGAAAAAAAAATATCTTTTAATGATATTATTATTAAAGCAGTAACTATATCTTTAAAAAAATATCCAAATTTAAATGTTTCTTGGAAAGAAAAAGAAATTATATACCATTCCTATATTAATATTGGTATTGCAGTAGCTATCCAAGATGGATTAATTGTTCCAGTAATTAAAAATGCTGATCAAAAATCATTATTACAAATTTCTCAAGAAATAAAAGATAAAGTTTTATGTTCAAAATCAAGAAAAATCCAACCAGAAGAACTAGAAAATAGCACATTTACAGTTTCAAATTTAGGAATGTATGGAATCGAATTTTTTACTTCTATTATTAATCTTCCTAATTCTTCTATTCTATCTATAGGATCTATTATAGAAAAACCTATCATTAAAGATTCCAAAATTGTAATAGGAAATATTATGAAAGTTACTTTATCTTGTGATCATAGAATTATAGATGGAGCTACAGGTAGTAATTTTCTTTCTTTTTTAAAAAAAATATTAGAAGATCCAATAATGATATTAATCTAACTTTTTTTTTTGTATATCCAATTGGATATACAAGTATAAAAAATTGGGGATAAAAATAAAATTATGGTAATAAATGAAAAAATGCTTTCTAAATAAATATTATTATTTGTATAATATTTTTTTTCAAAAAAAGAAAATATAAGTTTTATTCCAAGTAATAAAATAACGGAAAAGGCAGAATCTTTTAAAAAAGGATTAATTTCCATTAATTTTACAAATTTTTGAGCGGTAAATCTCATTGTTAAAATTCCTATAAAAATTCCTAAAAAAATCAATATAAAATTTTCTGAAAAAGCAATAGTAGCAAATATATTATCAATGGAAAAAGCTAAATCCATTATTTCTATAGAAATAATAATTTTCCAAAAAGAATTTCGTAATATTATATTCTTGTTCGAATCTTTTTTAACCAATTTTTTTGAAAAAAAATGATTCAATCCAATATAAACTAAATATAACCCACCCAATGGTTTTAACCACCAAATTTTAATTAAAATAGAAGCGAATATTAAGCTAATACCTCTAAAAAAATAAGCTCCAAAAATTCCATATTTTAAAGCTTTTTTTCTATCTTCTTTTTTTAATCTCATAATCATAGAGGCTAACATAGCTGCATTATCTATTGATAAAATACTTTCTATTAAAAATAAATTTCCTATAATAGAAAAAGATTTTATAGGATTTTCAGTAATATCTGTAATATAATTTAAAATAAAATCTTTCATTTTTTTTATTAAAAATTCCTGTAAGTACCTTTTTTAGATATTAAAACATGAGTAGGACCTTGTTCTATTATTTTACCTTTTTCCAATATTATGATATAATCCGCATTTTTTATAATATTAGAAGATAATCTATGCGCTATTATTAATGAAGTAGAATTTTTCATCATTTTATTTAAAGAATTTTGAATCATTATTTCTGATTCTATATCTAAAGAGGAAGTTGCTTCATCTAAAATTATAATTGGAGGATTTTTTAATACAGCTCGAGCAATACTAATCCTTTGTTTTTGACCCATAGATAATTTATTCCCATTATACCCAATAATAGTATCATATCCATTTGGAAGTTTTTTAATAAAATAATGAGCATTTGCAATTTTAGCTGCTTTTATTACAGAACTTATAGATATTTTTTCTTCCAATCCTAATGCAATATTATTTAAAACAGAATCATTAAAAAGAATTGGTTCTTGTGTTACCATTCCTAATAACTTTCTGTAATCTCTGTTTTTTAAATAACTAATATTAATTCCATCAATAGTGATTTCTCCAGAAGAAACTTCATAAAAATTAGCAAGTAAATTTGCAATAGTAGATTTACCACTTCCAGATCTTCCAATTAGAGCTATGTTTTTTCCTTTTTTTAAAGAAAAATTTAAATTCTGAATTAATACTAATTTATTATATGTTAATGAAACATTACGAAATAAAATTTCATTTTTAAAATGAAAAATAGATTTTGATTGTTTTTTTTTATCATGTTGAAAACATTTAGTATTTAATATTTCTACAATTCGTTCTGCAGAAGCTTTTCCTTTTTGAATATTTGATATAGAATTCACTAAATTTTTTGCTGGATTAATAATTTGAAAAAAAAGACCTACAAAAGAAAAAAGTATTTCTGGGGCCATTCCTTTTTTTTCTAAAAATAGTTTTCCTCCATACCAAACAATCAATATCATTGTAATAGTTCCTAAAAATTCACTAATAGGAGAGGCTAATTCTTTTTTACGATTTACACGTGCAGAAAGTTTTTTCTGACATTCAGATACTTTTTCAAAACGTTTTTGCATCTGATTTTCTGCATTAAAAATATTTATAATTTTTGTAAAATTCAAAGTTTCTTCTACAACCGTAAATAATTCTCCTAATTGATTTTGAGCTCCTCTTGCATCTTTTTTCAAACTTTTTCCTATAATAGAAATTAATGTTCCCATTAATGGAAGTAAAATAAAAGTAAATAAAGTTAATTGATAACTCATAAAAGATAAAGTAAGCAAATGAAAAAAAACCATAATGGGAGAACTAATTATATTTGCTAAAGAATTTACAATAGATACTTCTATTTCATTTACATCATTAGATAATCTAGACATTAAATCTCCATTTTTTTTATCATAAAAAAATATTGTTGGAATCGATAATATTTTTCGATGAAAATCATTTCGAATATTTCTAACAATAGATGTTCTTATTCCTATCATAAAATATTCAGCTAAATATCTAAAGGTATTTCGCAAAAAACAAAGTAAAATAATAAAAATACAAAAAATTCCAAGTGTATTTATTTTTCCATATTTGTCTGATAAAATATTAATATAATAATGAAAATATTTTTGAATAAAATTAAAGGATCCATCCAAAAAATTTAAAAATGTTGTTTTATTTTCTTTTTTTACATCAGTAATTTTCAGAAAAATACTTAATAAAGGAGAAATAGATATTATAGATAAAACTGAGAATAAAGAATGTAAAAAATTACACGATATATTTAGAATATAGTGATATTTGTAAGGTTTTGAATAAGATAAGATTTTTTCAAGTGCATTCATTTAATTTTCTTAATCCACTAAAAGCAAAGATAATTAGAAAATTTTATTCTATTCTAATTTTTATATTTTTACCATAAAAATCATTAGAATGCGTATAAGAAATTTTTTTACAATTTTTACAGTTATTTCGTTAACTATAATTTGTTTGTATTATATATGTTTTAGTTTTTATGCTTCTAAGTTAGGAAAAGATTCTTACGTTGATTCTAATGTCAATTTAGAAAATGAAAAAAAAATAGGATTATTAAAAAATAAAACCATAAATCTAGGATTAGACTTAAAAGGAGGAATCAGTATGATATTGGAAATATCTGAAAAAGATTTATTAAAAAAATTTTCTGATAATTCTAAAAACCCCATTTTTTTAAAATCATTGGAAAAAACGGATAAAAAAAAAGAAAAACATCCAAATACTGATTATTTTTCTTCTTTTTTAAAATATTTTTATCAAGAAAGAGAAAAAATGAACATAGATTTTTCTCTTTCGGATTTATTTGGAATAAAATCTCATATAGAAGAAATAAACTATAGTAGTTCTAATAAAGAAATAGAAAATATTATTAAAAAAAAGATAGATAAATCTATTTCTTCCACTTATAATATTCTTAGATCTAGAATAGATAAATTTGGAGTTATTCAGCCAAAAATACAAAGAATTAATAATTCAAATAGAATTTTAATAGAATTATCTGGAATAAAAAATATCGATAGAATAAAAAATATTTTGCAAAAACAAGCTGAATTAAATTTTTTTGAAATATATAGTTTACAAGAAATTATTCCATATTTTGAAGATATAAATAAAAAATTTTTCAAGAATAAAATCAATGAAAATAAATCTTTAATAGATATATTAAACATTCCTCATATTATTAAATATACTAATAATCCAATCGTAGGTTTGGTAGATCAAAAATATTTTAAAATAGTGAATGAATTTCTGAATTCAAATGAATCTAAAGAATCTTTACCATATAATTTACGAGATATAAAATTCTTTTGGGGATATAAAAAAAATCAATATAAAAATAAAAAATTTTTTCAATTATTTTCTATAAAAAAAACAAATGATGAAAAAGAAATTTATCCGTTAAATGGAGATATGATTGTTAAAGCATATAAATCTTTTGGTCCATTTAATGAAATAGTTGTTAATATAAAAATGAATCAGATTGGATCTAGAAATTGGAAAATGCTTACTGAAAAAAATATTGGAAAAAATATAGCTATAGTTCTAGATAATTTAGTTTATACAGCTCCTATTGTTAAATCAATCATTCCCAATGGTATGTCTCAAATATCAGGACGTTTATCTTTACAAGAATCTGAAGATTTAGTAAATATATTAAATGCAGGAAGATTACCTACTTCAGTAAAAGTAATTCAATCTGAAATAATAGGCCCATCTTTAGGAAAAGAATCTGTACAAAAAGGAATATTTTCATTTTTTATATCCATATTTCTCGTATTTATTTGGATATTTTTTTATTATTATATTCCTGGTTTATATGCTAATATAGCATTAATTTTTAATTTAATATTTATATTTGGAATTCTTATATCTATAAATGCTGTATTAACTTTTCCTGGAATTTCTGGTATAATATTAACATTAGCAATGTCTATGGATGCTAATATACTTTTTTATGAAAAAATTAAAGAAGAGATAAAAAAAGGAAATTCTATACGTATAGCTATTTACAATAGCTATACTATACATAATGGAGCATTATCTTCTGTTATTGATGGTCAAATAACTACTTTATTATGTGGTCTTATTTTATTTTATTTTGGAATAGGTCCTATTAAAGGATTTTCTACGACATTGATTATTGGAATTTTTACTTCCATGTTTACTTCTATTTTTTTAGTAAGATTATTTTTAGAATTTCATTTAAATAAGTATAAAAATATTTCCTTTAACTACCAAAAAATATTAATTAATAAAATTAAAAATATTAAATGGGATTTTTTATCTAAAAGGAAATTAACTTATACTATATCCTTTATCTGTATTATAATTAGTTTTTTATCACTTTATTATCAAGGATTAAACTTGGGAATAGATTTTGTTGGAGGACGTTCTTATATTATTTGTTTTGATCATAAAGTTATTCCAGAAAAAATCTCTTATCTTTTGTCCAAATCTTTTATAGAAAATGGAATCCCATCATTTCCAGAAGTAAAAACATTTGGTAATGAAAATCAATTGAAGATAATAACTAAATACAAAATACGGAATGAAAGTAATAAAGTAGACAGAGAAATTTTGGAAAAAATGTTTGTAACATTAAAACCTTATTTTAATACTATAGATTTTAATAGTTTTAAAATATTAGGCAAAGAAAAATCCTTAGGTATTTTATCTATCGAAAAAGTAGGACCTATTATAGCTGAAGATATTACTAATAATGCATTTATTTCAATACTTTTATCCTTATTAGTAATATTTTTTTACATTTTTATTAGATTTAAAAAATGGAAATTTGGTTTAGGTGCTTTAATTTCTCTACTACATGATATAATTATTGTTCTTGGGATATTTTCTCTTTTTCATAAATGGATTCCTATTCTAGAAATAGATCAAACTTTTCTCGCAGCTTTATTGACTATAATAGGTTATTCTATCAATGATACAGTAATTGTTTATGATAAAATTCGACAAATATTAAAAAATACCCCTTCTTCAATTTCTTTTTATAAAATTATAAATGATGGAATTAATCTAACTTTAACAAGAACTATGAATACCTCATTCATAACTATGTTAGTTATCTGTACTATTTTTTTCTTTGGAGGAACTACTATTCGTGGTTTTATGTTAGCTTTATTCCTTGGAATAGGAATTGGTACTTATTCTTCTATATTTATAGCATCATCTATAGTATATGATTTATCTAAAAATCAGAAAAAAAAATGATCAATTTTTTATTTATTAGTATTGAAGAAAGTTTTTTTATTATTTTTATAGCTATAATAATATTTGGACCAAAAAAAATACCGGATATAGCTCGTAATATGGGGGAAGGGATAAGATATTTAAAAAATGCAAAAAATAAAATTCAAAATGAAATAAATACAAATCGGATTGATCCCTTTTCTGAAAAAAAACAAAAATCTATTAAAAAATCAAAAATATGTTCCTCTATAAAACGTAACTAAAAATTAGTTCTATAATCTTGTATTTTAGAATTACTTATCAATTTTTTTGATAAATATTCTAGAATTTTTTTTCTCAAAAAAGAATTTAAAACTTCTATTTCATAAGAAAAATAAGAAGGTTTTTTATAATTATAAATATTCTTTAATGGTCTTATAAAAAAAACTCCATTTTTACCAAAAATAGGTTTAGAAGTATTTTTTAATTTTAAAGAAAAAGAACCCCCAACTACTTTAGGCTCTTTATAATTATTAATCATAGAATCATAAAAATTGATTTTATAATGTTTTTTTATTTTTTTAGAAAAATAAAATGCTATTTTTTCTAGATTTCTAGAAATAGATTTTCTTTCTATTATATTGTAGAATAATTTTTCTATTTTTTTTCTTCTAAGAAATATGGTCAAGTTATTTTTTATTTTTTCAATAGGAAATACTCTTTTTTGAATATTTGAAAGATAAACAATAATACAATCTCTATTTGAATTATATATTATTTTGATATCTTTTTCTTTTCTTTTATTTTCGAAAGACCAATTAATAATTTCTCTGTCTAATTCTGTATTTAAATCACTTATTGTCCATTGATTAGATTTAATATTTTTCAAAAAAATAGTCTCATATTCTTTTTTTCTTGCATTTTTAATAAATGTATTTAAATTAGAATTTTTATTTTTTATAATAAATTTTTTAACATTATTAGAAATAAAATTTTCCGTTTTTTTAGATGGAATAAGTGTTTTTATAATTACAGCAAATTGATAAGCAGGTTCAATAGGACTTTTTTTATCAATTCTTAAAATATGATATCCATATTCAGTTTTTGTTAATCCAATTGTCCCATTTTTATTTTCTTCATTAAAAATATTAAATGTTCCAAAAGAATTTTGTTCTTCATATTTTAACCATCCTAAACTTCCTTTATTATTTTTTTCATTAATTGTATCATCAGATTTTTCTTGAACTAAGGAATCAAATTTAGAAGGATCCTTTTTAAGTATATTATATATTTTTTTAGAAATTTCTTCAGCTTTTTTTTCAGTTCTGCTATTAGAAGAACGTATAGCATTTTTATGAGAAATCAATATATGGCTTGATAAAACAGAATCAGATATCATTTTTTTTCCAATAATTTTTGCTATTATATATGTATTTCCTACTTTTAAAGGACCAAACATACTTCCATTTTTATTATTTTGATTTTGAATAATAAAATTTTGAAAAAAAATAGGAATATTTTTTTTTAAATAAAAATTGGGATCAAAAGGTTTTTCAGATTGTTTGGAAACAAAAATAGAATTTTGATTGGTATATTTAAATTTTTGAAATAATTCCTTCATTTTATTTTTCATATTTTTCTCATCTTCTAAAGAAGGTTTTGATCGAATAATTGCAAAACTAAGACTTCTTAAATCTTCTTTTTTATAAAGGAATTTATGTTTTTTTATATAGTCTTTAATTTCAGAATTTTTTAAAAAAATATTATATTTGTGTTCTATTTCTGAATAAGGAATAAAAACATAATCAACAATAGAAAAAGAATTTTTTTCTTTATAATTCAATTCCGCTTCTACCGAGGAAGTATTTAATCCATACATTAACATTTCTATATATTTCTTTGCAAGAATTCTTTTTGGAATATTATTTTTTTCATAGGACCAAATATTTTTTTCTTCTTCAATTTGAGAATTAGTCAAAATGTTTTTTTTTTCCAATTTTTTTAAATATAATTGAAATTTATTTATATCTAAATTTCCATTAGAATCTTGAAATTCAGAAATATAACTATATATAGATTGTTTAGATATAGCGTTCCAAAAATCTTTATCTGTAATTTGTAATCCTAATTTTACTGCTTGTTGATTTAATAATTTTTCATGAATTAATAAATTCCAAGCTTCATTTTTTAAATAAAAATCTGGTTCATCCTGACGAAATCGTTTTAAAAATTGAAAACAATCAACATATTCTTTTATAAAAATATTTTCTCCATTTACTTTACCAATAATATTAGAATTTCTAGTGAAAAATTTAAATAAAATATTGGGATCTAATATAAAAGATAATAAAGCTATTCCTATAAAAATAAATAAAATCCATGTATTTTTTCTAATTTTTTCTAAGAAACTCATCTATTATAAATTCTTTTTTCTAATAAATCTAAGAAAAACTTCTTCTATTTTATTTTTAGATACCTTTTTAACTTCAATATACAAAATATCGCCAATAATTATTTTTTCTTTACTATTAGGAATAGACCCTGTATGAAAAACAATTAAACCTCCTAAAGTTTCATATTCTTCAGATTTTGGAATACCTAATTTATATTTTGCGTTAATAAAATCAATTTTTAAACGAGCAGAAAATAAAAATTCATTATCATTCAATTTTTTTTCAACAAATTTCATTTCATCATGTTCATCTCTTATATCTCCAAGAAATTCTTCTAATATATCCTCTATTGTTATCATTCCGGCTGTCCCTCCATATTCATCTAATACTATAGCTATACTTTTTTTTTTCTTAATAAGAATATCCATTATTTCTCGTATTGGAGTGTTCATATGAACTAATTCTACAGGTCTCATTATAGATTCTATATTTTTTGGTTTTTTTAAAATTTCTAAATAATGAATATATCCTATAACATTATCTATATTATTTTTATGAATGATAATTTTTGATAATCCTTTTTCTGTAAATTTATGACGAATTCTATCAATAGAAGAAGTATATATATTAGAAGATACTATTTCTTTTCTTGGTACCATACATTCTCTTGCTTTTTTTTCAGAAAAATCTAAAGCTTTATGAAATATTTCTACTTCCGATTCTACTATACCATGAATATTATTCTCTATATTTTCTGATACAAAATAAATTAAATCTTCTTTATCAAAAATTTGAGTTCTATTATCTTCTTTTTCTCCAAAAAATTTCAAAAATATATTTGAAATCCAAATAATAGAATTTGTAATAGGAGATAACATTTTTTCTAAAACATATACAGGAACAATCAATAGACTTAACAATTCATTAGAATATGCGCTAAAGACAATTTTAGGAATAAATTCTCCAACAATAAGAATAATAGTAGCAGAAACTATTGTTTCTAAAAGAAGAATGAAAAAAAAATTATCGTGAATGAAAAACCATTTTGGAAAAAAATATAAAAATAATTTTTCCATATGAATTCCATATACCACCAAGGATATTGTATTCCCAATTAACATTGTAGTTATAAATTTTTTTGGTTCTTTAATGCTTTTGGAAAGTAATTTAGAACGAAAAGAATCTTTCTTTTTTTCTAATTCTATTTGAAATAAACTGGAAGAAATTAAAGCCATTTCCATTCCAGAAAAAAAAGCAGATAAAAGTATAGTAATGAAAACTATACTAATATGAAAAACCATAGGAATATTTTATTGTATAGGAAAAATACCACTAATATTTTTTAGCCTAATTTTTTTTAGGTCATCAGTAGCTTCTAATCCATTCATAGCTTTTAATACTGTCCCATCGGAACAATATATAATTGTATACTTATTATTAAATATTTTTTTATATTTTTTATTCCAAAATATTTCCTCTGTTTTTAAAAAATCTCCATCAGAATTCATAATAATAATATTTCCTTTAATATGATAAAATATTGTTTTAATTGATTTAACCCAATTTGCACTAAGATAAGTATACTTATTTGTTTTTATTCTATAAATAAATAATTGTAATCCATTTGGAAATAAGGTATAAATGGAATATTCCTTTATAATTGGGGAATATATAAAGGATCTAATCATTCCATTTTCTTTATATAAAATACTTGTACGAATAAAAATCCTATTAGGTATTTCTTTTTTATTTTTTTTAAATTTAACAAAAATTTCTTTTCTTGTACAAGAAAGAAAAAAAAATACTAATAAAAAAAATAGACTTTTTAGTTTTTTACTTATTATTTTATTATTGTATTTTTGTTTTTTGGTTGGTATCTTAGCTCAGTAGGTAGAGCAAAGGACTGAAAATCCTTGTGTCCCCGGTTCGATTCCGGGAGATACCATTCCCTTTTTATTTTATTAAATTTTATTAAAATCCCAATTCTTTTTTTACATCTTCCGTAATATCTATTCCTTTATTAACCAAAACACCTTTCCCGGGACTACAATCATCAACTCTAACAATATTTTTATCTTTTTCCATTACTATATTAATAGCTTTTTCTATTTTTTTATAGATAGGATCTAATAATTTATTTTGTTTTTTGGATAAATCATTTTCAGCAGTTTTTTGATATGCCTGAGCCCTAGATTGTAATATTTCTAATTCTTTTTTAAGAATTGGATTTCTATTTTTTTGAAATTTTTCTGCTTTTTTATGAAATTCTTTTGCCAATTTTGCCAATATATTTTCATGATTTTTACTCAATTTTTCCAATTCTTTCTGAACTTTAGAAAATTCAGGCATTTTTTCTAAAAGAATCAAACTATTAAGACAAACAATTTTCTGATGACATTCCTCTTTAGAAAATAAAAATTTTCCTATTCCAAATAGGAAAAAAAACAATAAAAAATAAAAAATTGTATTTCTTTTCATATATTTTCTGTATTTATCTTATAATATTAATTAATCTTGACCTATAACAAAATTAGTTTTCCATCCTGATTTAATAGAAAAATCTTTCCTATCTACGGGATTACATATATCTATTCCAAAAAATCCTATAGGAAATAAAAAAATACGGAATCCAATTCCAAATGATTTTTTCATTTTTAACGGATTAAATGTTTTATAAGAATCACTAATATTTCCTCCTTCTATAAAAATATTGCTCCAAAACTTGGATGTATTAGAAAATTCCTTAATCAAATAACGAATTTCTAAAATAGATTTATTATAAATAAGTCCCCCATCATTTGGAGAAATATTTTCTAGATTCTTTCTATGAGAAGAATACCCTCTTAATGGAATATGATCTATATTTTCTATTTTTGAACTAAATGAATTTTTATCTCCACCCATATGAAATCTCTGTATTGGAAATAATATTTTTGTTTTATCGTATCTTCCTAAAAATCCAAATTCATTACCTACTTTAATCACTAGATTATCTATAATTTTTTTATACCAAAAAGTGTTTATTTTAATTTTGAAAAATTCCATCCAATATATTTTAAATCTTTTAGTATTTTTGAATAAAATGGAATAAGGAGGAGTAAATATTCCAATTAATTTTAATTCTGATCCTTTAAAAGGAAAAATAAAATCTGGATCATTTGAAATTCTTTGTAAAGAAATTAAAGATTTTATATTAGTATATTTTAATTTTCTATTGTGACTTGAAAATAGTTTTGTATTGTAATTTAAAGCCTCATAATCCATAGATAATTTAATTTTAGAATATGGATCTAAAATAACTAGAGGCTTATTTAAACTCAAAGATATTTCTATTTTATCTATAAATCCTTCATGAACTGTTGTATCAGAATTAAAAAATCTAGGTAAGAAAAAAACGTTTTCGGATTTTTTTATTTTCTTTTTTGAATAATTTAAATGAAAACTAAGTGATGTAGGACTAGTTTTCTCTATCCAAGGTTCTATAAAAGAAAATCCATAAGATTTTATATCCTTACTAAATTTACTAAAAAAAAATAATTTTTGTCCATCTCCTTGAGGAAAAGGATTCCATGATCTAAATTTCAAAAAGTTACTTAGAGAAAAATTTCCAAAATTTAATTTAAAATTTCCAATAAGGGCATCTCCTCCATATCCTCCATATATTTGAATTTGATTAGAATTTTTTTCAATTATACGCCATTCTATATCTATAGTATTATTTTCTTTATTTTGATGAATTAAAGGATGTATTTTACTATTATCAAATAGATTCAAATCCACTAAACGAAGCATACTATACTTAATTTTTTGAGGAGAAAATAAATCTCCAGGATAAGTAGTTAATTCACGTCTAATAACATGATCTTTTGTTGTTGTATTTCCGGATATATTTACTTTATTTATATATACTGGTTTATTTTCTTCTATTTTTATTTCTAAATAAATTTTATTATTTTTTATTCTTTTTTCTATTGGAACTATTTTCACAAACAAATGTCCAATATTGAGATATTTTGAAAGAATACTAGATTCGTATTCCGAATTAAAAATATTTTTATTAATTCCAATTTTATTATAGATATCTCCTTTTTTATAAGAAAATATTTTTCTTAATAAATTCGTTTTTATAAAAGTGTTCCCTACAAAATTAACATCTCCTAAAAAATATTGATCTCCTTCAATTATCTTTATTTTGATTCCATAATTACCAGAATTTTTTTTCCATACAGAATCTAAAAATACTTGAGAATTTAAAAATCCCATTGATTGATATTTACGTAAAATATTTTTCAAATCCTCTTGAATATTTTCATGAGAAAAATAAAATGGATTTCCTACTATTGGTACAAAAATTTTTTTTCTTATCTTAACCATAAGATTAAGTAATTCTTCTTTGGAAAAATGGTTATTCCCATCAAATAAAATATTTTCTATTTCAATTTTTTTCCCTTTATCTACATATATATTTAAAATATTTTTACCATTCTGAATACTCCATTTACTCTTTATAGAAATTTCATTATATCCTTTTTTTATATAATAATTTTTAATATCATTTTTAATAATTTGAATTGAATCTTCAGAAATTTTATCTCCTGACTTAATTTTTTCAATGGAAAAAAATCGAATCATACCGGTACCTTTTACATTAATTTTATCAACTTCTATTAAATCTTCCAAATCAAAAAATAAGTCTATTTCATTTGAATTTAAATATGAACTATTTTTTTTATAGATAGATATTTTTCCAAAAAGACGACTTTTCCATAATTTTTTAATAGCCTGATCTATTTTTTTACTAGGTATAAAAATTTCATCTCCTGGATAAATATGAGATAAATTTGAAATAAAATCACGATTATATTTTGTTTTTCCTATAATAAAAATATTCTTAATAAAAAAAGATGAAAATAATTCTTCCCTTTTTTCTTTCTGAATTATTTCAAGGTTATTATTATTTTCCGTTTTAGAAAATGATATATCTAACAAAAGAAAAAAAAATAACGGAAATAAAAAAAAATTTTTTGATTTATAAAACTTTTCCAAAACGACGTTTTCTTTTTTGATAATTTATTATGGCTTCGAAAAAATCTTTTTTACGAAAATCTGGCCATAAAATATTCGTAAAATATAATTCTGCATAAGCAGATTGCCAAAGTAAAAAATTACTAAGACGTTGTTCTCCACTAGTTCTAATAATAAGATCTACATCTGGTATTTTATTAGTAGTATATAAATAATTTTGAAAAGAAGAAAAATTAATATCTTTTAGGGATAATTCACCAACATAAACTTTATTGGCTATAATTTTTGTTGCTCTCAAAATTTCCTCTCTAGATCCATAACTGATAGCTAAAACTAATGTTATAGATGTATTATTTTTTGTCTTTTTAATAAAAAAAAGTAATTTATCTTGTATCATAATAGGAAATTTTTTTATTTCTCCTATAACAATAATTTTTACATTTTTATCATGAATTTCTTCTAAATAATTTTTTAATTTTTCATGAAATAAACGTATTAAATCATCTATTTCTTTTTTTGGTCTATTCCAATTTTCTGAAGAAAAAACATATAAAGTTATATAAGGAATTCCTAATTCTTTACAGCTATTTATAGAGTCTGTAATAGATTTTATAGAATTCTCATGTCCAAATGTTCTCAATTTTCCTCTTTTCTCCGCCCAACGACCATTACCATCCATAATAATTGCTACGTGATTAGGTATACTATTTAAATCTATTTTTTTTAATAATTTCAAATATCGATCATTCTAACTACTACTACTACTACTTACTAATAATAAATAAACAAATATATAAATAAAAAGTAAAGAAAAATAGATTTTTTCTAACTTATCATCAATTTCTTTGATCCATCCCCCATAATAATTTTTCTCGTAAAGTTTTATAATAAGTATATTTTTCTTCTTGAATAATATATATATAAAAAGGAGCTTTTCTAATATATAATTCATTATCTTTTTTTAAAGATTTAAGTCTAGTATCCATAGATAATGAATAATATTTTACTCTACTATGTATTTTTAAATGTATTTTTTGACAATCGGAAATAATCAATGGACGTGAAAATAAATTATGTGGAGATATAGGTGTAATAACAAAATTTTTATTTTCAGGAGTAATAATAGGTCCTCCACAACTTAAAGAATATCCAGTAGATCCAGTAGGAGTAGAAATAATTAATCCATCCGCCCAATAAGAAGTCAAAAACTGCTTATCTATATAAGCATCTATAGTAATCATAGAAACAGTTTCTTTTCTAAAAATAACAATCTCATTTAATGCAAAATTAAAAAATGGATTATGATCCGTAATAGAAGTTTCTAACCACAATAGACTTCTAGGAATCAAATGAAATTTTTGATCGAAAATTTGGTCTATTTTTTTAATAAAAACATCTTTATTAAAGGTAGCTAAAAATCCTAAATTTCCTGTATTAACACCTACAATAGGAATTCCAGTATCTCTAATAAAATTTAAAGAAGATAATATAGTTCCATCTCCTCCAAAAGTAAACATTAAACTAAAATCTTTTGTTAATTCTTTATAATGAGAAAAAACAGGAACATTAAGATTTTTAAATTCTTCAAAAGAAGACAAAATATTAAAAAATGATTTTTCAATAGATATATCTATTGAATTATTGAATATATAGCCAATGAACTGATTCAGATATGGAATATTTTTTTTTCCAATTTTTTGTCCATATAAGGCTACTTTCATCGTTATTTATTATTAAATATCCAAAATATGGTAAAAAAAATACAAAATATTATTTTTAAAAATTTCATCTATACAAAAATAATTTTAATGATTTTAATTAAATTTATTTTCTTTTTTATTATTATTTATTATTCATAATAAAAGTAAAAAAAAAGTATGAAAAAATCTGTTTTTTATTCTAAAATTCTTTTATTTGGAGAATACGGAATTATAGAAAATTCTATTGGACTTTCCATTCCTTATAATTTTTATAAAGGATCTTTAAAATTTTTAAATTCTACCAAAAATAAAGAATTTTTTTATTCTAATTTAGAATTAAAAAAATATTATAAATTTTTATTTTTTTTAAAACAAAATAAAAAAAATTTAGTAAAAATTGATCTTAAAAGATTACAAAAAGATATTCAAAAAGGAATTTATTTCCAATCAAATATTCCTAAAGGATATGGAATAGGGAGTTCAGGGGCATTAGTTTCCTCTATTTATGATAAATATGCTAAAAAAAAACTAAAAAAATGTTTAAATAATAAAAATATAATAATTTTAAAAAAAATATTTAGCCAAATGGAATCTTTTTTCCACGGAAAAAGTTCAGGAATAGATCCTTTAATTTGTTATTTTAACAAACCATTACTCATTCGTTCAGAAACAAATATTTCTACCATTAAAATTCCTAAAAAAAATGAATTAAAAGGGAAAGGAGCGATTTTTTTATTAGATACTGGTTTTTCTAGAAAAACTTCTTTTATGATAGAAAAATTTTTTTTCGTAAAATTAAAAAATGATGAATTCAAAAAAATATTAAAAGAAGAATTTATGAAATATAATGAAAAATGTATTGAATCCTTTTTAAAAGGAAATTTCAAAATTATGCTAAAAAACGTAAAATTACTTTCTACTTGGATTTTTATTCATTTTCGCCCTATGATACCAAAAATATTTTGGAAAATATGGGAAAAAAGCCTTTTTACTGACCTTCATTATTTAAAACTATGTGGTTCTGGAGGGGGAGGATTTATTTTAGGATTTACTCCAAATTATGATATTTCTAAAAAAATATTAAAAAAGTATACAACAGAAGTTTTCTTTCGTTTTTAAGTACAAAAATTGAAAATTATAATGAATCATATACAAAATAAAAAAAATGAATTTATACGATTAAATCATTATTTATCCAATTCTGGAATCTCTTCTAGAAGAGATGCAGATAAATTAATTCAATCGGGGATCGTAAAAGTTAATGGAATCCCCGTTACAAAATTGGGGACAATTATACATGTAAATGATGTTATAAAAATAAATGGAAATAAAATTAAAAAAAAAAAAAATATATATATACTTCTTAATAAACCTAAGGGGTTTATTACTTCTACACATGATCCATTTAATAGAAAAACAGTTATGAGTTTAATTCCCAATTTTTCTGATTATAGAATTTTTCCTGTTGGAAGATTAGATCGTTCAACTACAGGAGTTTTACTTCTTACCAATGATGGATTCATAACTGAAAAATTCACTCATCCAAAATATAATGTAAAAAAAATATATCATGTTTTACTAAATAAAAAAATTAACGATGAAGATATCTATAGAATTCAAAAAGGAAAAATATTTCTCAAAGAAGGAAGAGTAAAAATAGATTTTATATACAGAGAAAAAAAAAATAGAATAAAAATTGGATTACACATAGGATGGAATAGAATAATTAAACGTATTTTTAAAAAATTAACTTATCAAGTAGTTCAATTGGATAGAATTAATTTTGGAGGTCTTACTAAAAAAAATCTTAAAATAGGATGCTGGAGTTTTTTAAATAAAAATGAAATAGATAATACTATAAAAAATTTTTTTCATGAAAAAAATTAGCATTATTAATGGTCCTAATTTAAATCTTTTAGGAAAAAGAGAACCAGAATTATACGGTACTGAAAATTTCATAAACTATTTTAATAAATTAAAAAGAAAAAAAATTTTTTCTTCTATAGAAATGACCTATTATCAAAGTAATCATGAAGGTAAAATTATAGATATATTACATGATATAGGAGACCTATCAAATGGAATTATTATCAATGCTGGAGCATATACTCATACTTCTTTAGGAATTGCAGATGCTATTAAATCAATCTCTACTCCAGTTATAGAAGTTCATATTTCTAATATCTATTCCAGAGAAATTTTTAGACAAAAATCATTTTTATCTTCTGTTTGTAAAGGGACTATTTTTGGATTTGGATTGAAATCTTATGAATTAGGAATAATAAGTTTTTCTCTGTAAGGTTTTTTTTTAAATTCAAAATATTCATTCAAATTTTGAATAATTTGAATAAGTTTTTCTCTTCCATATTTTTTTTTTACAGAAACTTTAAAATATTTAGGCATTGAAAAAAAATTTTTTTCAATTTTTTCTTTACAATAATTTATATTTTTATCTAAAATTTTTGGATTTATTTTATCCGTTTTCGTAAAAATAATACAAAAATATATTTTATAAGTTTTTAACTTTTTTATAAAATCTAGATCTAATGGTTGTATAATTATTCTACAATCTAAAAGTAAAAATAAACAAACTAAATTAGTTCTATAAAAAATATAATCTCTAATTAATTTTTTTTTTTCTATTCTTCTATTTCTTTTCAAAGAATAACCATATCCAGGTAAATCTATTAAATACCATTTATGGTTGATTAAAAAAAAATTAATAAATTTTGTTCTTCCAGGAGAAGATGATACTTTAGCTTCTTTTTTAGAATTAACAATAAAATTAATCAAACTAGATTTCCCTACATTAGAACGTCCAGAAAAAGCATATTCAGGAAAAGTAGAATAAAAAAATTGATTGGATTTTTCTATACTTTTTTTAAACTTTACAGAAAAAATTTTCATGATTTAAATTAAATTTAGATAACCATTTTTCTAAAATTTTTATAAATTTTTTTGGATGTTCCATCATAGGAACATGACCACATTTATCTATCCAATATAATTCGGAATGAGGTAACAATCTATGAAATTCTTTTGCTACATCTGGTGGAGTTACAGGATCTTGTTTACCCCAAATTAAACAAATAGGTTTTTGAATAACAGATAAATCTTTTGACATATTGTACTTCATAGCACTTTTCGCAATATATAAAGTTTTAATTCCCTTTTTTTTATCATTCACAATATGAAAGACTTCATCTACTAATTCTTTAGTAGCAATTTTAGGATCATAAAATACTTCTTGTGATTTTTTTCTAATATATTCATAATTTTCTCTTTTAGGAAAAGCATATCCAAAAGATTTTTCAAATAATCCAGAACTTCCTGTAAGAACCAAAGAATGTACTAAATCTATTCTTTTTTTTGCTATAATTAAAGCAATATGCCCTCCTAATGAATTTCCTATTAATGTAGAATTTTCAATTCCAATTTCTATTAAAAACTGAATAATATATTTAGATAAACTGTAAATATTTGTAAGAAATAGAGGCATCTTATAAAAAGGTAAAACAGGGATTATTACTTGATATCCTTTTTCTGGAAAAAAATCTAAAAGTGCATTAAAATTACTTAATCCACCCATTAAACCATGAAGTAATATTAGTGGATGCCCTGAGCCTTTTTTTATATAAGAAAACTTTTTTTCTTTAAACATAACATCATATATTTTCTTGATAAATTATTGTAATTTTTAAATATTAAATATTTTTTTTATACTTTTTTTGAATAAGAAAATAAGCTTTTTTTGCTGCAATTTCTTCTGATTTTTTTTTGGATGGGCCTCTACCCAATGTTTTCATTTCATATTCAGATATAGTAAATTCAGATAAATAAGTAATTATATTTTTATTTTTTTCTTCTTTAAAAGTATTAAAATTTATCAAAAATTTATTTTTTTGGGACCATTCTATAATCCATACTTTGTAACTAAAAATTTCCTTCTGTAATTTCACAATATTTACATGAAAATGTAAGATTTTTTTATATACAAAATTTTTACACCCCTGATATCCAATTTCTAAATAAATAAAACCTATTAAAGATTCAAGAGCATTTCCAAACATATTATCAGATATTATTGATTTCTTTTTTTTAAAGAAAATTTCTGTTAACGTTAGTTTTTTAAAAATTTCATTTAAATTTCTTCTACATACTATTTTAGATCGAACTTGAGTTAATTCTCCTTCTTTTTTTTCAGGAAGTTTTTCATATAAAAAATGGGAAATAATAGAATTCAATACGGCATCTCCTAAAAATTCTAATCTTTGAAAATCTATATAATAATTTTTATTTCTTTTTTTTGTAGAAAAACTATATATAAATACTTCTTTTAAATAACTTATTCTTTTTGGACAAAATCCTAATATTTTCTTTAATCGACCAACTAAAATAGAATCTTCATCTTTTAACATCTATTTTTTTAAATAAAATACAAACGTTATGTCCTCCAAAACCAAAAGTATTGCATATACTGATTTTAATTTCTTTTTTTATTGCATTATTTGGAGTAAAATTAATTTTAGAATCTATTTTTTTATCTATTTCAAATAAATTAATAGTTGGAGGTATAATTTTTTCCCTTAAAGGAAGTATAGAAGCAATCGCTTCTATAGAACCTGCGGCACCTAATAAATGACCTGTCATAGATTTAGTAGAATTAATGTTAATGTTATATATACTTTCATGAAAAACTTTTTGAATAGCTTTTACTTCTGCAAGATCTCCTAAAATAGTAGAAGTTCCATGAGAATTAATATGATTAACTTCTCTATATTCAATTCCAGCATCTTTTATAGCTTCTTTCATAGCAATAATAATCCCTTTTCCTTCTGGATGAGGAGCTGTAATATGATATGCATCTCCAGACATACCAACTCCACCTATTTCAGCATATATATTAGCATTTCTATTTTTAGCATGTTTATATTCTTCTAATATTAAACATCCTGCACCTTCCCCCAAAACAAAACCATCCCTATCTTTATCAAAAGGACGTGATGCTGTTTTGTAATCATCATTTCTAGTAGATAATGCATGTAATGCATTAAATCCACCTACTCCACTTTGTGTAATAGCTGCCTCAGACCCACCAGTTACCATAATATCTGCTTTTCCTAAACAGATTAAATGATATGCATCTACAATTGCATTAGAAGAAGAAGCACAAGCGGATACAGTAGCATAATTAGGTCCATGTAGTCCATATTTAATCGAAATAAATCCAGCAGTAATATCTATTAATATTTTAGGAATAAAAAAAGGACTAAATTTAGGAAATCTTCCTCCATTTACATAATCAGAAATAGATTCTTCTAAGTTTAAAAGACCTCCAATTCCAGACGACCAAATAACTCCAATACGTTCCCTTTTTTCTTTAGAAAAATTAATTCCACTATTTTTTACGGCTTCAGAGGATGCTAAAATTCCATATTGTGCACAAGGATCCAATTTTTTTTGTTCTTTTTTACTAAAAAAAATATTAGGATCATAATGTTTTAATTCACAAGCAAATTTAGTTTTATATTTTTTAGTATCAAAATAGGTAATAGGCTCTGCACCACTTTTTCCATTTACAAGGGAAATCCAATATTCTTCTAAATTATTTCCTATTGGAGTAATAGATCCAAGTCCTGTAACTACTACTCTCTTTAATTTTTTCATCAACATAAAAAAAAGAATAAATATTTTTTAATCAGAACTATTATCCTCTTTTTTTTTCTCATCTAAAATATTTTTGATAGCTTGTATTGCCTCACCTACAGTTGTTATTTTTTCTGCTTTCTCATCAGAAATACTAATATTAAATTCTTTTTCAAATTCCATAATAAGCTCTACTATATCTAAGGAATCTGCACCTAAATCATTGGTAAAACTAGCCTTAGGAAAAATATCATTTTCTTCTACACTCAATTTTTCTACAATAATAGACTTTACTCTTGATGCAATATCAGACATAGGATAGTAATTTTTATTTTTTCTAATACAAAATTAGTAAACTTTTATAAATCGTATATAAATTTGTTTTATTATAAAAAATACAATAGAAAATGAGTTCTCTTTATCTAGAAAGATATGGAATATTGAATTCTTCAAATAATTGGCAATTATCTTCTGAAGAATTACAAAATATAATTATTCAAAATAAAATGGGGGTAGAAACTAAATCAGGAGTTTTAGCAATAAATACAGGTATATTCACTGGTCGTTCTCCTGAAGATAGATTTATTGTGAAAGATAACATTACAAATAAAAAAATTTGGTGGGATGAAAATTTTAATCAATCTTTTAATTCTAAAAAATTTGATCGTATATATCAAAAATTAGTCGGATACTTATCTGAAAAAACCTTATACGTAAGAGATGGGTATCTTTGTTCTGATAAACGTTATCAACTTAATATTCGTTCTATTAGTGAATATCCATGGTCTGATCTATTTATCCATAATCTTTTTTTTCGAATTTCTAAAATTGAACAAATTGTACCAGATTGGTTATTATTATGTTCACCTGGATTTCAATCTAATCCAATGACAGATGGTACACGGAAAAAAAATTTTACCATATTAAATTTTAAAAAAAAAGTTATATTAATTGGTGGATCAGGATATACAGGAGAGATTAAAAAATCTCTTTTTTCGGTTCTAAATTTTATACTTCCTATATATAAAAATGTTTTCCCTATGCATTGTTCTGCAAATATTGGGATCTTAAAAAAAGATACAGCACTTTTTTTTGGATTATCTGGGACTGGAAAAACTACTATTTCTAATGATACTAATAGAAAATTAATAGGTGATGATGAACATGGTTGGACGGATGACAACATTATTTTTAATTTTGAAGGAGGTTGTTATGCCAAAATATTGGGTATTTCTAAAGAAAAAGAACCTATGATTTATCATGCTATCAAGAAAGGAGCAATGTTGGAAAATGTAGTTTTCAAAAAAGGAACCAATGAAGTAGATTTTTTTAATGATTCTATTACACCAAATATACGAGTAAGTTATCCTATAAATTTTATAAAAAATATCGAAAAAAAATCCATATCTTCCAATATTAAAAATATTTTTTTTCTAACCTATGATGCCTTTGGGATATTACCTCCTATATCAAAACTAAATAAAGCACAATCCGCTTATTATTTTTTATTAGGTTATACTTCTAAAGTTGCTGGAACAGAATTGAATATAAAAAAACCACAAGCTACTTTTTCTTCCTGTTTTGGAGCTCCATTTATGCTATTAAATCCAGTTCAATATACAAAAATGTTAATCAAAAAATTAAATAATTCGGAAATAAATGTATGGATGGTAAATACAGGACTACTTTTTGTTGGAGAATCCATTGGATTTAGGATAAAATTAAAATATACACGAAAACTTATTCAATGTGTTTTAGATGGATGTTTATCCAGAGTAGATTACGAAAAGTATCCTATATTCAATTTTCATATTCCAAAATACTGTCCAGGTATATCTTCCAATATTTTAAATCCAAAAAAAACATGGAAAAATAAGAAAATGTATCAAGATCAAGTAAAAAATCTTGTAAAAAAATTCATCAAAAATTTTGATATATACAGAAAATATACGGATAAAGAAATTTTGTCTGGAGAACCTAAAATAGAATAAAATTTTATTTTAAAAAAATAAATTTTTTATAATATACTTTCCAAGTATATCATATTCTATGTTAACAAAATCTCCTACATTCATAAAATGAAGATTGGTTTTTTCATAAGTATAAGGAATAATAGATACACTAAATATTTGATTAGTACATTTTGTTATAGTAAGGCTAATTCCATTTACAGAAATGGAGCCTTTTTCTATAACTAAGTTATCGAATTTCTTTCTAGATTTGAAAGAAAATAACCAACTCCCATTTTTACTATTTATTTCAACAATTTTAGCTATAGTATCTATATGACCTTGTACTATGTGCCCATCTAATCTTTCATGAACTTTCATTCCACGTTCTAAATTTACTTCATCTTTAATTTTTAAAAAATCTAAATTAGTACAACGTAAAGTTTCTTCCGATGCTATTACTGAATAAGTTCCATTTATTATCTCTGTAATACTTAAACATATTCCATTATGAGAAATACTTTGATTAATTTTAATATGATCTAAAAATGGATTTTTAAAAGTAATAAAAAGATTATTTTTTTGACGATTTAATCTATATACTTGTGTAGTACATTCTATTATTCCAGTAAACATAATTGAAATTGATCCATATTTTTTTTAAATTAAAATATTTATTTCATAAAATATGGTATGAATTATAGAACAAAAAAAATAAAAGTGGGTATTTCTACAGGAGATATTAATGGAATAGGAATAGAAATTTTTTTAAAAGTATGTCGTAAAAAAAAACTTTTAGATTTTTTCACACCTGTTTTATTCGGATCTACAAAATTATGTTCGTATTATGAAAAAATTTTAAATATTGAAGTAAATAATATACGAGGAATAAAAAATTTAAAAGAAATTATAGATTATAAAATAAATGTTTTAAATATATGGAAAGAGGATGTTAGATTTGATTTAATCAAAATTAACCATGAATCAGGGAAATATCCTATTTCATCTTTAAAAAAAGCCACAAAAGCTTTAAAAGATGGAAAAATTGACGTTCTTGTTACAGCCCCTGTAAACAAAAAATGGATGAATTTTAAAGAATTTTATTTTTTAGGCCATACTGAATATTTACAAAATATTTTGGATGGAGATTCCTTAATGTTAATGATTCATGAAACATTAAAGATCGCATTAGTTACCCATCATATACCATTAAAAAATATTAGTTCTGAATTAACTATAAAAAAAATTGTAAAATCTATAAAAATTTTACATAAATCTTTAAAAATTGATTTTTCTATAGAAAAACCTAAAATTGCAGTTTTAGGATGTAATCCTCATTCAGGAGAAAATGGGTTATTAGGTGAAGAAGAGAAAACGAAAATTAAACCAGCTATTGATATTTTATTTCAAGATCAAGGATTATTAGTTTTCGGGCCTTATTCTCCAGATAGTTTTTTTGGAAATCATAGTTATAGAAATTTTGATGCAGTTTTAGCGATGTATCATGATCAAGGATTAATTCCCTTTAAAACATTAACTTTTAATGAAGGAGTTAATTTTACGGCTGGCCTTTCTCATATACGTACTTCTCCAGATCATGGAGTAGCATATGATATTGCTAAAAAAGGTATTGCTAATGAAAATTCTTTTAAAGAAGCTATTTTTAATGCTATAAAAATTTTTAAAAACAGAAAAGAATATATGAAAATAATCTCTTCTGGATCTAGATTTCTATAAAATAACTATAACAAAATTATTTTTAACTCGTAAAAATCCTCCATTTATTGGTATTTTTAAAATTTTATCATCAAATGATTTATTTAATTTAATCCACCCATTACTCAATATAGAAATAAATGAAGCATGATTTTCTAATATTTGAAAATAACCATTTAATCCGGGGGCTATAATAGAAATTGCTATATTTTTGTATAATATTTTTTCAAAATTAATAATCGTTACCTGCATAATATTTCATCTTATATTCTATTATATTATTTTATTATAGTATTCTTATGTAGAAGATAAGATTTCTTTTCCTGTTTCTATAACTTGTTCAATAGTTCCTTTTAAATTAAAAGACATTTCCGGAAGATGATCTAATTCTCCATCCATTATCATATTAAATCCTTTAATCGTATCTTCAATTTTTACAAATTCTCCTTTTATCCCTGTAAATTGTTTTGCTACATGAAATGGTTGAGATAAAAAACGTTGTACCCGTCTAGCTCGATAAACTATTAATTTATCTTTTTCACTAAGCTCTTCTATTCCTAGAATAGCAATAATATCTTGTAAAGAATTGTATTTTTGAAGAATTTCTTTAACACGTTCCGCACAATGATAATGATCTTTATCTATTAAATCGGGAGATAATATACGTGAAGAAGAATCTAATGGATCTACTGCTGGATAGATTCCTAAAGAGGCTATTTTTCTTGAAAGTACTGTAGTTGCATCCAAGTGAGAAAATGTAATGGAAGGAGCTGGATCTGTTAAATCATCAGCAGGAACATAAACAGCTTGTACTGAAGTTATAGATCCCCTATTTGTAGATGTAATTCTTTCTTGCATAGATCCCATTTCAGATGATAAAGTCGGCTGATAACCTACAGAAGATGGAATTCTACCTAATAAAGCAGAAACTTCTGATCCTGCTTGAGTAAATCTAAATATATTATCTATAAAAAATAAAACATCTTGTCCTTTCTTTTTAAATACTTGATCTCTATAATATTCCGCTAATGTTAATCCAGATAATGCTACTCTAGCCCTTGCTCCAGGAGATTCATTCATTTGTCCAAAAATAAAAACTGCTTTAGACTTTTTTAAAGATTCCTTATCTACTTTAGAAAGGTCCCAATATCCTTTTTTCATAGATTCCATAAATGAATTTCCATATTTTATAATTCCTGATTCTAACATTTCTCGTAATAAATCATTTCCTTCTCTAGTCCTTTCTCCTACACCAGCAAATACAGAATGACCTCCATGTTTTTTCGCTACATTATTAATTAATTCTTGTATTAAAACTGTTTTTCCTACTCCAGCACCACCAAATAATCCAATTTTACCTCCTTTTGAATAAGGTTCAATCAAATCAATTACTTTAATCCCTGTATATAATATTTCTGTATCTGTAGATAAATCTTTAAATTTAGGAGGAGGATTATGAATAGATCTAGAATTAGACTTATCTAAAGGAAATAAACCATCAATAGGTTCTCCTAAAACATTAAATACTCTACCATTAATAGATTCGCCTATTGGAATACTAATTGGTCTACCTATAATTTCAACCTCTTGTCCTCTTTTTAATCCATCTGTAACTTCCATAGAAATACAACGAACACAATGTTCTCCAATATGCTGTTGAACCTCTAATATAATTTTATTATTATTGGATAATTTTACTTCTAATGCATCGAAAATTTTAGGTATAGAAGCTGTATCATTAAAAGATACATCAATAACTGGTCCTATAATTTTAATTATTTTTCCTTTTAATTTTTTTTTATTCATGTTATCAAAAAAACTATTAATTAGTATAGTATACGTTAATCATATATATTTGTAAATAAATATATATGTAAGATAAGAGAAAAAAAAAATAAAAAATTTTGAAAATTTATTCATTTATTGATGAATTTTCTTCCTTTTTACCATGTGTATTTACACTTGGTTTTTTTGATGGAGTTCATATAGGACATAAAAAAATTATTCAAAACTTGATTTTTAGAGCAAAAGGTAAGTATTGTACGGTTTTACTAACTTTTACCCCACATCCTAAAGAAGTACTAATTCCCAAAAAAAATATTTTATATTTAAATACTCTTCCAGAAAGAATTAATCATCTAAAAAAAACAGGAATAGAACATTTGATTATTCATCCTTTTACAAAAAATTTTTCAAAATTAAGTACCCAAGATTTTTTTCAAAATATTTTGTTTTCTAAAATAAAAATTAAAAAAATTATAACTGGATATGATTCTCATTTAGGAAAAAATAGAGATGGGACTTTCCATCAATTAAAAAAATTTTCTAAATCATATGGATTCAAAATTTATAAAGTAAATCCTTATAAATATAAAAAAAAAATTATTAGTTCTACTAATATCCGAAAATCTCTTTTAATAGGAAATATTGAATGGGCTAACAATGCTTTAGGTTATTTATATAGCTTATCTGGTTATGTAATAAAAGGAAAAGGAATAGGTAAAACATTAGATTTTCCAACAGCTAATATTCAACTAAATGAAAATAAATTAATTCCAAAAAAAGGAGTTTATGCTGTAAAAGTTAATATTTTTAATCCTTTTTATCAAGGTATGATGAATATAGGAATCTGTCCTACAGTTAATAAAAAAAATAAAAAAATAAAAATTGAAGTTCATATTTTCGATTTTGATCAAGAAATATATGGAAAAAAAATTGATATTTTTATTGTTAAAAGAATTCGTGAAGAAAAAAAATTTAATACACTTTATGATCTGAAAAGACAAATAAAAAAAGATAAAATGAAAATAGAATATTTTTTTGCAAAACAATCATTTAAAAAAAATTTTTTATTGTGATAAAAAAAATTGATCAAATAATTCAATATTTATTAATTCAAAAAAAATACTTGAAAAAAAAATTAATATTGATATCATTTAACGATTCTATTATAGAATATATAAAAAAAAAATACCAATATAAAAATAATCTGTTTACAGAAATTTATACAATAGAAAAATTTATTGAAAAAATATCCGGTTTATATATTTTTCATGAATCTTATATCCTTTTTCATTTTTTTTATATTTTAAAAAAAGAAAATAGTGATTTATCAAAAAAATTTAATGATTTTTTCAAATGGGCTCCTCATATTTTAAATGATTTCCAAGATTTAGATTTTAATTTGATTAATATTGAACATTTTTTTTCTTATATTATTTCTACAGAAAAAATTAAAAAATGGAATCCTAATCCAGAAAATAATTTGATAGAAAAAAAAAAATTCTTTTTTGGAAAGAAATTTATAAATTCTATAACATTCTAAAAAATATCCTTTTTAAAAAAGGGATCGGTTATACTGGAATGATTTTTAGAATAGCTATTTCCCGTTTAAATAATTTTTTATTAAAAAACTCAGATATACGAATTATTCTATTTTTTTCGAGATCCCAATTATTAAATAAATGTGAAATAGAATTTATTAAAAAGATCATCCAATTAGAAAAAGGATCTATATATGATTTAGATAAAAAAAATATGCTAATAAAAAATCCTTTCGATTTTTTTATCAAAAAAAAGATCAAAAACACTTCAATCAACAATATTTATCTTAATCATATAAAAATTATTAGTGTTTCTAAAGAAGTAGAACAAGTTAAAATAGTAGAAAAATTAGTCTATAAAATGATTAAAAATGGAGTCAATCTATATAAAATTGGTCTTATTTTAGGAGATAAATATTTAACCATACCTTTATTTAATTCACTAAAAAAAATTTTAGGAAAAAATCTATCTATATCCATAGACTATCCACTAAAAAACCTCCCTATTCATTATACATTTTTTTCAATCTTTGAATTATTATTAAAAAAGGAAAAATTGAAAAAATTTTATGGTAAAGATATACTAAGATTATTATCAGATGGATACATACAAAAATTTTTTATTAAAAAAAATTTATCGTTTATAGTAGATAAATGGAATGCAGAAAATTCAAATTTGATTCCAGAATCTATAATAAATAAATATCTATCCAAAAATGATATTTATATCATTTTTCAAATACAAACTCATGATACTAAAAAATGTATTATTGGTATTATAAGCTTTATTAGAAAATTGAAAATTATATTGATTTCAAATTTAAAAAATAATCTATTAGAATTAAAATTTCTTTCAAAATTGGAAATTTATATGCAAAAATTCAGAATATTAATCAGAAAAACAGAAAAAAATTTTTTAGGAATCAAAGATATATTCAATATTTATCAACAATTCATAAATACAGAAAAAATACCATATATCCAAAAAAATAAAAAAGGATTGAAGATAATAGGATTTATGGACTCCTATTTCGAAAATTTTGAAAATACAATTATAACTTCCGTTAACGAAGGTATTATTCCACCAGATAGAATAAAAAAATATAATACTTTTATTCCTTTTGATATTCGAAATAAATTCAATCTTTCCATTTTTCAAGAAAATGAAAAAATTTATCATCATCATTTTATAAAAATTTTAAAAAATTCAAAAAATATTTATTTGATTTACAAAAATCAACCAGATGAACTTAATTCTGGAGAAAAAAGTCGTTTTATTCATCAAATAGAAATAAGTTCAAAACTTACCATAGAAAAAAAAAAAAATTTTTCATTCTTATTTTCAAAGTCTAAAATATCTCCTATTGTGATAAAAAAAACAGAATCCATGATTCAACGTATATCTACTCATGGGTTATCTCCTTCTTCTATTTATCTGTATAATTATAATCCTCTTCTTTTTTACTACAAAAAAGTTCTTGGATTAAATGATCTAGAAGAAATTTCGATGAAACAACAAGTAGGAAAAATCATACATAAAATATTAAAAATATTATATAATCCTATTAAAGGATATTTAATTACTATAGATTGGATTAATAAAATGAAAAAAAATTACGAATATCTTACAGAGAAAGTAATATTAAAATATATAAAAGATTCTTTTATAAAAGGTAAAAATATATTACTATATTCTATAGTAAAAAATTATATAAAAAATTTTATTTCCTGGGAGGAAGGTTTTGTTCATAAAGGTCATCAAATTTTGATTAAAGAATTAGAATGTAGTTCTTCCACAATATTAGATATTGGAGATTATCAAGTTAATTTATATGGAATCATAGATAGAATAGATGAATATGATGGAATTACACGTATTATTGATTATAAAATCGGAATATCAAAAACAAAAAAAATACATATTCCTTTGAATAAAATTGAAAATATATTTCAATCCACCGATAATAGAAATACTATGCAATTATTGATTTATATGTATTTATGGTTTAAATCCCCTCTATTTTTAGGATTAAAAAATTCTTCACCCATTATTTCTATTGTTTCACCAGAAAAAGATAAAAATAATTCAATATTAACAATACCTGTAATTTTTTTTCATCAAAAAAAAAAATTCATTACATATAAATGTTATGTAAAATTTTTTCTACCATGTCTAATTAATAGAATTTCAGAAATTTTAAATCCAAAAATTCCAATTATAGAAAAAAAAATTAGAAATTTTTGATATATTCTATTTTTATTTTTTACTTATATAATTTCCTACTTTTTCAATATTTTAAAAATAATATAGAATCTATTCTAAATAGAATTTTTGAAAAATTTTTCTAAAATTATTTTTTTATATAATATGCAATACTCCAATATTCACAAATACGAAAAATATTTATACTATAATAATTTTTAAATATTTTTTAACCTTCATTAAAAAAAAAATCTCAAATTATATCAAAAATCAATCTTTATAATATTTATAATGGTATTTTTATAAAACAAATAGCATTATTCCTATTTTCGAAAAAAAAAAATTTACGAAAAAATATAATATACTCTATTCTAGTATAAATAAATTACTCAAAATAACTTTTTTTATTCCGATAATTTATTAAAATTATAGTCTTGAAAAAAAGTAGCATAAAATACGAAAAAATAAAATTAATAATTGTTTGAATTGAATTCAAAAGATTATATTCAATAATTAAATAAAAAAATATATAAATACCACAAAATAACTGTAAAATTGAAAATATAATATATAAATCAGTTCTTTTATTTATGGTTAACAAATAAAAAAAGAAAAAAAAACTACTAATAGGAAATAAAAAAATATATATTTTTAATAAAAAAAAATTTTTTTCATAAAAAAAAAATTCCATATTATATGAATAAAACTAAAAAAAAAAGTTAAAAAATTATATATTATAGTTTTTTTTAAAAAAAGTTTCATAAAAATGATCGAAGATAAATTTATTAAGTTACCTTAATTTTTTAACATGAAAAATATTATTGATGAACTCTCTTGGAGAGGGTTAATACAAAATAGTGTTCCTGGTGTAGAAAAACAATTAAAAAAAACTACTACTATATATATAGGGTTCGATCCGACATCTGATTCTTTACATATAGGTAGCTTACTTCCAATTATTATATTAATTCACTTTCAAAAAATGGGGCATAAATCCTTAATATTAATTGGAGGAGCAACAGGTTTTATAGGAGATCCATCAGGAAAATATGATCAAAGAATTTTTTTAAAAAAAAAAACATTACAAGAAAATATAGAATCTATTAAAAAACAATTATCTAAATTATTAGATAGTTATTCAAAAAAAATAGAATTTATAAATAATTTTGATTGGATAAAAAATATTTCTTTTTTAGAATTTATCAGAAATATAGGAAAACATTTTACTATAAATTACATGATATCTAAAGATTCTGTTAAAAAACGTATTCAAGATAATAAAAAATATAAAGGAATATCTTTCATGGAATTCACTTATACTCTTATACAAGGATATGATTTTTTTTATTTAAATAAAAAAAAAAATTGTTTATTACAAGTTGGGGGATCTGATCAATGGGGAAATATAACTACTGGAATAGAACTTATTAAAAAAAAAACAGGAAAAAAAGCATATGGAATTACTTTTCCTTTAGTTACAAGAACTGATGGATTAAAATTTGGAAAAAGTAAGAAAGAAGGAAATATATGGTTAGATGATAATCGAACTTCTCCATATAAATTTTATCAATTTTGGATCAATATTTCAGATATTGAAATTGAAAATTTTATTAAAAAATATACTTTTTTTTCCAAAAAAAAAATTGAAAAATTAATTTTAAAACATAGAAAAAATCCAGAAAAAAGACTATTACAAAAAAAATTAGCATCGGAAATCACTAAATGGGTTCATGGGAAAAAATCTTATGAAAAAGTAGTAAAGATTTCACATATTTTATTTGGAAAAAAATATACAAATAATCTATTTTCATCTTTAGATGAAGATATACTTAATTCTCTTTACGATAATATTCCGCATATGCATTTACCTGATAAAGATTTTAGAAAAGGAATTTTTTTATTAGATTTATTAAAAAAAAGTAATCTTTTTAAATCTAAAAGTGAAGCTAATCGTGCTTTAAATTTAAATTCTATTTATATAAATAAAAAAATTATCAAAAAAAATATACTTCTTAAAAAAGAAAATGTAATAAAAAAAAAATATATTTTACTTCAGTTTGGAAAAAAAATGTTTTTTATTATAAAAATTGAATAATTTTAATATCCAAAATTTTTTAGTTTTTTATAATTTGAACGCCAATTTTTGCATATTTTTACATTTAATCTTAACCATACTTTTTTACTAAAAAAATTCTCTATTCCTTGTATAGAAAAATATCCTAATTTATTGATAGAATTTCCTTTTTTTCCAATTAAAATTCCTTTTTGTGAATCACGCTCTACATATATAGAAGAATCTATATGTATGCTATTCTTTCCATTCTTAAATTTTTCCGTATAAATTTCCACAGAATAAGGAATTTCTTTTTTATACATTAAAAATATTTTTTCTCTAATTATTTCATTTACAAAAAACCGTTCAGATCTATCACTTAAAATTCCTTTAGGATAATAAGGAGGTCCTTTAGATAATAAATCTAAAATTTTATTTAGTAACAAATCTTGATTTATATCTTTTAATGCAGATATTGGTAATATTTCTGAATTAGGAAAAAAATTATTCCAATAATTAATCGTATCATACAATATATTTTCACTATATACCACTCCAATTTTATCAATTTTATTGATTAATATAAGAATGGGAATTTTTTTCTCTTTTAGAAAATTCAAAAAAGATAAATATTTATTTAATAAATAAAATTTTCCTATTTCTGTAGTAAATAAAACAATATCAGCGTCTTCTAAAGATTTTTTTACATATTTCATCATAATTTTTTGCATAGAATAAATCGGTTTTATCATAATACCAGGAGTATCCGAAAAAATAATTTGGTAATCATATTCATCTATTATCCCCAATATTCTATGACGAGTTGTTTGTGGTTTATTGGTGATTATAGATATATTTTCTCCTACAAGAGAATTCATTAATGTTGATTTGCCTACATTTGGAAATCCTATAATATTAACAAAACCAGATTTATGTTTATGATTAATCACTTTATTATTTAGATTTTAATTGTCTAAATACAATTCCATTTTCTTTAAAAAAATCTACTAAAATTCTATCATTATCATGGATTTTTCCTTGAAGAATTTCTTTGAAAAGATTATTTAGAATATTATTTTGAATTAATATCTTTAATGGTCTATCTCCAAAATATGGATCATAACATTTTTCAAATATATTATTTTTTTATTAGTCACTTCTATAAAAATATTTTTATTCGATAATAAAATTCCTAATTTTTTCATTTGTAATTTTACAATATCTTTAATTTCTTTTTTGGTTTAAATAAAATTATTTCATCAATACGATTAATCAATTATGGTCTAACAATATTTTTTAATAAATCTATTAAATCATTTTTAATTTTTTCCATTTGATTAAAAGATATTTCTTAATCAAAATTTTCCTGAATAATATCCGATTCTATATTAAAAGTCATGATAATAAATAATTGTATTTGTAACATGGATAATTCTACTTTTATTATCTGTTAATCTCCCATCATCTAATACTTGTAAAAGTATATTAAATATATCAGAATGGTCATTTTCTATTTCATCTAATGATTGAATAAGGTCTTCTACGTATAGATTCTGTTAATTGACCACTTTCATCATAACCGATATTATATATACAGAATGAGATCCAATAAGTCGGATTATAGAATAACGTTACTGATATTCACTCATATCGTACTATATTCTTTTCATTATCAAAAAAATATTCATCTAACGTTTTAGCAAGTTCCGTTTCTTTTTCTAATCCCTGTACCACTCATAAATAAAAAATATCCTATAGTTTTTTTTTATTTTATAGTCAATCTCTAGAACGACGTATAGAATTTTCAATAGATTGAATAGCCTTATTTTGACCTATCACTCTTTTATGTAATTATTTTTCATCATTTTCTTTTTTTATAGACTCTATTTGAATTTCCATTTACATTATTTTCCTAATATCTAATTTTTCTGTTTGAGAATTGATTTCCATTCTTATTTTTGAAGCTGCTTCATTAATAAGATCAATAGATTTATCTGGTAAAAAAAAAACGTTCATTAATATAACTTTGAGATAATTATACTGCATAAATAATAGGTTTATTTTTAATTTTTACTTTATGATAACTTTCATACTTTTCTTTAATACTACGTAAAATAGATATAGAATCTGTTATAGATGGTTCTTCAATATATACTTGTTGAAATCTTCTTTCTAAATCTTTATCTATTTTAAAATATTTTTGATATTCATTCAAAATCATTTCTCCTATAGCACGAAGTTCTCCTCTTACTAATGCAGGTTTAAAAATATTTACAGAATCTATATAACCATCTCCTCCACCGGCATTTACCAATATATGAATTTCATCGAAAAATAAAATAATCTCTCCATTGGAAGAAATTACTTCTTTAAGAACATTTTTTTAACGTTCTTCAAATTCTCCTTTATATATATTTATTTCCTGCAATGATAGTACCCATATCTAAAGAAAAAAATTTTTTATTTTTTAAATTATCTGGAATATCTCCATTAATAATACGATGTGTTAATCCTTCATCTATCGAAGTTTTTCAAACTCCTGGTCCCCAATTAAAATAGGATTATTTTTTTTTTTTCTAGATAATCTTTGTAAAACTCTACGTATTTCTTCATCACGTCCAATAACAGGATCTAATTTTCCTTTATTGGCCCATTCATTAAAATTTTTTGAAAATTTATTCAAAGAATTATAAGTATTTTCTTCTGTTTTAGAAATTAAATTTTTACTTTTTTTTCTGATATTTTCAATCATATTTTAAATATTTTTCTATAAATTTTTGATTTATAGATAATGGATAAATTATATCCCATTTTGTAAAAATCGAACCGAAAATATGTTCTATAGAAATAAATTCATCTTTTAAAAGATTTGCATAAAATTCTATTTTTTTAACATTTGTATAAAAAAATTGCTTAAATATTGAGTAGAAAAAAAATTCATTCCTACTTTAAGGTCAAAAGATAGAATATAATTTTCTTATTATTCATTGATGATTGACATTTAATTTTTTTAAAAAAAAGGAATAATATTGTTTTTTTTTTCTAAAAAAAACTTTTATAATATGTGCATTTTCAATAGAATATTTATTTATTTTAAAAGTAATATTTTTGATTTTTTGTATTGATATTTTATAGTAAATTTATTAAATTTTATAATTACAGATAAAAATTTTTGTATTTATTTTTTAAATAATTTTAGGATTCCATACCTTAAATTAATCTATTTTAGTATCATGATCATAAAGGATGAAATACAATCTATTTCAGAAAGAATTAACAGGATTCATAAAGTTCTTAACATTGATGAGATTAATAAATATCTTGATAAAGAACAAAAAAAATTTTTAAATCCTAATTATTGGAGTAATTATAAAGAATCTAAAAATTTGATCAAACATTTACATGTTATGAAAACATGTATAAAAGATTTTTTTGAATTAAAAAGTTCTCTAGAAGAATTAGAATTAATATTTTCCCTCTCTAAAGAAGAAAATCTGGAAAAAGATCTTCAAATTCAATTACATAAAACAAGAAAATTACTATCAAATTTAGAATTAAAAAACTTTCTTTCTGAAAAAGAAGATAATTTGAATGCTATACTTCAAATTTCTTCTGGAGCAGGGGGAACTGAAAGCTGTGATTGGAGTTCTATGCTAATGAGAATGTATATTATGTGGGCTGAAAAAAAAAAATACTCTGTAAAAAATATTCATCTTATTCCTGGAGATATAACGGGAATAAAATCCATTATATTAGAATTCAAAGGAATATATGCTTTTGGATATTTAAAAGGAGAAAATGGAGTACATAGATTAATCCGTATATCTCCATTTGATAATAATTCAAAACGTCATACTTCTTTTTCTTCTGTTTATGTCTATCCTTCAGTAGATAAAAATATAAAAATTGATATCAAAATATCTGATATTCATTGGGAAACTTTTCGATCTTCTGGATCAGGAGGACAAAATGTCAATAAAGTAGAAACAGGAGTTAGATTACGTCATATTCCAACCGGAATTACTATTGAAAATACCGAATCTCGTTCACAAATACAAAATAGACAAAGAGCTTTGCATCTTCTAAAATCTAGATTATTTGAAATAGAAATAAACAAAAAAAATGAAAAAAAAAATCAAATAAAATCTGAAAAAAAAAAAATAGAATGGGGATATCAAATACGAAATTATATCATGCATCCTTATCAATTAGTAAAAGACTTACGGACAGGTTATGAAACTAAAAATATTAATTCCGTAATGGATGGAGAAATAGATGTTTTTCTAAAAAAATTTATGGTATATAACAAAAAAATTAAAAATTTTTTTACCCATTAATTGTATTTAATGAAAATTCGATATTCTGATCTTATAGATCAAACTTTTAATTTTCCTACAGAGGAATTTACTATTAAAAATAATTTTTTAGAATTTCATGGAATTCCATTAATAGATCTCATTAAAAAATATGGAACTCCATTAAAATTTAATTATTTACCAAAAATTTCTCAAAATATACAAAAAGCAAAAAAATGGTTTAAAAAAGCAATTCATTCTAATCAATATAAAAATAAATATACCTATTGTTATTGTACAAAAAGTTCTCATTTTTATTTTGTATTAGAAGAAGTATTAAAAAATAATATTAGCATTGAAACTTCATATGCTTATGATATAGAAATCATTAAAAATCTTTATCAAAAAGGTAAAATGAATAAAAATATTGAAATTATTTGTAATGGATTTAAAACTCATAACTATATAAAAAATATATCAGAATTAATTAACAATGGTTTTTACAATACTATTCCAATATTAGATAATTATGATGAATTGGAAAAATTAAGTTTTTTTATACATTATCCATTTAAATTAGGCATACGTATTGCATCTGAAGAAGAACCAAAATTTGAATTTTATACTTCTCGATTAGGAATAGGATATAAAGATATTCTTATTTTTTATTTAAATAAAATAAAAAATAATTCAAAAATAGTACTAAAAATGTTACATTTTTTTATAAATACAGGAATAAAAGATACCTCTTATTACTGGAATGAACTTTTTAAATGTTTACATATTTACGCTAAATTAAAAAAAATTGCACCTGAATTAGATATCCTAAATATAGGAGGCGGGTTCCCTATTAAAACATCTATGTCATTTAAATACGACTATGAATACATAACCAATGAAATTGTTTATCAAATAAAAAAATTTTGTAAAAATGAGAATATTTTAGAGCCACATATATATACAGAATTTGGGGCCTATACAGTAGGAGAAAGTGGTGGAATTATTTATAAAATACTTAATCAAAAAAAGCAAAATGATAGAGAAAAATGGAATATGATAGATAGTTCTTTTATGACAACTCTTCCGGATACTTGGGCTATAAATAGTCGGTTTATTATGATGGCGATAAATCGTTGGAATGATTCTTATGAAAGAGTATTTTTAGGTGGATTAACCTGTGATAGTGATGATTATTATAATTCAGAACAACATATGAATGCGATATATCTTCCCTGTTTTCGTGAAAAAAAACCGCTTTATATTGGATTTTTTAATACTGGAGCATATCAAGATACAATAAGTGGATATGGAGGGGTACATCATTGTCTCATACCCCAACCAATCCATATATTAATCAATTATGACGAAAAAAAAAACTTAGTATATAAAATATTTCGTTATTCACAAAAACATGAAGAAATATTAAAAATATTAGGTTATTGAAAATAATATTTTTTATGAAAACAAAAACTTTTGCTGGAATTCCTAAAAAATATGCTACTCTTGAAAAATCTAAAATTGTCCTTATTCCTGTACCATATGATTATACAGGAACGTGGAAAAAAGGGTCTAAAAAAGGTCCTAAAGCATTTTTATCTGCATCAGAACATATGGAATTATATGATATAGAAACTAATTCTGAAGTTTATAAAAGAGGGATATATATTTCTTATCCTCCTATAAGTAATTATTCATTTTCTTCCAAAAAAATGATAGAAAAAGTATACGATATTACTAAAAAATATCTTTTTAAAAAAAAATTTGTAACTCTAATCGGTGGTGTCCATTCCATATCTATAGGAAGTATTCGCGCATTTGGAGAAAAATATCCTGATATGAGTATTCTTCACATGGATGCACATACAGATTTACGTCCTACATACAATGGTGATCCTTATAATCACGCTTGTTCTATGTATGAAGCTTCAAAAAAATATCCAATTATACAAATAGGAATTCGAAGTATGAATATACTAGAAAAAAGGTATATCCAAAATGATAATATTTTTTATTTCCATGAAATATATCAAAATGATTTATGGATGAAAAAAGCAATTCAAAGATTATCTAAAAATGTATTTATAAGTATAGATATAGATGTTTTTGATCCAAGTATAGCCCCATCTACAGGAACTCCAGAACCAGGAGGTTTTTTTTGGTACGAAATTTTAAAATTTTTAAAAATGGTTTTTGAAAATAAACAAATTATAGGTTTTGATATTGTTGAACTTTTACCCAATGAAAAAGATTTTTCTACAGATTTTTTATCTGTTAAACTTTATTATAAATTATTATCATACAAGTACGAATTAATTTATTCTCCATTATGAATCGAAAAATGATTATAGCTATAGATGGATATTCAGCTTCTGGAAAAAGTACTTTAGCTAAAAATCTTTCTAAAAAATTAAAATATACTTATATAGATACCGGAGCTATGTATAGAAGTATAACATTATTAGCTATTAGAAAAAAAATTTTTCATAGTGATTTGTGGAATATAAAAAATTTTCTTCCTTTTTTGATAAATATAAATTTCCAATTTAAATGGAATAATAAATTAAATAGAACTGATATCCTTATCAATAAAGAAAATGTTCAATCTAAAATTCGATCAATAGAAGTAACTAATAAAGTTAGTTTAATAGCTAGTATTCCAGAAATTCGAGAAAAACTAACAATTATACAAAGAAATTTTGAAAATAAACAAGGAATTGTTATGGATGGGAGAGATATAGGATCTAATATATTTCCTAAATCGGATTTAAAAATTTTTATGAAAGGATCTATAGAAATTCGTTCTTATAGAAGATTTGAATATCTTAAAAAAAAAGGGAAAAAAATTTCTTATGAAGAAGTAAAAAAAAATATTTTTTATAGAGATATGATGGATTTATATAGAAAAATTTCTCCACTTAAAAAACCAAAAGATTCTATAGAAATAGATAGTACATTGATTAGTACTGAAAAACAATTAAATATGGTACTTCAATTAATAGAAAATATTAAATTTTGTCAAAAAAAATAAAAAATATATATGAAACTTTTAAATGGAAAAATAGCCATAGTTACAGGTGGATCAGGAGATATAGGAAAATCTATTGTGAAAACATTTGTAAAAAATGGTGCAAAGGTTATTTTTACCTTTTTTTCTTCAAATAAAAATGCTAAAAAATTATCTGATGAATTGGGAGATTCGGTAGTTTCATACAAAATTGATCTTAAAAATTTAAATTCTTCAAAAGAATTAGTTAAAAAAGTTATAGAAAAATTTGGAGTTATAGATATATTAGTGAATAATGCAGGAATTATAAAAGATAACTTTTTATTTAGAATGTCGGAAACAGATTGGGATCAAGTCATTAGAACTAATATTTATTCTATTTTTAATTTAACCAAATATGTAATATTTCCTATGATAAAACAAAAAAATGGAAGTATTATTAATATGAGTTCTATCATAGGAATAACCGGAAATTCAGGACAATCTAATTATTCAGCATCTAAAGCAGGAATTATAGGATTTACTAAATCAATATCTAAAGAATTAGGAAAAAAAAATATTCGTTGTAATGTTATAGCACCTGGCTATATTTCTACAAAAATGAATTCGCATATTCAATTAAAAATAAAAAAAAATTGGATCAATAAAATTTCATTAAAGAGACCTGGAATACCTCAAGATGTAGCTAACTGTAGTTTATTTCTAGCTTCTGATTTATCTAATTATATTACTGGATCCGTATTTAATGTTAATGGAGGAATGATTTAATTTTTTTTAAAATGTATTCGAATAAAAAAATAGTACAAAGTTTAGGTGAAATATTAATATCAAAATCAATATTTCATATAATAATATCTCCAGGTTCTAGAAATGCTCCCATAATTATCCATTTTACACAGCATAATTCATTCAAAACTTATAGTATTGTCGACGAGCGTTGTGCTGGATTTTTTGCTTTAGGAATAGCGCAAAAAATAAAAAAACCTGTAGTTCTTAGTTGTACTTCTGGGTCTTCTGTAGTAAACTATTATCCTGCAGTTACGGAAGCATTTTATCAAAATATTCCACTTATTTTTATTACTGCAGATAGACCAAAAAAAATTATAGATATTCTTGAAGGACAATCTATTGATCAAGAAAATATTTTTCAAAATCATGTCGAATCTTCTATTCAATTAACAGAAGAAGAATCTAAATTAGGATTATGGTATAATGATAGATTAATCAATGAATCTATTAATAAATGTATTTTTAAAAAAAAACCTATACATATTAATATCCCTTTTTCAGAACCTCTTTATGAGACTACAAATTTTTTACAAGTAAAACCTAAAATTATAAAAACTTTACCTGTAATAAATTATATTGAAAAATCTAAATATTATAAAAAAGAAGAATTTATATGGAAAAAATCCAAAAAAAAAATGATTTTATTAGGATTATATCATTCAGAAAAAAAATTGGAAAAAATTTTAAAAAAATTAAGTCTAGATTCTTCTATAGTCATTTTTACCGAAACTACATCTCATTTATACGGAAAATTATTTTTTTCATGTATAGATCAACTTGTTTTTAGTATAAAAAATAAAGAATGGATAAATTTAAAACCCAATATTTTATTAACTATTGGTGGAAATATTATATCTAAAAAAATAAAATTTTTTTTACGAAAATACCCACCTATATATCATTGGCATATAGGAGAAAATATAAAAAATTACCCAGATACTTATTATAGTCTAACGAATTTTTGGTCAATAAAACCTGAATTTTTTTTCAAAATATTTCATGGAAATAATTTACAATCCTCTGATTATAGATATAGATGGGAAATATTGAGAAAAAAAAGAAGAAAAAAAAATAATTTTTTTTTAAAAAAAGAAAAAAGTTTTTCAGATCTTAAAGTTTTATTTTTGATATTTAAATCTATTCCTAAATATTCCATTTTACAATTAGGAAACAGTACTATAATACGCTATTATCAACTTTTTGATAAAAAAAAATATTCTGTTAAATCTTATTGTAATAGAGGAACTTCAGGAATAGAGGGGTGTGTTTCTACTGCTATAGGTTATGCTGTAAAAAGCAAAAAAATAGTAACTTTAATTATTGGTGATATCAGTTTTTTTTATGATAGTAATGCTTTATGGAACAATTATACTCCAAACAATTTCCGTATTATACTTATGAACAATGGAGGAGGAAATATTTTCAGATTTTTATCAGAAAAAAAAATTTCTAAAAAAATTTTTAATTTTTTTGAAACAAAACATTTTTTTACTGCAAAAAAAATTTGTGAAATGCATAATTGGAAATATGAAATAGTATCCGATAACCTTTCTTTAAAAAATAGTTTGTATATTTTTTGGAATAAATCGGATAGACCTTTTCTTTTAGAAATTAATACTCAAAAATCTAATAACGCAGAAATACTAAAAAAATATTTATCCTATTTATCTTAATTTTTTTGTTTAAAAAAAAATAAAAATATGTCCAATATAGCTTTAATTCTAGCGAAAATTTCCCTAATCTGTATTTTCCAATCAAAAGGAATATTTTTTGCGTTAAAACCTATGATATCTAATCCTAAACAATTTCCAATAAATATGGCTCTTTCATTATGAAATTTTTGAGAAATAATGGTAAATTTTTTTTGATTAAAAATTTTATAAACTCTTAATACAGAATGTATAGTACTAATTCCAAAAAAGTCTTCATATATAAAATAATCGGGAATTCCTTTTTTTATTAATTCTTTTTTCATCATTTTTGGTTCATTATAATTTTTTTCTCTATTATCTCCACTAACAATAATGTAACGAATTTTTTTATGAGAGAAAAGAAAAAAAGCTGCATCTATTCTATATTTAAAATAGGCATTGATCCCCCCACCATGTAAATATTTAGAAGTTCCTAAAACAACACCAAATGTATTATATGGAATTTCATTAATATTATCATATTTTTTTCTTATGGAACATAAACTAACCCCAAAATAAAAAAAAACTACAAATAAAATTATAATAAAAAATATACGTTTTATTTCTAATTAACACAATCGAATGTTTCTAACTAAAAAAAATCCTCTTCTATAATCCAATCTCCTTTTTTCAAAAAAAAATCAACCTGTTTTAATTTAATATTTTTGGTTTTTCCTGTAACTAAATGACGGATAATAATTTTATTATTTCTCCCTAATTTTTTACCATTTTTTCCTTTTAAAAAAAAATCTATTATCCTATTATTTTTCGGAATACATAAAATATTACCTTTCATGATAGTAGACTTAATAAAAAAAGAAATAATTTTTTTATTAATTTCATAAACTCTTTCTTGAAATAAATTAAAAGCATTTTGTTTGTAAACTATAAGAGGATCTTTTTGTTCAAAAACGGCATTTTGTACCGAATATCGTAAATTATCCATTTCCCGTAAATGTTCTTTCCATTTTTCATCTAGAAAACATAATATAGTTTTTTTTTCAAATATAGATAATAACGATACCCCTCGATCTTGATAACTTTCTTTTAAGCTATATTCAGAGCTAATATTAGTAATACCATCTGTAAATGTTATCTTAACTTGACAATCTATATGATTTTTTTCAAAAATATTGGATATAATAGGATAAATTTCTTGATAAATTCTTTTTTCTTTTTTTTTTTCATAAAAATTTATAATTAAATCATGAATTTTATTGATACAATCTCGTTCTTTATATAAAAAAAATTCACTTTCTGGTATAGGAAACTCAATTCCAAAAATTTGAAAAAATTCGTATTCCAAATTTTTAAAATCATTTAAAGATTTATTCACCAGTATCATAATATCCAATAAAACATATACCATATTAGAAATATCTAAACTAAGATCTTTTCCACATAAAGCATTCTTACGCTTTTTATAAATAAACTCTCGTTGTTTATTAATAACATCATCATAATCTAACAAACGTTTTCGAATACTAAAATTATTATATTCTATTTTCTTTTGTGCTCTTTCTATAGATTTCGTCAATAAAGAATGTTGGATAATATCACCTTCTTTATGTCCAAAACGATCCATTAATTTAGATAATCTTTCTGAATCTATAAATAAACGAATTAAATTATCCTCTAGAGATACATAAAATTGAGAACTTCCTGGATCCCCTTGACGCCCAGATCGTCCCCTTAATTGATTGTCTACTCTTCTAGAATCATGTCTTTCAGTTCCTAAAACATAAAGTCCCCCATATTTTACAACTTCTTTTGAAAGTTTTATATCTGTTCCTCTACCAGCCATATTAGTCGCTATAGTTACAGATCCAGGTAGTCCTGCTTTTTCTATAATTTCTGCTTCTTTATCATGTAATTTTGCATTTAAAACATTATGTTTAATTTTTCTAAATTTTAAAGCTCTACTAAGAAACTCAGATACTTCAACAGAAGTTGTTCCAACAAGTACGGGACGTTTTTCATATTTAGATAAATAAATAATTTTTTCTAAAATAGCATTATATTTTTCACGTTTTGTTTTAAAAACAAGATCTTGTAAATCCATCCTTTGTATTTTCCTATGTGTAGGAATAACTATAACATCCAATTTATAAATGTGAAAAAATTCTCCGGATTCTGTTTCCGCTGTTCCTGTCATTCCAGATATTTTTTTATACATTCTAAAATAGTTTTGTAAAGTAATAGTTGCAAAAGTTTGACTAGAAGATTCTATTTTTACATTTTCTTTTGCTTCAATAGCTTGATGAATTCCATCTGAATAACGTCTTCCTTCCATTATACGACCAGTTTGTTCATCCACTATTTTTACTTTTCCTTCTAAAACTACATAATCTATATCTCTTTCAAATAAAGTATAAGCCTTCAGAAGTTGATTGATTGTATGTAGACGTTGTAATTTAACTGTAAAATTATTTAAAAGTTTTTCTTTTTCTTTTATTTCTTTTTCTTTAGGAAAATTGTTTTTTTCTAATTCAGTAATTTCTAAATTAATATCAGGCAATACAAAAAATCTGATGTCTTTTACATTTTGAGATAAAAATTCAATTCCCTTATCCGTTAATTCTACAGTATTATTTTTTTCATCTATAACAAAATAAAGATCTTTATCTACTTTATACATTTCTCTTCCGTTATCTTGTAAATAATAACTTTCTACTTTTTGTAAAAGTAAACGATTCTTATCTTTACTTAAAAATTTAATTAAGGATTTTTTTTTTGGTAATCCTCTATATACTTGAAAAAGTTTCAATCCTCCTAATTTATTATCTCCAGATTTAATTAAATTTTTCGATTCATAAAATAAATTTTTAATTTCTAAATTTTGCTTTTTTACAAGATATTCTACTTTATTTTTTAACAATTTAAATTCCTCTTTATTATCATGATGAGAATGAACTGGACCTGAAATAACTAAAGGAGTCCGTGCCTCATCTATTAAAACAGAATCAATTTCGTCTATAATAGCGTAATTTAATTCCCTTTGAACCAAATCTTCTTTAGAAGAAACCATATTATCACGTAAATAATCAAATCCAAATTCGTTATTGGTACCATAAGTAATATCTGCTTTATAAGCTTTCTTACGCATATAAATATTAGAAGATGGATAATCATCAATACACTCTACTCTTAATCCGTGAAATTCCATTAAAGGTGCCATCCAATTTGTATCCCTTTTAGATAAATAATTATTAACTGTTACAATATGAACTCCTCTTCCAGAAAGAGCATTTAAATAAGCGGATAAAGTAGCTACAAAAGTTTTTCCTTCTCCAGTAGCCATCTCGGCAATTTTTCCTTGATGAAGGACAATCCCACCCATTAATTGAACATCATAGTGTACCATATCCCAGATTACAGATTTTCCATAGGCATCCCATTTATTCTTCCAAATAGCTATATTATTGCTTAATAAAACATAAGGTTTAATTTTTGATAATTCTTCATCAAAAGCCGTTAATTTTACTATAAGTTGTTTTTTTTCTTTAAAACGTTTAGCAGTTTCTTTAATAACAGCAAAAGCTTTTGATAAAAGATTCATTAATACTTTTTGTTCTACTTTATAACATTCTTCCTTAATTTTTTCTTTATTTAATTTTACTTCTTCTAAAGTCAGTATATTACAAAACTTTTTTTCTACTTTTTTTATAAGAGATTCTTTTTTTTCATAAAACTGTTTCGTAGATAATTTGATAATATTTTTAAATTCTTGAGTTTTATTTCTTAATTCATCATCAGATAACGATAATATTTTTTTCTCTTCCTCCTTAATATGAATCAAAAGACTTCTAACTTTTTGAAGGTCCTTTTCATTTTTATTCCCTAATAATTTTTTTAATATTTTTCCAAAAAAACTCATCAATTATAATAATTAAACGTAGTTTTCAGTTAAAGTTCATATTCGTCTCTATTCCAATAAAAATCTTCGTCATCCCGTGGATAATCTGCCCATATATCTTCTATAGATTCAAAAATTTCTCCTTCTCCATTTTCTAACTGCTGAAGATTTTCCACAACTTCCAATGGAGCACCTGTTCGAATAGCAAAATCGATTAATTCATCTTTTGAAGCTGGCCAAGGAGCATCTTCTAAATGAGAAGCTAATTCTAAAGTCCAATACATATTTTATTACCTATTGATATTTATTTTTGAATTATATTTGAAAATTTGATAAATTATTGTTTAGGTTTGATTTTCAAAAATAAATGAACTATTTCGTATTACAAGATAAAATTAGTGAATTTAAATTACAAATAAAATAGTTTAATATTATTTATATATGAAAAATTTTCCTAGAATTGTATTTATAGGTTCTACTCCTTTTTCCCTTTTTTCTTTAAAAGAACTTTATATTAGACGATATAATATTGTAGGAATAATTACAAATCCTGATTCTATTTTTAATAAAAAAAATAAAATAAATAATACATCTGTTAAAAAATATGCATTAGAAAATCATATTCCTATTTTACAACCAAAAAATCTTCTAGATTCTTCTTTTTTAAAAAATTTAAAAATATGGAAAGCAGATATACAAATTATAGTTTCATTTAGAATTTTACCTAAAGAAGTTTGGGGGTATCCAAAAATGGGAACCTTTAATCTACATGCTTCTTTACTACCTCAATATAGAGGAGCAGCTCCTATTAATTGGGCAATTATTAATGGAGAAAATCAAACTGGATTAACTACTTTTATGGTAAATAATCAAGTTGATTCTGGAAAAATTCTTTTACAAAAAAAAATAAAAATAAAAAAAGAAGAAACTGCTGGTACACTTGAAAATAAATTAAAAAAATTGAGTGGATCTATGATCATAAAAACACTAGAAGGAATTCTTCAAAAAAAAATAAAACCCCAATTTCAAAAATCTTTTTCAATACTAAAATATGCTCCAAAAATATATACTATAGATTGTAGAATTTTTTGGAAAGAAACTTCTATAGAAGTTATTTATAATAAAATACGAGGACTTAGTCCTTATCCTACAGCATGGACATTTTTATTTTTTGAGGAAAAAAAATTTTTTAGATTTAAAATTTTCATTGTTAAAACAATAAAAAAAATACATTTTTTTCCAATTGGATTTGTAATTTTTTCAGAATCTGAAATGAAAATTTCGGTAAAAGAGGGATTTATCTCTATTATTGAAGGACAAATAGAAGGAAAAAAAAAAATGAATATAAAAAATTTAATTAATGGAATCAAAATAAGAAAAAATATTTTTGTTCGATAACAAAAAATTTTTACTCAGTCATACATATTTATCCATTATATTTGCTATCATTAATTATAAAAATGTTGTTTTATAGTTAATTAAAATTAAATTAATTGTATAATGAACAAAACAGAATTGGTTAATTCAATAGCTGAAAAAACCGGGATTACAAAAATAAAAGCGAAAAATATTATAGATGCATTTATTGAAACCGTAATTGAATCCCTAAAAAAAGGAGATAAAGTTACCTTAGTTGGATTTGGAACCTTTTCTGTTATAGAAAGGAATCCAAGAAATGGAATTAATCCTAGAACAGGAAAAAAAATTTTTATTCCAGGAAAAAAGGTTGCTAAATTTAAAATAGGTGCAGAACTAACGAATTTGTAATTTTTTTTCATGAAGATAAAGTGAGATAATCACCTTATCTTCTTTATTATTTATGGAGATAACCGATATAATTTCCATTTATTCCGTTTTTTTTCTAAACTGTAAATTAACCTATCATGAAGTCTATTAGGTTGTCCTTGCCAAAATTCCATTTTATAAGGTTTTACGATATATCCACCCCAATAAAAAGGACGTTTTATCATGTGTATTTTAAAAAAATGAGTCCATTTTTGATATTGAATACATAAATATTCTTTAGATGGAATAATGACACTTTGTTTAGAAGCCCAACATCCTATTTGATTTTTTTTTGGTCTTTTATAAAAATATTCATCCGATTCATTTTTTGATAATTTTAAAACATCTCCTTGAATAATAATTTGTCTTTCTGTATTTGGCCAATAAAAAGAAATACATACTTTTGGATTTTTTTGAATAGATCTTCCTTTCAAGCTATAATAATTTGTATAAAAAATAAACCCTTCTTGAGAATACATTTTTAACAAAACAATTCTAGTTTCAGGAACTCCATCTTTTCCTATAGTTGAAATAGACATAGCATTAGTTTCTTCATTTATTTTTTTATGTATTTTATGAATATTTTTTTCTTCTTGAAACCAATTATGAAATAATTTTAAAGGATCCGATGGAACATCGGATTCTATTAAATTTTTTTTTTTATAAATTTTTCTATAATCACTTAAATCAAAAGTCATAATATTAAAAATGTATTATTATATAATCTAAAAATAGATTAACTTTCATTTTTTATAGGTATCTTTTATAAGATTTATGATTTTTTCTAGATTAAAAACATAAGGCGTGATAGCTCAGATGGTTAGAGCGTTGGATTCATAACCCAGAGGTCGGGGGTTCAATTCCCCCTCACGCTATTATTCTGTTTAAAAAATATAACATGCATTTTTTTGTTTCTAGTTTTTATCTTTTACAAAAATTATGTGTTTTACATAAAATTATAAAAAATAATTCAAAATATTTTCTTTTTGAACTTTTCGAAGAAAAATTAATCATTATAATTTCAGATTCAGAAAATAACATTCTTACTACAGAAATAAAAGTATGTGTAAAAAAAAAATCAAAAGAAAAAATAGCTATTCATCCCAAATTGATGATAGATATTTTAAATACCTTTCCTGAAGAGCCTCTTCTTATAAAAAAAGAAAAAAATATACTTAATATTTATTCTAAACAAGGTAGTTATCCTATTCCTAGTATATCTAATGAAATTAAATCTATAAATAACTATTCAAATACTTTTTTAGTAGTAAAAAAAACTAAAAAAATTATTTTATATTCAAAAATACTTTTAAAAATTTTAAAAAAAACTTTATTTGCAACAGGAAATGAATATTTAAATCCCATTATGAATGGAGTTTTTTTTCATTTTTCTCCATATGGATCTACTTTTGTAGCTACGGATACTTATAAATTGGTAAAATATACTATATATAATATTAGATTTAATTATTCCATTAAATTTACTATACATAAAAAATCTCTTCATATACTTCAAAATATTTTAAATGAAGAACACGAAAAAAGTATTGTTGATATTGAATATAAAAAAATTGATATAATTAAATTTAATTTTAAAAATAAAACTTTTTTATGTAGATTAATTAATGAAAAATATCCAGATTTTAACTCTGTAATTCCTAAAAATAAAGATATATCATTCATTGTTAATCGACTTTTATTTCTAAATTCTATTAAAAGAATCTCTATTTTTTCTAAAAAAAAAATAAGTTTTATTCGATTTTATTTAAAGAATAATAAATTAAAAATTTATGAAGAAGATTCCATTATTTCTAATTATTCAAAAATACAATGTAAATCTATTTATGAAAAGTGTCAAGGTGAATATATTAAAATGGGGTTTAATTCTAAATTTTTAATAGAATCATTATCTTCTTTTAATGAAAATTTTATCAGTTTTGAATTGTGCAATTCAAATAAAACTGGTATTATTAGACCTTATTCTAATAATATAAAAAAAAAAGAATCAATTTTAATATTGATTATGTCTGTAATAATATGAGAATATCATATAATTGGCTTAAAAAATATATTTCCGTTAATCTTAATTCTAAAAAAATATCGAATATATTAACCGATATTGGATTATCGGTAAAAAATGTAAGTAAAATTACTACAAAAAATAATAGAGAAGATACTATTCTAGATATAGATATTACACCTAATCGTTCCGATGCTATGAGTCATTATGGAATCGCTCGTGATTTATATGCTATTTTAACTTATCGTGGATATAAACCTATTTTATCAAAACCTATAATAAATAATGATAAAAAAGATCTTAACAAATATTGTTTTACAATATTAATTGAAGAAGAAAAAAAATGCAGAAGATATTCTGGAATAGCTCTTTCTAAAATAAAAATAGATTCATCTCCAGATTGGTTAAATGATCAATTAAAATCAATAGGAATCAAATCCATTAATAATGTAATAGATATAAAAAATTTTGTAATGCATGAATTAGGTCAACCTATACATATTTTTGATATGGACAAAATAAAAGGAGAAAAAATAATTATAAAAAATGCAAAAAATAAGACTTATTTTCAATCTGAAGATAATATTATAAAAGAATTAGATGAAAAAGATTTAATTATATCTGATACAAAAAATCCTTTATCTATAGCTGGAATTATAAATAGTCATAATTCAAATATTAGTATAAAAACAAAAAATATTTTTTTAGGAAGTGCATATTTTAATCCTATTGATATTCGTTCTATTGGAATAAAACATATAATCAAAACTGACGATAGATTTCTATTTGAAAAAGGGATAGATCCTAATCAAACAGTATATGCCTTACAAAGAATGGTATATCTTCTTAAAGAAATTATAAAATGTAAAATAAGTTCTGATATAGTGGATATTTATCCAAATCCAATTTTTCCATTAAAAATAAAACTTCGTTATAAAAAAATTCTGGATATTATTGGAAAAAATATATGTAAAAAAAAAATCAAAAAAATTTTATCATTACTTGAAATTGTAATTATTTTAGAAAATGAAAAATCATTATTAGTCCTTGTTCCTCCTTATCGAATAGATGTACAAAGAGAAATAGATTTAATAGAAGAAATATTGCGTATTTATGGAATAAACCAAATAAAAAAATCCAGTAAAATAAAAATCTATTCAATTCCTAATTTTTGTTATAAAACAAAAGAAAAAATACAAAAAATTATTTTTAATCAGTTGGTAAATTATGGATTTCAAGAAATTATAAATTCTCCTATGAGAAATCAAAATTCAGATTCTTCTTTATTAAATTCTTTTTTTGATAGAGAATCAATTAATATTATTAACCCTATAAATAAATATTATAATTCAATGCGTTCAACTCTATTATTTGGAATAATAGATAGCATAAAGTATAATTATAATAGAGGAAGTCACAATATAAAATTTTTTGAAATTGGAAAAATTTATTATAGAAAAAATCATCAATTTTTAGAAAAAACTTGTCTTAGTATTGCTATATCAGAAATAGAAAAAAATAATAGAAAAATAACAGAAAATAAAAATTATGTATTTTTTTATTTAAAAGGAATTATAGAACAAATTTTTCAAAGAATAGGAATTAACTATTATACTCAAGAATCCTCTATGAATCCTCTTTTTAAAGAAAATATATCCATTAAATATAAAAATAAAAATCTTGTAGAATTAGGAAAAATTCAAAAAAATATATCTAAAAATATAGAAATATTCTATGCAGAAATTGATTTGGAATATTTAATTTCTATTGTTCAAGAAAAAAAAATAATTTTTATTCCATATTCTAAATATCCTACTTCAAAAAGAGACTTATCATTATTAATTGAAAAAAGAATTCCATTTGAAAAAGTTTATCAATTAATAAAAAAAATGGAAAAAAATTTAATTAAAAAAATCAAAATATGTGATTTATATGAAGGAAAAAATTTACCAAAATCAAAAAAATCTTATACTATAAGTTTTTTTTTTGAAAGTAAAAATGAAACATTAACCGATATTATTATTAATAATTTAATGAAAAAAATAGAAAAATTTTTAAAAAATAAATTAGGAGCAAAAATTAGAGGAATATCTTAATAAATTAATATATTATATTGATAATTTTTTTAAAATTTTTCGTATTCCAGTTTTATATTCTATAATTTTAGAAATATTTTTTATATGAACTCTTTTTTGTTTCATAGAATCTCTATCTCTCATAGTTACTGTATTTGTTTTTATAGTATCATAATCTATAGTAAAACAAAGAGGAGTACCAATAGCATCTTGTCTTCGATAAAGTTTGCCAATAGATTTTTTTTGATCATAAATTATTTGATAATCCATTTTAAGATTATTAAATATTCGTTTTGCAATTTCTGGTAATCCATCTTTTAAAACTAATGGAAATACAGCTGCTTTTATAGGAGATAAATAAGGAGGAAATTTTAGTACAATACGTTCATTCCCATTTTCTAATTTTTCTTTTTTAAGAGAAGAAGAAAATATAGCTAAAAAAAGACGATCTAATCCCAGGGATGTTTCTATTACATAAGGAATATAATTTCCAAAATTCTTTTTTTTTCCAAAAATTCTTAATTTTTTTTTGGAAAAAACCTCATGTTGTTTTAAATCGAAATCTCTTCGGGAATGGATCCCTTCTATTTCTTTAAATCCAAAAGGAAAATTAAATTCTATATCTGATCCGACACTAGCATAATGTGCAAGTTGATCATGATCACGTATTTGATATTTTTGATTTCCTAAATTTAATTCTAAATGCCATTTTAACCTATTTTTCTTCCAATATTCATACCATTTCATTTCTTCTTCAGGAAAAATAAAAAATTGCATTTCCATTTGTTCAAATTCACGCATACGAAAAATAAATTTTCTAGCAATAATTTCATTACGAAATGATTTTCCTATTTGAGCAATTCCAAAAGGAATTTTCATCCTACTAGAATTTTTTATATTTAAAAAATTAGAAAATATTCCCTGAGCAGTTTCCGGACGTAGATATAATAAATTTCCTTTTTCTTCTTCAATTTTAAACATCATATTAAATAAACGAATATTTGTCCAATTATGAGATCCACATATAGGATCAGGTATATTTAATTCATCAATTAAAACACGAATATCTAATAAATCCTTTTTTTTTAAGGATTGATACATTCGAAATAATATTTTTTCTTTAGGAATATTTACTAAATGACCTTTATTTTTATTATCCATTAAATTAACATATTCTCTAATTAATACCTCCGGACAATATCTTTTTTTAGAATCCTTATTGTCAATTAAAAAATCATTAAATTTTTCAATATGTCCAGAAGCTTTCCAAACATCAGAATTCATAAGTATAGAAGTATCTATACCAACTATATTTTCATTAAGTTGAGTCATAGACTTCCACCAATATTCTTTAATATTATTTTTTAATTCTATTCCATATTGTCCATAATCATAAATAGCATGTAATCCTCCATAAATTTCACTAGAGGGAAAAACAAAACCATAATTTTTGGCATGAGAAATTAAAAAATGGAAAAAATGATAGTTATCTTTCATGAATCAAAAAAAATGAAAAATATTAAATTATTAATACAAATATAAATACCTTTCCAAATCTAAAGCGGCCATACATCCAGTTCCAGCTGAAGTAATAGCTTGACGATATATAGGATCTTGAACATCTCCTGCAGCAAATACACCTGGTTTATTCGTAGAAGTCCTCCCTTTTTCTACAATAATATAACCATTTTTATCTAGATTAAGTTGATTTTTAAATAATTCTGTATTAGGAGTATGACCTATAGATATAAATAGACCACTAATAAAAAGGATTCTAGTAGTTTGATCTTTATTATTCATTATTTTAATCCCTTCTAAAAACCGATCTCCAACAATTTCTATAATTTGATAACAAAAAAAAATATTTATATTTTTTTTTGTTAAAATCCGATTTTGTAATGCTTTAGATGCTCTAAAATAATTTTTTCTAACAAATAAATATACATTTTTACAAATTTTGGATAAATAGCTAGCTTCTTCTAAAGCAGTATCACCTCCTCCTACAACGGCTACATCTTTTCCTTTATGAAAAAAACCATCACAAGTAGCACAAAAAGAAACTCCAAGTCCTATAAATTTTTTTTCTTTATCTATCCCCAAAAATTTAGGACGGGAACCTGTAGCTATAATAATACCTTTACTTTCTATATTTTCTTTATTTTCTACATTAATCAAATGTACCCCACCTTTTTGATGAGATAAATATACTTCAGTAATAGTTTTATGAATAATAAAAGTATTGAAACGTAATGCTTGTTTTTTACAATTTTCCATGAGTTCATTTCCACTAATTCCTATTGGAAATCCAGGATAATTATCTACATCGGTAGTGGATGTTAATTGACCACCGGGTTGAAATCCTAAAAAAAGGGTAGGATTTAAATCTGCACGAGCGGCATATATAGCGGCTGAATATCCAGCAGGCCCAGATCCAATAATTACACAATTCATTATTTTTTTTGACATAAAAAATATTTTTTTTATATTGAATATATATGTATTTTTTTGATTTTTTTTTCAATCATTTACATTTAAAAAAAACAAAGAATAAAACTTATATATCTTGTGTAATTCGAAAAAAATTTTATTCCTTTACTAAGGAAGAAGTAATTCGTCAATATATAATTTTTTTACTAAAAAAAATAAAAAATTATAAAAATTCTGATATATGGGTAGAACACCCTTTTCATATTAATAAATTAAATAAAAGATTAGATATTTTAGTTCATTTAAATAAAAAACCACATATACTTATTGAATGTAAAGCACCTAATATTTTATTAACACAAAAAATTTTCGATCAAATCTCTCAATATAATAAAAATATCCAAGCTCCATATCTAATGATCAGTAATGGTATAAAAAATTTCGTTTTTAAAACGAATAAATATAATAAAAATTTTTCATTTTTAAATTATATTCCATAATCACGATAACCCATATAATGAATAAGATCTATTAATTTAGTAGAATACCCCACTTCATTATCATACCATGAAACTATTTTTATAAAAGTAGGATTTAACATAATACTTGAACTAGCATCAAAAATAGAAATTCTTTTATCTCCTATAAAATCTGTAGATACTACTTCTTCTTCAGTATATCCTAAAATTCCCTTTAATTTAGTTTCAGATTCTTTTTTTATGCAATGTTTAATACAATCATAAGTAGTACGCATCCTTAAACGAACAGTTAAATCTAATACAGATACATCTGATATAGGAACTCTAAAAGCCATTCCTGTTAATTTTCCGTTTAGACTAGGTATAATTTTTCCAACCGCATTTGCAGCTCCAGTAGATGATGGAATCATATTAATTAAGGATGATCTTCCACCTCTCCAATCTTTATATGAAACAGAATCTACAATTTTTTGAGTTGCAGTTGAAGCATGTATTGTAGTCATCAATCCTTCCAATACCCCAAAATTATCATTCAACACCTTAACAATTGGAGCTAAACAATTAGTAGTACAAGAAGCATTAGATATAATATCTTGATTGGAGTTAATAGTATCATGATTAACTCCCATAACATACATAGGAATATCATCTTCCTTTGGAGGAGCCGATAATACTACTTTTTTAGCTCCTGATTTCAAATGTATTTCAGCTAATTTTTTCGTTAAAAAAAGACCCGTAGATTCAACAACATAATTTACCCCTAAATTTCCCCATTTTAAATTTTCAGGATTTTTTTCATTAGTTACTTTTATTCTTTTTTCATTTAAAATTAAATAATTATTATTTTCTATACGAATGTTTCCTTTAAAAGGACCATGAACGGAATCGTATTTTAATATATAAGCTAAATATTCTATTGGAACCAAATCATTTACGGATATTACTTCAATATCATTTTTATTTAAAGCAGATATTAAAACCAATTTCCCTATCCTTCCTAAACCATTTATTCCTATTTTAATTTTGGCCATATTGAAAAATTTTTAATTAATTTTTAAAAAATTTACAAAAGTAGATGAAGGAATTTCTACTTTTCCTATCTGACGCATTTTTTTCTTTCCTTTTTTCTGTTTTTCCAAAAGTTTTCTTTTTCTAGAAATATCCCCTCCATAACATTTAGCAGTTACATTTTTTCTTAGAGATTTAATAGTCTCTCTGGCAATTATTTTTCCAGAAATAGAAACTTGAATAGGTATACTAAATTGATGTTTTGGAATCAAAATTGCCAACTCTTTACATATTTTTCTTGCTATAAAAAAAGCTTTTTCTTTATGTACTAAAAGAGATAATGCATCTACTTTTTGATGATTAATTAATACAGTAATTTTTTTTAAATCAGAATTTCTATAATCTAAAAAATAGTAATCAAAACTAGCATATCCTTTAGATATTATTTTTAATTTATCATAAAAATCAAATATTATTTCAGATAAAGGAATTTCAAATTTAACTTTAATTCTACTAGAAGTTAAATAATGTTTATCTCCAATCATATTTCCTCTTTTTCCTATACATAAAGATATCACATTACCTATGAAATTTTCTTTAGTAAGAACAGAAACTAAAACATAAGGTTCCTCTATTTTTTTTATTTTTTCCATTTCTGGAAAATCTGAAGGATTATTTACAATAATAAAAACCTGATTCGATTTTTTTTTCATAAAAACTCTATAAGAAACATTAGGAATAGTAATGATTACGGTAATTCCATATTCACGTTCAAGACGTTCTTTAACAACTTCCATATGAAGTACACCTAAAAAACCACAATGAAATCCAAATCCTAAAGCAGGTGAAGATTCAGAACTAAAAGTAAGAGAAGCATCATTCAATTGTAATTTTTCCATAGCAGAACGTAATTCCTCATACTTATCAGAAGTTACAGGATAAACACTAGCAAATACCATAGGTTTGACTTCTTCAAATCCACTAATAGATTTTAAAGCTGGTTTTTTAGCATCAGTGATCGTATCTCCTACTTTAACTTCATATGTATTCTTAATTCCAGAAACGATATATCCTACATCTCCTGCTTCAATCTTATTTTTAGAAATACGTTTTAATTTAAGAATACCTATTTCATAAGCATAATAAATTTTTTTTGTAGACATAAAACGTAATTTTTGACCCTTTTGTATAAATCCATTTTTTACTTTAAAATAAGCAATTACTCCAGTAAATGAATTATAAAAAGAATCAAAAATCATTGCCTGTAAAGGAGCCATTTTATCCCCATTTGGAGAGGGAATATGTGTAACAATTTTATCTAAAACTTCCTTAATTCCAAATCCATTTTTAGCACTAACAGAAATAATATCTTCCGATTTACATTTTACTAGTTCTATAATTTCTTCTATAACATCTTCAGATCTTGAATTAGATAAGTCAATTTTATTTAATATTGGAATAATTACAAGATTTTTTTTTAATGCTAAATAAAGATTAGATATAGTTTGTGCTTGTACACTTTTAGTACAATCAACAACTAATAAAGCTCCTTCACAAGCTGCAATTGAACGTGATACTTCATAGGAAAAATCTACATGTCCTGGAGTATCTATTAAATTTAATTTATACTCTTTATTATTATATTGGTATTCCATTTGAATAGCATGACTTTTAATAGTAATACCACGTTCTCTTTCTAAATCCATATCATCAAGTAATTGATGTCTATATCCTTCTGGAACTGTTTTTGTAAATTCTAATAACCGATCAGCTAAAGTACTTTTTCCATGATCTATATGTGCAATGATACAAAAATTCCGAATGTTATGCATACATAATTTATTATTTTACTTTATATAATGATAATATTAAATAAACTAAAACCAATTCCATAAAAATCGATATCTTCATATTTTTTTATATATATATTATTGTAATAATCTTGATATGATTATCAATTTTTTTTATTAAATAGATTCATTGTTTTTTGTAATCCATTTAAAATAAATGAAAATATGATATTCATACTTATTTCTAATTTATTAAGTATATCCTTTAATTCATTTTCTTTCCAAATTCCTAATACATAATCTATTTTTTTAGAAAAATCATTTTTAATTCCAAAACGTAGACGGGCATAATCAGAACTTTTTAATTCTTTTTCAATACTTTTTAATCCATTATGTCCTCCATTTCCTCCTTTTCCTCTTAAACGAAGATATCCAAAATTAAGATAAATATCATCAGATATTATAAGAATATTTTTTAATAGTATTTTTTTTTTATTCATCCAATATTTAACAGATAAACCACTTTCATTAACGTAAGTAGAAGGTTTTAGAAAAAATATTCGTTTTTCATAAAAAATGAATTCTGAAAGAAACCCTAATTTTTTTTTAGAAAAAGAAAATAAATATTTTTCTGATATTTTATCTAAAATAAAATAACCTAAATTATGTCTTGTTTTTTGATATAAACTACCTGGATTCCCTAATCCAATTATTAAAAATTTATCCATATTTACATTATTTTTCATGATCATGAAGAACTTCATTCACCTTCATTCCTATATATGCAAGAGATAAAACAATATGTATTCCACATTTTTTCATAATATTCATTTTCACTTTTGCAGTTTCTGATGTCTTTCCTATAATAGCCCCAGCATGACCCATTGTACGTCCTTTAGGAGCTGTTTGACCTGCTATAAATCCTATTATTGGTTTTTTATTTTTTGATTTTTTTATCCATTCTGCAGCATCAATTTCTAATTTTCCACCTATTTCTCCAATCATAACAATGCATTCCGTCTCATCATCTTTCAAAAATAACTCTATAATTTCTTGTATATTCATTCCAATAATAGGATCACCTCCTATCCCAATAGCCGTAGAAATTCCATATCCATATTTTACTATTTGATCTGCAGCTTCATAAGTAAGGGTACCAGATCTAGATATAATACCTACTCCTCCTTTTTTATTAAAAACTAAATTAGGCATAATTCCAACTTTTGATTTTTTCGGAGAAATAATTCCAGGACAATTTGGACCAATTAATCGTGATTTTTTACCTTTTAAAAAATGTTTTACTCGGATCATATCTAAAACTGGAATTCCTTCAGTAATGCATACAATTACTTTAATATTCATACTAATTGCTTCCATAATAGCATCTGAAGCAAATAAAGAAGGAACAAAAATGACACTTACATTTCCACCAGTATTATTAACTGCCTCATACATAGTATTAAAAATAGGAACTCCTAAATAAATTTTCCCTCCTTTACCAGGAGTGACCCCTCCAACTACAGTTGTTCCATAATTTATCATCCTTTCAGTATGAAATAAACCTTCTTTTCCAGTTAACCCTTGTACAATAACTCGAATGTTCTTATCTATCAAGATACTCATAATTATTTATCTGATATTCTAATATATTTTTTTAAATTTACTTACTACTTACTAACTATTCAATAAAAAAAATATATATTTTATTGATTATTTTCTAATTTTCTAACTCTTTCTATATAAGATTTACTATCCGTATTAATTTTAATATATTCTCCAGAATTTATAAATGATGGGATTAAAAGTTTAGTTTTTGTTTCTAAAATAGCAATTTTACTATCTTTATTAATAGTATATCCTTTTTTTACAGATTCTGTATATTTAACTTTTAAAATAATAGTAGGAGAATTTTTTATAAAAAAAATAATTTTATTATTTTTATTTTTGAAATGAAAAAAAATAGTAAACTCTATACCTTCTTTTAAAAATTTTATATTTTTCATTAATTTTTTTTCAATTTGTATTTGATCATAACTTTTTGTATTCATAAAATGAAATAAATTTTCAAATCTATATAAATATCGATATGATTCGGTTTCTATTTTTTCTTTTTTTATTTTATACTTATCTGAAAAATTATTTTCTAAAATATGACCTGTTATAATATTTTTTAATTTATTTTTTATAAAAGCATATCCTTTTCCTGGTTTTACATGAAGAAAATCGATTATTTTGTATATATCCTTATTATGTAATATATATAATCCTTTTCTAATATTTGTATACATTTTATTAAAAATTAAATATGTAAAAAATTTTTATTAATTATAAAAAAAATCAATCAATTTTCATTATTTTTGCCAATACTTCTGCTTCAACTACCAGTTTTTTATTTACATATCCTTTCCCTTTCATATGAACAATTCCTCTTCTTATAGGCTCTAATAAATCTACTTGAAAAACTAGTAAATCTCCAGGAACTACTTTTTGTTTAAATTTAACTTTATCTATTTTTAAAAAATATGTAGAATAAGATTCTGGATTTTTTAATTTGTTTAAAACTAAAATTCCACCTACTTGTGCTATAGCTTCTATTTGTAAAACTCCAGGCATTATTGGTTCTTTAGGAAAATGGCCCATAAAAAAAGGTTCATTCATAGTTACATTTTTTACTCCTATTACATAATTTTCTGTTAATTCAATAATTTTATCTACTAAAAGAAATGGAGGTTTATGAGGTAAAATTCTCATAATACTTTTTATATCAAACAGAGGATTTTTAGTTAAATCAAATTTAGGAATATCTTTTTTTTTGAATATTTGAATTTTTTTTATTAATCTTTTTGCAAATTGTATATTTATATAATGACATGGTTTATAAGCTATTATTTTTCCTTTTAATTTAACTCCTATTAAAGTTAAATCACCAATAATATCTAAAAGATAATGTTTAGCAATTTCGTTAGAAGTATAATTTAAAAAATGTAAATTTTTTTTATTCACAATTTTATTTTCTTTTTCATGAAGAAAACAAAAAGTTTTTGAACTTGCTATTTTTTTCTTAAATTGATTTAAATTTTTTAATATAGCATTTTGTGTATCAATAAATTTTGAATCAAAATCCATCAAGATTACTATTTCAAATTTTTTAGAAGGTAAAGCAATAATTTCTCCTCCTGTTTTTGAATCTTCATAAGATATAATTTCTTTTATTGAATAATATTTTCTTTCTACATTTTGTTCTATAATTCCAACTTTTTCAATAGCTTCTACAAAATATTTTGAAGATCCATCCATTATAGGAAATTCAATATTATCTAATTCTATAATAACATTATCTAAATCCATTCCAGTCAAAGCTGCAAGTACATGTTCACTCGTACGGATTTTCAATCCATTATTTTCTAAAATAAGACCGTTTTCTGTTTCATTTATTAATAGAAAGGATAGATTTGCCTTCATATAAGGGTTCCCTTTTATATCTGTTCTAACAAAAATAAATCCTGTATTTTCTGGAGCTGGTTTAAAAGTAATAGTAACTTTTTTTTCAGTATATAACCCTATTCCTTGCAAAGAAATTTTTTTTGCAATGGTTTTTTGTTTATCCAACATAAATTAATTAATATTATTAAGGGGGAATATTACTCTCTAACATTGTTAGTTTTTTATCACTAATTTTTATCACATTTATTGAAATAATTTTAGTAAATTATTATTGACTATGAATTTCATGAGGCGTTTGTATTTTTTTTTAACAGGTTTTATTATTGGTGTTATAATTTTATATTATTCCTATAATTATTCTACTTCTTATCATCGAAAAATATTGAATAATAATATAAAAAATAAAAAAATAATAATTGAAGTAAATAAAAATAATATACAAAAATGTAAAAAAAACTCTATATTATGCAATCCTTTTTTTATAAAATCAAAAATTTTAAAAAAAGGAAAAATTTTTTTTCAAAAAAAGATTTTTAAAGAAAAACCTTTTCCCTTAATTTATCATATTGAAATTATAGAAAAAAATAAAAAAAATATATTTATAATAGAAGAAAAATTAGAAAAAATTATTATAAAAAAAATTATATAAAATAAATATTTTAATTCTTTATGAAAAGAACTTACCAACCTTCTAATAGAAAAAAAGTTAATATTCATGGATTTATAAAACGAATGAATACAAAAAATGGTCGTAATCTTTTATCTAGAAGAAGAAAAAAAAATAGAAAAAAATTAACAGTTTCTAATTTTAAAAAATGAATTTAAATTTAAAAAAAATAAAATATGTCTTGATCTCCAATTTCTGGAAAATTTTTACCTTTTTTTTTTCTTTTTATATAAAAATTTTTTCCATTCAAAATAGTATCTTCATATGCAAAAAAATTAGATAAATCTCCTATATCAACAATCTTTGAAATCAAATTGATATTTTTTCGGATAGGATCAAATTTTTCTATAGTCCTCATTCCTATATCAACTAAAAATTGATATTTACCTTTTTTTATTTGAACTTTTCTATAAATTTTATCGAATAAATTTTTTTTATTTTCAGGAATAGAAAAATAAGATTTATATTCTTTTTCAATATTTATTTTATTAGTAGAAAGAAAATAAAAACCTAAAAGAATAGAAAAAGTATTATATTTTCTAATTATCTCTTTTTGATGATCTTTAGGGTACCATCCGGCTTCAAAAAGAATAGAAGGATAACCTAATTTTTGAAAATTATCTCCAGTAGCTGTAGGATATATTTTATCAGAAAATCGACCTATAGATCCTATACTGGGTAATATTCCTCTCATTTTTTTTTCAATAGAAGAAATTAGTCCCATAGATTTTTTTATTTTAAAAGTTATTTTTTTATCTCCTTCTAATGAAGGAGATAAAAATGATAAAATAGATGGATTGAAATATTTATCTCCAATATTATAAATACTTTTTTGATCATGTAAATTAAATAAAATATGAGGATTATTCTTCTTTATTTCATAAAATAATATTTTAATTTCTGGAGATTGTAAACGAATTGCATCTCTATTTAAATCAATATTTACAGAATTTCTTCTTTGAAATTTTTCAGAACCATCAGGATTTAACATAGGGATAAATAAAATGGTTAATTTTTTCCTTAAAAATCTAACTAAATCATGATTTTTTTCTTTTGAAAAAAAATGAAAAATATCAAACATAGCTTTTGTTCCTGTAGTTTCATTACCATGCATTTGGGACCAAATAAAAATTTTCAAATTTCCTTCTCCCCATTGAAATTTAAAAATTATTCTTTTCTCTATGGAAAATCCTACAGGTTTAACAGAATATATATTCTCGTATTTCTTAACCATTTTTAATAATTTAGAATATTTAAAAATTCTAGAAGATGTTATAGTTTTATCCTTAATAAGAGAATTATAAGATCTAAATAAAGTATTTATATCAAAATATAACATAATAGATTTTATTATTTTTTATTTTGAATAAATTATACCCTCTTTTTTTAAAAAAATTGTTTTAACTTTCATTTTTTTGTTTATTAAAAAAATACAATTAAAAAATGATTGAATTCAAATTCAAACAATATTCATTAAATATATATAATGAATTATCAAATTTTATTAACTATCAAAAATACTAGATTTTCGTCAAAAAAATGTATATAATATTACATAATTCCTAGAAAGGAATTTGAGGAATTGAACGAAATTTTATTTTTTATGAAGAATTATTTTAAAATAAGTTATACTGAAGCTTTTCTATTAATTTTATCATTTACTTTTTTAAATTTTTTCAATATAATTTTTAGGAAATTATTGATCACTATAAATTTACCTGAAAGTATGATATTTTCTATATCGTATACAATTCCATTTATTTTTTTATTTATTTTTGTTTCTTATCAAGCACAAAAGAAAAATCTTATTATAGAATTATCATTTAAAATATCTCCATGGTATATTTATTTAGTTCTTTTTTGTGTAATGTTTTGTATAATTATATTGAATGATTACATCTCTTCATTTGTTCCAAAAGACGGACCATTATTAGGAAATATGTATAAAGAAATTGAAGATTTTTTTAAGGAAGAAGTAAAAAATCCAATTCCTTTTTTCTCTACAACTGTATTATTAGCTCCTATATGTGAAGAAGTACTTTTTAGAGGAATTATTTTAAATGGAATGTTAAAAAATAAAATACATCCAATTAAAGCTATTCTATTTTCTTCTTTTTTATTTGGATTAACTCACATGAATCCATGGCAATTTGTAGGGGGTATTTTTATTGGAAGTTTTATAGGATTTATTTATTTTACGACAACTTCCATAATAGACTGTATTTTATTACATATATTTAACAATGCTTTCGCTTTATTTACCATGTTTTTTTTCATTAAAAATGAAGAGATTTTTTCAAAACAGAAAAGTTTTAATTTTTTATTAATCTTGATTATTAGTTTAATTACAACTGTTGGTTGTATTTTTCTTTTTAAGAAAAGAAAAAAAACATGAAAAAAAATTATAAAATCATATATTTTAAAAATATGATAAAATTCATGAATTAATTATCATCAATATTATTATTAATGAAAAAATCTTCATTAACTATTTTAGGGTGTCATTCATCAATTCCAACTAAAAAATTTTATCCAACAGCTCAAATATTAGAAATGAAAGGATCTATTTTTCTTATTGATTGTGGAGAAGGTACACAAGTTCAATTAAGAAAAGCAAAAATAAAATTTAATAACATAATACATATATTCATATCTCATTTACATGGAGATCATTTTTTTGGACTAATTGGATTACTTTCTACTTTTCATTTATTAGGAAGAGAAAAATCGGTAAATATTTACGCTCCAAAAGGATTAAAAGATATTATCAATACTCATTTTAAATGGTCTTATACACGAATAAAATATTGTATAGATTACATAGAATTATCCTCTAATAAATTAGAAAAAATAATGGAAAATGAAAAAATAGAAGTTTATACTATTCCATTAAAACATAGAATTTACACTAATGGATTTCTTTTTAAAGAAAAACTTAGTAATAGAAAATTAAATATGGAAGAAATAAAAAAAATTCCTGATATCAATATCGTACATTATAAGGACTTGAAAATTGGAAAAAATTTTAAAACTAATGAAGGAAAAATAATTCCAAATTGTCAACTAACATTTGATCCTCCTAAAATATTATCTTATGCTTTTTGTTCAGATACTTCCTACTATTCTCCTATTATTGATCATATAAAGTATATAGATTTATTATATCATGAATCAACTTTTTTAAAAACAGAAGAAATAAGAGCTATTAATACAGGTCATTCAACAGCTAACCAAGCTGCTTGTATAGCAAAAAAAGCTAAAGTAAAAAAATTAATACTAGGGCACTATTCTAATAGATTTCCAAATATTAAAGATTTCGAGAAAGAAGCAAAAAAAATTTTTTATAATGTAGTAGCATCAGAACCTTTAAAAAAATACTATTTAGATCAATAAATAATTCATTCTTTTAGATGAAAAAAAAGATATCATTATACCTATTGTTAAAATTATACATGTCGTCATAAAAAAATCTTCTATTGTAAATTTTACTGGAAAAGGAAGTTTTCCTCCAATTTTAAAAATATGATATTTTTCTTGTAAAATAGATATAATATATGATATACATATCCCTAAAAACCATCCAGAAAAAGTAATAATGAAACCTATATAGAAAAAAATTTTTTTAATTTTATATAAAGAATAACCAAAACTCCATAATATAAAAATATTTTCTTTTTTATCTAATTGTAATATGAAAATAGCACTAATTAAATTAAAACCAGCAATTAAACTTATTAAAAATAATAAAAAATAGATAAATATTTTTTCCGTATTAATAATTTTGGAAAAAGATTTTTCTTTTTCTATACGTGTTTGTATCATGAATTTAGATCCAAATTTTTTTTTTAAAAGATTTTTGATATTATTTACATTTTCATTTTTATGAATTTTTATTTCTAGAAAATGAAAAGTTTTTTTTTTAATTAATTTTTGAATTTCGGAAATATCGCAAAATAAATATTGATTATCTACTTCTTGATTAAAATGAAATAATCCTTTTATTTTTACTTTTTTTTGTATAATTAATGGGGTATTATTTGTTTTTTTTTTATCAAAAAAAAAACAAATAATTTTTGTAGGATTTTTTTCTATTTTATCAAAAAACAATAATGAAAAAAAAGGTAAAAAAGAAGATATTCCTATATATATATTCAATTTTTTATAAAATGATTTATTTATAAAAACAATTTTTTTAAAATTGTTCATAACTTTTCCATATTCAGAATCTACTCCTTTTAAATGAAAAAAATATTTATTATTTTGATAATATAAATACACTTTTTTTTCCATAGTTTTAGAAAAAGAAAAGATTCCTTTTATAGATTTCATTTTTTCTTTTAATATTTTATCATTTATGAAAATATTTTCTTTTTTCCAAGAAGAAATAACTATATCCGGATAATTATTTTGATAAAATTTAATATTTAAATTTTTTACACCTGAGAAAACAGATAAAATAGAAGATAGAGAAAATGTAGATATACTAAGAGATAAAATAGATAAAAAAATAATAATATTAACAATATTAGTTTTTTTTTTAGAAAAAAAATAACGTATAGCTATATAACAAGAAGGATTCAATAAAAATTATTCAATAAAATGTTTTTTTGAAAAAGAATTTTCTAAACGAAAATCCAATTTGGGAACTTTTTTTACACGATATCTAAGTTTCTTAGATAATAATTTTCTATAAAATCCAGATTTTGATCTAATTTTTTTAAAAATATTTTCCTTGATAAAAGGATATATAGATATATACCCTTTTATAAAAGTCATATCGGGATTCATACAAACTTTAGTCAAAGTAATTAAAAATCCTTCTCTATTTTCATTATTAAATTCTTGATGAAGTATTTCTGCTATTTCCGTATAAAATATTGAAGATATTTTTTTATTTTTAATGGAATCCATTATTCTAAAATTTTTATAACTTAAATTTACTAAAAAAAAAATTATATTTTTTTTGAATCAATAAAGAATTTTTTGTAAAATTGCATTTATAGGTCCCATAGCTCAGTTGGTTAGAGCATCTGACTCATAATCAGGAGGTCGCTGGTTCAAATCCAGCTGGGACCATTATTTTTTTATTTTTTATGTGACCGGGGAGGGATTCGAACCCACAACTTACAGTTTAGGAAACTGTTGTTCTATCCTATTGAACTACCCAGCCTCATTTTATTTTCATTATTTTGATATAATAGATACAACAGACTTGTTTTTTTTTATTTTTTTAAAAATAACAAATCCTGTTTTGATAGCATATAAAGTATGATCTTTACCCATTCCTACATTTCTTCCAGGATAATGTTTTGTCCCACGTTGACGAACAATAATATTTCCTGATTTAGCAAATTGATTTCCATATATTTTTATTCCTAATCTTCGACCTTCTGAATCACGACCATTTCTAGAACTTCCTGAACCTTTTTTATGAGCCATTTTAAATTAAAATTTTTTATATTTTTATTTTTCAATTTCTGAAAAAGAAATCACTTTAATTTTTGTAAAAAATGGTCTAAATCCATTTTTTACTTTATATCCTTTTCTCTTTTTTTTTTTGAATACAATTATTTTATTTCCTTTTAAATGTTGTAAAATTTCTACTTGAATACTTATATTTTCTAAAAATGGATTTCCTATTTTTGTAAATCCATTTTTAGAAAATAGAAAAACTTGATTAATCCATATTTTTTCTCCTAAATTCATAGAAGAAAAACGAGGAATATAAACGAATTTATTTTCAATAAGTTTAAATTGATTTCCTAAAATATTTACAATTGCGTATATCATATATAATTTTTAATGCTTTAATAAAAATTTTTTTGCTTTTAAAATACTATCAAATAAATAATCTATTTCTTCAAAAGTATTATATATAGAAAAACTAGCACGAATCATTCCATTTACATTAAAAAAATTCATTAAAGGTTGAGCACAAAGATGACCAGTTCGTACCGCTATTCCAAAACGATCTAAAATACTACCAACATCAAAACAATGTAATTTACTTAAATTAAAGGATATAATACTAGATCTTTTTTTTAAATCACTTCCTCCATATAATTGGATTCCATCTATTTTACTTAAAAGTTTTATAGCATAACTTAAAAGTTCTTCTTTATAATGTTGGATATTTTCTACTCCTATTTTTTCTACAAAATCTATAGCTGCCCCCCATACAATAATTCCTTCTATATTTGGAGTTCCAGCTTCAAATTTAAATGGCAAATCAGAATAAGTAGTTTGATCAAAACTTACTTTATTAATCATTTCCCCTCCAGTTTGATAAGGATAAAGATGATTTAATATTTTTTCCTTTCCATATAAAATTCCAATCCCAGTAGGTCCATACATTTTATGTGCGGAAAATACATAAAAATCAGCATTTAAATCTTGAACATCTAAATCTAAACTAGATGGAACTTGAGCACCATCAATCAAAACTAAAGCTCCATATTCATGAGATTTATCAATAATATTTTTTATAGGATTTATAATTCCTAAAACATTGGATACATGATTAATTGCTACAATTTTCGTTTTTTCTGAAATTAAAAAATTAAAATATTCTAATTGTAATAATCCATCTTGATTAATGGGTATTATTTTTAATAAAGCTTCTTTTTTTGAACAAAGAATTTGCCATGGTACAATATTAGAATGGTGTTCAAGATAGGAAATAATAATTTCATCTCCTTTTTTTATCAAAAAACTAATACTATAAGCTACTAAATTAATAGATTCTGTAGTCCCCTTTGTAAAGATTATTTCTGAAGAATGTTTTGCATGAATAAATTTTTGAATTTTTTTTCTTACATTTTCTACATAAAAAGTAGATTCTTGACTTAAGAAGTGTAATCCTCTATGAACATTAGAATTTATAGTAGAATAATAAATTTCAGAAGCTTTAATAACTTGAAAAGGTTTTTGAGTAGTAGCAGCGTTATCTATATAAACTAAAGAATTTGAATAAATTTTTTTTTTTAAAATGGGAAATTGATCTCGAATTTCTTGAATTTTTTTTTTTGAAAACATATACTATAAATATATGCCTAATTTTTTTTTTATTTTATTAGAAACTATATTTTTCAATTTTAAAATATTAATAGGTTTTAATACTTCCTCTAAAATAGAAAGTAATAATAAAACCTTTCCTACTTTTTCTGAAATTCCTCTTGATTGAAAATAAAATAAATCAGATTCATGAAAATTCCCAATAGTACAACCATGTGAACATTTCACTTCATTAGAAAATATTTCTAATTGAGGTTTTGCATATATACAAGCTTCATCAGAAAGAAGAATATTATTACTTTTCTGAAAAGCATTAATTCCTTTTATTCCTTTTTCAACAAGTATTTTTCCATTAAAAATACTTTTAGATTTTTCTAATAAAATACTTTTATATAATTGAAAACTATGAGAATTTGAATATAAGTGATCTATTAATGTATGATGATCTATCAATTGTTTTCCTGATAAAAGAGAAATTCCATACAATGAAGAAGAAGTATTTTCTCCGGTAGAATAAAAATTTAGATTATTTCTGATAAAATTTCCTTGAAAAGAAAAAGTATGAATTGAACATTTACTATATAATTTTTGTTGAATAAAAGTATTATCTATCAAATTATATCCTTTGATATCATCTTGAATTTTATAATATTCTATTTCACTATTATCAAATGCATAAATTTCACTAACAGAATTGATCAATAATAAATGTCTTTTTAAAGATTTATGATGTTCAATAATTTTTACCTTAGATGATTTACCTACTATAATTAAATTTCTTGGATTTAATAGAATTTTTGATTCTACTCCTGTATAAATATGTAATATTTCTATAGGAGTTTTTAAATAAACATTATTAGGAATATAAATATATCCTCCATCATTTGAAAAAATAGTATTTAAACTATTAAAAGCATCATATTTACGTAATAGCTTACCATAAAATTTTTTAATTTTTTCTTCTTTTTGTGAATAAATATTGGATAAAATAATATTTTTTATTTTATTATTATATTTATGGGATAGATAAGAATTATATTTTCCATCAATAAAAATAAGAAGAAAAGAATTTTTTTCTTTTAGAAAAACCATTTTTTCGATTTTATGATATTCTAAATTTTTGTTTTTTTTTGAAAAAATCTTATAGTCTTGATTAATAATTGAATTTATATCCGTCTCTCTCCATTCTTCATTTTCAGAAGATGGGAATCCATTTTTCTTAAAAAAGTTGATTGATTGATATCGTAATTTAGATAAATAGGGATCCTTTTTACTAAAATTTAATTCTGAAAATGATGAGATAATTCTATCTTTTAATAACATTAGAATCTAATTAATTAGATAAATAATTTTCTTTATTTTCATTTATAATCCAATTATATCCTTTTTTTTCTAATTTATCAGCTAATTGTTTATTTCCAGATTTAATTATTTTTCCATCATATAAAATATGTATTATATAATCTGAAAATAAATAATCTAATAATCTCTTATAATGAGTAATAATTAAAATAGAATTTTGATTATTTTTTAACGTATTAATTCCATTTGAAACAATACGTAATGCATCTATATCTAATCCTGAATCTACTTCATCTAAAACAGATAATAATGGATCCAACATAGACATTTGAAATATTTCATTTCGTTTTTTTTCTCCTCCTGAAAATCCTTCATTCAATGATCGATAAAAAAAATTTTTTTCAACATTTAAAAGTACAGATTTTTCTTTCATTTTAAAAAGTATTTCTTTAGCGGGCATTTTATCCAATCCTCTTGCTTTACGAGATTCATTAATAGCTGTTTTAATAAAATTAATTACAGAAATTCCAGGTATTTCTACTGGATGTTGAAAAGATAAAAAAATACCCAAATGTGCACGTTCTTCTGGAGAAAAATTTAATAAATTTTGATTCTGAAAATAAATATTTCCTTTAATGATATTATATTCTTTTTTACCTGCAATAACAGAAGCTAATGTACTTTTTCCAGAACCATTAGGACCCATAATTACATGAATTTCTCCTGAATTAATTTTCAAATCAATTCCCTTAAGAATTTTTTTATTTTCTATAGAAACATGTAAATTGTTGATAACCAACATATAATTTTTTAAAATATTTTTTCTGTTATCCAATAGATCCCTCTAAAGAAATTTCCAAAAGATTTTGAGCTTCCACTGCAAATTCCATTGGTAATTTCTTTAAAACTTCATTACTAAAACCATTTATAATAAGAAAAATTGCTCTTTCTGTATCAATTCCTCGTTGATTACAATAAAAAATCTGATCTTCTCCAATTTTTGAAGTAGTCGCTTCATGTTCTACTTGAGAATTAGAATTATAGACATTTATGTATGGAAAAGTATGTGCTTGACATTGATTTCCTATTAATAAAGAATCACATTGAGAATAATTACGTGATTTTATAGCTTTAGAAGAAATTTTCACTAAACCCCTATAATTATTTTTAGATTTTCCAGAAGATATCCCCTTTGATATAATTACACTTTTCGTATCTTTTCCAAGATGAATCATCTTCGTCCCTGTATCCGCTTGTTGAAAATCTTTGGTTAAGGCTAAAGAATAAAATTCCCCAATAGAAGAATCCCCTTTTAGAATACAAGATGGATATTTCCAAGTAATAGAAGACCCCATTTCTACTTGTATCCAAGATATTTTAGCTTTTTTTTCACATAATCCACGTTTTGTTACAAAATTGAAAACACCACCTATACCTTCTTTATTACCAGGGTACCAATTTTGAACAGTAGAGTATTTAATTTCAGAATTCTCCAAAGCAATAATTTCTACTACAGCAGCGTGTAATTGATTTTCTTTTCTTTTTGGTGCAGTACATCCTTCTAAATAACTAACATAAGATTCTTTATCTGCAATAATTAAAGTTCTTTCAAATTGACCAGTTCCATTTTCGTTAATACGAAAGTATGTAGACAATTCCATAGGACATCGAATTCCTTTTGGAACATAACAAAAAGATCCATCTGAAAATACAGCTGAATTAAGAGCTGCATAAAAATTATCTTTTTTTGAAACTACAGAACCTAAATATTTTTTTACAAGATCTGGAAATTTTTTTAAAGCATCATTAATAGAACAAAATATAATTCCATAATCCTCCAATTTTTTTTGAAATGTAGTAACCAAAGAAACGGAATCTAAGACTATATCTGTCGCAATTTTAGAAATATTTTTTTTTATAGGAACTCCTAATTTATTAAATGTATCTAATAATTCTGGATCCATTTGATCTAAATTATTTAGATCTATTTTTTTTTTGGGGGATGAATAATAACTTATTTCTTGAAAATTTGGTTTTTTATATTTTATATTTGCCCAATTTGGCTCTTTCATTTTTTTCCATATAGAATAGGATTCTAATCTCCAATTTAACATCCATATTGGTTCTTCCTTTTTTTCTGATATTTTTCGAATAATATTTTCATTTAATCCTGCTGGAATTTTATCCGATTCTATTGGAGTATAAAATCCATATTTATACTCATAATCAGAACTAGTAAAATTATCCAATACTTTATTTCTTTTTTTCATATAATAGGAATATAACTCAGATTAAGATGAAAAACTTTTTCCGCATCCACAAGTATGTTTAGCATTAGGATTTTTAAAGTAAAATCCTTTTCCATTCAATCCCCCTGAATATTCTAATGTTATTCCAACTAAATAAGGGAAACTATTTTCATCTACTAATATTTTCATTCCTTCATATTTAAAAAGTTTATCTTCTTTTTTCTTTTTTTTATCAAAAGTAAGTTCATAAGATAAACCAGAACATCCTCCGTTTTTAACACCAAATCTGACGAAAGAAAGATCATTATAGAGTCCTTCTTCTTTCATAATGGAAATCAATTTATTTTTAGCTTGATCAGATATAAAAACCATAATGATTATAAAATTTTAAATTTTTAAAGTTAAATAATATTCAATATTTATTATTTGTATTTGTTAAAAAAATTTTTGTTTTTCCTTGTTGTATACCCCACTTATCTGCCATACCAGCATTAATTTCCAAAATATATTTTATTCTAGGAATATTAATTTCATTAATTTTTTCTATTCTATTCATAGGATAAACATATTTATTGATCAAAACAATGGTATTAAAATAATCAATATAAATAATATCTAAAGGAATTCGCATATTTTTCATATTTATTTGATGAATATCTTCTTTATTGGTTAATAAAAATAACATTCCTCTATTTTCTTTTAAAAAAGATCTATACATTAATCCATTTTTTATTTCTATAGCTTTATTGGCTAATTCTACATCAATTTTTTTTATAAAAAAATTTTCATTTTTCATATACAATTCTCCATGTTTTAAAAATTCAATTTCTAATTGATCTCCTACATAAAAAAATAAGGATTCTTCATTTTCACTTTTTTCAGAAGCAGAAAAAAGAAAAAATAAAATAAATAAAAATAAAATTTTTGTTTTTTTCATGAAAAAAAACTTTTATTTTTTCTAGAAAAATAAAGAATAAATATTCCAAAAATAATGCATGGTATACTAAGCCATTGCCCCGTATTTAGAGAGTACATATTTATGATTTCATCTCCTTGTGGTTCTTTAATAAATTCTAATAAAAACCGAGAAGACCAAAGTAAAATAAAAAAAATTCCAGATATATATCCAGTAATATTTCTAATATTTTTTTTTCTATATAAAGAATATAAAAATAAAAAAAGTAAAAAATAAATAATAGATTCATATATTTGAGTTGGATGTCTAGGAACTATTTCTCCATATCCTGTATCCATTTGTAAAAATTTAACGGACCAAGGTAAAGAAGAATTGCATGGAATTCCTACAATTTCAGAATTGAAAAAATTACCAATTCTTATAAAAACTGCAGATAATGTAGCTACAATACATAATCTATCACATAACCAAAAAAAGGATTTTTTAAGTATTTTTTTACTATAAAAAAAAATAGATAAAATAATTCCTATAGTAGCTCCATGACTAGATAATCCTCTATAACCAATAAATTCATAACCTTTGATGATTCCTAATTGAGAATAGTTTTCTTTTACAGGAAAAAAAGCTTCTATCCAATGATCTGAAAAATATGAAAAATCATAAAAAAATATCTGTCCTAATCTCGCTCCTATAATAGTTCCTAAAACTGTATATACCAATAAAGTATCTAAATACTTTTGATTAATTTTTTCTATTTTATAAATATATTTCATAATATACCATCCTATTACAAAAGATAGAAAAAACATTAAACTATAAACATGTATAGAAACCCCTTTCCATAAAATAAATTTATGGATAGGATCCCAATTAATATATTTTAACATAATTTTTATTTTATAGGATCGTATCCTGAATTACCCCATGGATAACATCTAAAAATTCTTTTCAAACTCATTAAAATTGCTTTAAAAAAGCTATATTTTATTAAAGATTGAATCATATAATCAGAACAAGTTGGTATATATCTACAATGTTTTCCTATCCAGGGAGATATTACTATTTGATAAATTCGAATACTTTTTAATAAAAAAATATGGATAATATTCATATAAAATTATTTTTATTTTTTTCTCGAATAAAATTTAAAAAAGAGCCAAATATAAACCATTGAATTTGTCTTTTATTATAAGAATGTTGTACTTTTATTTTCTCTATTTTTCCATTATTATGAATCAATTCTACATCAATATTTTTTTTAGGACGCAAATCTTTTATATAGAAATGAAAAATATCCTCTTCTTTAATTTTATAATAATCGGAAGAATTCAAAAAAGTTAAAGCTAAAATTCCTTGTTTTTTTAAATTAGTTTCATGTATTCTGGAAAAAGATTTTACAAGAACTATACGGACTCCTAAAAAACGAGGTTCCATAGCAGCATGTTCTCTTGAAGAGCCTTCTCCATAATTTTCATCTCCAACAATTAAAGTTGGAATTTTTTTTAATTTATAAAATTTAGCAGTATCGGGAACTGTTCCATAATTTCCTGTAAAAATATTTTTTATTTTATTCATTTTATTATTAAAAGCATTAACAGCTCCAATTAATAAATTTTCAGAAATTTTCTCAAGATGACCTCTGTATTTAAGCCATGGTCCTGCCATAGAAATATGGTCTGTGGTACATTTTCCTTTTACTTTTATTAAAAGTCTAATATTTAATAAATTTTTTCTATTCCAAAAAGGAAATTCAGATAATTCTTGTATTCTTTTTGATTTTGGATTTATATATACAGATATATTTTTTCCATTTTTTTCTGGATTTTCGTATCCTAAGGTTTTTAAATTAAAATTTTTACAAATAGGAAGATCTATAGATTTTGGTTCTTCAAATTTTATATATTCTCCTATTTCATTTTTTAATTTATCTGTTCGAGGATCAAAAGTTAAATATCCGGAAAAAATTAAGGCAGTAACAATTTCCGGAGATGCTATAAAAGCATGTGTTTTTGGATTTCCATCATTACGGGATGAAAAATTTCTATTAAAAGAATGAATAATTGTATTTTTTCTTTTTTTATGATTTTTTTTTCTACCCCATTGTCCAATGCAAGGACCACAAGAATTAGAAAAAATTTTTGCACCTATTTTATGAAAAATAGAAATAAATCCTTGTTCTTTTATTAAACGATATACTTTTTCAGATCCTGGAGTTATTAAAAATTCAGAAGAAATTTTTAATCTTTTTTTTTTTGCTTGTTTAATAATAGAAATGGATTTTGATAGATCTTCATAAGAAGAATTTGTACAAGATCCGATTAATCCTACTTCTATTTTAATAGGCCAATTATTTTTTATCACTTCTTCTTTCATTTTAGAAATTGGAATAGCACGATCAGGAGTAAATGGTCCATTTATATGCGGTTCTAATATATTTAAATCTATTTCTATTATTTTATCATAATATTGATATGGATTGTTATTTACTTCTCTATCTGATTTTAAAAATTGGCTTAATTCATCTGCCATTTCAGATATTTCTTTTCTTCCACTTTGATCTAAAAAAATCCTCATTTTTGGATCATATGGGAATAAAGAAGAAGTAGCTCCAACTTCAGCACCCATGTTACATATAGTTGCCTTACCTGTACATGAAATACTTTCTATACCATCTCCAAAATATTCAATAATAAAACCTTTAGCTCCTGAAACACCTAAAATTCCAGATAATTTTAATATTACATCTTTAGGAGAAGCCCATCCATTTAAATTCCCTTTTAAATAAACTCCAATAATTTTAGGAATTTTTAATTCTAAAAAGGATCCAGACATAACCTCTACTGCATCTGCTCCTCCTATTCCTATAGCTAACATACCTAATCCTCCAGCATTAGGAGTATGAGAATCTGTTCCAATCATCATTCCTCCAGGAAAAGCATAATTTTCTAAAATAATTTGATGAATAATTCCTGATCCAGGGGTCCAAAATCCTATCCCATATTTATTGGATGCCGATTTCAAAAAATCATAAATTTCTTGGTTTTCTATTATAGATTCCTTTAAATCTACTTCTGCTCCATTTACTGATTTTATAAGATGATCGCAATGCACCGTTGTAGGTATTTTTGTTTTATTTTTTCCAGTTTTCATAAATTGAAGTATGGTCATTTGTGCTGTAGCATCTTGCATAGCTAAACGATCCGGAAAAAAATTTAAATAAGAATCCTTAAAATCTTGATTATCTAAATTTATTTTATTTGAAATATGAGAATATAGAATTTTTTCAGAATAGTTCATAGGCCTACCTATTTTATTTCGAATTTTATTAATTCTCAATTTTAAATTTGAATAAAAACTTCGAATCATTTTAATATCCAAGATCATAATATTGTTTTTTTTTTTCAAATTTAGAAATTATGTAATTTTTTTAAAAAAATACCTAAATAAGATTTATGTTTTTTCGTTTAAAAAATCAGATACTTTTTTATAAAAATCTATAGGATTATCTATATGTACCCAATGTTTAGATTTATTAACTGTCATAATTTTTGCTTTTGGAAATAATTTTTTGATAAAAATAAAATCTTCAGGAAGAATGTAATCAGAATATTCCCCACGTAAAAAAAGTACAGGATTTTTATAACAACCATCTTTAATTTCCTGATGAATTAAGGAATAATAATTTTTTTCAATTCCAAATAAAAAAAAGCAAAAAGATAATTTACCATTTTTTTTTCTGTAAGTGCATTTGGAAAAAAATGATCGTACTTCTACATTTTGAATAAATGGTTTTAAAAAAAAATCAAGATCTTTTCTTGTTTGAATAACATTAAAATTTACACTTTTTAATATTTGAATAATATTTTTATAATATTTAGAAGAATAGGCCTTAGGACTAATATCCACAATTATAATTTTTTTAGGAATCAATGGATAATTGAGGGAAAATTTCATAACAGCCCTACCTCCAATAGAATGACCTATCAATATTGTTTGAAATAAATTATAATGACGAATATATTCTAAAATATCTTTTGATATAAGATCATAATCCATTTTTTTTGAAAAAAAACTTTTTCCATGATTTCTAATATCAAGTAAATGAACTTGATATTTTTTAGAAATTTTTTTTGCAAAAGATATCCAATTTTCTCCATTACCAAATAATCCATGAAAAACTAATATTGGGAATCCATTTCCCAAAATTTTAGAATGTAAAATCATATTTTACTCTATTATTGACTTTTTTTTACAAGATTTATAAATTTTTTTTAAATAAGTTTGAATGGTATTTTCTAATCCCATATAAAGAGAATCGCTAATCAAAGAATGACCTATAGATACTTCTTCGATATTTGGAATTTTTTCAATTAAAAAAGAAATATTTTCTAAATTTAAATCATGTCCAGCATTAACTAATAAATGATGATTCATAGCTTCTTTTGCTGTAATAATATAAGGATGAATACAATTCCATTTTTTATTGGCGTATCCTATCGCAAAATTTTCAGTATATAACTCTATTCGATCAGCACCTGTATTAGCCGCATATGAAACTAATTTTGGATTTGGATCTAAAAATATAGAAGTACGAATTCCATGATCTTTCAACTTATTAATTTTTTCAGTTAAAAAATCTTGATAAAGAATTGTATTCCATCCGGAATTTGATGTTATTACATTTTCTAAATCAGGTACTAATGTCACTTGATTTGGTAAAATATCCAATACTAATTTCATGAATTTATTGATAGGATTCCCTTCAATGTTTAATTCAGTTGTAATAATAGATTTTATATCATAAACATCCTTATAGGATATATGCCTTTCATCAGGACGTGGATGAATAGTAATCCCATTTGCCCCAAATTTCTGAATATCTATGGCTACTTGTAAAATATTTGGAATGTTTCCTCCTCTTGAATTTCTTAATGTTGCTATTTTATTTAAATTCACACTTAATTTGACCATATTAATTTAATTTTAAGGAGAAATATTTGTAGTTACTTGTGTAACTTTTAAACTAAATTCTTTAGAAGCTGTTAATAAGTGATCAAAAACACTAGCTTGTATTTGTTCATATTTTATAGATTCAGAAGTATTCGTAAAACAATATAATTCGACAGGAAGACCATAAGGTGTAGGATTTAAGTGTCTTACCATCAAAGTTTCTGATTGAGATATTTTAGGGTGTTGATGTAAATAAGATAATGCATATTGACGAAAAATACCAATGTTAGTTAATTTTCTTCCATTAATATCTATATTAAGATCAATATTTTGATCTTTATTAAAAATTTCTATTTCTTTTTGTTTTCTATGAATATAATTTTTTATTAAATAAAAATTTTGGAATTTTTCTAAACTTTCTGAATTACAAAACTGAAATGATTGTATGCTAAATAAAATAGATCTTTTGATTCTACGTATATTTTTTTTACGCATTACCTCAAAATTAGTTACTGCAGTAGATATAAGATCATAAGTAGGAACACTTGTAATAGTTTTATCAAAATTTTCTATTTTTGCAGAAGTTAAATTTATTTCTATTACAGTACCTTCTATACTATATTTATGTATTCCTATCCAATCTCCTACTTTGATCATTTTAGTAGAAGCCATCTGTACTCCAGATACAAATCCTAGGATTGTATCCCTAAAAACTAGTATAACAATAGCAGTTATTGCTCCTAAACTAGTAAGAACAGTAATAAGATCATTTTTTGTTAAAATAGAAATAATTACCAAAACACAAAACATAACCGATATTATTTTTAATAATTGTGAAAAAGAACGGACTGCAATGGTTTGATGACTATTTTCACTAGTATAAATTCTCATAATTGAATTAACTACTCTAATCAAAAATTGTAAAATTATCAATACAAATAATATATCAAATATTTTTTCTAGATATAGAATAATTTTAGGATAGTTTTTAAAAACTGGGTTGATTAAAATAAATCCAATTGATAATGGAAAAAAATGTGCTAAACTATCAAAAACTTTATTTTCATATAATATATTATCCCAAATAAAGTGAGTAGAACTTATAATTCTTCTACCTATCAAACGAACTACCCTATTAAAAATAAATTCCAAAGTAATTAATAAACAAGTAAATAAAAATATTTTACAAATTATGATCAAGGCTATACTACCCCATTTTTTTAAAAAAAAATTTGGAGTAAATTCATAAAAAATCCATTTATATTGAATATTAAATATTTCTAATATTTCCATAATAATTTTTAAAAATATAGATAAATCTCTCTATTATTCAAATTAACTTAGTATAAGTAATTTTCAATAAATTTTATCCTTTCTTAGTATATTGAAGAATATAATAGATATTGAATTACGTTATAAAAGATAAAAGATAAAAAATTTTGATTCAATTTTTAAATTTAAAAATTATGGATAATGAAGCTTTAATAGATTCTTTTTCAGATTTTAAATATGAAAAAAACATAGATAGAGTAAGTTTAATGGCCATACTAGAAGAATCTATAAGATGTGTATTAAAAAAAAAATATGATTCTTCTAAAAATTACGATATTATTGTTAATCCAGATCAAGGAGATTTAGAAATTTGGAGAAATCGTATAGTTGTTAAAAATGGAACTGTAAAAGATCCAAATCAAGAAATAGAATTATCTACAGCCCGTAAAATAGAAATGGATTTTGAAATTGGAGAAGAAGTAACCGAAAAAGTAGAATTGAAATCTATAGGGAGGAGAGCCATTTTATCTCTAAGACAAAATTTACTTTCAAAAATAAATGAATATGATAATACTAATACCTATAAAAAAATTAAAAGTAAAATAGGAGAAATTATTAATGTAGAAGTATATCATATTTTACCTAAACAAATTATAATGAAAGATGATGAACAAAATGAAATGGTTCTACCTAAACAAGAACAAATTCCAAATGATTTTTTTCGTAAAGGGGATCCTGTTAAAGTATTGGTCAAAAAAGTAGATTGGAAAGATAGTAAACCTTTTGCCGTTTTGACCAGAAAAGACGAATCTTTTTTAGAAGAACTTTTTAAATTAGAAATTCCAGAAGTATCTGAAGGATTAATTACTGTCAAAAAAGTAGCACGTATTCCAGGAGAAAAAGCTAAAGTTTCCGTAGAATCTTATGATGACCGTATAGATCCTGTTGGAGCTTGTGTAGGAATGAAAGGATCTAGAATTCATCCTATTGTTAGAGAATTAAAAAACGAAAATATAGATGTTATTAATTATACTACCAATATACAATTGTATATAACAAGAGCATTAAGCCCAGCTAAAATTTCTATGATGGAAGTAAATGAAGAACAAAAATATGTAAATGTATATGTAAAATTAGAAGAAATATCCAAAGCTATTGGTAGAGGTGGTCAAAATATACGATTAGCCAGTCAATTAACTGGATATAAAATTCATATATTTAGAGATTATCCTTATGAAGATGATGTAGAATTAACGGAATTTTCTGATGAAATAGAACCAGAAGTTATTGAAAAATTCCATCAAGTGGGTTTAAATACAGCAAAATCTATTTTAAATTATAGAAATAACGATCTCAGTAAAAGAACTAATCTTGAAGAAAAAATTATTAAAAAAGTAATTTTTATTCTAAAAAAAGAATTTGAAGAGGAATTAAATAATATAAATACCTAATTTTTTATAGATAAATAATTTTTATCTTTATTTTTATTATTATGACTGATAAAATCAGATTAAAAAACGTATTGACTAAATTTAATATTTCCTTAAAAAGAGTCGTTAATTTTTTGAAAAAAAAAGGAATTAAAATAGAAAATAATCCTAATGCAAAAATAGAAGAAAAAATATACAAATTTATTGTACGAGAATTTAAAACTTATAAAGAAATACGAGATGCTTCTGAAAAAGTTTTTTTGCAAAAAAAAATAGAAAAAAAGAAAATAAAAGAAGAATTACTAAAATCAAAATATTCTCCTCAAATCATTCGTGCAAAATCAGAAAATTTAATTGGTTTTAAAAAAATAGGAAAAATAAATATAGATACACTAGAAAAAAAACATGGAAAAAAAGAATTTTTTACAGAAAAAAAAAAGGATTCCTATAAAAAAGATTATAATAATAAAAAAATTAGAGAAATAGATAAAAAACAAGATTCTTTTTATAATAAATCTATTCAGAATAAAGATAAAAAACCTGAACATATAGATACTATCTATCAAAAATTAGATGGAGTTATGTTAACAGGAGATAGGATTGATTTATCTCAATTTGAAAAAAAAAGAATAAGACTAGAAGATCAAATTAAAAAAAGACGAAAAAGAATTAAAAAAGAAATTTTTGTTGAAGATATAAAAAATATTCCTGTAAAGAAAAAACAGGAAAAAGAAAGAAAAATTTATTTAACCCATTCATCTTATAAAAAGATTGAAAAATCAAAAAATAAAAAAAATTCACAAAAATCTGTAATTACAAAAGATCAAATTGAAAAACAAATTAAAGAAACTTTAGAAAAACTTTCTTCGAAAGGGATAAAATCAAAAGCTTCAAAAATTAGAAAAGAAAAACGTCAATACAAAAAAGAAAAAAGAATTCTTCAAAATGAAATAGACAATGAAAAAAAAGAAAAAATACTTAAAATAGCTGAATTTACAACTGTAAATGAATTATCATCTATGATGAACGTCAATGCAACAGATGTAATTATGTCTTGTATGTCTTTAGGACTTATGGTTACTATGAATCAAAGACTAGATGCAGAAATAATAACACTAGTGACAGATGAATTTGGATATAATGTAGAATTTGTAGGATTAGATTTAGAAGAAGTGATTCAAGATGATAAAGATTTAGAAGAAAATTTAAAACCTAGACCTCCTATTATTACTATAATGGGACATGTAGATCATGGAAAAACATCTTTATTGGATCATATTAGAAATACTAATGTAATTGCAGGTGAATCTGGTGGAATTACTCAACATATAGCAGCCTATAGTGTAGAATGTTCTAATAATCATAGTATTACTTTTTTAGATACTCCAGGGCATGAAGCATTTACAGCTATGCGTGCAAGAGGAGCACAAGTTACAGATATCGCGATCATAGTGATTGCAGGAGATGATCAAGTCATGCCTCAAACAAAAGAAGCTATTAGTCATGCCCAAGCGGCTAATGTTCCTATGATATTTGTATTCAATAAAATGGATAAACCAAATGCAAAATCTGATAAAATTCGAGAACAATTAGCTAATTTAAATTTCTTAGTAGAAGAATGGGGAGGAAAATATCCGTCTCAAGAAATATCCGCAAAATTAGGAACTGGAGTGGATAAATTATTGGAAAAAGTACTTTTATTATCAGAATTATTAGATTTAAAATCAAATCCAAATAAACCTGCTGTCGGAACAGTGATAGAAGCTTCTTTAGATAAAGGTAGAGGCTATATAACCACCATGCTTTTGCAAAGTGGAACATTAAAAGTAGGAGATTATGTATTAGCAGGAATTAATCATGGAAAAGTAAAAAATATTTTAGATGAACGTGGAAAATCTATTCATTCAGCAGGTCCTTCCAAACCAATTACTATACTAGGATTAAATGGAGCACCTACTGCTGGGGATAAATTTAAAGTTTTTAAAGATGAAAAACTAGCAAAACAACTCGCTTCAAGAAGAGAGCAATTACAAAGAGAACAAAATATACGATCTCAAAAACATCTAACATTAGATGAAATAGGAAGAAGGATAGCCTTAGGAGATTTTAAAGAATTAAAAATAATTCTTAAAGGTGATGTTGATGGCTCTGTAGAAGCTATTTCGGATTCATTACAAAAATTATCTACAAATACAATTATGGTGAATATTATCTATAAAGGAGTAGGACAAATTACAGAATCCGATGTATTATTGGCAAGTGCTTCAGATGCCGTTATAATAGGATTTAATGTTCGTCCAAATAATGGATCTAAAAATATAGCAAAAAAAGAAGATATAGAAATACGTACTTATTCAATTATCTACAATATTATTAATGATCTTCAAGAAGCTATGGATGGAATGTTATCTCCTGAAATAAGAGAAAAAATATTAGGAAATGCAGAAATAAGAGAAATTTTTAAAATTTCAAAAACTGGAAATATAGCTGGATGCATGGTAATAGAAGGAAAATTATTACGTCAAGGAAAAGTAAGATTAATTAGAGATGGAATAGTTATATTCCAAAATGGTGAATTAACTTCCTTAAAACGTTTTAAAGAAGATGTAAAAGAAGTATCTAAAGGTTATGAATGTGGGTTAGGAATCAAAGATTATCATAATATTAGACATGGAGATATCGTTGAGGTTTATGAAGAATTATCTACTAATAATAATAAAAAAAATTAATATGCTTTACCGAACACATAATTGCGGAGAATTATGTCAAAAAGATATTGGTAAAGAAGTGGTTTTATCTGGGTGGATTCAAAAAATAAGAAATTTAGGATCCTTGATTTTTATAGACATTAGAGATTATTTTGGAATCATACAACTTATTTTTTCAAAAAATTTAATACACAAAAACTTTAATTTAGGAAAAGAATTTCTCATTAAAGTTAATGGAAAAGTAGTAAAAAAAAAATCTAAAAATTTCAATATATCTACAGGAGAAATAGAAATTTTAGTTTCTAAACTAGAAATATTGAATCCATCTATTATCCCCCCTTTTATTATAGAAGATAAAACAGATGGAGATGAAGAATGTCGTATGAAATATAGATATCTTGACATCCGAAGAAATCCGATCAAAAATAATTTGATACTTCGTCATCAGATATCTATAGAAATAAGAAATTTTCTTTCTAAAAATGGATTCATAGAAATAGAAACTCCTTTATTGATAAACCATACTCCAGAAGGAGCTAGGAGTTTTGTCGTCCCTTCTAGAATTCATTCCGGTCAATTTTATTCTTTACCTCAATCTCCTCAATTATTCAAACAATTATTGATGATAGGAGGAATAGATAAATATTTTCAAATTGTAAAATGTTTCCGAGATGAAGATTCTCGTTCTGATCGTCAAATTGAATTTACACAAATAGATTGTGAAATGGCCTTTGTAGAGGTTAATGATATACTACTTTTTTTTGAATATTTTATTCAATATATATTCAAAAAAATAAAAAATATTCAATTAGAACCTTTTACTTGTATTACTTATTCTGATGCGATAAAAAAATATGGAACTGAAACCCCTGATCTACGTTTTTTAATAAAAATTTTGGATATCAATGATTTTATTCCAAAAAATAAATTTGAATATTTTCAAAAAAAAAAATTCATCATAGTGATTAACGTACTAAAATGCAGTCATTATACATATGATCAAATTTATTCAATAATAAAATCGATTAAACAATCAAAAATAGAAGATCAAGAAATTTTTTGGGTAAAATTTTTTCCTAATAAAACATTTATTTCTTCAAAAAAAAAATTATTTACTAGAGAAAATTTAGTAAAAATTATCAAAAATATAGATTCTCATCCTGGTGATTTATTATTTATTTTTTTTTCAAAAAAAATACAAAATAAAATAAAACTTAATAAATTACGTATAGATATATCAAATTGCTTAAATTTTCTAAAAAATTATCAAATATTTAAACCTTTATGGATTATAGATTTACCTCTTTTAGAGTGGAATGAAAAAATCCAAAGATATAGGTCTTTTCATCATCCTTTTACTAGTCCAAAAAAAGAAGATATCCATTTGTTGGAAAAATTTCCAGGTGATATTCGTTCCAAATCCTATGATTTAATTATTAATGGTGTGGAAATAGGTGGTGGATCTATACGTATTCATGATAAAAAAATACAAAATTTAATTTTCAAACATTTAGGATTATCCATAAAAGAAATAAAATCTGAATTTGGATTTTTAATTAAAGCTCTTGAATATGGTGCCCCTCCTCATGGAGGAATCGCATTTGGATTAGATAGATTATTATCTATTTTGGAAGGAAAAGGGAATATAAAAGATTTCATTGCTTTTCCAAAAAACAATTCTGGAAAAGATATTATGGTTAATTCTCCATCTTTTTTAAAAGAAAAAAAGTTAAAAGAATTGAATATATCAAAAAATACACATTAGTTTTTATGATTCTTATATCTTAAATAAGATTCTTTATAAATAGAAATTGCTATATCTTTATTTTTCCAATCACCTATTATCACTTTCTTATTTTCTAAATCTTTATATACTAGAAAAAAATGTTCAATTTCTTTTTTAGCATGAAAAGAAATTTCATCAATATCGTTAATTATATTATAATTTGGATCTGAAATAGGAACAGAAATAATTTTTTCATCTTCTCCATTTTCATCAGTCATAAAAAAAATACCAATTGGTTTAACTCTGATCAAACATCCTGGAATAGTTGGTTCAGTTAAAAAAACTAAAACGTCTAATGGGTCCCCATCTTTTGAAAGGGTTTTTGGAATAAAACCATAATCTGTTGGATAACTCATAGGAGAATACAATACCCTATCTAATCGAATTAAATTATTTTTTTTATCAAACTCATATTTATTTCTACTTCCTTTAGGTATTTCTATCAATACATCAAAATTTATTTTCATATTATTTTTGTATAACATTTATATTCTTCTAAATATAAGGCAACTTTTTTAACAAATCCACCTCCGAGTACACCATCTATTACACGATGATCATAAGAATGAGATAAATAAATCTTATGTCTTATCCCAATAAAATCTCCTTCTGGTTTTTCTATAACAGATAATTTTTTTTGTATTAATCCTATTCCCATAATAGCTACTTGAGGTTGATGTATAATAGGAGTTCCAAATAGATTTCCAAAACTTCCTATATTACTAATGGTATAGGTGCCACCTTTAGTTTCTTCAGGTTTTAATTGATTAGATTTAGCTCTTTTTATTAAATTATTGATAATTTTGATTAATCCCCCCAAACTATAAGAATCTGCATTTTTAATCACAGGAACAATGAGATTACCATTAGGTAATGCTGTAGCTAATCCTATATGAATATTTTTTTTTTTTATAATATTAGTTCCATTCACAGATATATTGATCATAGGATAATCTTTGATAGCTTTCACTACACATTCTACAAATATAGACATCAAAGTCAATTTTTCTCCTGTATTTTTCTTAAAAATATCCTTCATTTTATCTCTCCATTTAACGATATTTGTAACATCTGCTTCTACAAAAGATGTTACATGAGCAGATATTTTTTTACTATAAACCATATGAGATGAAGTTATTTTACGAATTCTATCCATTTCTACTATGGTTTCGTTTTTATTTTCATTACTCTGCTGATTATTATTTATGAGACAACAAGTAGAAGATAAAATAGTATCATTTTTATTAACTATTTTATTTTCTTTTTTATTTCTAATATATTTTATAATATCATTTTTATTAATTCTTCCTTTTTTTCCAGTTCCTTCTATAGATTCTAATTCATATAAACTAATCCCTTCTTTTTTAGCAATGGTACGTATAAAAGGGGAATAAAATCGTGTTCTATTTTCTAGATAAATTTCTTTATCTTCTATTTCTAGAATTGCTATAGGACTTCCTACTTTAGCTACCTCATTTGTAGAAAATAATTTTTTTTTCAGTATTCCATTTACTGGAGAAGTAATTTCAGAATCTACTTTATCCGTAGAAATTTCCACTAATAAATCTTCTTCTTTGATATAATCTCCTTCTTTTTTTAACCACCGAATGATAGTAGCCTCAACTATACTTTCACCCATGGATGGAAGAATTAAATTATACTCAGCCATCTAAATTTATCGTTTTATATATTATTTTTGCTTAATCAAAAATAATAAATTCATTTCAAAAAATGAAAATTCTTTCGTTAAATCAAATTAAAAAAATAGATCAATATTGTATTGATCACGAAAATATTTCTTCTATAGAATTAATAGAAAGATCGGCTAAAAGTTGTTTGAATTGGATTATTCATAATTATCGTAATCTTAAAAAAATTATATTATTAGCAGGAAATGGAAAAAATGGAGGAGATGGCCTTTCCTTAGCAAGAATGTTATATCAACAATATGGGAGTACGGTAATCACTATATATATTCTGAATATTTCTAATCATTTTTCTCCAGAATTTATCATTAATAAAAATAAAATCCTAAAGTATGGAGGAATAGAATTGAAAACTATTCATGAGGGAGAAGATTTTCCTATTTTTTTAGATAATAAAAATAGCCTACTTATTGATGCAATTTTTGGAATAGGATTGAATAGACCTATAAAAAAATATTGGAAATCTTTTTTTCATTATATTAATAATGAAAATAAATTTATATCCGTTATTTCTATAGATCTTCCATCTGGTCTTTTTATGGAAAAAAATAAAAATAATTTTGAAGGAATTATAAAAGCGACTCATACATTAACTTTTCAAAGTCCTAAATTACCTTTTTTTTTATCAGATTATGCTAACTATATTGGAAAATGGCATTTATTAAATATTGGATATAAAGAATCCTATACAAATGAAATGTATGTAAAGAATTTTTATATCGATGATATTTTGATTAAATCCATATATAAAAAAAGAAAAAAATTTTCTCATAAAGGGAACTATGGTCATGGACTACTGATTGGAGGATATCATGGAATGATTGGATCTATAGCTCTTTCTGCAAAAGCAAGTTTTCGAATTGGTATTGGAAAATTGAGTGTATATGTACCACGTTGTGGATATCAAATTTTACAAATTCTAATACCAGAAGCTATTATAAATACAGATTTAGAAGATCAATTTATAAGTAATATCCCTATTAATATTCATGTAAATGCGATAGGTATAGGAATGGGAATGGGGGGAAAAACTATAACTGCATATGCATTAGAATCTTTCTTTTTAAAAAATAAAAAAAATAAAATCCCTATGGTCATAGATGCGGATGCTATAAATATATTATCTAATCAATTCAAAATAATCAATTTTATACCAGAAAAAACTATTTTTACTCCACATCCAAAAGAATTTAGAAGATTATGTGGTCCATGGAAAAATGATTATCAAAAATTAGACTTATTAAAAAAATTTTCTAAAAAATATAAAATTTATATTGTATTAAAAGGAGCACATACAGTTATTTCAACTCCTAATGGAAATCTTTATTTTAATAGCACTGGAAATCCAGGAATGGCTACCGCAGGAAGTGGGGATGTATTAAGTGGAATGATTACAGGTTTATTAGCTCAAGGATATACCCCCAAACAATCTTGTATTATGGGTGTATACTTACATGGTTTAGCAGGAGATATAGCTTCAATAGAAAAAAATGAAGAATCTATAATAGCGGAAGATATTATAAATTATATAGGAAAATCTTATCAAAAAATAAAAATGTATCAAAAATAATAAATATTCAAATCTTATTTTTTATATAAAAACGAAATATTGTGGTATAAATAAAAATTATTATTACTGTTAATAAACTTATCTTAGCTAGATAATCTCCATTTTTTGTATAAAATGTCTTCCTTCTATTAATGCTAACTTTATCGGATAATATTCCTTTTTTTCCATAAGGAATAGAAGAAATTATTTCTCCTTTTTCATTAATAAAACAAGATACTCCGGTATTGGAAGATCTAGCTATATACTTTCTATTTTCAATTGCTCTAAGACGAGCATAAGAAAGGTGTTGTTTGTAACCTTGTGATCTACCCCACCATCCATCATTAGTTATTATTATTATAAAATCTGCATTATTTTTTTTAATAAATTTAGATACGTATTCTCCAAAAATAGATTCATAGCAAATAATAGGAACTACTTTAATTCCAAAATTAGGATGTATAAATATATCGGAAAAAGGATCTTTCGATTTTCCATGTTCCATTACACTTCCTCCAAAATTAAGTAAAATATCCCCCAATATAGGGAAAAGAATTTTTTTATAAGGAAGAGTTTCTACAGCTGGTACTAGTTTTGATTTATGATGAATTTTTATATTTTCAGATACACCAATTTGAATTATAGAATTAAATAGATCTAACCATCGTATATTGTGTTTAGATTCCAAAAAAATGGGAGTAGAAGTTTTACTTCTATTCCATTGATGATATAAAGCATATAATTCTACTCCTGTAATAAATACGGTTTTTGGATAAAATCTACTGAGATAATTTCTAAATATTGAAATAGTTCTATCTTTTTCGATATTGTCCATAGAAATTTTTTTACCTTTTCCAGGTAAAACTGTTTCTGGAGCTATAATAAATGTCTTTTTTTCAAAAGATATTTTTTTATCCATTAATTTTTTCAATTGAAAAATTAATTTATCCGTAGAAATTTTATACTTCTGATAATATGGATCAATATTAGGTTGTAAAATGAAGACTTCTACAGATCCATCTTTTTTTTCTTCATATTTCAAGTATATATAGTTTGAAATAAAAATTAATAAAAATATTTTTCCTACATTGATAAAAATATTTTTGTATAAATTTAGTTGATTATTGTTTTTTTGATATTCTATAATAGAATTCATTAATCCTATATTAACACTCCATATCCAGATGCTACCCCCTAATGACCCCGTATATTCATACCATTGAATCCAATCTATATGATTAGAAAATCCATTTCCTAAATTTAACCAAGGCCAAGATAATTCCCATTCTAAATGCATTTTTTCAAATGATATCCATATACAAATTAAGAATAGATATCCTATTTTTTTATTGTCTACACTTTTTTTTATCCATGAATAAAAAATAAATACTATTGACATAAAAAAAGCATTTAAAAGCATAGGAATTAAATAAGCTTCTATAGCAAAATCCCCATTAGGTCTCTTTGCATAAGATAACCACCATGTAGAAATAGCATTCCATATTAAAAAACTAAGAAAAGAAAATATAAAAATGAAAAAAATAATTTTTTTAGAATAGAATAAATAATTACTCAAACATTCTTCTATGTATAATAAAGGAATAAAAGCTATGAATAAAAATAAAGGATTACCATTAGTAGGCCATCCTAATCCCAATAAAATTCCAGAAAGTATACTATAGAAAAAAAAATACATTTTTTTTTCTATAAATAATAATTTATAATGCAATTCAAAAATAAATTTTTTTTTGTATAAAAAGTGGAGCTGACGGGATTCGAACCCGTGTCCAAACAAGTAATATAAAGGAATTCTACATACTTATCCAAAGCTTATTTTTTCAGATTAAAATCGGACTTTGGATCCAAAATAAAATCCTAGATTCCAAAATTATAATTAGAAAATTTGAGAATCATCCGTTTTCTAATCCTTATATTTTGAGTACCTCTATATCAGAAACTATAAGAAAAATTCCTGAGAGATATTTTACTTCTGTATCTTACAGATTAAGCTATAATGATATTTCATTAAGCAGCAAAAGCGTATTGTTTTTCGCCATTTATATATTTGTAACGCTTTATTTACGTGTAATACCTTACGTGACACGGTATGCTATCCTTCATAAATAATCTTGCTGTCTATTCCAAAATCAGCCCCTATTTATTTAATAATTTTAATCAAAAAAAAATTCTAATGAAATATACAAATTTTTTGAAAAATCTTAAATATATACTACAAATTTTTTTAGGGATAAACAGTGTTGCTTTTGGATTAGAAAGTTTTCTGATTCCAAATTCTTTTATAGATGGAGGAATAATGGGGATTTCTTTACTGTTAAATATGTTAACTCCATTAAAATTACAATTTTTATTAATTTTTTTGAATTTTCCTTTTATTATTTTAGGATATAAACATATAGGACATGATTTTGCTATCAAAACTTTGATTTCTATGTTTTTATTATCATTAGTTTTAATAACTATTAATTTTCCAATTTTAACAAAAGATAAGATGTTAGCTTCTATTTTTGGAGGATTTTTTATAGGTTCAGGAATAGGATTAACTATTAGGGGAGGAGGAGTTTTAGATGGAACTGAAGTATTCGCTATTTATGTAAGTAGAAAAATAACTTATTTTTCTGTAAGTGATATTATCATATTAATTAATATTTCCATTTTTTTAATATCTTCTTTTTATTTATCAATAGAGTCAGCATTTTATTCAATATTAAGTTATTTAGTAGCAGCTAAAACTATTGATTTTGTTATAGATGGAATAGAAGAATATACTAGTGTTACTATTATAACTGATAAATCAAAAAAAATACATCAGATGATTAAAAATATGGGATTTGGAGTAACCATTTATAATGGAAAAAGTGGATATAACATGAAAAAATTGAATATTATATATACAATAGTCACTCGTTTAGAAATAAATAAACTTAAAATAGAAATAGAAAAAATAGATTCTAAAGCTTTTGTTATTACACAAAATATAAAAAATACGCAAGGAGGTATGGTAAAAAAAAGACCTTTTCATTAATATGAATTTCATATTATCTATTTTAGATCAAACTAGTTTGATCTGAAGAATCTAATCGAATAAAAATAAATAGTAAAACAGTAAAAGACCAAATAGAAGATCCTCCATAACTAAAAAATGGGAAAACAATTCCTATTGTTGGAAATAAACCCATCACCATTCCTAAATTTAGGATAATATGGATAAAAAAAATATTTCCTACAGAATATCCAAAAATTCTTCCAAAAAGATCTTTTTGTCTTTCAGATAAAAAATAAATACGACTAATAAACCATAAATAAAATATAATTAAAATTACACTTCCTATAAATCCCCATTCTTCTCCTACAGTACAAAAAATATAATCTGTATGTTGTTCAGGAACAAATTTTCCTTTTGTAATGGTCCCTTTTTGATATCCTTTCCCAAAAAATTTTCCAGATCCAATAGCAGTTTTGGAATATAAAAGATTATATCCTATATTTTCTCTATATTTTCTATCAAATTCGTTTTTAAATAGAATATTAATCCTATCTCTATGATGTTTTTTCAATAATTTTTTATAAAAAAATGGAGATACAAAAACAAAAGTAGAAAAAATGATAAAGAAAAAAATATAAAATAATAAATTATTTATGGTTTTTTTTTTTTTTAAAAAAAAAATAAGTAGAAAAATAAAAAAAAGAAAGAATACAATGATCCAAGGTGAAATATTTAACGAAATAACGAATAAAAAAACTAAAAATAATATATAAAATATAAAAAATACAGATAATCCTTCTCTATAAAAAGTTAGAATAAATGAAGAAAAAACTATAGAAGTACCTGGATCAGGTTGAAAAAATATTAATAATGTGGGTAATATTACTATTATAGATATATATAATAATGTATTTTTATTTTTTTGAATATTTTCTTGACTCATAATACGAGCTATCATCAAAGAAGTCGATATTTTAGATAATTCAGAAGGTTGAAAACTAATAGGACCAAAAACATACCAAGATTTTGATCCATTTATATTTTTACCAAAAAAAAATACTCCGATCAAAAGAAATAACGTAAATAAAAAAAAGAATGGAGAAAAATATTTATAATGTATTGGTTTAAATAAAAAAACTATAAATATGAAAATAAAACTCAATATAATCCATATAAATTGTTTTTCTGCTTTTTCATAAGAAACAGAACATAGGTTCATACATCCAAAAAAAATCATGAAAATATAAATTATTACAATCCACCAATCAATATTGACCAATAATATTTTATTTCTTTTTATCAATAGAATATTTTGTATTTTTTTTATTATAACCTTTCATCTTTGCTATAGAATCGTATACTATTTTTAATCCTGAAGTCATTATTTTTTTCTCAAGATTTTTTCTATATACATTATTATTAATATATTTTTCTGCAATAAGACTAGCTATAGGTCCAGCCCAACGAGATCCAAATCCTCCATTTTCTATGATAACTGAAATAGCTATTTTAGGATCTTCTACTGGAGCAAATAAAATAAAAACAGAGTGATCAGGAAGAGTAATAGTATTATGATTAATTTTAATAAAATTTTGTGCAGTTCCTGTTTTCCCAGCCATTCTAATATATGAAGATTTAAAATTTTTTCCAGTTCCAATTGCAAAAACTTTTTCCATACCATGAATAATGTAATCAAAATACTTACTTTTTACTTTAGTATATTTAGCAAAAGTATAGTTTGAATTAGAAATAGGTTGATGATTAATATATTTTACAATATGTGGAGTATAAAAAAAACCTTTATTTGCTATAGCACAAACCATATTAGCTAATTGAATAGGAGTTACATTAATTTCTCCTTGTCCAATACTATTTGAAATAATGGTAAGAGCATTCCATTTAGAATATCCATATTTTTTATTGTAATAATCTCCAGATGGAATCATTCCTTTTTCTCCAGTAGCTAAATCATTATACAAATAATTTCCAAATCCAAAACTTTTAATAATGTCACACCATTCATTCACACTTTTCGTTATATTTTTTGGATATTTTTCAATTACACGTTTATAAACTTGTGCAAAGTAATTATTACAAGATACAGCTACAGCAGTTTCTATCCCTATTGGAAATCTATGATACCCAGAATGACAATGAATTTTTTTTTTTCCAAACTTAAATCCATTATAACATATAAAATGGGTTTTTGTATTTACAACACCCATTTGAAGACCTGCTAATTCTGTTAACAATTTAAATGGAGACGCAGGGGGATAACGTGCTTGTGTCGTTCTATCAAATAATGGATAATCTATTGTATTTGTAATTAACCTTTTAAATTCTTTAGAACGATGTATCCCTACGAATAAATTAGGATTATTAATAGGACTGGATACTAAAGATAATATTTCTCCATTTTTAGGATTAATAGCTACTATCCCACCTTTTTTTTGATACATCAATTGTTCTGCATATTTTTGAAGATTCCAATCGATAGTTAAAGAAATATCATTTCCACTAATAGATTTTACATTATTTTTTTTATTATTATAACTTTCTATAATACATCCATTTCTATCTTTAATCCAATATTTTATTCCTTTTTTACCCCTTAATATTTTTTCATAAGATTTTTCTACTCCGGCCCATCCTATAAAATCGCCCATTTGATAATAATTAGATTCTTTCTTAATATTTTTTTGATTTACCTCCCCTATATATCCTAAAATATTAGCGGAACTTTCTACTTTATAATCTCTAAGAGACCGTTTAGTCCAATCAAATCCTTTATATTTATAAAGTTTCTCTTGTATAGTAGCGAATTTTTCCTTTGAAATAAAAGGAAGAAAAACAGAAGGTAAATATTTAGAATAAGCTTTTGCTTTATTTAAATTTTTATGAAAAGTATCTTTTTTTATTCCTAGAAGATTACAGAATTCTATGATATTAAAATTTTCATCTATTAACATGGGGACTACTATTAATTCATAAATAGACTGATTAAATACTAATAAATTATTATTTCTATCAAAAATAGAGCCCCTTTCAGGAATAATAATTTCTTGTTTTATAGATGTATTAAATGCATTTAAAATATACTTTTCAGTATATATTTGTAAATAGAATAATCTAATTATAAAAATTAAACCTATAGAACTTAATAAAATATAAAATATATATAATTTTTTCAATTTTTAATTTTTCTAAAAAAAAAATATACAATACATAAAATTGTTGTCAAAATACTGCTAAATATAGTTTTCAATAAAATAATTTTACTAAAAAAAGAAACTTTAAATACTTCTAACATAAATAATGAAAAATGATGAGCAAAAACTAATGAAAATATATAAAGTATTTTTCGAATAAATGGTAATTCATAAATAGAAAAATCACTTCTTATTAGAAAATTTTTACCGTCAAAAAATTGAAGTAATTTTAATCGAAAAAAAGCAGAAAAAGTAGTAGAAAAAGCATGATTTCCTCCAGTGTTCATACAATTATCTATAATCCATCCAATTATAAAAGATAAACACAAAAATATAGATTTATTTCCACGATATGGATATGTTAATACAAAAAGTATATAAATATAAGTATACCATCCAAAAAATATAGGATTCAATATCGATATTTGAATTAAAAAAAGAAAAAAAATATAAAAAACATATATGAAAAATATTCTAATAAAAATAAAATTCATTGTTGATGTTCAACTTTATAAAGTTGAATATTATTCCATTCTTTTTTGAATAAATTTTTCACAACATAAGCATTTTCTAATGTAGAAAAATTTTCAAAAAGTTTTACTTTTATTACATAATTTGCATATTTTTCATCGAATTTATAACAAGTAACTCTACCAATCGGGATCCCTTCAGGAAAAGTTGAAGATTTTCCATCTGTTTCTACTATTTCTCCTTTATAAAAAATAGAATGTCTAGGAATATCGTACAAAACAATATATTCATGGTCAACCCCATCCCAACTTACCGTTCCAAAATATTTATTTTTTCTTAATCTAGCATTAACTTTAATTTTTGGATTTAAAAGAGAAATAGCTATACTAAAATGTGGTGAAGTTTTTATAATGATTCCAGCTATTCCATAAGATAATATTATCCCCATATCTGTTTTAATTCCATCTAAACTTCCTTTATTAATAGTTATATAATTCTCCTGTTCATATATACTGTTATTTATAATTTTTACAGGTGTATAAATATATTGTTGTAAATAATCGATATTTTTTTTTTTAAAATCTTTAGTAATTTTTTTTATTTTAGAGGATATAAGAAAATGACGTAATTTTACATTTTCATTTATAAGTTTTTCATTTTCAATATCTAAAAAAAAATAATGACGTAATCTATAAATAGATTCATAAATATTACCAATAATAAAATTAGAAGAACCAGTATCAATATTTTTATGAAAATTATTTTTTGAAAAAGAGAGAAAAAGTGCTGTAGATTCTAATAAAATAAATAAAATAAAAAAACGCCATTTTAAAAAAAAATCACGCATAATAATATTCTATATTTCATTATTTCATTAAAAATGTAAATTTATCAATATTTTTCAAAGCAACACCTGTTCCTTTTACTACCGCTCTCAAAGGGTCTTCCACTAAAGAAACAGAAAGCCCCGTTTTTTTAGAGATTCTTCTATCTAAACCTCTTAAAAGAGATCCCCCTCCAGCCATATATATACCCGTTTTATAAATATCTGCAGCAAGTTCTGGTGGAGTACTAGAAAGAGTTTCCATAACCGCATCTTCAATACGTAGAATAGATTTATCAAGTGCAGGAATAGTTTCTTTATAAGAAAGATTCATTTCTTTAGGTTTTCCTGTAGGTAAATCTCTTCCTTGTATACGAATATTTTCTGGTGGATTATCAATAGATTCTGCAGCTGCTCCAATGTCTATTTTAATTTTTTCTGCCGTTCTTTCTCCAATATATAAATTGTATTTAGTTCTAAGAAAATAAGCTATATCATTAGTAAAAACATCTCCAGCAATTTTAATAGATTTTTGGCAAACAATTCCACCTAGAGCTATTACTCCACATTCTGTAGTACCTCCACCAATATCAATAATCATATTTCCTTCAGCTTTAGTTACCGATATTCCAGAACCAATTGCGGCTGCCATGGGTTCTTCAATCAAATATACTTCTTTTGCATTAAGATGTTGTGCAGAATCTTTTACGGCTCTTTTTTCTACTTCTGTTATTCCGGACGGTATACAAATCACCATAGTTAATGATGGAGTAAAAAATTTTTTATTGATACCAGGAACTTTTTTTATAAATTCTCTTATCATAAGTTCTGCAACTTGATAATCTGCAATAACTCCATCTTTTAATGGTTTATATATTTTAATATTATCATGTGTTTTTCCTTGCATTTTTTTTGCTTCTTCTCCTACAGCTAATACTTTTTTAGTTCTAACATCTATAGCTATTATTGAAGGTAAATCTACAATAACCTTATTGTTATGCATGATAAGAGTATTAGCTGTCCCTAGATCTATAGCAATTTCTTGATTAAATAAATTATTTATCAAATCAACTAAACCCAT